>JBNLBG010000245.1:0-502 GCA_050303195.1 Allomuricauda sp. | reverse complement strand
TTGTGTTTGTTTATTTGGTGATGGTAAGCTTCATAGTAAGTGGGAAGGCCCTTACTTAGTACTGCATGTCGCAGATCACGGCACAGTCACCCTCCAGTGCGATGAAGGGTATACATTCAAGGCAAATGGCCAATGCCATAAAATATTCCATGAGCCAAACCCCCAAGATTTTGAGGAACTGGATGTTCTCAATTTTCTTGAGCTAGAATGATTAGATCCTCAGGTTTGCGTGACCTAAATAGCGTAGTTATCCCTAGATTAGGATTTCCCTTTTCCAAAATTTCCCTTTTCAAAATTTTCTTTCCAAATTTCCAAAAACAGGGGTAGGAGTGAATTGAGTAATTTATAAGGGAATATTGGGAAAAATCCAAGAATTTTTGGGGGCAAATTGTGGCTGGTCAGTCACACGTCTTGGCCGCCCGGCCTGCCCATGGGCCCTTTTTGACTCTGTCTTTTCCCGTTGCATTCTACTCATTAAGATATCAACATTCATATTGTGGAA
>JBNLBG010000244.1:0-502 GCA_050303195.1 Allomuricauda sp. | reverse complement strand
GGTTTCTGATTTTCTGAAGCAACTAGGTATAGAAAACCACAATCCAGGGAGCTGGATAAATGGTGATATAATAGAAACAGAAGACACAATGACCTCTTTGTCTCCTGTAGATGGCAAGGTTATCGCCAAGATATCAACTACCTCTGATCGTGTTTACGAATCCATTGTTGAGTCTGCACATACTGGCTTTGAGGTCTGGCGCAGATGGCCCGCCCCCAGACGAGGTGAAGTCGTACGACTGTATGGCGACGTGTTGAGAAAGAACAAAGCTAGCCTGGGCAGGCTGGTTTCCTATGAAATGGGAAAAAGCCTACAAGAAGGAGAGGGAGAAGTACAGGAAATGATTGATATCTGTGATTTTGCGGTAGGGCAATCCAGGCAGTTATATGGTTTTACCATGCACTCAGAAAGAGATGATCACAGGCTATATGATCAGTATCATCCGCTGGGAATAGTAGGAGTTGTGAGTGCCTTTAATTTTCCTGCAGCCGTCTGGTCGTGG
>JBNLBG010000243.1:0-502 GCA_050303195.1 Allomuricauda sp. | reverse complement strand
CAAATGAAAACAATCAAAGGACCGGCTGTATTCTTGGCACAGTTTGTGGACAGCCAACCTCCGTTCAATTCCTTGGACGGATTATGTAAGTGGGCCTCTGGGCTTGGATACAAAGGAATTCAAATACCAACCTGGGAATCGTTCCTGATCGATTTGGAGAAGGCCGCTGAAAGTCAGGATTATTGCGATGAGCTCAAGGGAAAAATAAATTCCTATGGCCTTGAAATTACGGAGTTGTCCACTCACTTGCAGGGACAATTGGTAGCGGTGCACCCGGCCTATGATATCATGTTCGACAATTTTGCCCCCGATGCCCTTAGGGGAAAACCCAAAGAACGTACCAAGTGGGCCATTGACACAGTAAAAAAAGCGGCCACTGTAAGTAGACGACTCGGATTGAAGGCCCATGCGACATTTTCTGGGGCATTACTTTGGCATACCATGCACCCTTGGCCACAAAGACCACCGGGATTGGTGGAAATGGGTTTTGAGGAATTGGCCA
>JBNLBG010000242.1:0-505 GCA_050303195.1 Allomuricauda sp. | reverse complement strand
ATTTTTAATCCCTCCATGCCGAACGAGGCCTAATTCGTTTCAGATACGCGTAGGCCGTGGCCAGCCAGGCAATGAGATTGACTCGGATTTGATGCCACAGGAATGTGTCCTGTGCATATAGACTCATCGTACACATAAAATAATAAGGTTTGAAAAAAATCTAAAAAAATCATACATGTTATTTTCATTCTACTCCATCTGTACATAAAATTTCAAGATTAAACTCATTATAGTTTATCAGTAACAAAAAAGAGAAATTTCTGACAGATTTATTACCCATAAATCTATCAGAAATTTATCCTTTTTCTACTTTTTATTGACTATGAATTTGAACTTAAAATTTTATACAAAGTTGCAGTAGGATCGAAAGAATATGTGTAAAAAATTTCAGATATTTTTTTAAAAAATTATTAATTTATGTACACGAAAAGGCTATGTGCACATGATTTGTTCCAAGAACGTATTATGTGACACTATTGTGAACACCCCATCTCAAGAAATGTTT
>JBNLBG010000241.1:0-506 GCA_050303195.1 Allomuricauda sp. | reverse complement strand
GCAGTGGATAAAGGAAGAAATGAACCTGTGAAGGAGGGAAGAGGGAAAATAAAAAGGAAAAAGAAAGGGAAAGAGAAAGAGAAAGGGGAAAATGGAAAAAAGAAAAATAGAGAAATAAAGGAAATTAATTATTTGTTTTTATAAATTGTTATTTACAAATTATATTAACTATATTATTTTTGGGTAATAAAGTTAGAATGTGGTAAAGATATAAATAAAAAAGAAAATGATGGTAGTTGAAATGGGAATGAGAGAAAAGATGTTAGTTGTATGAAATATAATAAAATAAGGATGATAGTTGATATAGAGTAAGAATTTAGAGTATGAGGAGCACAGATAATTAAAAAAAGTTATACTATAAAATAAAATATGTGTTATAAAGATCAGACAATATTCTTTTAGAGCATCAATTTAAAAGATAAGCGATACGGATAGCCTCATGGCCGACATCATTAATCCAATCTCGAAGCAAGTTTTAGTATAAAGGGCCTTGGCATGACAGTGAC
>JBNLBG010000240.1:0-506 GCA_050303195.1 Allomuricauda sp. | reverse complement strand
GATCACAGGCCAATCTTCTTCCCATTTGACTGGAGCCAGATATGGAATACGCCCAACTGATCCGTAATCTCTGAAAAGATAGGCGTACCAGTCACCATTCGGTGTATCGATCAATCCTCCCTGGGCTATTCCCCTGTCCTGCAAGGCCAGCTTGCCTTCGTAAGGTCCTGTAATTTTATCTGCCCGATGAATAAGTACGGTACGCATGCCGCCCCTGGGCCAGGTAATGTTGAATAAATAATATTTTCCATTCACCTTGAACAGCTGGGAACCTTCCGCTTTTAGCATGATATTATCACCGGCTGGCGCACTGGCATTTTCAATGAGCACACGTTCTGTACCTTCTTTGATTCCTGACAAATCATCCTTGAGTTCAACCATACGCAGATCGCCCACTCCCCAGATCATGTAAATTTTCCCATCATCATCAAAAAAGATTGTATGATCGTGATAGGATGGTTTAAACTTGATAATTTCCCAAGGGCCGTTTTCTATGTCTTTTGTTT
>JBNLBG010000239.1:0-507 GCA_050303195.1 Allomuricauda sp. | reverse complement strand
CAATAAGCTCTGCATTAGATAAACTGGAGATTCCTTTTGATAGTAATTTTTCTCTTGGACGATCTTCAACTGCCCAATTCTTAATACTAAGTTTTTCGTAGGTCATGGTTATATTTGGTTAAAATAATCAGTTATTGATCAAATTGTATATCAACAACATCTAACGAAAGTAATTATCGTATTCTATTTTACCAAAATTACAACCATAAAAAAAGCCCTCATGATTTCGCATGAAGGCTCAAGTACTCCGTAGGGGAATCGAACCCCTGTTACCAGGATGAAAACCTGGCGTCCTAACCCCTAGACGAACGGAGCATTAAAAAAGCTGATTACAGCTTATTAATGTGCTTTGCTAACTTAGATTTTAAGTTAGAAGCTTTATTTTTATGAATAATATTTCTTTTGGCTAGTTTATCAAGCATACCAGCTACTTTAGGAAACATTTCAACGGCAGCTTCCTTTTCGTTTGTTCCACGAAGTTTCTTCACTGCATTTCTTGCAGTTTTT
>JBNLBG010000238.1:0-508 GCA_050303195.1 Allomuricauda sp. | reverse complement strand
CAAACACGTCATCGTCGGTGGTTCTCGTGCGCACCATCTGCCATAAACAGCTTTGCATCATTAGGTATTCATAACGGTCCAGTAGAATATGATGTAAGCCATGCATAAGATAAATACAATATATAGAAAAAGGGGCAATTGCATTCAGAGTATAACATCCATTCCCATTCATTGCTTATCCATCATCCAAAGGTTACATCCAAGTTACATGACATCCGAGTAAGTGGCTACAATGAAACCCACCTATCAAAAACAAAATGGGCATGAGAACCTTGTTCTCACGCCACGGGTCACATCCGAGGTTACAAGCTATCAAGCTACTTGCTAGCCTAACCCAAATCCAATGAAAATTTTGTCTCCCCCAATCCTACAGCGACGAGACCTAGTCCTCATCGATGCCCAATATGGCATTGATCTCCTCATGCTCGACAGGCCCAGGTGGTGCCTGTCCCTAAAGCTCCAACAGCTGCTGCTCGAGGTCAGCGATCATCTCCGTCCTCTCCTCAAG
>JBNLBG010000237.1:0-509 GCA_050303195.1 Allomuricauda sp. | reverse complement strand
ACTTTTTGTTCGTCACGAATGCTCAGAAAGACATCATCGCAAAGTTGTCCCAATAAATGATATAAGTATTCTTGTTGTGGAACATCATGGTAGGTCAACAAGCCTTTGTCCGAGCCCATTCGGGTACTTTTTCCTCCTGCAAGGACCAATCCATAAAGTTTGGGTGTTGTGCTGGCCATACTATAGTGTTTTTATCCGAAAATCAGCCTCCTATTGAAGTCATGGAACTGTCAAATACGGTTTGGGAATGCTTCTCTTGTGCTTCAAAACCTGTTTTGGCTCTGTTTCCAATGGCAGTGAGGATGGTGTCCTTTACTTTTTCGGTATTGGATTCACCACGAACTAAATCCCGCAAATTGGCCTTAGGTTCACCATATAAACACGTAATCACATCTCCTGTTGCAGTTATCCGAAGACGGTTACAACTACCACAAAAGGTTCTGCTAAAAGAAGGAATTATCCCAAAAGTGCCTGTATGCCCTTCAATCTTATAATTGATTGAGGTCGAC
>JBNLBG010000236.1:0-510 GCA_050303195.1 Allomuricauda sp. | reverse complement strand
TCGGCTGAGTGCTGCCATCATTCCTGAAAGCTTCTGGATTTCTTTTCAGGTCCAAGGTGGTTGCAATTGTTCGATGGCTTCCACCTTCTTCGGGTTCACGTCAATTCCCTGGGACGATACCATGTAGCCGAGCAGTTTTCCTGATTCTAACACCCCATGTCTCTAATCCATATGATTATGTTAATCACGTGTTTAAGAGACCATAAATATTGTTGAATTTCAAAGTCTAAATTCAAATTCAAAGTTATCTAAGTTCTGTACAATGTGGACCATTAAGCTCGGTAATCAATTTTTCAGAATTTACTGAAATCGATTTAGACCACACTCCCAAAAGGTAAAGTGTTCCTTATAGTCTGTTCTGCATGTGTACAAAATTTTAAAAATTCTTGAGCCTGGGAAGTATTTGTTTTCGGGGTCCAAATAAAGCTCCACGATCCAGTTTTTAGACTCGCAGAATTTCTATTGAGTCTGCTTAACGATTAGCAATGTTTGAAGGGTTGTATCTTCTCA
>JBNLBG010000235.1:0-514 GCA_050303195.1 Allomuricauda sp. | reverse complement strand
CAATACCAAACTCATGCCAACTTTCCATTCATTACTCATATGCTCAAATCTGATAAACAGAGAAGAAGTTATGATCATTGGAACACAGTGCACAAGTGGAAGAACCCTGAATACAGATTCTGATTTGGACTGATGACAATCTCGCAAAATCCTTCTGACTGAATTTGGTGCAGAATCAGGAGAAATGTCCAATGTAAAAGCGATAGGGAATTTTATTAACTTTCCAGAAAGCACAAATACGCCCTCATCCGACCAACAGTTCAGGAGTTATGGCCACTGGAAGTTGGAGGAGGTGTCAGTTCTGGACAGATCGAACTGTCTGGACAACTTTGGACTTTAAGCCCACTTCCATACGAAAACTGGGAAAACCTCAAATACCAAAGTCCTAGAGGATTTTGCAACCTTTCTAACGGTGGGTAGAACGCAAAATTTCGATTGCGGATAAGAATGTTGCGGTCAGTTGAAGAGAGGTGATTTACGAGTTTCGTTTTCCCGGTTTGATTTAACTTAAACT
>JBNLBG010000234.1:0-515 GCA_050303195.1 Allomuricauda sp. | reverse complement strand
AAAATCGCATTGCATTGGGATATATGGATATTGTTTTTGCAACGCTTCATTTTTGTGTTGGTGATGATCCTACCTTTTGAAATTAGGGATTTACAGTGGGATGATAAGAATTTACGAACACTGCCCCAAGTCTATGGAATCAAAAAAACCAAATGGATTGGAATTGTGCTGACCGTGATTTTCTTTTTCTTGACCTTTTTAAGAGATGGTATCTATGAATATGAGGTTTTGTTGCGATGTATTCTTTGTGGAATCATGATTTTTGTGCTCATCTCCAGCAAAAAAATGCAATCTCGGTACTTTGTCTCATTTTGGGTGGAAGGAATACCCATTTTATGGTTATGCCTATTCTGGGTAGTGGATCGCTATTTCTGAAGCCGATTTTCCAAATCACGCTTCATACACTCCTTATCATTATCAGAAAGGGATGAAAGCCCAGCCTTATCACATAGTGATGTTAACTTGGTATTCTTTTTGGAATATTTTGCACAGGTCTTGCAATACAGAACGTGTAG
>JBNLBG010000233.1:0-515 GCA_050303195.1 Allomuricauda sp. | reverse complement strand
AAAATCGCATTGCATTGGGATATATGGATATTGTTTTTGCAACGCTTTATTTTTGTGTTGGTGATGATCCTACCTTTCGAAATTAGGGATCTGCAATGGGATGATACGAATTTACGAACGCTGCCCCAAGTCTATGGAATCAAAAAAACCAAAAGGATTGGAATTGCTCTGACCGTGATTTTCTTTTTCTTGACCTTTTTTAGGGATGGTATCTATGAGTATGAGGTGTTGTTGCGATGTATTCTTTGTGCAATTATGATTTTTGTACTTATGTCCAGCAAAAAAATGCAATCCCGTTACTTTGTCTCATTTTGGGTGGAAGGAATACCTATTTTATGGTTATGCCTATTCTGGGTAGTGGACCGCTATTTCTGAAGCCGATTCTCCAAATCACGCTTCATACACTCCTTGTCATCATTAGAAAGGGATGAAAGCCCTGCCTTATCACATAGTGATGTTAACTTGGTATTCTTTTTGGAATATTTTGCACAGGTCTTGCAATACAGAACGTGTAG
>JBNLBG010000232.1:0-517 GCA_050303195.1 Allomuricauda sp. | reverse complement strand
ATTATAAATTAATATATGAGCAGAGATAAAATATGAGCTATTTTGTACAAGCTAATGAACATGATATGAGCATATGCAAAGTTTCAAGATTAAATGTTGTACATATTGTCACAATTAATTTATTCAATGATTTGAATTCTTGGAATTTTATACACAACATCAATGAGTAAACAGGTTTTGGTCAAGCCCAATGCCTACCCCTACTCAAGGGGATTCATACAAAATTTACTTCGCATTTTCTGAACTTTCTATGAATTTATATTGATTTTCAAAGTTTGGAAGCAATTTGATCAAATTTCTAAGTTTGAACAGAATTCAAATGGATTTGATCTAAACATATTTGAATTTTAATTCTAATGGAAATTCCATTTGAAAAAATAGAAAAATACACTAATCCTTTGGGCTCAGCGTGGCCTAGAGCCACAGTGGCTAACAGGCCAGGCCCAGCTGGCCAGGCCCATGCCATGGCCTTTCGCAGGGCCATGCCAACCGGAACGCGGCTAGAGCGCGCGCAGCA
>JBNLBG010000231.1:0-521 GCA_050303195.1 Allomuricauda sp. | reverse complement strand
AACTCCTTTGTAACACCCTGTTTTTCATAAAATTTTAAAATTTGCCAAGTTAATGGTTTTCCCCCAAAATAATAATTTGATAGGATTGCATTTCATGGCATGCATATTTGTTTTTCTGAGCCCTAGGTCAATTTTGATTTTTGCAAAGATTTAAATTTCATTTTGAAATTTTTTTCCTATTTGATTTAAAAGTCTTCCATTTAAGCCTTGGTTTGAATTTGAATATTCAAACTATTTTTTTAAAAAATGTTTCAGATTTGAAAAACCTTCAAAATTGGTATAAATGCATTTGAATCCTTCATTTTAAAAACTCAAATCTTTGTTTGAAAATAATGAAAAGAATTTTTCGCAGCCCATTGCCAATTTGGCCCGATGGCCTTAGCAGCCCAGCTCATTTTTTTTATTTTTTTCTGTGCCAGCCCAGCCGCAGCTTGGCTAATGTGGCCCACTTCGGCAGAAGCCAGCCCACTGAGGGGAATCGTCTCCCTCCGTTCATTAGAGCTGCCGCCGCTGCTCGTCCC
>JBNLBG010000230.1:0-521 GCA_050303195.1 Allomuricauda sp. | reverse complement strand
ATATTCACATGCACAAATTTATCATAAGTCAAATAAGCACATGTAAATATATTTAAAACTTAATTAATTCTATACTACCATAGGTAGAGGTAGAACCAATTCAAACTTAAGTTGTGATAACTCATATCACCTTAAAATCATTCAATTTTGTAATCAAATTTTCCCGTTGGTTCTAATTTGATCAACAAGAATAAACAATGCTTACATAAGGGTGGACGAACAAAATAATATCTAAAATAGTGTAAAAACACAGCGGAAGCATAAATTATAAACTTAATGAAATAGTGGCAAAATTATTACATTTAAAACTTAATCATAATTCTTAATTAACTTAATTTCTGATCAAATTTAATCATTGGATTAAATTTAATCAGAAAAGAACACTAAAATCCTAAAAAATACAGAAAATTGCCACTAAATATCTCAAAACTTAATCTCTAAAATTTACCCACAGCCTAATTTCTTAAACTTAATCTTAACTTAATTATGACAGTGGCAGAATTTTTCAGCATTTATCTTAA
>JBNLBG010000229.1:0-521 GCA_050303195.1 Allomuricauda sp. | reverse complement strand
TGTCTCCGATGCAGGCGATGGTCAAGCATTCTCAAGATAGGGACCAATTTCTGAAGGTGGCGATTAAGTGGATGGCAGAGACTCAATCCTTTGAAGATGAACTTAAAGGAGTGAGCAAGCTCAACTTGGTCCTCCTTGCTCAAAATCAAGAGCTCAAAGATTAGTTGGCCGAAGAGAGCTAGGCGACTGATGGCAAGCCTCTCCGGTCTTCTTATTTCAATAATTGATTCATGTCCGAGTAACTCTGGACTGACTATTATCATGTTTTGCAGAGTACCGAGATCAACTTATGGCCCTTGGCATCATGCCTGGTCCTCCAGACTCAGCTGCCAAAGCCTTCATAGACTTGAAAGTGGATCTAGACGAGGAAAAGGCTGCCCGAATCATAGGTCAAATTGAAGTTGATGTACTTTCTCGGGTAGTCAGGGACCTGAAGATCTCTGCTGACAGGTTTGCCTCCCAGATCCCCACTCTTGAAGACAAAGTCAAACACCTAGAGAACAAGGTGGTGAATGGGCTTA
>JBNLBG010000228.1:0-521 GCA_050303195.1 Allomuricauda sp. | reverse complement strand
CAATTTGCTTTATTGCCACAAGGTAGAATCGAAGCCGTGGAGCGGGTTCAGAACATGGTGCGCCAAATGGATTTGGAGGGTTTTGGAAACTGTACCAACACCGGTGCTTGTGAAGTGGAATGCCCCAAAGGGATTTCATTGACCAACATTGCCCGAATGAACCGAGAATATCTATCTGCTTCGTTGAAGGGATAGATGCCAAAATATTTCAATGGACAAAACCCAAATTCCAATAGGAGTTTGGGTTTTTTTATGACTACGACCCCTATGTCATTTCGAAATGAGGAACGAAGTGACAATTGAGAATCTTTAATCGACTTGAGATTTCTCACTTCGATTTCGACTGTGCTCAATCTGACAGTTCGAAATGACACCCCCTTCAGTTTATTTTTGATTGAAACCTTCGTATATTCCCGTATGCCCAAAAAGTATCCGAAAGAACGCATCAAAGTCCCTCGATTTAATGAGGAAAGCGGTTTTTATACCACACCGGAGCGTTCCAAGATTATGGGAAAGATTCG
>JBNLBG010000227.1:0-521 GCA_050303195.1 Allomuricauda sp. | reverse complement strand
AACGCCGGCACGGACATCAGCGTGAGCGGCACGGGCACCAGTGGTGACCCCTATGTGGTGAACAGCACCTTCACGGAATCACAGGAAGCTATTGATATACCATACGACCCAAGCACAACAACATTGACCTCGGGAAATGTTCAGAATGTAATTGAAGAACTAAAAGCAGAAGTGGATGCTTTTGCAGCAACTTCTGGTCAAACAAACACAGCTTCAAATGTTGGTACAGGAGGAGTTGGAACGTTTGCTAGGAAAACTGGGGTTAATCTTGAGTTCAAGAACATCAATGCAGCATCCAACAAGATTACGATAACAAATGATGTTACGAATGATGAAATAGATATTGATATCAATGAAGCTAACATAACAATTACTGAAAGTCAGATTTCTGATTTGAACCATACCGTGGATACTGACGACCAGACGCTATCCGAGGTACTCTCGGAGGGCAACAGCGCCGGGACATCGATCACGAACGTGACGGACCCGACCAACGCCCAGGACGCCGCCACGAAGAACTA
>JBNLBG010000226.1:0-523 GCA_050303195.1 Allomuricauda sp. | reverse complement strand
TATGACCGAACGCTGGCCATTCACCGTTAATCTCAGGTATAGTCCGGCTTTTCCGTTTTTGTCGAGCCGTTTATCTTTAAGGTAAAATAGAGATGCAAAGGAATTTGACATATTTTGGGTATCGATTCTTGCCAAATAAAGGTATAAAAAATAATTTATAGAGTTTTATAAAAATCTAAAAAAGAGATAATTACAAAGAAATCGATACCACTTTTATATTTTTAAAATGGGTATCGATTAGGTGCCTTTTTATTTGACATTATTCGAGTTTAAATGAAACTAAATAAAATAAAAAAACCTGTAAATCAGTAATTTACAGGTTTAATGTGTTGTTTTGATGGTGATTTAGTGGAGCCGGAGGGATTCGAACCCTCGTCCAAACAAGCAATAACCATGCTTTCTACGTGCTTAGTATCTGCTTCATTTTCGATGCATACCTGACCAGATACGACCCAATATGCACTTAGCTTCTTCAGATTTTGGTGATCGCGCCAAAGCTACACGACCCTTGTGTTGACTTTTT
>JBNLBG010000225.1:0-524 GCA_050303195.1 Allomuricauda sp. | reverse complement strand
CTTATGTCTTTTCCTCTTCTTTCCACTTGGCATAATCGCTTCCTTTAATATATTTTACAATAATTTGATAATGCACCAAAAGTGCATTTATAATTTTAAAAACAAAAGCTACAACTTATTTTACGTTGTTTTTAACTTTAGTTACAAATGTTTTTGATGGTTTAAATGATGGAATGTTGTGCGCAGGAATAATAATAGTTGTATTTTTAGAAATATTTCTGGCAGTTTTTTCAGCTCTTTGCTTAACGATAAAGCTACCAAAACCTCTTAAATAAACATTTTTGTTTTTTGATAAAGATGTTTTGATGGTATCCATGAAAGCTTCAACAGTCTTTTGTACTGTTACTTTTTCGATTCCAGTGTTTTTGGAAATTTCATTAACGATATCTGCTTTTGTCATTTTAAAAATATTTAATTATCAACAATTTACATAAGTTAAATCGAACTGCAAATATATAGGATTTCTGCAAATTATAAAACTCTCACTCCTTTTTTTTGTCATTTTTTTGAAAAAAAGAGCAAAA
>JBNLBG010000224.1:0-529 GCA_050303195.1 Allomuricauda sp. | reverse complement strand
CTATCGTTTTGAAGGGGAGGTGCGGTCTGGTGAAACAATCGGGCAGGCGGCCGCGCGGGCGCTGGAAGAAGCGATTCTGCGCGAGGGTGCCGACACAGTGGCTGCTTTCATCGCTGAGCCGGTGCAAGGGGCGGGCGGTGTGATCGTACCGCCGGATGATTACTTCCCGCGCATCCGCCAGATTTGTGACGAATACGATGTACTGCTGATTGCCGATGAGGTGATTACCGGTTTTGGCCGCACGGGTGAGATGTTTGGTCTGAACCGCTACGGCATTCAGCCGGACATCATGTCATTTGCCAAAGGGATCACCAGTGGCTATCTGCCATTGGGCGGCATCCAAATTTCCAACCAGATTCGGGAAGTGATCATGAGTGCGCCGCCCAACGAAAAGTGGATGCACGCCTACACTTACTCCGGCCATGCCACCTGCTGTGCGGTGGCACTGGTCAATCTGGATATCATTGAACGAGAAAATCTGCCCGCCAACGCCGCCCAAATGGGGCAGCGCGTACTGGATGGTGTGAAT
>JBNLBG010000223.1:0-536 GCA_050303195.1 Allomuricauda sp. | reverse complement strand
CAATGATATTATGGTTTCTCAACATTAGGCACTCAGGAACTCTTTTTTTAAGTGATTCCTCAACTCGGCTCAGCCAATGTTCCTTTTCATCCTACCCTCTAAAAGCTAAACATGTGGAGCTCATGGGTAAAGAGAAAGGGTACAACTCAAGTCATGTATATTGCCAAGTTAAAGGATGGTCCAAAAAGAGCTAAGAAAACTTTCTCAATGATTTTGAAAAGGGTTTTTGAAATGGTATGATGGAGGGGGAGAAAATGGAATCACATCAAAAAGAAGATTTTGAAGTTGAAGTGTTTTTCTCCTCTTAGAATATTGACTTCCCCTTTATTTGAAGAGACTCTTGGAGCTTTTCTTTTTCTTCCTCTTTTTCCTTTTTCTTTCTTTTTCTTTTTTCTCTTTTTTCAATACCTTTTCTCTCTCTTTTTTCTATGCTCCATCTCTTGAGGACTTGGGGGTTTTGATGATATTTGAGGAGAAAATCACTTCTTCAAAAACTTCTTTTCAAATGGCTTCAATGTACTGGCAGTGGATGCATA
>JBNLBG010000222.1:0-537 GCA_050303195.1 Allomuricauda sp. | reverse complement strand
TTTCTGGAAGTCAGCCACGGGCCGGACAAGTCTGGTGTAGGGATCGGACAAGTCCGATTCCCACCTCTGAAAGCCGGTGAGAGTTTCTGGAAGCTGGTAATTTCACCAGACAAGTTCGGTGAAAATCTGGAAAAAGGTTTTTGGATGGTTAAGCACATCGTCCTCTCACTAAACTTTTTTGATGCGTCCCTCTTGATAGTACGACTTTTCTATGACTTAAATAAAATATAAAACTCCAATTTTCATGCATTTAACACCTTCTTTTCTTTTTCCTTTTTTGGTTAAGCGTTAAGCTCTACACGGGAGTTATTTCTCTACAAAACACTCAATAAAAGATTAGACTTCTAATTGTTTGTCATCACTCATCCAAAACCCACACAAGGGCCTAGATGTACTTTCAATCTCCCCCCATTTTGGTAATTGATGACAAACCTTAATTAAAGATTTGAAAGAATATTCAATAAGCATTTTGATCCATACATATAGAGTTAGCTCCCCTAAATATGTGTATATTGAATGAATTCAAATTTGGCCTAG
>JBNLBG010000221.1:0-546 GCA_050303195.1 Allomuricauda sp. | reverse complement strand
TTTAATACCATGGAGTATTAATCCGAGTTTCCCCGGGCTATCCCCCTGTGATAGGTAGGTTGCATACGCGTTACGCACCCGTGCGCCGGTCGCCATCAGTCCGAAGACTATGCTGCCCCTCGACTTGCATGTATTAGGCCTGCCGCTAGCGTTCATCCTGAGCCAGGATCAAACTCTCCATTGTATATAGATCTTTCGCCCCATAAGGGACAATACTGTTTGTCCTAACCCCTATAAAAGAATCAAAGAATCCTTTCGCGGATAACTGTCAAATTATTACATTCATTCAAAGAACTTTTGATGCCCTTCCGGCATCTTTGTGAGTCTTTTTCCAGACCCTCCCTCCAAAAGCGGATGCAAAGGTAATGAAAATGATTTTCAAACTGCAAACATCCTTTTAATATTTTTTTATTGTATAAAAATTCATTCCCACAAATCTCTAATTATCAATATGATAAATAATAGTTAAAAAAATTTAATTGAACTTTTATGAATAAAATTTGTTTGGAATTTTATTAATTACGCAAAATCTTAAAAAGCTATATT
>JBNLBG010000220.1:0-543 GCA_050303195.1 Allomuricauda sp. | reverse complement strand
AAGGCCCCAAAATCTACTGGAGGATCTCTGGGAGGAGTCAGTCCGGGAAATGCTATGACACCCGACAAGGAGCCCAGTGCAGCGGAGAATTTCTCAGTGAAATCCACTTGGTGCATCATGGATGCCACATAAACTGCGACAAATTCTCCAGTCACACAACAACCTAAATCTTCAGGTATGGAGATGGTCTTGCTCATAGACCTAAAATGTGACACTCTCGTCGGGAGAATAAACCGTTAGTTATCTCATATTTTATTTTCAGTCATTCTTCCACCAATTGCATATTTATTTTTTATCTCTCCCCCTTTCATCCACCATTTTTATTTTCTCCTTTTCCATAGCTTGTTTATTTCATCATTGCATAATATAAAATCTAAAAATTTCAAAAAATAAATAAATAGAACTTTGGAAAAGGATGAAGGGAATTTGCTTTACTTTTGATGCTTTTGGTCAGTGGAGTGAGCATGAGAGGAGCAAGATATGGTCAAGAATGAAAGTGGGAGTTGAGTGGAGGCCAAGTGTGGCCGCCCGGCCAAATATCTA
>JBNLBG010000219.1:0-551 GCA_050303195.1 Allomuricauda sp. | reverse complement strand
ATACATGTTGTATTTCAGCTTCAAGTTTTTGTACAATTACACTAGCCACTACGATCTCTTTTGGAAATATTTTACAAAATAACTGTCAGTTGTTTTGATTCATTTTTCTGCCTTATGATCTTAAAACAATATTCCATCTATTCTTAAATTATTGTCACGGTAGGATTTTTTATGTTATGTTTGTTCACTTATTTTATTCAAAGTACTAACTTTCTATGTAAAATTATAAGTTATGATTTATTTTTTAGTAATAAATAAATTATAATAAAATATATGATATTTTTCAGTTTAGAACCATGTAAGTTTAGAACAATGATTTGGTAACAAAATAAAGCATTCATATATGTAATGGGGAAAAATGTGACGAGATTGGAAAGCAAGTAGGCGCACTGCACACTGATTATTACTACATCCGTTTCTTTTTATTTGTTATTGGTTAATTTATTTTTAAACTAGCCGACAATAAGTAAAAAGGAATTGAGATAGTATATCTTTTGGGTCACCCTAACGCGCAGCCCCACGGAGAAGCCACCACGTGTCCAATCACGGTC
>JBNLBG010000218.1:0-554 GCA_050303195.1 Allomuricauda sp. | reverse complement strand
ACCAATCACTTTTTGGCCTTCATGATAAACATAATCTGTTCCCTGAATTACGCCATAAGGCTCTCCTTCACGTGCATTAATTGTTACACCTCCCTGAAGTCCTGCAAGTTGTAAATTCTGTATATCATCACCTAAAGAAATAACCTCATTAATGTTTTTTGACCAGTTTAAAACAATGTCCCAACGGAAATCATTTGTAACTAAAGGAGCAACTTTAAGTGAGATTTCAAAACCTTTGTTTTCAACTTCACCAATATTTACAAATTTTGAGGAGTAGCCTGTAGCTCTTGAGGTAGCTAAAGGAACAGTTTGGTTAACTGTATTTGTTTTGTAATAAGCAACATCAAATCCTAACCTGTTCAAGAAAAAATTCATTTCTAAACCACCCTCAATACTACTTGAGATTTCAGGTTTCAACTCATTGTTGGCCTTACTATTTGTCATTCTCACCAAAGGATTACCATTAAAAGGAGATTCAATTACATATCTGTCTTTTGTACTTCCCCATGGAGCATCCTTACCAACTTGAGCATAATTTAATCTAAGTTTTCCAA
>JBNLBG010000217.1:0-556 GCA_050303195.1 Allomuricauda sp. | reverse complement strand
TTCACATCTTTCTTATCATTCAAAAAGACGCTTTGATTTCCAAAGGTGTTTCTTCGAAGGACATGGTTCTTCATCCAATAACTCTGTGTCACTTGTAGCTAATTTTGTGAGACATGCCCCACCAGATACCGTAAAATTCTGTTGTCCTTCAATTTATTTTTGATAGATATCATCATCCTTGTGTCTTTCTATGTACTCATCATCTCGATGAGTGTGCATTTCGGGATTAACTTTATATATCACCCACCAATTTTTCAAGCTTGGGTGAGGATAACTTAGGTAGTACATCTATTGCACTTGATGTGCAAGCAAAAAGATTACTGCCTAAATAGCGTGATTAGTTCTTGACCTCCACCATACCGAAATCATCCACTTTGATGCCGTGGATTGGATCAAACCAATCACATTGAAAAACACAACATTTAGCTCTTTGGTGACCCCAAACATATACTCAATAATTTTTTGAAGAATGCCATAGTAGTCTATTGTTACTCTGCTAGCATCTTTGCCACTTGTTACTACCCTGCTGTTGCATGTGGCTGCAAGTGGACGGCTC
>JBNLBG010000216.1:0-560 GCA_050303195.1 Allomuricauda sp. | reverse complement strand
ATTGCAGTGACGACTCTCTCCTTTGATATTGCGGTTCTCGAACTGTTCCTGCCCATCGTTGTCGGTGCCAAAGTGGTCATTGTCGAACGGGATGTGGCCATGGATGCGCAGTTACTGGCCGAAGCGATTGCGGCGCATCAAGCGACGATCGTGCAAGCTACTCCAGCTACCTGGAACATGCTCGTCAGTGGTGGCTGGCAGGGAGACAAGAATCTGAAGATTCTCTCCGGTGGTGAAGCCATCTCGCGCCAACTCTCCAACGACCTATTGGAGCGGGTGGGGGAATTGTGGAACATGTATGGCCCCACGGAGACAACCATCTGGTCAACGATCTGGCCAATACCGCAGGGAGATGAAAGTATTCTCATCGGCAAGCCGATAGCCAATACAGACATCTACATCCTGGACAAGAACTTGCAACCCGTGCCCATCGGCGTACCGGGTGAGTTACACATTGGCGGTGATGGTGTCTCACACGGCTACCTGAATCGCGATGAACTAACCGTCGAGCGGTTTATCCCCAACCCCTTCAAAGTTGAAGGCAAGATATACAAGACAGG
>JBNLBG010000215.1:0-565 GCA_050303195.1 Allomuricauda sp. | reverse complement strand
CTCTTCCGATCTCCCACGTTCAAAACTCCAATAAAAACCCATGAAGGAAAGTGATGAAAAACACTAACCAATAGGATAGAAATGATCCTCACAAAGTTATGAAGTTGGCAGAAGAAGAATGGGACCAAACGGACACCCAGTTAGCAAAATACGGCCAAAATAGTGAACGAACATCGGGCTAAAATTGTCAGGTGAACATTGTCTGCTCGGACTGGACTTTATCGGTTGGAACCGAACTTTGTTCGCTGGGAGGTCTCTGGAAACGTGAACAGTCAATCAGACATTATCTGGGTAAGGCCGGACTTTCTCCGCTGGGATCAGACATTGTCCGTTGGGAGGTCTGTGGAAACATGTTTTCCCTCTAAAGTTCTCCCCTTTCTTCCCAAATTTGATTCTTGAGCTATAGGGCACCAAATCAGATGAAACTGGGACACAAGGGTCACCTCAACACAAGGAACAAGTTTTCAAAAATAAGTCCTAAATCTAAAGATTTCCCTATTGTGGATGAACTAAAAAACCTAGGTTTTGAGGGAACGAGGAGAAATCCAGGAAATGAAAGAGGCTA
>JBNLBG010000214.1:0-567 GCA_050303195.1 Allomuricauda sp. | reverse complement strand
AATTTAGGTCATAAAGATGATCCATGGGTGATTGCCAACCGTTTTGCACAAATTTTCTATGTACTCGATCCAGAAACTGGGAATCACATTATTTTTTCTGGAAAATAAAAAATTGTTGGGGTTGATAACATGGAAGACAATGATGAGGACGTCAATCAGTTTGAAGAGATGCCACTATTCACCAATCCAATGAACATCAAGCACATAAAGAAAGACTTTGACAAGAATCTTATGCTCTATATGTGAAAATGTGGCAAAGAAAAATTTGCATGATTTATCTGTATGAAAAAAATATGTATCACATTTCATATTAATGTTGATATTTGTTTGTATGGATTTGAATTTGTATGATATAATATAATTTGCCCTATATGCAAAAAGGTAAGGTGACATTGGAAAATTTGTATGAAAATATGGATTTTTGAATTTGTATTGAATTTGTAAGGTGACATATAATTCAAATTCAAACAAAATTGAAAATAAAATTCAAATTTGAGAATTATTGAAAAAATCAAACGAAATTGGTATGTAGTTCTGTGCTGAGATTCCGCACTGGCTATACAAGGT
>JBNLBG010000213.1:0-568 GCA_050303195.1 Allomuricauda sp. | reverse complement strand
TTCAACTTTTAACAAGTTTAAACCTTTTTCTAAAAATAGAAATTTGGGACTTTTGAATCAAGATAATTTTGAAACTCAATTTAAAATTTAAATCAAGTGGATTTTAGAAATAAAGCCTTTGGAGCTTCTTTTCAAAAATACATTTTTGAATCAGAATCAAATTTAAATCGGATTTTGAAACCAAGGATATTTTCCAAAAATGGAAAGCAATGATTTTGGAAAGGCTTCAACGGAGATTTGGTTTTGAATTTGAATCTAATACAAATTCAAATGAAAGCGGATGCTTTCTACTCGCACTTCTAAATCTAAAGCAATTTATCATTACAAAAATAAATGCATGGCGACATGAATGCAACAATCAATTATAAAAGCCTAAATTTATTTAATTAATTTAGAAAATAATCTTTTCCAAAATGAAATAGATTCCTCTTCTAAAATCTAAAAGAAAATTTTTATATATATTGAGAAAAAGTTTTAAAATTAGTGAATTTTAGTCACATTCCAAAATTTGAAATTTTGGGGTGTGACAATGTCCTGCATGGCGAGATGGAGAGTCCCAATGCTGATG
>JBNLBG010000212.1:0-571 GCA_050303195.1 Allomuricauda sp. | reverse complement strand
CCCCGTAAAGATATAATTCTTCAAACTCATTCCTCACCGATTATTTCACCGTAGAGCAGAGAGGATGAGGGTATTTCAACTTCTCAAAATATCATATGCAACACAATCGGATTTACTTCTCCATATCAAAATCCTCCACAAACTATCCCTCCCCATGAAAATCCACCATCTACACAACCTCTTGAGCATCATTCTCTGAAACCTCCTCACACTACCCCTCCTCTTCAAAATCTACCAATTGAACAAGCTCCTCAGCAACGTTCTCCTCCACATGTTCATTCTCTGAAGTCTCCTCACACTACCCCTCCTCTTCAAAATCCACCAAATGCTCTGAAGAAGTAGGATGCCATTGTGGATGAACCCAGCAAAGATCCTAAGACCGTAGTGGAGAAATTTTATGATGGTCTTAAGAATTATAAAACCAAGAAACCATTGGAGGACTTGGCTCTTGAAGGTATGACTGTAGAAGAATTTTGGCAACATGGCGACAAAGATTATAGGGAATTTGAGTATGGAAAGCCGCTTGTTCCAAAACATGTCCATCTAAAGCTTTTGTGGATCATGCAGAAAT
>JBNLBG010000211.1:0-572 GCA_050303195.1 Allomuricauda sp. | reverse complement strand
AGTCAAAATTACACTTCAGAAGATAAATTAGAGTTTGCGGAAGCAATTTATCTCAACGATCAGATCATTCTCTTTTCCCTAAAAGAGAATGTCATCCATCGGCGCTCTAAGCCTGAGGATCCCAGTACGGAGTCCAACCCTCATCGGTTTGGACTTCCCACTGACAACCCTCGTCGGCATCGCCGGCAAGAGGAAGCAGTTCCTCACCTGCACACAGAAGACAACAAGAGCAAAGCTTGAGCGACTACACTCAGTAAGACTTATCCAAGGTGACCAAAAGATCACCTCTAGACATGCAGAGGTTTTAACAAAATTAAAGGACTCATAAGCCTACTAGCATTAGATTAAGTACTATTAAGCATGTTAATTAGCCAAGTTCCATTGATTAACATTATAAGGTTTGCATTTTATTCTAAACATGCAAAGGTATCCAAGCAATATTGATTATCATAAACCATGACTACAATGTAGTCATCGATCTATATAGTTATCATCACATTATTATGAAGTTGATAATTCTACGTTGAGATTCAGTGAATAAGCATCACCCATTTCTGAGGGTGTCGTGGAGA
>JBNLBG010000210.1:0-572 GCA_050303195.1 Allomuricauda sp. | reverse complement strand
TTGATGGAAACATTCACGTTTTTCACCTTGGACTCCATGGCAAACACAGTCACAGGAATGGTCACGGTTTCCCCAGGCGAAAGTTTTCTTGGAATGGAAGTCAGTACCATTAAGGGTTTCCGCACCGGAGTGGTCTTTTCGGCATTGCCGTAGGCCTTGTTTAGGTTTCCTGCGACTACCATGGTTCGCACAGAACCTACGTAATTGGGCATGTTTATGGTATGTGATGCTTTTTCACCCGCTTTTAAGGTAAATGGACCTATGTAAGTGACTACCGGCTTAAAGCGCTGTGCCTTTCTGTTTTTGGCACCAGCTCCAATGCCGCCGCCGCCTATCGCATAAATATTGTCCACACTGATGGAATAAGCGCCCATGACATCATCAAAAATATCGAAGGTCTTTACGCCCAATGCCTGTCTTGCATAAAAAGCACTATGGATATCAGGGGTTCGGAATCGGGTCAAATCCAACAATCCTTCGTCCACCACGGCCAAGGAATAAGTCATAGGTTTTTTGTTGGCTTCGGAAACGGTCACCTTAAATGATTTTTCAGGTTCCAGAACGTCTGGCAT
>JBNLBG010000209.1:0-578 GCA_050303195.1 Allomuricauda sp. | reverse complement strand
TATTTATGGCCACGTTGACGGGTTAGTCTTATTGAGCTTTAGTTACTAAGGCTTTGCCTTGTTGATCTAACTTTGTTCTGGTAGTTCTTCTTTCCCTTTCGGTGATGCCGAGGGCGGTTACTAGTGAGTGATTTAGACTCGACGGTTGGACCTCATACTAGGAGACCCCGTAGACGTTGACCACTTCTTAGGGTGGCATCTTAGGGCAAGGTGTTTCCCATGTATCATTGAGTGTAACACTTCCGCATCTATGTGTAATTTCCATTGCAAAAATTGTGTTGTATTGAAACTTTAACAAAATTTGTAATATTTTATATTCATAGCACTTAATTTATGGTTTGTATGTGTGTACTTGTGAATTCTTGCTTCATCAAGAATCCTTCGACATCACTGCAAGGATTTGTTAAATCTATGCTGTATCGAATGTGTCATTGATTGACAAAAAATTGTCATTATCGGTATTAATGACATAAAAGTATATCATCATATATCTCGCGTCACGATTTAAAACTGTGACATTCAGGCCTATTTCATCACAAAAGTATTTGAAACATGGCGTTCCTTCGACATCACGTGGT
>JBNLBG010000208.1:0-584 GCA_050303195.1 Allomuricauda sp. | reverse complement strand
CATTAGGCAAGTCATCACAAGAAGTAGAAGCATCAACCTTGACAATTTTAGTTGATTCAATTTTAGATGCTTGTTCAAGGTTACCCTCTAATGCTTCATAGACAAGCTCAAAATAGTTGTATTTTTGCCTTAGGTTCACATGCTCAAACTTGAGTTTATCATATTGATCACTAACTTGCTTGGAGAGTACAAGTGACTCATCATGCTCCTTGAGCAATGCATTATACTTTGCAAGCAAGTCATTGTGAGATGACTCAAGTGAGGCATGTGCACTCTCAAGCTTCTTAACCTTGCCTTTTTCCCTCTTAATGATGCAAGTGTACTCATGAATGAGGTTAGAGAATTCATTTGGGTCAAGCTCATCATCACTTTCACCATCGCTTACCTTTGAGTTACCTTTGGCCATGAGGCACATAGGCGGTGGTGGAAGTGGAGTTTCATGGTTGGTGATGACGACACCGACAATATCTTCATCTTCACTTGACTCATCTTCACTTGAGGAGACATCGGTGACCCATTCTTGAGTTCCAACCACAAAGCTTCTCTTGGTATTGCTCTTCTTCTTTGCAAAGTGCATGGACTTC
>JBNLBG010000207.1:0-589 GCA_050303195.1 Allomuricauda sp. | reverse complement strand
ATGAACTGGTGGAATATCTGAGTAACCTCAGGAATTGGAATATCTGAGTCACCTCAGGAATGTCCACTATAACCGCTCCTGCTTCCTCCTCTTGAATTGAAGATGGCACCAAAAACCTTGGTATTGCGTGCATCCTGACATCCATTAGTTTGCAGGTACTACTTGATTTTCTTTTTGAATATTAGATACTTGTCTCCTTTCCTTTCTCATTTACAAAAATTAAGTGTACCTATCAAGCTAAAACACATTGCTCAATAAGAGCCATTAAGAGCATCATATGGCACAAGGAAATGAATTTTGAGTAATTTGCTATATGATCTCTTACTTTGCAAGAGAACAAGGTAAAGAGGCATAAGTTGAATTCAAGTACAAGGATAAGCACTTATCTTGTCCTTGAGATTGCATTGGGTCAAAAATTGCATAAGAGTTCATGCGCTTAACAATTTAGCAATGATTCCATCTTCTTGTTGATTATCAAGCTTCCAATGCATCTCAAGCCACCTACAACTTGATCAAGCAAGTTTTGGTACCCAAGCTTTGTTAGGTCCTTCATGGTTAGTCAACAAGTGTTTTGGTACCCAAATGGCAT
>JBNLBG010000206.1:0-591 GCA_050303195.1 Allomuricauda sp. | reverse complement strand
TGATTAGTGGAACCCGGGTTGGGTTGATAGAGTTAGGCATGGTTAGACTTGTTGGTTAGGTCGATCCTCCGCAATGGACTTTGTGGTGTGATCGAGGTCTTGTTTTTGAGGCATTGGAGTTTGCTTAGATACCAAGAAGCTTTTGGTAGAGTTATAACCACTGCTTGCTGTGAGTCAAACCCCCTAGTCAGCCACCCTTGTTTAAAACTTTCATATCATATTTTTCCCACACTTGTTGAGTAGCCACCATAAGTCTACTCAGCCTTGCTTGCACCATTACTTTAGATGGCATGGAAGGATGGAACGAGCAAGGTGAAGATGAGGAAGGCTAGGTGGGCCTCTCCAATGGTCAAGCCTGTGGAAGCTGCGCTACGCTTAGTCTAATTCCGCTGTTTTCTGCTCTGTAATCTTTTTCAGACCCCCGGGTCATTATGTAAGGGATATTACTCTATTAATCAAAACATTTCATCTGTTTATCATATTGTTGCTATGCGTTTGATTTAAACATCCTGGGCACATGTATAGAGGCTTCGGTTCTGCTTTTTAGAACCGAGGTATGACACCAACCCTAGAAGCAGAAATCTGAGAAGG
>JBNLBG010000205.1:0-591 GCA_050303195.1 Allomuricauda sp. | reverse complement strand
AGCACAATGATGCCCGGCGCGGACAGCAATGCCATCTTTGTCTAATAATTCGGCAATATCATGTGGATGCAGCCCTTCAATTGTGAAGGAGGCCACTCCACCCCGCTGCGCTGCGGACGGCCCCAAAATTTGCAGCTTGTCTACTTCGCTTAGTGCTTCCAGGGCATAGTTGGTAATGTACTGCTCGTAGGCGTGGACATTTTCCATGCCTAAACTGGTGAGGTAATCTACGGCCGTTCCCAAACCAATCCCCTCGGCAATACTGGGCGTTCCCGCTTCAAACTTATGGGGCAGGTCATTCCAGGTGGAGCCTTCCAGCGTCACCCGGCGAATCATGTCGCCGCCGCCCATGAAGGGGGGCATCGCCTCTAAAAGGTGCCGCTTGCCGTGCAAAATACCAATGCCAGTGGGGCCACACATTTTGTGGCCAGAAAAAGCCATGAAGTCACTGTCCCACGCCTGCACGTCTACCGGCATGTGCGGCGCTGCCTGGGCGGCATCGACCATGGCCAAAGCCCCAACGCTGTGGGCTGCATCAACCAGCTGCTTGACCGGGTTGACCGTACCAAAAACGTTGGAAACGGCCGTAAA
>JBNLBG010000204.1:0-601 GCA_050303195.1 Allomuricauda sp. | reverse complement strand
GGCTAGATTCCCTATAGGGGCTATAAAAGGAGGTCCACACCCCTTCACTCATTTGGTCACTCCATTGACTGAAAAACACTTTGAACCAAAGCTTCTTGAACTCAAACTCTCTCTCCCTCTAGCTTCACTCAAATCCAAGCCTCCAAGGAGAGATTTGAGCCTTCATTGAGTGACCCACCCAATCTTCGAACAAAGCACTTCATCGATGATCTCTGTGTGTTCATTACTCTTGGGGATCTATTCCCCTAGATGGACTAGGTTGTTCGGGAGTCACCAAGATTGTGGTTGACCCCACAAAGTTTGTATTGCCCTCTCCTTTGTGAGGATTTGATAGTGGAAACCGAACTAGATCTTGGTGATCATTCAGAGAGGATTAGGGTTGAAAGAGACCCAACTCTTTGTGAGCTCCTCAATGGAGACGTAGGCAACCTTTGTGGTTGGCTGAACTTCGGGAACAAATCATGTGTCTCCTTGTGTCTCTTGTAATTTACTTTCTATTGCATATTTATGTTCTTCATGTTCTTAAGCTCTAGACCTAGGGTTTCATATTTATCTCTATTCTAGCTTTTAATCAATTGATTGTTTCTATCTTTGTTGCTAG
>JBNLBG010000203.1:0-602 GCA_050303195.1 Allomuricauda sp. | reverse complement strand
AAGATAGGCTTCGAATATGTAAAGAATCTTGCTACCAAGGGCGCTTAACAGGAAGTGCTTGGAAAAGTATTATCCTAGCATTTGGCAAGACGCTTGAGTTAGAAAACGGTCGATAATGGGATTATCGCCCTTAGCACAAAAATGGCCGATGAAACACTGTGAACATCGTCCTCAGGTCAAATTTGGTCCAAAAATGCCTTTTAATATGCAAGCTTAACTAAAAGGCAGGGGGCATGTGTTGATGACTAAATTTGGCAAGGCTGGAAAAACCGGACTATCCGTTCTGGGAAACCGTAGTAACCTGTTTTGGCAGTTTCAAAATAGAATCAAAGAATGAGCCAAACAGAAAGATTTGAAGATCCAAGTATGTTTGAAGCATGTAAAAGAAAAGGAAAAACATAAAGAAGTCAACCCATGTGTTGATAATCAATTTTGATATTTTGGAAAAACCGGAGTGTCCAGTTTACCAAATCGGACAGTTCAGTTTTTGCAGTTCTAATTCCACTACGAGTTTTGTTAAATTTTAGAATCGCCTATTCACCTCCCTCTAGGCAACATCAAGGGACTTTCAATACCGAAAGTAGTTAACAATTTTTTGACTG
>JBNLBG010000202.1:0-614 GCA_050303195.1 Allomuricauda sp. | reverse complement strand
AGAATGCGTTTGAATTCAATTAAATTTCATTTAAATATTAAATTCTGGACAATAGAAACCTTTTTATATATTCCCTTAGCTATTTTAGTTAAATTCCCTACAATTAGTCTGTATATACATTTTTTTATTATTTTTCCCAATGCGCCGGCCCAGTCGCACCACTGGCTTGCCCCTGTCTTTTTAGATAATTTATTTCAAACCCAATCTTTTCTTTAAGGAAGATAATTCTAAAATCTTTTCTGAAACTCCTTTTTACAAAATAGTTTCTGACTCTTTATTTAAATATTTTTGACCGAGTCTTCGGTACAAAAATAATTCTTTTCATTCCATAATTTTCTAGATTTTACATCTTAGTCTATTTGTTTTAATTTAATTAAAGATAAATCCATGTGTTTTATTTAATTATAATTCAGCCTATTTTTATTTTACAAAATAATTTTTAACCAACTTAATAAATTGTCTTTTATTTTTCTCACTGAAAATTTTCCACCTTTTCTTTTTTTCCTTTCTTTTCTTCTTTTTCTCTCTTTCCTCTTTCCTTCTTCCTCACGTAGGAGCTAGAGCTGCACCATGGAAAACGTACCAACAAATAACACGAGCAGCATGACCGAGCC
>JBNLBG010000201.1:0-630 GCA_050303195.1 Allomuricauda sp. | reverse complement strand
ATCATTAGAATGCATAATCTTGTTAGTCTTCAAAAGTCAATGAACAATTCCATTTGTGATGCTTGTCAACAAGCAAAAAGTTATCAATTACCCTATTCCAATTCTATGAGTAATTCTAAATTTCCTCTTGAGCTTGTGTATTCAGATGTCTGGGGTCCTGCTCCTGAGTCTGTACAACAACAACAACCAAGCCTTTTAGTCCCAAGCAAGTTGGGGTAGGCTAGAGATGAAACCACATGAGTCAAAGAAACAGAAATAAAACAATTTCAAAAAAGAATGAGAAAAACAAATGATGATAAAAAAACCAATTCGACAAAAGGAGAAAAGACAATAAAACGCTAAGCAAAAAAAGCAAAAAGGGGCAGGAAAAAAACTTTGACAGAAGACAATAAAAAAGAAGGAACCGAAGATCAAGGTTCCGGCACATGAATTGCTAGCTTCCACTCTCTCCTATCTAATGCTAACTTCTTGGTGATACACCAATCCTTTAAATCTCTTTTTACAAACTTCTCACATGTCAAGTTTGGTCGTCCTCTGCCTCTCTTCTCATTACCGGATCATCTTATTACTCCACTATGAACCGGTGCCTTCGCCGGCCTCCGTTGGATATGTCCAAACCATCTCAAACGA
>JBNLBG010000200.1:0-630 GCA_050303195.1 Allomuricauda sp. | reverse complement strand
GATACAATGTTTGATGAGACTAATGGCTCTCAAAAGGAGCAAGTTGATCTTGATCTTGTTGATGATGTGGAAGCTCCATGTGATGCATTACAAAGAATGACTATTGATGATGTAGGGCCACAAGATCCAAATGATCAACCTCAAGAACATTCCCCAAATGACACCACTCCACCCGCACAAGGTCTTGATCAAGATTAAAATGAAGAAGAAGATGAACCAAATGATCAAGACCAAGAGGAGAGCAATGATCAAGGGGGAGATGAGGATGATGGGGATCATGAAAGACCAAGAACAAGACCACACACCCAAGAGTGCGCCAAACCGTTTAAAGAGATCACCATGTAGACAAGATTCTTGGTGATATCAAAAAGGGGTAACTACTAGATCACGTGTTGCTACTTTTTGTCAACATCACTCGTTTGTTTCTTCTTTGGAACTTTTCGAGGTGGAAGATGCATTACGTGATCCGGATTAGGTGGTGGTCATGCAAGAAGAGGTGAACAACTTTAAGCACAATAAAATGTGATCTTTGGTTGAGAGACTAAAGCTAAATGTTGTGGGTACCAAGTGGGTATTCCACAATAAGCAAGATGAGCATGGAGTTGTCACAAGAAATAAGGTAAGACTTGT
>JBNLBG010000199.1:0-633 GCA_050303195.1 Allomuricauda sp. | reverse complement strand
CATTTCTGCTTTCGATCCAGTGAGCAGGTCTTGGATCCACAGCGATTTTCCACGCCATTGGTTCTCTGTTTTATTTTTTGGTCCATGCACAATGGGGGGCACTGCCAGGGCTTCATCTCACGAGCTCACTTTTCATTTTGGTTTTTATTAATGACCAAATTTGGCAAGGCTAGAAAAACCAGACTGTCCGATTTTCCAAATAGGAGTATCCAGTTTTGGCAGTTTCAGAGCAAAATCAAGGAATGAGCTAAACTTAAAGATTTGAAGATCCAAGGTGTTTTGAGGCATGGAAAAGGATTATGAAATATCATGGAACAAAGGTGAAAGAAATCCATGCCAAAAGCTGAAACCGCAAAAACTGAATGGTTCGGTTTTCTCAGAACAAATAGAATCTGATTAGTGTTTGAGATTTAGTTTGTTTAGAAAAGATTTGCTCGTATACGACTCAAAGAGCTACGTCCTACTGCCTATATAAGTATAGGTCACGGCCAATTGTAATCCAACGCCAACACAATCAATCAAATCTATTGTTTTCATACTTTTGCCCTAGTTTTTAGTTTTCTTTCCTTTTCATCAATTAGATCTAGCCGCCACTTCAACCTCCAAAGTTGTCATGGTACACACCTCATCGTC
>JBNLBG010000198.1:0-651 GCA_050303195.1 Allomuricauda sp. | reverse complement strand
CACTGTGGCAGCCGGAGATTCAAGAGTTGAAGCCGAGAACCTTGTTTCCCAAAATGTAAAGATTAATCACAGGGGTTCCAATGATGTATTCGTCAATCCACAGGAACGCATCAGTGGGGTGATACGGGGTACTGGGGATGTCATCAGCTTTAATCGTCCATCAGAAGTTGAGGTTGATGAATTGTTTAATGGCCGATTGATTTTTAAGGAGTAGACTTTCCTTTTGTTCAATTAAAACAGGTTTCGCTTTCCTTTTTTTGGATTTCTCACTATGTTCGGAAGAACAAATCAGTAGTATTGAGTCCACTATTTGCTCATATCAAGCAATTATTTTCAACTTCCCCCAAAATGAAACCGGAGGAAGGTCTCCAAGGTTTGGAAAAGGCTGAGGCACTCTTTCATAATCTTGTGGCCGAAGAACAGGTGCCTGGTATTTCGGTGACTGTTTTTAAAAAAGGGGAAACCATCCTTCAAAAAGGGTATGGTTATGCTGATGTAGAGCGGAAGATTCCGGTGGATACTCAAAAAACCGTATTTCGGATTGCCAGTATTTCCAAATGTATAACGGGATTGGCCTTGGGTAAAATGATGGAAGACGGTATGGTTGACTTGGATGCCTCATTTTATAAATATGTGCCCTACTACCCTAAA
>JBNLBG010000197.1:0-654 GCA_050303195.1 Allomuricauda sp. | reverse complement strand
CAACAGCGTTGATGTCATTGACGATCTGTTCCCCTTTTTTGATGTTATTGTCCTTGGCAATGGACAACAGATCTGCTTTTGTGATATTGAGCCTTTTTCCATTGACACTTAAGGTCTGTTTGTTCACCCAATGGTTTGTCGGGTCATAGGAATAGCATAGGTCAAAAGCAGGGGCCAGACGCCAGCCCTCATTTTTTTTCAGGATAAAGGAAAAATTCTTTGTGTGATCGTCATAGTTTGTTGCCAGTACGTTGAAAACCATTCGTCGGAACATTTGCTCAGCTTCCGGATAGGTCAATCGCATCAATCGCATGGTCTGAAAAACCTGCTCATAACTGTATCCGTACATATCATTGAAATCATAATGTTGCAGGCCACAAAGGGATTGGACATGGTGTTTTACATTGTCTTCCCTGTCAAAGCGCTTGGTCATAAAGTGGGCCCTGCCATTTTCTTCCAATAGTTGGCTTTCGCTGATTTCGATTTCGCAGTCCTTCGCCATGAGATAGTAGGCATATTCAAAGGCTATGCTTTCCAACACTGCTCGAAAGAAATGAGCCTGGGTGTGACCCCAAGAAAAACCCAGCCATGTTCCACGCATCTCTGGCGTAGACGGGCAAATCCGCCCGCCCAAGTGCGGAGAGAAGAATAACC
>JBNLBG010000196.1:0-660 GCA_050303195.1 Allomuricauda sp. | reverse complement strand
AGAAGGTTAAGCAAGTAATCTCTGAGGTAGGGAAAGTTGTTGTTGGACAGGAATACATGATCAACAGATTGTTAATCGGTTTATTTACCCAGGGGCATATCCTCCTGGAAGGTGTGCCAGGTCTGGCTAAAACACTGACAGTAAACACTCTGGCCAATGTACTTCATCTTGATTTTCAAAGACTTCAATTCACACCAGACCTGCTCCCGGCAGACCTTATTGGTACCATGATTTACAACCAGCAAAAATCTGAATTTGAGGTAAAGAAGGGGCCCATTTTTGCCAATATGATTCTTGCAGACGAGGTTAACAGGTCTCCTGCTAAAGTACAGTCAGCACTGCTGGAAGCCATGCAGGAAAAGCAGGTTACCATTGGCGAGACTACTTTTAAGCTTGATAAACCATTTTTGGTGCTGGCAACTCAGAACCCTGTAGAGCAAGAAGGAACCTATCCATTGCCAGAAGCCCAGGTGGACAGATTTATGCTCAAGGTTTATGTAGATTATCCTCAGAAGCATGAAGAGCTGGAAATAATGCGTCGTATGTCCAATATGCAATTTGATGCCAAGCTGGAGACCATTCTGACGAAAGAAGATATTTTTAAGATTCGTGATGAAATCAATGCCGTCAAGATTTCTGAAAGCCTTGAAAAATATATTA
>JBNLBG010000195.1:0-683 GCA_050303195.1 Allomuricauda sp. | reverse complement strand
GTAATTATCCACAGCTCCAGCCGGGAACCGATCAGGATAAAGTGGACTTTCAGGGATTCCGCCAGCTTTAACATGAAAAGCTGTTAAATTATTATTTTCATCCAAAGCAGCCCTGTATTTTGCATGATATGTTGGTCGGTAAACACCTGAAGTCATATCATCTTCACGCGTGTAAATGAGCTTGACGGGTGCCTTCATTTTCCGAGAGACCACTGCAGCTTCAATTAGCCAGTGGGCATAAGATCTACGCCCATATCCCCCTCCCAATCGAGTCATCTTGATATCAATTTTTTCCAGTGGCAAGCCAAGTCTTGCTGATAATGCCTGCTCCGTATATTCCGGTTTTTGCAGAGGACCCACCAGCTCTGCCTTGTCATCCGTTACGTTGGCAAAGAAATTCATGGGCTCCATACAATTATGGGCCAGGAATGGAGCTGTGTAAGTTCGCTCTATTATCTTGGCGGCATTGCTGAAGGCTTTATCCGGATCTCCATCCTTTCTCCTAACATTTCCAGGTTTTTCAGCCATCTCCTGCATTTGTGTCATATGAAATGCACTGCTTTCACGACCTGCAGGAACAATTACCTCCTGAGCACTACCAAAAGCACTTCGGTTAAATGAATAGTCCTGGAATGGCTCCCACTCAATTCTCAAAGACTTTTTAGCATTGAGCACCTGCCAGG
>JBNLBG010000194.1:138-685 GCA_050303195.1 Allomuricauda sp. | reverse complement strand
TGTCATTCTGAACGCAGTGAAGAATCCCTCTAAACCACACCAACCGGAACCCTTGCTCGCGGGCGGAGGTTGCACTGTTGTGTCGCCGTAGGGATGCTTCGTTTCACTCAGCATGACAAGCAACAACTGTCATTCTGAACGCAGTGAAGAATCCCTCTAAACCACACCAACCGGAACCCTTGCTCGCGGGCGGAGGTTGCACTGCTGTGTCACCATAGGGATGCTTCGTTTCACTCAGCATGACAAGCAACAATTGTCATTCTGAACGCAGTGAAGAATCCCTCTAAACCACACCAACCGGAACCCTTGCTTGCGGGCAAAGGTTGCGCTGTTGTGTCGCCGTAGGGATGCTTCGTTTCACTCAGCATGACAAACAAAAATTGTCATTCTGAACGCAGTGAAGAATCCCTCTAAACCACACCAACCGGAACCCTTGCTCGCGGGCGGAGGTTGCGCTGCTGTGTCGCCATAGGGATGCTTCGTTTCACTCAGCATGACAAACAAAAATTGTCATTCTGAACGCAGTGAAGAATCCCTCTAAACCACA
>JBNLBG010000193.1:0-710 GCA_050303195.1 Allomuricauda sp. | reverse complement strand
CCTTCCTTCTGTTAGCCTGCATGTCATAAATTTCCTTATACTTGCGAGTAGCCACCATAAGTCTACTCAGCTTGCCTGCATCGTTGTTTAGATGAATTTGAGGATGGAAGTCTGGGATTCCAGCAGGATCCCGAAGACGGTTGTTAGGCAGGCCTCTCCTCCGGTCGACGCCTGTGGAAGCTCATCCCACGCATAGTTTGTCTGCTACAGTGATGTAATTTTCTTCAGACCCAAGGGTCATTCTGTAAGGAATAAGTACTCTGTATTACTGAATATGGCATCTGTCTATCATATTGTTGCTATACGTGTGAATTAAACATCCTGGGCACACGTATGGAGGCTTCATTTCCGTAACCACTATGTACCCCGCGGCACCATGAAGCTGAAGAAGAAGGAATTCACTAACCTGAGGCAGGGCAGCATGACGGTCAATGAGTACCTCAATGTAACACCCTAATTTTCATAAGAATTTAAAACTTGCCAACTAATGCATTTCACCTAAATAATAAATTGATAGGATTGCATTTCATGGCATGCATATTTTTATTTCTAAGCCCTAGGTCGATTTTGATTTTTGAAAAATTTTAAATTTTGTTTTGAAATCTTTTTCTTAATCAATTTAGAAATCTTCCGTTTAAAGTCTTGATTTAAATTTGATTATTTAAATCAATTTCCAAAAGTTCAAGATTTGAAAAGTCTTCAAAAAGTTT
>JBNLBG010000192.1:0-732 GCA_050303195.1 Allomuricauda sp. | reverse complement strand
ACAAGTCATCTCAACATCTCTCAAGATGGAAGACTTGAACAAGGAATCATCTTAAATCAAGAGTAATGACTCAACAACACAACTAAGATTGCGAGGCTAAGCAAAACTATACTACCCAGAACCAAATCCTCAATCTAAGATCACATGAATAATGCAGCAGGGAAACATACTATGACTCATCATTTTATGCATTAAACAATAAGTAAATAGAGCGGAAAAGGAATAAAAGGTGCGTTTGATCAAGGATTCACTTGCCTTGCTGCTCAAATTTCTCAAAGTCTTGCTCTTGAAGGTCTTGAAGATTATCCAACGTCGGCGCGTCTGATTAACGGCAACCGAAAACACAAACCACAATACAATAAATAAAACAGTACATCAAACAGTACCTAAATACTAAACCAATAGTATTAAAATATTCTACTTGTCGCTATGAACGCGTGAGCGTAAGAATCACCTAAATCGGAGCTACGGTTAAGAAGTTATGAAGGTTTGAAGTTAATAGATTAAATAGGTAATTAGTATTAACAGATTAATTAAGAAAATGACCTAATTGTAATTATAAAAAAGTTAAACAGGGACCTAAATGTAAAATTACAGGGACTAAAATATAATTTTGGAAAAGTTTAGGGGTATTTTTGTAAAATTCCGAGAGGTGATATTTAAATAAAATAAAATAGAGGGGTTTAAATGTAAAAAACTACAAAGCTTGGAATTTTCTGGAATTAAAATGAA
>JBNLBG010000191.1:0-736 GCA_050303195.1 Allomuricauda sp. | reverse complement strand
TTCATCTTCTGAGCAGCAAGTTTGAGTAGCAGAGGAAAAATAGTAAGGCTGAGTACACTTATGGTTTGTACTCAGTAAGTGCAGGAATAAAATGATATGCAAAGAGTAATAAAAAGGTAAATAAGGTAATAACAATGTAAGCAGAAATGCACCTATACATAACTCATAATTTATTAGCACGTATTTTCTAAGGTTAAAGTTGTAGGCTAAACTACCCATTAATTGAATTAAAGTATACCACAAAGTATTATCCACAAAGGGTACAAAGGTATCACAAAGTTTCCACAAAGACTAAACCAAAACCATACAATTTCCAACCAATCCATCTAATCTAGAGAGGATCCCAGACCGCTTGTAACCGCAAGCTCGGCTATCATGATAGTTGTACACTTTGCAAAGGTAAGCACCTTGTACCCACGAGTAGTGATTTCATCGCTAGCTAAGCGACTAGAAGTCTCCATTTTGCCCAATGTACACTTTCTTTGGTGCATGGCCAGGAGATCACCACATAGCTTTTCATAGATTTTCCCAGCCCGCAAAACATCCACACGGATGTTTCACCGCTGTGGAAGTCACATCCTACAGAAGCCCCCTCTTGTGCCAAGGTTAGGATTACACTATCCATCACCTAAGGTCGGGATTACACCATCCTTTCCTTCTGCCCCGAACATCCGCGAAACTAGGAAAATAACGAGCTACTTGACTAAGCCTACCCATATCAGGCCTGTGCTTTGCA
>JBNLBG010000190.1:0-736 GCA_050303195.1 Allomuricauda sp. | reverse complement strand
GGGAGAAAACGGTCCGAAGAAATGGGCTGCACACGGGGAAAGCAAAGGGAAAAGGGTTGGGCCAGCTGAGGAGAAGATGCTCAAGAGAGCTTTGAAAAATTGAAATACTTTTTCCTATTTTCCTGTTTTGATTTGAAAATCAAAACAAATTTAAATTCGAATGAATTGTACACGAATCTAAACGTAATCAATAAAAATAAAATGCAAGTGGCATGAAAATACAACAAACAATTTTATAATTCCTAAATTAATTTAATAATTTAGAAAATAATCTTTTTTGATAAATAAAATAGATTCTCTAGAATAATCTAAAAGAAAATTTTTATCTATTGAGAAAAAGTTTTAAAATTTAGTGAATTTTAGTCACATTCCAAAATTCGGAATTTTTGGGGTGTGATAAGACTACCTCCCTTAAAAGGAATCTCGCCTTGAGATTCTCAAAACAGAAAAGAAAGCAGATCAAGGAATGATCAGAATGGAATATGAGTTGACGAGGTGTGTAGCATTCATTGGGGCATCCTGAGCTTCTTCAACAACCACTTGGTTGACTCTTCCTCTAGCAAGATTCTGCCGAGTAGTCACGAAAACAGAGTTGGCACCTCTATTGGGAGATGGGTTGGTTGACGGCATCCGATTGGGGTGTGATCGCAGTTTGGGGCACACATGAGCATAGTGGTCCTTTTCTCCGTAGTTGAAACATCTCCACTTAACTGGATCCTTCGTGGTGTTTGGAGTT
>JBNLBG010000189.1:0-747 GCA_050303195.1 Allomuricauda sp. | reverse complement strand
CTAACCAATGGCGCGGAAGAGAGTGGGAAGGTCGACGACCATCTCCCCTTTCTTGAGTAGGTTCACATCATAAACACGAGTGTGAACGAACTCTCGAACTCAGAGTGACTCCAACCTCTCCAACTCCTCTGGTGTATAGATGGAGATGTCATCATCGTCCACGATCTTATGACCTCTGGTTTGTGCAGGACTGTAGCTCAACTGTGCGGCCCTGTGCCAAGAAGGCACAAAGGATGAAGACCGCAACAAGTCGAGCAGCATGTTGTTAATAGTGAGAATTGGTGTTTCGGCAAGATGAACTAGATGAGAACACACGCTTCACATGCTTCAATGCCTTCTTCATCCAGCATAAATAGTCACAAAACAAGCACAACAAAAGGACCTAGCACCCTAGGTGTTAGCGTTAGCATTAACTGAACGAGTGGAAGGAAATTAAAGGTTGTGTAAAGAGATTGCAAGCGATGAAGCTAACAAGAAAACTTCCTTGACTCATCTCTAAACACTAAGACACTAACCTAAGCAAGCTAAGAACTTGGAGAAGGATTCAAAAAATTTGAGGTTGCTTGTGAGCTTGTGGGATGAAGGAGAAGGCTCCCCTTGGCAACCCTTCTATAGGTCACTTTGACTGACTTCAGGAAGGGCTTCCCTAGGATGATGGTGGTCTGCTGTTGGGGATCCGTATCCATGACCATGAAATCAACCAAGGACAAAGAATCTTGGAACCGAATCAACACATCCTTTGTTTTC
>JBNLBG010000188.1:0-750 GCA_050303195.1 Allomuricauda sp. | reverse complement strand
AAGGAATTGAACGGCGTTCCCACCTACCGATCTCGTGAAACCGAGGCCATTATGGCCGTGCCGGACCAGTTGGCCGCACGGGCAGGGCTTACCTATATCTTTGGCACCTCAGGATTTGGGGTGTATGGCGGTGGACGCTACGAATGCCTGCCCGTAAAAGACCTTATCGGCGGAAACGATGGGTTTAGAAGACCGGGTTATGTGCTTTCCGTGGAACCAGGGTTGAGCTACACCCGTCCCAAATTTCAGGTAAATGTGGATGTACCCATTGCGCTGGTACGAAACCGAACACAGAGTGTCCCTGATATGCAGACCGAGGCCATGACCGGCGAACCCCGCCATGGAGATGCTGCTTTTGCGGACTATTTGGTAAGCGTTGGGGTCACCTACCGTTTTGGTGGCAAGGGACATGCCAATATGGATATGCCCGATGTGGAAGAAATTGAGCCCACGGCGCCTATAAATTAAGAGGATGCCTTTTTGGCAACCGAAAGAACACGACCGCCCTTTGTGATGTATTTGCAAAGGGCGGTTTTTTTATAAGCCCCAAGGGCATTTTTGGTTTTTTCACGGGCATGGTTTACCTTTCCAACACCCAAATTACAAGACCACACCTATGAACGTACGGCTTACCCAAGAACAAAAGATAAAAGTGCTCAACGCCAGAGACATTTACACCATTATGCAGCAAATACTGCTGCGCGAAAACAAGATTCGCCGCAACCAAGAGCATTTTTGGGTGGTGGGGCT
>JBNLBG010000187.1:0-750 GCA_050303195.1 Allomuricauda sp. | reverse complement strand
TCCATATTCTTTTCCTTGATTCCTAAAAACAATTAAATCATTAGGTAGTAATCGGCTCTCAATATTATAGGCGGAGGAGCATAAGAACGAGTTTACCTGATGATTTAATTGTTGTGCTCGTGATCGTGTGATAGGGTCAAGTATCTCAACGGAAGGAATGATTGTGTAACACCCACTTTTTACAAGAATAAAATTTTGTGCAAATAGGAGTGCATATAAAATGCATATCAAATTATAGTACATATGAAAAACTTTCCAAAAATAAATCTTGTATAGGATGCATTGCATGGCATGGCATATTATATTTTTTTAAAATCCTTGAGAAGCCTAGAAGAATTTAGGAAAAATCCTCATGTCAAAATTCCTCCTAAATCTCCTTCTACAAATTTCCAAAGCCTTGGTAAATTCAAAAATCCAATTTTTATTCGAAAAGAATTTTTCCTCAGAATTCGGCCCACCCGGCCCAGCCTCGCCCGTGCTGGCCCGCTCCGCACCACAGGCCGCCGCGCGCGCGCGCTCGGCCCATCCCAGCCTGCGTGGCCTTGGCGTATTTGCCAAAAGCCGCCTCTTCTTTGAGTTTGCGCAGCCCGGCGATGACACCTTCTTCCTCTGTCACCGCCACGCGGGCCCCGCCTGTCAGCTTCGTCATCTCCCCCGCGTCGGCCGACCCGAAGCACGCCTCCCCCGCGCCTCGCCGCAATTGATCGCCCCGCGCCTCCCGGCCTCCATCATTGCGACGCCAATCAAAGC
>JBNLBG010000186.1:0-751 GCA_050303195.1 Allomuricauda sp. | reverse complement strand
CCAGGCCATACCCATATAGGCTCATGGTTGTACTGTTTTCATGGGTGGTCGCTCCATGAACCGGTCCTTAGATTTGGGTATGATAACTAACCACAGGCTTCCAGCATCGCACCGGACAAAGCCTTGAACCGTTGGCATCACACCAACAAGTTCCATTCCCGTCACCCCAAATCCTATTCTCCATACTAATAGGATCAACATAACCATGACAGCAACAAGGGTGACAAAATAACAATGTAATATAACACTACCCAAATCCAGACCAGGACATGCAAGGCTAAGCAGTTCTAAGCCTATGACAACTACCCAATACTTCTAAGGTTTTCATGGAATGATAAATCAATGCTAGTCAACCCTAACATAGGTGCACAGATCAGACCTTCCTATCATGCAGTTCTAATTCTACAGAATAGATAGAGAAATTAACTATAGGTGCAAAATGTTCAAGGTGACTTGCCTTGTTGATCCGTGAAGAATAGTTGGGACTCCTCGAAAACTTGGTCTTGAAGGTCCTCGAACAACGGTTCCGACACAACGTTACCTATCGTGAAGTAAACACATGCAATCAATCAATAAAATGCAACAAACATGTGTTATATGAATGCACAGAAAGAAAGAGGAAGTGATTCTGAGAATTTTGGCACAAGAATCACTAGATTTGGAGTTGTGGTTGAAAAGATATGAATTTTTGAAGTTTTGGAGCTATTTTTTGTGGATTTTTCTGAGGCTAGGGACCTTTTTGTAAATATTT
>JBNLBG010000185.1:0-756 GCA_050303195.1 Allomuricauda sp. | reverse complement strand
CCTGTAATGGAAACCACAAAGGTTTGACCATTTAAAGTGAGATTGTAGTCGCCACGAATATCTTTTTGGTCTTTGGACTGAATCACATTTTTAGAGCCCTGCACCCAGTTTTCGTAAAGGATGGTCCCTTTGTCAAAAATATCCCCAGATGCAATCAAGAAGTTGGCTTGGCTGCCTGATTTTAAGGAACCAATCTCGGAAGATTTACCCAAGATTAATGCAGGAGCGGTGGTAAGCGCTTCCAACGCTTTGGTTTTGGAAAGTCCATACGAAATGGCTTTTTGCAATTTCGATGTAAGGTCAGAAGGTGACTTTAAATCATGTAAGGTGAATGAAAACTCAATACCATTGTCCTCCAAGGCCTTTGGGTTGGATGGGGCCAAATTCCAATGTCTCATATCTTTTAAAGAGACATATTGAGCCTCGTAGGGGTTAGAAACATCGTAGGCATCTGGAAAATTTAGGGGTACAATCAATTTGGCATGGGTCGCTTTAATATCCTGAATGCGTTCATATTCATCGCCTCCACCCAAAATGGCATATTGTATTCCAAACTGGTCACCAATTTTATCGGCCCGAAGTACATTTCCATTTTCACCAGCAGCAAAAATTTGGGTAAGTCCTTTATTATCAATTAAAGCTTCCAAAGAAAGGTCCTTGGTTTCCACATTGCCCTTGTTGTACCAATCCATATCATAATACAATTGGCGCATTAAGGCGATGGCACCCATAATGGAAGTTGGATAGGATTGGGTT
>JBNLBG010000184.1:0-756 GCA_050303195.1 Allomuricauda sp. | reverse complement strand
CCTGTAATGGAAACCACAAAGGTTTGACCATTTAAAGTGAGATTGTAGTCGCCACGAATATCTTTTTGGTCTTTGGATTGAATCACATTTTTGAGGCCCTGCACCCAGTTTTCGTAAAGGATGGTCCCTTTGTCAAAAATATCTCCAGATGCAATCAAGAAGTTGGCTTGACTACCGGGTTTTAAGGAACCAATTTCTTCAGACTTGCCTAAAATAGAAGCCGGAACAGTGGTAAGTGCCTCCAACGCTTTGCTTTTGGAAAGTCCATACGAAATGGCTTTTTGTAGTTTCGATATAAGGTCCGAAGGCGACTTTAAATCATGCAAAGTGAACGAAAACTGAACTCCGTTATCCTCCAAGGCCTTTGGATTGGATGGGGCCAAATTCCAATGTCTCATATCTTTTAAAGAGACATATTGGGCTTCATACGGATTCGATACATCGTAGGCATCCGGAAAATTTACAGGCACGATCAATTTGGCATGGGTCGCTTTAATATCCTGAATGCGTTCGTATTCGTCACCGCCACCCAAAATGGCATATTGTATTCCAAATTGGTCACCAATTTTATCGGCCCGAAGTACATTTCCATTTTCACCAGCGGCAAAAATTTGGGTAAGTCCTTTATTATCAATTAAAGCTTCCAAAGAAAGGTCCTTAGTATCTACATTGCCCTTGCTGTACCAATCCATATCATAATACAATTGGCGCATTAAAGCAGTAGCACCCATAATGGAGGTTGGATAGGATTGGGTT
>JBNLBG010000183.1:0-764 GCA_050303195.1 Allomuricauda sp. | reverse complement strand
ATATATGAATTTATCCTGATTTCAAAACAATCTGCTGTTGCTTGCAAGGTTTTTCATTCCAGATGGTTTGCTATGATCCAAGAGTCAGATTGAATATTTTGCTTTTGGATGAAGCCTCCGGCATTGATATTCTACCACTTATGCCATCAACAAAGATTTTACAGTGGCAGCCGGGATAGAACTTTCAATGCAAGGGTATGGTTCCCATAACCACAACAATAGAGGGGAGTAAGATGTGCATAGAGTACCACATCTTTCATCACCTTGGTCCAACCTTCATCTTAGTTGGAGTCCCTCTCCACGCATTGCTTAGAGGGACCGACCATGGTGAATGTATAAAGATGGCAGTGGGACATCAAGAATTCTCGACTAGTTTCGCTCACGCTGTAAATCTTGTGGCCGAGGATGAGCTAGAAGAGGATCTCCTTCAACAAGTGATGGCAACCACTCTGGAAGAAGAGTTATCACCACCATGTCTAGATGATGTTGCTGACTACTTCAGTCTGGCAGAAGAAGAGGCAGAATTTCAGGACCTGGAGCAAGAGGTCAATCCTGAAACCTCTCCTGTTGAGCTCAAACAGCTACCATCAGGACTGCAGTATGTCTTCCTGAATGGTGATCATGAAATTCCAATGATCATTAGTGATAAGCTATCCAATGATGAAACTCGAAGGCTAGTGTTGGTGGTCCTCATGCCAAACAAAATAATCTACAAGCGTACGGATGCTAATTGTACTAGCTTTCACCTAAGAGTATTCCTAGGG
>JBNLBG010000182.1:0-817 GCA_050303195.1 Allomuricauda sp. | reverse complement strand
AAAACCAAGTAATTTTTCTGGTTTATCGCTCGGTTTTTTTGGTTTATTAATCGATTTTGACCATTTTTATTTAAAATTTAAATTTAGAATGAAAAACGATAAATCGATAGGTTTTTACATTTTATTGCTTGATTTTTCTGGTTTATCATCCGATTTTTTCAGTTTTAGAACAAGATCAAATAAGAGGCTAAACTTAAAGATTCGAAGATCCAAGGTATTTTGAGGCATGAAAAATTACTAAAAAAGTATCAAGAAGCCAAGATGGATGAAATCCAAGCCAAAAGCCGAAGCTGAAGCCAAAAAATCGGACTGTTGGCAAGGTTAAAAAAATTGGACCATTTGGTTTCCTATTCTGAACTGTCCGGTTTCGATGATTTTCAGAACAGGAACAGGGATGAGCTAAACTCAAAGATTTGAAGATCCCATGTGTTTTGAGGCATGGAGAATGACTAGAAGACATCAAGGAGCAAAGATGGAAGAAGTTCATGCTCAAAGCAATCTCACAAAAATTGGATTATCCGGTTTGAGATACTGGACTATTCGATTTTTCGAGATTAGTTAGAGTTCGAGTAGGTTTTGGAGATTTCGTTTGTTTAGAAAAGATTTAGTCGTATCTGACTCAAAGAGTTGCGTCCTGCTGTCTATATATACATAAGTCACGGCCGATTGTAATCATCATCAATCAAATCAATCGAAATAATACTTTTTACTCTTCTTTACACTTTTTCCCTAGTTTTAGGTTTTCTTCTCGTTTTTAATTCATTAGATCTCCTAGCCACCGCCACAACTCCTTGAGTTATCGTGGATCTTGTTCTCC
>JBNLBG010000181.1:0-844 GCA_050303195.1 Allomuricauda sp. | reverse complement strand
GGAATAAAAAGTAAGGTGAACAATGGCGAAATTGTAGATAAGGAAACAAAAAATGCCCTGCAAAAATTTGTGGAATCGTTCATTGCCTTAAAAGAAAGGTCGGAGGACAACACTTCATTGGTTCAATAACAGACAAAAGTTGTTCCCTTTGCTCTTTTGTTCTAATTTGGAAGCGTACTATTGCATTTTACATCCATATAAATAGGTTGATACATTTTAATCAAGAATGGAAAATATCATTACTTATCTAAAACCTGTTCCCTTTTTCAATAGACTATTTGGAACCATCATATTTCTATTTGCATTTTATATCCTGGTTTACCAAAGTATTCTTTTCGGTTTTTTTATGCTATCATTCGGAATCTATTTGGCATCTTCTGAGGGATTACAAATTAATTTGGATGATAACACCCATCGCAACATATGGTCCATTTTTGCCATCCATTTTGGCAAGTGGAAACCCAATCCGAAATTTGAATATATTTCTGTTTTCAAAGGCAAGCAAAAGCAACGCGTAAACTCTTTAGGGGCATCCACTACTTTTACTGATGAGGTGTTTTTGATCAATCTATTTTATGATCGAAACAAGCACAAAACATTTTACAGAACTTTTGAAAAGAAAAATGCCTTTGAGGTCGCGCAACACTTTAAATTGGCATTGGGCCTAGATATTCTCGATGCCACTGAAAGAGAACAAAAATGGTTGGATTAAATATCATTCGGCTTCCATCTACTGTTATATTACCCTTTGGAAAATCCCACCAACATTAAAATTTAGTGGTATCTTATAAAACCATCGTAAAGATATCATTTACAGCCACTAAAATCCTAAAAAATGAAACGA
>JBNLBG010000180.1:0-846 GCA_050303195.1 Allomuricauda sp. | reverse complement strand
AAGATAACAGACACACACATGGAGGAACCACAACTCTAAAGAATGAGCTAAGGGTTCACCTAATCTAGGTAAGAGTGAGACAACTAATATGTAAATGTGTGAAATGCATATACGTACCTTAGACTTCGGGATTGTCTTGAAGGATAGACTTAGGCCGCCTGATCGATCTATAGCACAACAAGGAATCCACACAAGGGGCTATAGTGAAGCCAGGTAGGGAGGGACCCACCGTACCGGTCCAGCTACGTGGTGGATTACGAAGCCCTAACATGACTGTCACTTCTGCGGGTACCACAACATTCTGTATGGCCGGGGGCACCACGTGCATAGACAATGCCTCCGACACCTCGTCGACTGCACTATCTAGGATCTTTTGCCTGATCAAAGCGGTTAACCTTCGAGGGATCAAGTAATAGTCACCACACCGGGTCCCACTATACTCGATTGATCCTCAAACATGGGACCGTATATATGACAAGACAAACACCAATTCTACTATACATTATGTAAATGCACAAATAACATAAGAGAAGCGAATGAATGACTTACTATGATTGGTAAATCACCCACTCCAAGGTAATGTCATGGGTATCCCGACAAGTTGGAATCTTGATACACCAGAGGGACTCGAGAGTAGGCTCTCTGTCAGAATTCACAAAATTTCGACAGAGCTCCCGCACTTGACCGAACTAGAGCTCAGAAAACTCCGTTGAACCCAAATGGATTCCGGCAGAGCTTCCGCGCTCGAGCTACTCTGAGGACTCCCGACAAGCCGGGAAGTCCTCCGGCCCTCAGAACCTCGCCTCTCTCTCTACTCTACAAAGAATGAACTTGAGAGCACTATAG
>JBNLBG010000179.1:0-848 GCA_050303195.1 Allomuricauda sp. | reverse complement strand
AAGAATGTTTTCCAAATTATTAAATTAATTTAGGGATTACAAAATTGTTTATTGTATTTCATGTCGTTGCACAATTTCATTTGTATTGTTGAGTGCAATTAGATTATAGCATTAGAGCCATCGAAATCCAAATTTTGTTTGAATTAAAAAAACCTTCGGGAAGTAACTGGAAACCATTAGTTACCATTATAGCTCCCCGAAGGCAATTGTAAGTGTATTATGCTGTTACTGAAGCTCAGCGTTTCCGAAGGGGATACTTGCCGTGGCACACCATAGAATGATATGGGTGAACTTTGCTTCTGGCGCACTGTTCAGTTTAACAAACATTTCTCCATTGCTGGCCACATTGCCAATCAAGCGCAAATCTGGGTTTCCGTTGGCGGGGTCTGTTGTGTATGTAGCAGATGTGGACAAGAATATGCCCACGGTACCTGTTCCAAGCTCGGTGGTAAAATCACTGGAGAAGCGTAAAAAGTCAGCTCCTTCTGAATCAGTTCCCAGTTGAACTGTCCCTTTCGTAGGGGTTCCACTTTCCGCTACCAAGTCTCCTTGTCGGTCAACTTCAAAATTACCAACAGGAAGTGATGTGTCAATGGTGATCGTCTCGGTTTCATCATCGGAACATCCGACAAGTACAAAGGCAAATACGGAAAAAATACTGGTTAGTAGTACAAATTTTCTTTTCATCAATTTAGGTTTAAATATTTTTAATTTGTTTTTTGAAATTCATTGTGGATTTTTCAAACCTTGTGAATTTCAACCCAAACCTAGGGGTAACCTATCACAGAAAAATCACGGTTATATAACAAAAGAATTCAAGTTGATTTTTAATTGTTAACCAATTGGTA
>JBNLBG010000178.1:0-851 GCA_050303195.1 Allomuricauda sp. | reverse complement strand
CGCTTTCGGGCCTGCTGAATGGCATCACTATTTTATTATTGGTGAGTTTTTTGGTCACTTCGGTGGATTCCGCCGTATTTGTGCTGAGCATGTTCACAGACAAGGGCAATCCCAACCCACAGCGGAAACACCGACTCATCTGGTCCATCTTTATTTTGTTGGCCACCTTGGCACTCATTCTCCTTGGCAATGCCAAACCGGACATTGATGTGCTTACGGCCGTTCAAAAATTGCTCATCATCACCTCCCTACCCTTTGCCTTTTTTATGGTGTTTATGGCTGCGGTTTTTTTGAGTGGGTTTCGGGGCTAAACACCCCTAAAGTCCCCTCAAGGGGACAGTTTAATGCCCATCCTGTCACATCGAGCGCAGTCGAGATACCTTCCTTTCGATTTCACTCAAGATGATTAGGCATTTGAGAAAATTAGTGCGATTCGGGTCAAATAGATTCTTCGCCATGCTCAGAATGACAGGTTGCAAGCAAAGTGTCATTTCGAAATGAGATGCAGAGCATCGATTGAGAAATCTCATCAATTCAATAGATTTCTCACATTCGTTCGAAATGACATAGAGCATTCGAGAAAATTCGTGGCATAGGTGTTAAGCCAAAAACAGATTCTTCACTGCGTTCAGAATGACAAGGGGGACATTACTTTTTGGGCAAAAAGACCTCTGCCATCATGCAACGCGCACTACCACCCCCAGAAGATTCAATGGTATCCAATGGGCTGTGGATGATGGCACAATGCTTTTCAATAGCCTTGATTTGGTCTTGCCGTAGGCTGTTGTAGGCCTGGGTGCTCATCACCATATAACGTTGGTCGTTGGCCCCGATCACTTGGAGCATGTTTC
>JBNLBG010000177.1:0-857 GCA_050303195.1 Allomuricauda sp. | reverse complement strand
ATAGCTAAACCATGATTATGGAGATGTGGGAGTTGTGGATATATCGGTGGTGGACGCATATTCCGGAGTGGAGGTATGCACGCCAATATTTTTGGGTGAGGCTAGCAAATAATGTGGGTAGCAAATCATTTTTGAATTTTTTTTCAAAACTCAATTGGACACATCCCTTAACAAAGCTCAACACAAATAAGAGTTGCTATGTGGAAAAATATTTGGCTCTGGTAGGAATGTGTATGTCATTGAGGAACCTTTCTATTTTCATTCAACTCTGATCAATCTCAAAATCAAGGTTCAGCAAGATTAACACTAACTCAGATATCACACCTCCCAACAACTTAGACATGGTTACTTTTGAAATTTTGCTCGCATGAGATTTTGTGTCTACCAAGGCATAACCACACTAATCAATTCGGCTTATAAAATAGGGGTCATGCACAAGTGGTTGCAACTAATCTCAAGCAAAAGGAGTATGCATAATATAACTGTGTCCTGCGGGAGTTTCTTTTATTGACTCTATTAGACCTAACTACTGGAAGCAATCCATTCTAGCTAGCAATCAAGACAACGGCAGTGGTACAATCAATGAGACAAGTGACAAGATAACTGGAAAAGCTGGGAACGGAATGAGACAAGTGAGGACTCGTACTTGGGCACCTGGCATCACCCCAAGCTTAAATCTTTGCAAGATTTAAGCATCAGGGTTAATCTCAAAGTGACCGAAGAGGGCATGCATCATGCTGGTCTGTGAGTCAATGGAGGCTTGCATCTCCCTTTGCACATGTGCAAAGTCATCCATCCATCGCTTGAGTCGTCCAATCCCTTCCACCACGCGCTCAGCCTAGTCAACCGCATAACTG
>JBNLBG010000176.1:0-919 GCA_050303195.1 Allomuricauda sp. | reverse complement strand
ATAAATTCAAGCAATCGTTGTCCCCTTGAGGGGACTTTAGGGGTGTTATTGAGACGCCTAACTTTTATGATCGCACTAGTGTTGAGTTTTACAACTTCCGCACAACAGACCCCAGCACCTCCACAAACCGAACAAGTTGCCATTTTTGGGGCAACGGCACATATTGGGAATGGAGAAGTCATAGAAAATTGCACCATCATTTTTGTAGATGGAAAAATAACCGCCATTGGAGCAGACCTTATGGCACCAACCATAGGCACTATGATCAATGCCCAAGGGAAACATGTTTACCCTGGCTTTATTGCCCCTTCAAAATCTTTGGGCTTGGTAGAGGTTGATGCGGTGCGAGCTAGTAAAGACGAAGATGAAATTGGAGATTTTATCCCACATATACGTAGTCTTATTGCCTATAATGCCGAATCGAAGGTGGTGGAAAGCATGCGACCCAATGGCGTATTATTGGGACAGGTCACACCCCAAGGTGGAAGAATCTCGGGAACCTCATCTATTGTTCAGTTTGATGCATGGAATTGGGAAGATGCCGCTGTTAAAGTAGATGATGGTATCCATATAAATTGGCCTGCACTTTTTAGAAAAGGAAGTACCTGGCGGGGAGAACCCAATGCTTTTATTCCAAACAAAAAATATGAGGAACAGATAGAGGAAGTCAAAACCTTTATGGAAAACGCCAAAGCGTATGGAAAAGCGGTTTCCAAAGAAGTAAATCTACCTTTTGCGGCTATGCAAGGATTGTTTGATGGCTCTCAACGGTTGTACATCCATGCCAATGGAGAAAAAGAGATGACTGATGCCGTTACTCTGGCGGAGAAATTTGGAATTCAACATATCGTCATCGTTGGGGGATACCGTGCCCATAAAATAACGGACTTCTTAAAAAAGCACAACGTTCCCATTTTGG
>JBNLBG010000175.1:0-935 GCA_050303195.1 Allomuricauda sp. | reverse complement strand
TTGCGACCGTAGTCCCCAGGCGGGATACTTAACGCGTTTGCTTCGGCACAGAAGGTAAACCCTCCTACACCTAGTATCCATCGTTTACGGCGTGGACTACCGGGGTATCTAATCCCGTTCGCTACCCACGCTTTCGCACCTCAGCGTCAGGTGTGGACCAGAGAGTCGCTTTCGCCACTGGTGTTCCTCCCGATATCTACGCATTTCACCACTACACCGGGAATTCCACTCTCCTCTACCATCCTCAAGTCTTCTAGTTTCGAACGGCCTCTCCTAGTTGAGCCAGGAGCTTTCACGTCCGACTTAAAAAACCGCCTGCATGCGCTTTACGCCCAGTAAATCCGGATAACGTTTGCCTCCTACGTTTTACCGCGGCTGCTGGCACGTAGTTAGCCGAGACTTATTCCTGGGGTACCGTCCTTTCTCTTCCCCCAGAAAAGGAGTTTACAACCCGAAGGCCTTCATCCTCCACGCGGTGTTGCTGCGTCCGACTTTCGTCGATTGCGCAATATTCCTTGCTGCTGCTACCCGCAGGTATCTGGTCCGTGTCTCAGTACCAGTGTGGGGGATCGCGCTCTCACGCCCCCTACCCGTCTTTGCCTTGGTAAGCCATTACCTTACCAACTAGCTGATGGGCCGCAGGCCACTCCCAGAGCACCGGAGCGTTTAGTCACACCTTTCTAGCCAGTGTAACATCTGGGGTATTAGCCATCGTTTCCAATGGTTGTCCCCCTCTCTGGGGTATGTCACCTACGTGTTACTCACCCGTCCGCCACTCTCCCCTTCAGACGAATCCAAAGGTTCCCGTTCGACTTGCATGCATTAGGCACACCGCTAACGTTCATCCTGAGCCAGGATCAAACTCTCCATAAAAGAAAAGTTTTATCCGTAGTCTTTCTACGAACTAAATGTTCAAAGTTATTGAATGAAGTAAA
>JBNLBG010000174.1:0-967 GCA_050303195.1 Allomuricauda sp. | reverse complement strand
CTGAAACCCCAACTTCGGGAGGGGAAGAACGCATTAAGATTCCATCTTTCTTGGACTGCACTATTGAGGCGGCAGCCGGAACAGTTTTGTACGACAACCTAACCTTGAAGAACGTAAAAGGCACTTTGACCATAAAAGATGAAACGGCCACGGTAAAAAACCTTACCTCGGACCTTTTTGGAGGAACTTTGGGACTTGCAGGTTCCGTGTCTACCAAAGAGGCAGCCTCAACGTTTGATATGGATTTGGGCATGAGCAATTTTGGTATTAGTGAATCTTTTGCTGCTCTGGAAATGTTTCAGGCTTTGGCTCCGTTGGCCAATGCATTGCAAGGGAAACTCAATTCCACTGTAAAGATTTCAGGAAATTTAAAGGATGATTTCACACCAAATTTGGCCACTATTTCGGGTAACCTGTTGGCGGAACTACTCTCTACCAAAGTAACCACGGAAAAAGCCCCCTTACTTTCCGCTCTGGACAGCAAGCTGAACTTTTTGGAAACCAAGGACATCAATTTGAATGATTTGAAAACGGCATTGAGTTTTGATAATGGTAAGGTGAGTGTGAAACCGTTCACCGTAAACTATAAGGACATCGCCATAAATGTGGATGGCAGCCACACTTTTGATAAGCAAATGCAGTACAAGGCTACCTTGGATGTTCCTGCAAAATATTTAGGTACCGAGGTAAACAAACTGATAGCCCAAATGAACGATGATAGCCTTAAGGATCTTACCATTCCGGTAACCGCCAACATTGGTGGAAATTACACCAATCCTACGGTGACCACGGATATGACCTCCGGAGTGCAAAAATTGACGACCCAGTTGGTTGAAATCCAAAAGCAAAAATTGGTCAATCAGGGAAAGGATAAGGCCAAGGATTTGTTGTCGGACGTGTTCAAAAAGGACGAAAAAGATTCCACTTCCACAAAATCTGATGGGGTGAAGGAAGCCATTGGTGGTTT
>JBNLBG010000173.1:0-989 GCA_050303195.1 Allomuricauda sp. | reverse complement strand
AATCATCATCATCAATTTATCTTGTGCGGAGTACAATCACAATAATCTTATCACCAATGTTGGTCGAACGACAAAATTATTATGCTTAAAATCACAAGAGAAATTTTAATTCCACATCACCATTGAGCAAAAATGAAATTATTACTTTGACTTATCCATCATGATACTTTATCACAGTGAAAATAACATCAATGTTGGTCAATCACAGTGTCTAAATAGAGACTAAGAATGTGAGAATATAATTTCAAATCACCTTTGGGCAGAGATAGAATTAATTCCTGATTTCTCAGAGAATAGAATCAAAACTCAAGAAAAATGACTCGATTGTGATAAATTTATCATCGACATTGGTCAAATGATAAATTACCATGCTTAAAAACACTAAGATAAGAATGTCTTAAAAATAGCCTCAATTCTACATTACCGTTGAGCTGATATAGAATTGATGCTCTCATAAATCAACTTAATGAATCATTTATCTTAGTACTTAATTATGATCCAAATAATCGTTGCAATGACAATTGCAATCCTTATGGGTCATGATGGTGATGAGCATAATACTCATCATAACGATATAACAATCATAACAAAAAAACGATGATTATTCTTATTCTTATGGTATTCACATACTCATGTAGTGATAGCAAAAATAAAACTCATTATGTTGGAAAATAATATAAACAATCTCAATGGAAACTCAATTAAACCAAATATCAATTGTCATTCACAATGTGATAAATAAAATCCATTATTACAGCATGAGCACTTGAATTAAGAAATCATAATAAAGGAAGGCACATGAGAACATAGAACTAATGAATTACTAAAGCCATTACTTATTACATAATGAGAGTCTCTTAATGGCTTGAACATTTAACACTCATGTTGTTTATAAAATCTTATTTGTTCATCCTTCTGTGAATGAAATCCCCTTCTCGTGTAACCACTTGAGGAACTCCACACTGTCCTTCATTTGGATGAGATTGTTT
>JBNLBG010000172.1:0-1080 GCA_050303195.1 Allomuricauda sp. | reverse complement strand
GAGAGAAACTAGGTACGGACACGCAGATCGGTTAGCCGACGTGCTGGGGATTGTGTCGAGAGCCCCTTTTCTCAAGAGCAGTGGGATCCGTCCAAATCTATTGGCAAATCATGAAAGCTTGCCATGTGTTGACCACGTGAGATACGTATGGTCTGAGACTATACACAGACTGAGCGTGTGATGTGTGTGGCGTATTGGTCGGGTTTTCCCCTGCAAGGTGTACATCGATTCGAATCGCCGTAACTCTCGGATATGAGTACCGCTTGTTTGTGATAGTCATCACGTAGTAATTTAATAAACTTAATGAGCTTAATGTAGTTGATGTTATGTTGTTAATCTAATTACTTGTTTGCAACTCTTGCTTGATTAGCTAAATGACAATGGTTAGTTATATGATTTGAATATAGCTGGATCATGATAGTAGAAAGAGAACTAATTTAATTAGAGCTAAAACTTGAAAGGTAAGGACCCACTCTTAACGTGGGTTTGACATAGCATAGAGCTTGTCCTATTTCAGCCTTGCATGCTAGGAGTCGGCTATTTATGGCCACGTTGATGGTAAGTCTTGCTGAGCTTTAGTTGCTCAGGCTTTACCTTGATATTGTTTTACAGGTGTGTTCTCTCTCTCCCTGCCGACGTGAGCCGTTTCTAAGCTTGGCATCTCTAGGGCAAGGTGTCATTCTTGATCGTCGAGTGTTCCCGCTTCCGCAAATCATATTTATTCTTAATCTTCCGCTCAAAACTCTGTAATCAAATTTGAAACTCAAATTGTAATAAAGTTTAACTTTCAGAGCATTTCATATGTTTAATTCTTGTATGTGATGTATTATGCATCATTACTTCAGTAATGACACCCTATAATAATCCTGGTTAGGACTAACCATCCTTGCTTAAGGGTGCGACATCACAATACATGACCATCAAACTAAATCAAATCAAACATAGCCTAAAATTCAAATTTCTATGAATTTATTCTAAATTTGAATCCTGGGTGGGGCCCACTATTTTGTCATATTTGTTTTATTCCAAATCTTGCTTGAATTCAAACTCAAGTTTAATTTTAAATTTAGCACATATGTC
>JBNLBG010000171.1:0-1210 GCA_050303195.1 Allomuricauda sp. | reverse complement strand
AGGAATAAAAAGAAGACGTCTCATTTAGTTGCGGGTTGTGTTGTACTCTACCGCATGAAAGTAGCAAAAAAGGGGCAAAGTAAAAACCCAATAGGTTGAATTGAAATTGTGTTCAATCAACAAAGGTTACCTTCACAATTTTACCGCTTTCCACTTCATAAATTGCCACGGCGCTAAGTTTGGAGCCATTGGCTGTAACATATTCCTCATCAATCACTTTATTTCCAATAACAATCCTGTTCTTAATCTCACAATGCAGGTCAGGGGTATTTTCAAAATAGGTATCGTACTGTTCCCGCATTTTTGCTTTGCCATCTAGATAGAGTTCATTGGGAAAATCGTAGAGCTTGATGTTTTCGGAGTAGGTGTCCATGAAAGCGTCAATATCACGGGCATTGTAGGCTTCGAGCTGTTTTTGTACAATTTTTCTTGGTGATTCTTCGGCAACAAAAGCCAATCGGGTTCTGGATGAATTGACAGCAATTCGGGTAATGTTATTGATTTCTTCTTGTTCAAATTGGATAACTGGCTCCCAAGAGACTCCCGTTTTTACATCATACATTAAAATAGATTTCCCAGACCCTGTCACTAGGGTGTTCCCGTCCAACCAACAAACATCCTCTTCATTTTTATACGTGTTTGTTATCTTTTTGGTGGCTCCAGATATGGGATTCAAGGATTTTACTGCCCAAATGTTGTTTTCTTTGCTGATATAACTTATCAAATCAGTTCCCGGAATTTTGTGAAGCGACCTTCCCACATTTCTTTTTGAGGTGTAATAGGTCTTTTCTTTTAAATTGCTCACAACCAAATCCATGCGATTTCCAACCAAAACCGTGGCAACCAGAATATGGTCATTGAACCACACATGGTACCCTATTTTAAGATCAGAAACGAGAGCTGACTTTCCTGTTTTCAGGTCATACTCATACAACCGTTGAAGTCCGTCCAAATCCAACCGAATGGCCGAAATGGTATTCTTTCCAGGAATTCTAAGGGGTGAATATTCGCTTCCGGTGGGGGTGTTGGTAATCCATGAAGTGGTGCTACCTTCGTTGATACTAAGCCGCAAAATGTCGGTCTGGTCCTCCCTAGTTGAAGAAAACAGCACGGTATCATCATCCCAGAAAGAAGGCTGGTTGTCATACCCTTCATTATTAGAGATATTTTTTGGATTTGATAAAATTGGACTTCCATGCTTTAATGACAA
>JBNLBG010000170.1:0-1243 GCA_050303195.1 Allomuricauda sp. | reverse complement strand
TTACGGGAGAGGCCAATAAACCCAAGCTTGAAGTAAAAAAGGGAACAGAAAAACTGGAATCCAAAATAGATTATTCCGCAGATTGGCTAAACTTGACCTTTTCAGATAAGGAAACTAATACCTATCGCTTAATAACCCGTATTCACCCTTCATTGGATAATATTGTGGCCAAGGCTGTACTTTCCAGCGGTAGGGAAACTACAGCAAATTTGACCAAAACAGCCCCGTTTGAAGAGAAATCAAAACAGAGCACTTCAGAGAAACCAAAGTTGATGACCGTCTCCTATCCCAATGTGGGGTATGGCTATAAAACCAAGCCCAAGCAGGAGAGCATCATCTTTAAAAATGCCACGGTATGGACCGGAAACAGCATTTTGGAAAACACGGATGTTTTGGTGAAAAACGGAAAAATTGCCAAGGTGGGCAAAAACCTCAATGCAGGGGGAGCTACTACTGTGGATGCTACTGGGAAGCATCTTACTGCAGGTATCATTGATGAACATTCGCACATCGCTGCGGTCACCATCAATGAAGCTGGACATAATTCCTCCGCTGAAGTTCGGATGAAAGATGCCATTGACCCAGAGGACATGGATATTTACAGAGATCTGGCCGGTGGAGTTACCACCATTCAACTTTTGCATGGTTCGGCGAACCCTATCGGTGGACGCTCGGCCATCATGCGATTGAAGTGGGGTGAAAATTCTGATGGTTTGATTTTTCCCGGTGCGCCCAAGTTCATAAAATTCGCTCTGGGTGAGAATGTAAAACAGTCCAACTGGGGCAGTGTCAACCGTTTCCCGCAAACCCGAATGGGTGTGGAGCAGGTCTACACAGATTATTTCCAAAGGGCCAAAGAATACGATCTCAAAAAGAAAAGTGGACAACCCTATCGCCATGATGAGGAAATGGAGGTTTTAACCGAAATTCTAAACGGCGAACGGTTCATCAGTTGTCACTCCTATGTTCAAAGTGAAATCAACATGATGATGAAGGTAGCTGAGAAATTCAATTTTAGAATGAACACCTTTACCCACATTCTGGAAGGTTACAAGGTAGCGGATAAAATGGCAGAGCACGGTGTGGGCGGTTCCACTTTCAGTGATTGGTGGGCCTATAAGTTTGAAGTAAACGATGCCATTCCCTACAATGCTGCCATTATGGCCAGCCAGGGAGTTACCGTGGCCATCAACAGTGATGATGCCGAAATGTCCAGAAGATTGAACCAAGAAGCCGGAAAAAC
>JBNLBG010000169.1:0-1455 GCA_050303195.1 Allomuricauda sp. | reverse complement strand
TGCTGTTCGGACGGATAATAATTCAGCAACAATGAAACCACAGATTTGGCATCATCAACCAATTTGGTGGGATCCAAACGCTTGTCAAAATGGTTTTCCATATACTGCATTTCCCCGTGTTTATTTTGGTTGAGCCATTTCTCCAAACGGGGCGCCTCTTCTTCCAGAAATTGTGCTTTGGAAACACCGCATGACAAAAAACCGAGGCGCTTTGCCTCGATTTTTATCAATTGGGTTCTTTTTGTGGCGTTCATGCCATAAAGTTAATCCATAAAATTTCAATTCAAGAAATTCCAATCATTGTGCTTCCTTAATGTAGCCCCAACCTTCTTTTTGTTTCATGTAAATTTCAAGAATACCATCGGGCACGGAACCCACCCCAGGGATAAGGTCTTCCATGTTCATTTCATGTCGCTTCATGGTCTGTTGGCAAATTACAATGGATACATTGTCTTTTTGGACAATTTCGGACAACGTCTCCCCTGCCACAGAGGATTTTTTATCCACCATTTTAAAGGCACCACTATAAATGACCATTTCAAACTCAGAATCTGGATATGACTCGGACATCAATCGTAAATGTTTCGCTGCGGTTCGGTGCACATCAGGATTACTACTGGTTACATCAAATACTACTTTGATGGGCTCGTTTTGTGCCATGGTCAGACTTGACACTAGTATCGCTATACATAAAATTAACTTTTTCATCTTTAAATGGTATTTCCTGCAAAAATGTAACCACATCCTTCTTCTTGTGCCCGGCCCAATGCCCACACTCCTGAGGGAACTATTTGTATGTTGGGCAAAACCGCTGCCTTCCATTCTTCGTAAACTTCATTTGGGTCCTTATCCATTTGTTGTGCAACTGCACCACTGTAAACATTCATGGCCAGATTACAAACACAGAACATGGCACCCCTGCCCAACATATCCTTTATCCCTTGAATCATGGGAAGTGGGAAATCGCCTTCTTGTGGCTCGTAGTAAGGGTTACGGTCGTACGGGGTTCCATCTGCTTTTTTTACATGGAACATTTCTCCCAATGAATACTTTTTCCAAAGATCATCATGAAATGCAAAGGGAATGGCATCATGTCTCAGAACGGTCATTGCTGTAATTTCATCATCGGGTGATCCCATTTCATTGTTGGACAGGTAATAGGCCCAATTCCAAATAATAGGGAATCCTTTGTGTGGATAGGAACCATCATAAACAATACGGTGTTTTCCCTTAATGGTTTTCATCCAAGCTTCGGCATCGTTCATTTCTGAAGTACTGAATTCTGGCACCCCGGCAAAAATAGGGTCGGTAAAGGCTGACAATGTGGAAGCAGTGGCTCCCAACATCATTGCACCCATAAAGTTTCTCCTTGTTGTTGTTTGTGTTTTCATTGTAATATGTGTTTATTTGGATTTATTAATTTTATATTTTTTTTGATAGTATTCCATGATAGGT
>JBNLBG010000168.1:0-1510 GCA_050303195.1 Allomuricauda sp. | reverse complement strand
CCCATCACCTTGGCAAAGAACTTCCCCGGTTCCTTGGAATGTGCCTTCTCCCAACATAGGATTCCACATAGTTCCTTTTGAAGCCCGTTGTCCTATCAAAGGTCTTTTCGGCCGCTTGGTAAAAACTGTCCCGATCAAAACCTCTCTTGACCGTCTTTCCGTTCAGTTCCACTTCGGATTCCTTGTGCTTGGCCATGGGGGAAAGCGTATAGGTGTTCGTCACGTCCCTTCTGCTGACTATGATATGGATATGGGTCTGTGGCCCTTCTTTTTGCATTCCGGCAGCCACCAATTGCCCGTTCTGTTTATGTGGGGCCAATCTTTTTTGCTCTGCAATACTATTTTCAAGCTCTTTGACATTCCCAATAGACTCGCCCCGTTCCACTTTCCGTATCTCGTTCCTCAGCCTTGCTATCTCCCCTCGGTAGGGTGCATTCTCCTGAACCTGTTTGTCAAATCCCCGATAGGTGCGTTCATGCTCAATTTTGGCATAATATTTAAGGTTTTCGGCCTTGACCTCTTGGTTACGGTGGAAGCTCTTGGCATAGTCCTCCATGAGTTTCCTTGTGTATTCCCTTAACAGGTTTGGGTCATCGCCAATTGCCTTAAGTTCCCTTTGGTTGGGACTGACCACTATGGAATAGAACTTTGGGTCTTTCTGCCTTGGTTTGGCCGTATTGGCATCGATTTCCTCGATGACCGTTTGAGGGCTTACGCTGTCGTTCTCTTGGTCAAAGAATTCCTCCCTTTGTTCGGGCGACCTATCCTCGTTTTCCTTTTCCAGATAGTCCACATAGTTCCCCACACTGGAGTTGTAGGTACTGCCCATTTTCTGCGCTGAGATGGTAAGGTACATAGGAGCTATTTTAATTGGTACTTTAAGCTTTCGAAATCCCCGATGCCCATATTGATTTTCAGATACGGCTTTCCCATCATCGGCTCCACCTTCTCCACATTGTTGAGGATTTCATTGCAATGCATTTTATATTCTTTGAATTCTTGCAGCATTCTATGATGTTCCACTTTTGGAACGGTGTTTCTAGGCTCCAAGAAATCCTTTCGCTCTTCCTGTAACTTAAGGGGTTCACGTTTAGGTTTCCGCCCATCCTTTACATAGGCCTCGTAAAGGATCAGCACCATTTCATAGGTCGGCCGGATACTTGTCTTTTCCATGTTCTTGATAATGGCGATGAGCCTATCGATTTTTTTCATCATCTGACGCTCCAATTTTTTGATACTGTCAAGGATGATCTTTGTTCCCTCTCCAAAAGGGTCAAGGTTGTTCTCCTTGAAGTATTGTATCATTCCTTCCAATACCTCGCTATGGGAATTGTTGAACCTTTTGGAATAATTGCGAAAGCTTGTGGCCGTTTCTTTCTTCACGGTGATATTGGAATAAGCACCTGTCCCTTTTTTTGTCCTGCCATTTGTAGATTGCTTTTCCATAGGTGTGATTTTGTTTTTTAGTGAAATTGCGTCAATTTTTTCGTCAAAAATTTCCAGTGTTTAC
>JBNLBG010000167.1:0-1651 GCA_050303195.1 Allomuricauda sp. | reverse complement strand
AGCAAATTTGGTTTAATAATTCAGGTTTTATCTGAACCAATTAATCCAACCTACATATTTTTATAAAAAATTCCATCTCGAACTGCCCTCGACCTGTAAAAAAGTAAGGGGTGATTTTATGTTTTCTTTGTTACAAAGTCAACGTTGATTTCTTGCGTCTTGTAGACCGGATATCGCTAAAAAATAGCCCAAGATACAAGTTCAAGCCATATTTTGGATAAAGAATGATAATATTGACCCATTGCCCCCCAGATTCGAACCTAATGGATAATGAGGTCCACAATTTCTTCAATTTTCAAAGCACTTAATGTATTCTGGAGGACTGTTATCCCTGTTCCAAGACTTTCATTAATTCATGGTTCAGATATAATTTTTCTTTTCCGACTTTGACAGATTTCAAAAAACCCTTTTCTTCCAATTCAATCAAATAGTTTCCAACCGTTTTAAGTGTACCCAAACCGATATCCATAAGGCTTTGACGTTTTGTATATGGTAGCTTAAAAAGCACTTCGACCAAATCTTTCGAATATACCTTGGGCAATTGTTCTTTGATTTTGGCCCCTGTGCTGTCCATCAAAGTAACAATGGATTCCAAACGGTTTAGTCCTTGTATTGAAGTTTGTTCCACCATATCAAGCATGTAAAGGATATAGTCGCTCCAATTACCTTTTTCAGTTACATTTCGTAAATGTCTATAATACTCCTTTTTGTTCTTGATAATATATTCGCTCAAGAACAGGACCGGTATGTCCAAAAGTTGCTCCAGTTTTAATTGTAACAACAATAGTATTCTTCCTGTTCTCCCATTTCCATCTGAAAATGGATGAATGGCTTCAAACTGGTAATGGGATATGGCCATTTTGATCAATGGATCAATCTTATTGTTTTGGTTGATAAACTTTTCAAGATTGGCCATTTTTTCACGTATGAGCTCTTCACCTGAAGGTGGCGTATAGATAACTTCCCCTTTTGTATTTGACAGTGTCGCACCTATTGAAGTCCGTATCCCCGATGTATTTTGTTTGATACATTGGACAATTTCAACACAAAGGTTTGTGGTTATAAAAGGTTTCTCGTCCAGTCTTTTGAGACCAAGCCATATAGCTTCCTTGTAATTGATAACCTCTTTGGTAGCTGGATTATCAAATTTTTTATCGGCAACAACTGCTTTGTACAGATCATCATTGGTCGTTATGATGTTTTCAATTTCAGAGCTCGCTTTTGCTTCCTGAAGATGCAGACTATCCAAAAATAAGCTCGGGTTTGGTAGATTCCTGATTGCCCCCCTCAATTGTGCCAGGGCCCGGCTTGCTTTTATTGTCTTAAAAAGTATAACCTTGGTCTCCAAATCCTGTTCAGGCGGAAGTGGAGGCAAATCATTGAACGGTTTTGTTTTATGGAAATGGGCCATACACAGTTAAAATTTACACTTGAATTAATTACAAGGGTAAAAATATTCATTTTTTACCCTTGTTTGTATTATAGTGGTAATTTTTACCCATGATTTATATTCAAGAAACTTCTCCAAGCTTAAGCTTTACAATCATCCAATCCATGTAGAAAAGAATTGCCCCCCAGATTCGAACCTGGCCACATACCCATTGGGGATTTGATTTGTTATAGCTAACAAACCATAATTGGTCGCCTTTTG
>JBNLBG010000166.1:0-1733 GCA_050303195.1 Allomuricauda sp. | reverse complement strand
GTTGCAGCACCGTTGAAAGGCTCTACCGTGGTTGGGAAGTTATGGGTTTCAGCTTTAAGCGATAAGACCGAATCAAACTCTTTTTCTTCATAAAAATCAGGTTGGTCCGCACTCTTTGGCGCGAATTGTATCGCTTTGGGGCCTTTTATAAAAGCCACATTGTCCTTGTAGGCCGAAACAATATCGTTGGGATTGGCTTCGGAGGTCTTCTTGATCAGTTTAAATAGGGAAGAAGGCATTTCTTGTCCATCAATGACGAAGGTGCCATTGAAAATTTTATGTCGACAGTGCTCTGAATTCACCTGACTAAACCCAAACACTTCAGAATCGGTCAACTTGCGGCCTAATTTTTGGGCAAGTCCTTCCAGATATTCCACTTCTTCATCACTCAAAGCCAAACCTTCCTTTTGGTTGTAGGTGGCAATGTCCTCAATCTCCAAAATAGGTTCGGGGACAATGTTGATGGTGTAAATATCCTGACCCAGTCCCTTGTATTTTTGGGAGAGCATGGGGTCGTACTCCGTATAGTCTTCTGAAACGGCATGGAACTCCTCAATCCGAAGGATTCCGGTGATGCCCATATTTTGGGTAATCTCTGTAGCGTTGGTACTCCATGGCGTGATCATGGCGGCACGGGGCCCAACAAAAAAGGCGTCGAGTGACGCCGCTTCTATCTTGGGTTGGTTGCCGAACAACCATGTTAACTTTTCATTATCTTCCTTAGTGATTTCCTGAGTAGTCTGGACGGCAAAAACCTTAGTAGCCTTGTCCCCAAAAAAATGGATCATACAATTTTTGCGTTGAGCGGTTTAAGAAAGTGCAAATTTACGATTTTGAGCTGGATTTTGAACTATGAAAAAGGGGAGTTGTTAACGGGGAATGTTGATAGTGACATTCGATTAAGATTTAAAATTTGATAGTGACAGATGTTTTCAAACCAATATGATATAGAGATTTTTATCAACTCCTTAAAACTTCTAAATCATGTTTCCTTCTGAAGGAAGTTTTGATCCTCTTTCCCTATCTTAGAAGGATTAAAGCTAATTCAAAATCCAACCGTATGAAAACTGTCAATACCCTATTGACCGGGGCGCTATTGTTCTGTTGTGTCGCCTCGGCAACCGCCCAAAAAAAATACTCCAAAAAACAAATTGAAAAGCTAAAGACCGAGGTTGCCCAAATTGTGGAAGACCATAAAAAACAGTCCCAAGTCATGGTGGACAAAGTCTTCAGCTTTGCTGAACTCGGTTTCCAGGAGGAGGAGAGCTCCAAATACCTTAGTGGAATTCTAGAAAGCAATGGGTTTACCATAGAGCATTCCATTTCGGGGATTCCAACCGCATGGTTTGCTACGTGGAGCAATGGGGATGGACCCACAATTGCGCTGGGTAGTGATGTGGACTGTATTCCCAAAGCATCACAATATCCTGGTGTGGCCTATCATAAACCTATCGTGGAAGGTGCGCCCGGTCATGGTGAGGGTCACAACTCTGGAATTCCGTTGAACATTACCTCCGCCTTGGCGGTGAAAGAAATCATGGAGCGTGAAAATATTAGGGGCACCTTGATTCTTTGGCCTGGAATCGCAGAGGAATTGGTGGCGGCCAAAGCATGGTATGTGCGTGATGGTCTTTTTGATGATATCGACATGTGCATCTTTACCCATGTGGGGAACAATTTTGGTGTTTCATGGGGTCCCACCCGTGGAACTGGATTGATTTCGGTGGAATACC
>JBNLBG010000165.1:0-1842 GCA_050303195.1 Allomuricauda sp. | reverse complement strand
GGATTGAAGATTTTAGCGCATTTGCTTCCATTGTAAAAGGAAGAAAAAGGCCGATACTGTTACTGCATGGTTGGTGCCCGGTTCACACAAAGTAGAAGAGGCAATCAAGGAAGAAGGCATTCTGGATATTTTGGAAGAAGCCGGTTTTGAGCTTCGCGAACCCGGATGTTCTGCCTGTTTGGCCATGAATGATGATAAGATTCCCGCTGGGAAATATGCAGTGAGTACCTCTAACCGAAACTTTGAAGGAAGGCAAGGCCCTGGAGCCCGTACCCTTTTGGCAAGTCCGCTTGTGGCCGCCGCCGCCGCTGTTACCGGAAAAGTGACCGACCCAAGGGAACTCATGCAAGAAGAACTTCAAGAAGCATAATAACATTCAGGAAACAATAACTTACAACTGTCAACTGAAAACTTAGAACTATACATGGCTTACGATAAATTCAACATACTAAAAAGCACTGCGGTGCCCATGCCCATTGAAAATGTGGATACCGACCAAATCATTCCAGCGCGATTTCTAAAAGCGACGGAGCGTAAGGGTTTTGGCGACAACCTTTTCAGGGATTGGAGATACAATTCCGACGGAACCCCAAAAGAGAACTTTGTACTGAACAATCCCATTTACAGCGGAAAAATTCTAGTGGGTGGTAAAAACTTTGGTTCCGGTTCTTCTAGGGAACACGCGGCTTGGGCGGTTTACGACTACGGTTTTAGATGTGTGGTTTCCAGTTTCTTTGCTGATATTTTCAGGGGAAACTGCCTAAATATTGGGGTTCTTCCGGTACAGGTGGGTCCAGCATTTTTGGACAAAATCTTCACTGCCATTGAAGCTGACCCAAATACTGAATTGGAAGTCAATCTGCCGGAGCAGACCATCACCATTTTGGCAACCGGGGAAAGTGAAAGCTTTGAAATCAACGATTACAAAAAACAAAACATGCTCAATGGTTTTGATGATATCGATTACCTATTGAACATTAAAAAAGGCATTGAGGAGTTTGCTGAAAACACCCCGCTCTAATTAAGGCTTTTAGAACACCGCATCGAAAATGAAAGCACGCACCATTGAAATCATGGACACCACCCTACGGGATGGTGAACAAACTTCTGGGGTTTCCTTCTCCGCTTCTGAAAAACTTACTTTGGCAAAATTGCTGTTGGAAGAGTTGAAAGTGGACCGCATTGAAGTGGCCTCTGCACGAGTTTCGGAAGGTGAATTAAAAGCGGTTCAAAATATCACGGAATGGGCAAAAGCAGAGGGTTATCTTTCCAAGGTGGAAGTACTGACTTTTGTGGACAATGGGGTTTCCTTGAAATGGATGCAAGAAGCAGGTGCCAAGGTCCAAAACCTCTTGACCAAGGGGTCTTTGAACCATTTGACCCACCAGCTGAAGAAAACACCGGAGCAGCATTTCAATGAAATTGCAACGGTCATTTCCAAAGGACAAGAGTTGGGTATCGAAACCAATGTATATTTGGAAGATTGGAGCAACGGAATGCGCAATTCTGAAGACTATGTTTTCCAATTTTTGGATTTTTTGACCTCCCAACCTATTAGGCGGATTTTATTGCCAGACACCCTTGGGGTTTTGACCCATTTTGAAACGGGTGAGTTTATCAAAAAAATTATTGAGCGCTATCCAGATACCCATTTCGATTTTCATGGGCATAACGATTATGATCTTAGTGTAGCGAATGTCATGGAAGCGGTAAAAGCCGGTTGCCATGGTTTGCACCTTACCGTAAATGGAATGGGGGAACGTGCTGGAAACGCTCCCTTGGCCAGTGTGGTGGCCGTCATTAACGATTTCCTACCCGAAATTAGCATTGGGGTCAAGGAAT
>JBNLBG010000164.1:0-1967 GCA_050303195.1 Allomuricauda sp. | reverse complement strand
TCACTTTCATTTTTGGCATCCCTTGCCCAAGGTGTTTCAGCAATTAAAATGGATTGTAATTCTTCATTTTTTTCCAAGGCACTTTTCTCTTGACCAGTATCTGCCCAACTCTGAAATACTTCAGCTATTTTGGGGTTGCTGTTTACAATGTGTTCCGCAATGGCATTGGCATAAAATCTTGAAAAGGTCTGTTCTGCACATTCGTAGGGGAATTCCATAAGGTAGGGCAATGATTTTATGGCGGTCCATGCTGGATTTGAAGTGTATTCCAATGTAAATCGATGATGTTGGAGCGATGTGGAATTTTGTGTTTTCAATTGCTCCAGAACAACTTCTTTAGTACTATTGGGCAGCACCCAAATGGGTTTGGATTCGGTTATCAATATCCTGTTGGACAAAACGGGAATGACCATACTTTCCCCATCACTTTTAGTACCTGATTTGGCCAGTACTTTGAGCTGAACTGCGTTTGTGTTTTCAGGGATATGGAGCTTCCAAGAAACGTTTACATCATTGTTGGGGGAAATATTGAAGTTTTGGGTTTGGTCATTTCCAAAGACGTTCTGGTCCAATGGTTTCATGGTTTCCGCATCGAACAGTTGCAGGATGGCAACACCGGATTGCGGATCGGAAGTGAGATTACTGATTTTGGAAGAAAATACCAAAGTGTCCTTTTCCCTTAAAAAACGTGGATAGTTTGGAACAATGCTCAGGTCTTTCTGGGTTATGGCCGTTTTTTCCAATCGTCCAACCTCTAAATCCTTGGTATGGGCAAGCATCATAAAACGCCATTTGGTCAAGGCCTGGGGAGAATCGAAATTGATGTTGATGGCACCATTGGAATCCGTTGTGAGATTGGGCAAGAAAAATGCCGTCTCCTTTAGATTGGTTCTGGCTTCTACTTGTAACGCATTTTCAAGACCTTTTTTGGTAGTGATGATGACCACACCATTGACTCCTTGCGAACCATAAATGGCCGAGGCAGAATCACCCTTTAACACGGTAATATCCTCAATATCGGAAGGAAGAATGGTCACTTCATTCAATCCATCCGGACCAAAATCGACAGGAACACCGTCAATAACAAAGAGGGGCCTATTTTTAGAGTTCAAGGAGGTCATTCCTCGAATGATGACTTCAGCTCCTGCACCTGAATTTCCAGCAGCCTCAGTAATTTGCACTCCGGCCACTTTACCGGCAAGTTTGTTTTCAATATCAGCACTTATACTGTAGGCATTGATATAAACTGCACCTGTCAAATCTTTTTTGAGCTGAACACCCATAGCGGTGATAACGACTTCATCCAAAGCTTGGGAATCCTCTTCCAAAGCTATGTTCACGGAGTTCGATTGCGTGATGGGAACCAGTTCATTTTTAAAGCCGATATAGCTGAACACCAATTCGGAACCTATGGGGGCTTCGATGGAATAGAAGCCATCGAAATCGGTCTGTGTCCCTGAAGAGGTACCATTTACAATTACGTTCACACCAGGTAGGGGTATCCCATCAGAATCCATCACGATACCACTGATGTTACCTTCAGCCTTTGGGGGTTGATATGTCTTGAGCTTGAGTTTTTGGAGATAACGGTCATTACCATATTGCGTGCTTCCAAAATCGAGTCCAAACCAGTTGAGCTGATGATAGTTTTTAAGAAAAGTAAGTGCGTTTAATGGTGGTGTGTAATGGAACTTTCTAAAATTCGTGGTTGTAAAGGAATAGCCATCATCTATTCTCGGTGCATAAGCACTACGGTAATATTGATGTCCCAATCGACTATCCCAATCGTGTTGCTTGAACTGATCTAGTGATGTGTCGTACATACTTGCCAAGACTTCCGCATTGGCACCCTTGTTATCTGAATTGGTAATCTTGAAGCTCCATGTTTCTTTTGCATCGGGAACAAGTTTATTTCTAAAGCTTATCGTTTCGATGGTCAGCCCTTTGGTGACTTCGGGAAAATCTAC
>JBNLBG010000163.1:0-1986 GCA_050303195.1 Allomuricauda sp. | reverse complement strand
CAAATATAAGAAATCGTCACATTTTTATGCGCTTCTTCATCTCCTCCACAATATTAAAGGCAGCGGGGCAGATAGCCACATTTTTAAGGGTGAGATTGCTGATCTGGTGGAACTTTTTTCGATCCGTATGCGGAAATTCACGGCAGGCTTTTGGCCTTACATCGTAGATGGAACAATAGTTATCAGCACCCAAAAACGCACAGGGCACTTCCTGCAAAACATAGTCATTTTCCTCATCGACCCTGAGATATTGATCTATGAAATCAGAAGGTTTCATTCTAAAATGCTTAGCAATTCGCTCGATATCTGCATTGGTGAACAAGGGTCCTGTAGTCTTGCAACAATTGGCGCATGTGAGGCAGTCCGTTCGCTCAAATTCGGCATGGTGCAGTTCTTGCATGGTATAGTCCAAATCCTTGGGTGGCCGCTTTTTGAGCTTGGCAAAGAACTTTTTGTTCTCCGCCTGTTTCTCCCTTGCCTTTTGTGGCAATTGTTCCAATTCCAAATCCATAGTGGGCAAACATAAAAAAGAGAATCCAATTACACCTTAATTTAGGATTAAAGTCACACCTTTGCCATTGATTATTGCAAAAAACATGGCGGATATTTTTGGCAAAGCCCTGCTGGACTATTATCACGGGAACTATTCGGAAGACATTAAAACCTACTCGTCGCTGGACGAGGAAGATGTTATTCCACTTCCTTATCTGTTCCGTAGCTATGAGGAAATGCCCAAACTGGAGCAAAAAGCCCTGCAGCTGGCCTATGGAAAAGTGTTGGATATTGGCTGCGGAGCAGGCAATCATGCGCTCTACCTTCAAGGCAACGGGTTGGAGGTCACTGGCCTCGATAATTCTGGAGGTGCCATTTCCGTATGTAAGGAAAGAGGGGTGAAATCCTTGGTCAACAGCTCTATTTTGAACTATGATAAAAAAAGATTTGATACCTTGCTACTGCTGATGAACGGTATCGGGCTGGCAGGGTCCTTGGATAATTTGGGTGATTTTTTGCAACATTTGGCCTCATTATTGCTGCCCAATGGGCAGATTCTGTTGGATTCCAGTGATATCATCTATATGTTTGAACAGGATGAGGATGGTGGCTATTGGATTCCCAACAATGGCAGATATTATGGTGAGGTTATTTTTACCATGGAGTATAAGAGTGAAAAAGGTGAGCCTTTTGATTGGCTTTATATCGATTTCAACACCTTGAAAAATACATGTTCATCAAACCATTTGGGCTGTGAACTTATCATGGAAGGTGAGCATTACGACTATCTTGCCAGACTAACCTTAATGCCATAATAGATTCCAAAATGAATCGTTTTATAGTATATTCACATATTATGAAAAAGAAAATTGCCCTTTTCACCCTGTTGACCTTGACATTGTTTTTGGGATGCTCCAAGGACACGGATGTCACCTCAAACTCCAATAATGTTGACAAATCTGCCAATCTTTTAGCTACCGGAGCTTCAGCTAGTGACTTACTTTCCAATTCCAATTTTGACCAATTGTTGATTGAAATTGCCTACGTGTCCGGCTTTCAACCCACCGCCGAAGCCATTGCAACCTTTGAGGAATTCTTAAGGGCCCGAACCTTTAAGGAAGAGATTATGTTTACCTACAAACAACTAACTTCTCCCGAAGAAGAAACCCTCACCCTTAAAGAGATTGTAGCCCTAGAAAAAGAAAACCGAACTGCCTATAATGATGGGACTACCCTGGCCATGTACATCTATTTCGCTGACGCCCCAGCAGAAACGGATGATGAAAGCGAAGACACGGTAACCTTAGGCGCTGTATACCAAAACACCTCCATGGTCATTTACGAAGCTACCATCCGTGATTTGGTGGGTAATAGTGCGTTTGTAACCGTTACCGATGTAGAGGCAGCTACCCTAAACCACGAATTTGGGCATTTATTGGGTCTTGTAAATTTAGGCACTCCGGCCATAAATGACCATGAAGATCCAGATGCTGA
>JBNLBG010000162.1:0-2168 GCA_050303195.1 Allomuricauda sp. | reverse complement strand
TCCGCGTCCTCAAAGAAAGTAGCCTCGGTGCAACTGTTCGGTGTGATGGTGGCATCGGCATCGTTGGGGTCCGTGCTGTTTTCCACATAACCATCTGGGGCAGCACAGGCATTCTGGGTATTGGCGGTATCGCCAAACCCGTCACCATCGGCATCCCGATAGAAAGTAACTTCGGTACAGCCAGGAAAAATGGCCGCATTGGCATCGTCCGTGTCGGTCTTGTCGGCCACATAGCCCGAGGGCTTGGTACAGGCACTCTTGGAACTGGTTGCATCGCCAAAGCCATCGCCGTCGGCGTCTTTGTAAAAAGTAGATTCTTTACAAGGATCGTCCTTGCTGCAGGAAGAGAGCAGGCAGAGGGAAACTGAGAGTAGAGGTACTAAAAAAAAGTATTTTTTCATCGTTATAGATTTGTGTTTATTCAATGTTCAATGCTCCCCACTATCAAAAGTGGAGGGGATGTTGATAGTCAAATCTATAGGGAATCACGATGATACTATACGCACAATTGACGGATGGGTGGTTTCAATTGATGTAAGTGCAGAGATCCTCTTATTCTTTAGAATACGGAATAAAAAAGCCCCGATTTTCGGGGCTCCGTTATTGAAAGTTGGTTATTTACATTTAGATATTGGCAGCAAGCCAATCCCCGACTTCACTGGTTTTGTAGGCTTTTCCACCTTCGGCAAGGTCTTCTGTGACCAGGCCTTCAGCCAACGATTTGTTGACCACAGCTCGAATGGCCTCAGCTTCGTCTTGCAATCCAAAAGCAGTTTCAAACATCATAGCTGCTGATAAAACTGTGGCCAATGGATTGGCAATATCCTTTCCGGCAGCTTGTGGGTATGAACCGTGAATAGGCTCAAACAAAGAAGTCTTTTCTCCTAGAGAGGCCGAAGGCATCAATCCCATGGAACCAGAGATTACCGAAGCTTCATCGGTCAAAATATCACCAAAAAGGTTTTCAGTAATCAATACATCATACGAATTGGGCCATTGTACCAAACGCATGGCTACAGCGTCCACGAATTCATAGGAAACTTCAACATCAGGGTATTCCTTTTCCAATTTCTGGACTGTTTCGCGCCATAGACGGGAGGTTTCCAAAACATTGGCCTTGTCCACGCAACAAAGCTTTTTGGAGCGCTGTAAGGCCATTTCAAAGCCTTTGCGGGCCAAACGTTCCACTTCGGCACGTGTATAGGTGCAGGTGTCGTAAGCGGTGTTGTCGTTGTCCTCACGACCTCGTTTCCCAAAATAAATGCCTCCTGTGAGTTCGCGCAAGAAAACCAAATCGGTTCCTTCAATGCGTTCCTTTTTCAAGGGTGATTTTTCAATCAAGGAAGGGAAGGTGAAAGTTGGACGTACATTGGCAAAAAGTCCCAATTTTTGACGCATTTTCAACAAACCTTGCTCAGGACGTACCTTGGCAGATGGGTCATTGTCAAAACGAGGATGACCAATCGCTCCAAATAGCACGGCATCGGCGGCTACACAGATTTCATGGGTTTCATCTGGGTAGGGTTCTCCCACGGCATCAATGGCGGCGGCACCAGTCAAAGCCGGTGTCCACGATATTTCATGTCCGAATTTCGTAGCAACGGCATCGGATACTTTTACAGCTTGATCTATCACTTCCGGGCCGATTCCATCCCCGGCCAAAAGGGCTATCTTCAATTTCATGTATTCAGGTTGTTCGTTATTTGTTTCTGGTTGTTAGTTTTATCGAATTAAACAAGGTTAAGCATTTTTTCTGTCGCCTTAATGGCAGATACCGTTTGGTCTGAGTCCAGTCCGCGGGTGGTGAAATCCTTTTCCTTGGTCTGCCAGGTGATTATGGTCTCACAAAGGGCATCCGAATTACTTCCCGGAGGGATTCGCACAGCATAATCCACCAATTTGGGCAGTTCCCGATTCTCTTTTTTGTACACTTTCTTTAGCGCGTTGATGAAGGCGTCAAACTGTCCGTCCCCTTGGGCATTTTCCTCATAGATCTTCCCATCAATCTCAATGGAAAGGGTAGTGGAGGGTTTCAATCCCTTTGAGTGGGTAAGCACGTAGGACTTTACGAATACTTTCTGCTGGTGCAGATTGCTATCCAACACATCCGAAATGATATAGGGTAAGTCCTCTTTGGTGACCCGTTCCTTTTTGTCGCCCAACTCAAT
>JBNLBG010000161.1:0-2182 GCA_050303195.1 Allomuricauda sp. | reverse complement strand
ATAGTCGCCTGTTTATCGAGGGTTGCATAATTAGATTTCAAAATCGAATTCCTTTTACCATACAATGCATCAATAATTTCAGATTCAGATCCATCACAAGCGATAGAAACTATCCCTTCTTCAGTTGGGATAACAATAAATTTAGTTTTGTTATAAAATAAGACTGGCTTTATGCTGATTTGTTACATATTGATTCCAAATGTATTAGAAAGAACAAACCAATCCCACTCCATTATGGGTTGCGGTATTCTGAAGATGATAAGGGGTTCTCAATCAGTTTCAGGGGGAAACTTTGAAAATACCTTTTTGACCAAAGCTCTTAAGCGATTTTCCCTTACACTGGGAGAGGCATTATCTCTATAACCACTTTCCGTGGAAGCCTGCCAGAACAAAGCATCTCGTTCAGCATCCACAAAATCGAACTGTATATGTCGCTGGATGCCTCCATTTCCAATGGGCAATCCTACGGAAACGCCTCCGCCCACATTTCTACCCGTTCCACCCATGCCTATACCTACTGAATTATTGGGAGCACTTCTGTACTCACTGCTCAGGATATTGATGAAAAATTCGGGCTCCTCCGCCAAACGATACCCTTTAAATTGCAGGGTTGAATCCAAGATACGCATCAATCGTCGCTCATCCAATTGACTCAGGCCCGTTTCCATATCCGAAAAATAATTGTAGGTGGTATAGTTGGAAAAGTCCGTCCCCTTATCATAATCATAGTTCACCCGGATGGAGGCACAGGATGCCAAAAGGCAACAAAAGGCTATGGAAAGTAGGTATCGCATGATAGAAACATCTGGATTACCTTTAAAAATAATGAATATTTGGATTATGGAATGGAATAGCGGCTGTTATTCGTTCAACAGCTCCCAGAGTTTATCCTTAAGTTCCACAATGCCCAATTGGCTCACCGAGGAGATAAACATATAGGGCACATCCTTAAAATCCTCTTTCATGTCTTCCCTCATTTCTTCAATGAGTTCCTCATCCAACATATCACATTTGGAAATAGCCACCAATCGGCCTTTGTCCAAGAGCTCCGGATTGTACCGTCGCAATTCATCCAACAGAATGGCATATTCTTGACTGATATCCTTGCTATCTGCTGGAATCAGAAAAAGCAAAGTAGCGTTACGTTCTATGTGTCGCAGAAAATAATGTCCCAAACCCTTGCCTTCAGCGGCGCCTTCAATAATTCCGGGTATATCGGCCATTACAAAACTTTTAAAGTCACGATATTCAACAATCCCCAAATTGGGCTTTAAGGTCGTGAATTCATAATTGGCAATCTTGGGCTTAGCTGAGGTCATTACAGAGAGTAACGTGGATTTTCCGGCATTGGGAAAGCCCACAAGACCTACATCGGCCAAAACTTTTAACTCTAACGTGAGTTGGGCTTCCTGACCCGCAATTCCGGGTTGGGCATATCTCGGAGTTTGGTTGGTGGCACTTTTAAAATGCCAGTTGCCCCGACCTCCTTTTCCACCTTCCAGAACAACTTTTTCCTCTTGGTCCTCGGTAATCTCAAACAGTACCTTATTGGTCTCCGTATTCCTGACCACTGTTCCCAAAGGCACCTCTAGATAAACATCGGCGCCATCCGCACCGGTACTGCGGTTTTTGCTTCCATGTTCTCCATGACCAGCCTTAAAATGTTTTTTAAATTTATAATGCACCAAAGTCCAAAGGTTTTTGTTTCCCTTGACGATCACATGACCTCCGCGTCCACCATCACCTCCATCTGGGCCGCCTTTGGCCACATATTTTTCGCGATGCAAATGCGCAGAGCCCTTCCCCCCGTTTCCAGAAGAGACATGCACTTTAACATAATCAACGAAATTGCCTTCGGTCATTCTTCTATACGTTGTAAAGCTAAGATATCCTTAAGGTAGTTCTTTATCTCTAGATAGTCCTCATGGTAGAGGTAGGATTCCTCAACCCCCAGATTTTTAATAACATGCGGTACGGAATCCTTGGACACATATTTATCAATAAGTTTTTGTTGACCAAAACGTTTGCCCACTTTATCGTTCTTAAAATAGCTATGCTTGTTGAAAACCATGTAATCCGAAGTTTTTACAATTTGGCCTTCCTCCTTAATCAATCTTGGAGCAATACCCGCGTGATGCTCAAAAACAATATCCTTTCCTTCAAAATAAATGTGTCGCACAAA
>JBNLBG010000160.1:0-2261 GCA_050303195.1 Allomuricauda sp. | reverse complement strand
ACAACACGTATGATTTTCAGGGAGGCACCTCTATGGCAGCTCCTGCGGTTGCCGGTGTTTCAGCCTTGATTCGGTCATATTACCCCGATTTGTCAGCCACCCAAGTAAAAAATATTATCATGCAATCCGGATTGTATTCAAAAGCTTCCGTAATTGTAGCCGGCGATGAGACTAAGCCCACAACCTTTGATAAAATCTCAAAATCAGGAAAAATGGTCAATGCCTTTAATGCCTTACTTTTGGCTGATAACATCTCAAAGGGTAAAATGACCTTGAACAGCAATTCAAAATAAAATATGAAGCGTTTACTATCATTCTTTTTTACAGCAGTATTTGGGGTTTCCCTTCTTATCGCCCAAAATAATTCCTATTGGCAACAGCATGTGGATTATACCATGGATGTGGATATGGATGTGAAAACCTTTCAATATACTGGGACACAAAAGTTGATCTATACCAATAATTCGCCTGATGTTTTGGACCGCGTTTTTTACCACCTCTATTACAACGCCTTTCAACCGGGGAGCGAGATGGACATTCGGTTACAGAACATAAAGGACCCTGATGATCGAATGATGGAGAACGGTGTAAGTAGAATTTCCACCCTTTCTGAAAGTGAAATGGGTTATCTCCACGTGGAGAGCCTTTCGCAAGATGGACAGGCCGTTACCTTTAGTGAAGAAGGCACCATCCTTGTGGTGGATTTGGCCAAACCCATTCCCTCTGGCGGAAAAACAACCTTGGAAATGACCTTTAAAGGGCAAGTTCCGTTACAAATTCGCCGTTCGGGAAGAAATAGCCGTGAGGGTGTGGCCCTCTCCATGAGCCAATGGTACCCCAAGCTTTCCGAATACGATTTTGAGGGATGGCATCCCAATCCATACATCGCCAGAGAATTCCATGGCGTGTGGGGCAATTTTGATGTAAAACTTACTTTGGATAAAGCGTATACCGTCGGTGGAACGGGCTATTTACAAAACCCCCAAGAAATTGGTCATGGGTACGAATCCCCAGGAACCAAGGTAAAAACCAAAGGCAAGACCCTCACGTGGCATTTTGTGGCTCCCAATGTCCATGATTTTATGTGGGCCGCAGATCCTGAATATATCCATGACACGGTAAAAATGGAAGGTGGACCAACGCTTCATTTTTACTACAAGAACAATCCTGAAATCATTGAAAACTGGAAAAAATTGCAGCCCAAAACTGAAGCGGCCATGCGGTTTTTCAGCAAAAACATTGGTAAATATCCATATGAACAATACTCAGTGGTACAAGGAGGTGATGGCGGTATGGAATATGCCATGAGTACGCTAATTACCGGTGGGAGGGATTTTGGCGCTTTGGTCAGCGTAATGGTTCACGAAATGGCCCACTCTTGGTTTCAGCATGTGTTGGCCAACAACGAATCCGAACACGAATGGATGGATGAGGGCTTTACCACCTTCATTAGTAGTTTGTGTAAGAATGAAATCATGGAGCAGAATAAACAAAATCCGTTTGAGGGCTCCTACAAAGGCTACTACGCTTTGGTAAACTCCGGTTTGGAAATGCCCCAATCCACCCATGCAGACCGCTATACCACCAATTTTGCCTATGGTATTTCGGCCTATAGTAAAGGTGCTATTTTTCTTTCGCAATTGGGCTATATCATTGGTCAGGACAAGTTGATGGAGACTATCAGAAAATATTTTGACGATTTCAAATTCAAGCACCCCGTACCCAATGATGTTATTCGAACTGCCGAAAAGGTTTCTGGAATGCATCTGGATTGGTATCTCACCGATTGGACAAAGACCACCAATACTATTGATTACGGTATACAAAATGTTGTTGCTGATGGCGACAAAACCAAAGTAACCCTCGAACGAATTGGAGAAATGCCCATGCCTTTGGATATATTGGTGGTGGGCGCCGACAGCACCCAACGCATCTATTACATTCCATTGCGTATGATGTTCGGAGAAAAGGAGAACCCTTATACAAACTTGGAAAGGACAGTCTTGGACGATTGGCCTTGGGCATATCCTACTTACGAATTCACTATTGATATGCCTCTAGAGAATGTAACGGCCATTGTTATTGACCCCTCTCAACTTATGGCAGATGTGGATGGGGAAAACAACATCTATCAGTCCAACCCATAGATTTTCAACATTCAAAAGTATTCCTTTTTTGTAATGTCCCTTTGAGGGGACCTTAGGGGTGTTAAAATTATATTTGATTAATTTGGTACAGTCAATGTCCCTTTGGGGCCACTT
>JBNLBG010000159.1:0-2356 GCA_050303195.1 Allomuricauda sp. | reverse complement strand
TTACCCTTTTTGTCCACGGAGTACGGGGTTGAGTTCATCGTCGTTGTACATTTTCATCTGTTTGTAGACTTTCATGTACTTGTTTCCAGCCTCAATATCGGCCAACAGTTGGTCGATGGCTGTGGATAGGTCCTTTTTTTGCTCCAAGAGCACAGTCAGTTTCTCATTACATTTTTTGATGTGTTCCGGCGATGCATCGGTGCGGTTCACCTCTTCTTGCATGTGATAAATCTTTAAGGCCAAAATGGAAAGGCGGTCTATGGCCCAGGCGGGGCTTTCGGTATTGATGGTAGCATTTTCCTTGACCTCAACGGCTTTGAATTTGTTCAAAAAGTAGCTATCAATATACTCCACCAAATCCGTACGGTCCTGATTGCTGGCATCAATTTTTCGTTTCAGGTCCAAGGCAGCAACGGGATCAATGTCCGGGTCACGGATGATGTCCTCATAATGCCATTGAACTGTATCGATCCAATTTTTTCGATAGAGCAAATGTTCCACCTTATCCTTTGGATAGGGATTGGAAAATTCTTGGTACACATCATCCTTAATGTGATAGGTGTCTATACTTTCCTGGAATATCTTGAACGCAAAATCGCTGAACATGTCCGTAGGTTTTGGGCAAAGATATTGCTTTATGGTTTATTGATCAATTTGTAGTACAAAAAGCAAGAGGGGAACTGCAATACATAGGGCCAAAAACAATTCTCTCAACTTTGTTCTTTTAATGCCCTCCAAATAATTGGCGATAAAAACAGCAGCAGGGAAAAAGGTAAAAAGAAGAGGGGAAGAACCTGCGGGGCTGAAAAGTGCCAGGGCCACGCCAAGGATAAAAATAAACAGCATAATTCGCAATAACACCAACTTTCCCCCTCCCACATTCCTGACCCTCACAAAAACAATCATCATTAGCAATAGCATCAACAGTATATAGATCATTGTTTTTATGTTGATGACTTGACCCAATGTTTCTGTTTTAAACAATCCAATTGAAAATATATAGTGCTTGCCAAAAAAATCCGTTGACCCGGTTAGCCTAAGTGTGGCAAACGTCAAAATAAAAACCGTGGCAATTCCCACGAATGGCACCAACCAATTTTTATAGTTTTTTCTGTCATATACATTAATCACCACAAAGACCAGCAGCAAAAAGACAAGGGACCAATCGTAAAATAGGCTGGCAATCCCAATTAAAAAGGAAGCATCAAAAATCTTGTGCTTTACAAATCGGATGGATTTAACGGCCAACAATCGCCAAAAAGCCAAAAGCAGAAAAATAGTGGTAAAAATGACATTTTTGTTGAACAAGGTTTCCGAAAAGGCCACCAACAACAACACAAAAAACAGCATAGCGTAGGAGTTGAAGTCGGTCACCTTCTCAGTCCGTACAATTTGGTTGATGATAAATAACGCCAAAAGCAAGACTGCAAAAGCCAACAGTTCAAGAGGTATGATTTGGTTGACAACTTGCGCTCCAAAACCAAAAAAAGCATTGATGGCATAGAAAAGGAACAAAAAAATGCCAAGGACAATGTAGTTTATAGGTTTTGTTTTTCCGAAAAAGCTTGAAATCATCCTTTCTTTTGCTACTTTTGTAAAGTAAATATAGCCAAGATGAGCAAGTTTTTTTACGGTATAGAAGACTTATTTGTAAACTACCTTTTTGCCCCCTACGATTTTTTCCGTTTTCTGGAAAGTTGGTGGGCATCCAACACCTTGAATTGGATTTTCTTTGCCATTGGTCTGGTTGCGGCCGTTTATTGGTTGAACCAATTGAAGATTTTCAATGACAATGGTGAAGAGGACAAGAGCATAAGCTCCCACTCTTATCTATAGGTCGAATCCTAAATCTTTTCGATAGTACATTCCATCAAAATGGAGCTTCTCCATGTTTTGATAGGATTTTTGTAGGGCTTCCTTAAAGTCTTTTCCGAAGGAAGTGACGGCTATTACCCGCCCTCCGTTCGTGACCACTTTGCCATTTGACAGTTTTGTTCCCGCATGGAACACTAAAGAATCTTCAATGTTTTCTGTACCGGTGATTTCCTTTCCTTTTTCATAGGCCTCTGGGTAACCGCCCGAAACAGCCATAACGGTTGTTGCGGCCCTTTCATCAATTTGAAGGTCGATTTGGTCCAGTGTGCCATTCGCCATCGCCATAAGCACCTCAACAAGGTCATTTTTCAGTCTTGGCATGACCACTTCTGTCTCCGGATCGCCCATCCGCACATTGTATTCGATTACCTTGGGGTCGTCACCCACTTTTATCAACCCAATAAAGATAAAGCCCACATAAGGCAGGTTGTCTTTTTTAAGGCCCTCCACGGTAGGTTTCACAATTTGACGCTCTATCTTG
>JBNLBG010000158.1:0-2397 GCA_050303195.1 Allomuricauda sp. | reverse complement strand
AACAAGCTGAAAACCGAACTAAATGAGAAACTATTTCCTTCTGATTTTAATCTTAATTACTGCTTTCAGTTGTAAAAACAAAGAAAGTGACAATGTAGCCTTACCCCTTTTAGGACATCGCTAAATTCATAAAATTATCGTTAATGTTGTCTGTTTCGGGGAAGAATTCTTCCCCGAAACGGCTCTTGTATTCCCTTGGCGGCATATCCCCGATGGATGAATGGGGATGCCTTGTATTGTAATCCTCCATCCATTTTCGGGTCAGCGTCCTTACTTGGTGGAGGTCGTTGAACCAATAGGCATCGAGCACATCTTCCCTGTAAAACCTGTTGAGGCGTTCCATATATCCGTTCTGCATGGGCCTGCCGGGCTGGATGAACTGCAGCTCCACCCGTTTGCTCTTGCACCATTGCGATAGGGCCTTGGATATGAACTCCGGACCATTATCGCAGCGTATGGTCTTTGGCAGGCCTATCTCTTCCCCCAATTGTGACAAGGTCTCCACGACCCTTATCGCCGGATAGTTAAGCCCCACGTCCATGACCAGTGCCTCCCGGTTGCAGTCGTCCATGACATTGAACACCCTTATCTTCCTCCCATCTGACAGGACATCGGCCATAAAGTCCATGCTCCAGACCTCGTTGAGCTCCATCGGGGCCTCCAATGGGTTCTTTGTCCTTGTGGGAAGCCTCTTCTTGTGCTTCCTCCTGAGCTTTAGGTTCATGGACCTGTAGACCCTCAACACCCGTTTCCTGTTCCAGTTGTGGCCTTCGCGACGCAGACGCTTGTAATACACCTCGAATCCCCTTGTCGGCAGCTCTTCGGCCAGCCTGGAAAGGGCATCGACCACCTCGGTGTCGTCCCTTTTGCTATGGTAGTACCACATCGACCGGGCAAGGTCCAGTACCCCGCAGGAACGCGATACACATACCGAGTAGGCCTCCTGGAGGTATTTGGCGCGCTGCTTCTTGTCGGAAGGCCCTAGAACTTTTTTGACAGTACGTCCTTGAGCATGCGGATGTCAAGGCTGGCATCGGCGTACATCTGCTTTAGTTTGCGGTTCTCCTCCTCAAGTTCCTTCAAACGCTTCATGTGCGCCACTTCCATGCCCCCGTACTTCTTCCTCCAATAATAAAAAGTGCTGGTGTCAATGCCCATCTCACGGGATATATCACCCACCTTACGGCCCTGTTCGTTCTCTTTCAGTGCCTTGATGATCTGGCTCTCGGTAAACTTGCTTTTTTTCATGTGACAGTTAAAATTTAAAGTTAGAAAATCTGAATTTTAAACTGTCCTATTTTTAGGGAAGGCTACAATAGCTAGGTCTATATTAGATTAGCTGTAAACTATAGGACATGAAAAGAAACAGGCTTACTGGCTTTTCTATTTCAAAAAAAAACTGATTTGTAAAACCAAAAAGACAGTTGATTTAATGGATACTTTCACAAATCAACTAACTTTTTCACAAGGGAGAAATCTTAGGAAGATGCGTAAAATTAGTAAATATGTGGTTTGACAAGTTTACAAAGTTCAATTGTCACCTTGTTTGCCCCAAGTTTGTTTAGGTGATGAAAATCCGAAAAGTTTTCATTTTTTATTTCAAGATTAGGTGTTTCATTGAAGTCTATAAAAAAGATGTTTTTTGATTTATAGAAGTCTTGGTAGAAATGATGGACATCATCTCCTTTACTTATTTCCATTCTGTATGGGGGGTATGGTGTCCTTACAGCAATTAACTTTGCATTGTTCTCTTTCACCAAATCAAAAATCTTGGAGAAGTAGTATTCAAATTTGGATTTATCAATATTGGTTGAGGATAAATTCGGGATGGGTCCCAATGACATAATTTCCTTTGTTGAAATAATTGAAGTTTTTATTTCAAATCCTTTGTACCAATTATTTTCTTTGTTGGATGCAACTTCATTTCCTTGAAATACATTGATAATATCGTTTTTAATGTGGTTTTTATATTTTTGGACAGGGGTTATATAATTAGATAATCCTTCTATTCCAAACCCCTTTATAATAAGATTGTATTTGTTCCCATTGCATTGCATGAATGAAGCGTTTGTCAATATAGGATAATAGCTAATATTTCTATCTATAGATTCAATAAAGTTGTCTAAAATAACCACCTTTGGTTTTTGATAGCAAAAAATTTCTTTTAAAATATAGTATGTTTCGGCAATGTCCTGGGATGGTGTTCCCATGTTATACGAATTGACTCCTAGCAAACTGTCTATAATTCTTGGATCATAAGCGGAATAGGCTCTACTTGATCCAACAATGAGAAAATCATACTCTTCTTGATTATTATGAATGTCCTCCCACTTGTTTAAAATTTTATGGGTCTTATTTTTTATGGCCTTTCTATTGGGCATACTATAGAAAAAATCA
>JBNLBG010000157.1:0-2426 GCA_050303195.1 Allomuricauda sp. | reverse complement strand
GTGGTCACCAATACGTACATCGATGAAGGCGATATGGCCAATCCCGGTGTTCCCTTGGTTTCTGTGGAAGCTCCCGGAGCATTTGAAGTTGAAGCGAAAGTGGCTGAAAACAATATCTCCAGTATTGAGGTGGGAACTAAGGCACAAATTCTTGTGAAGACTTTGGATACCACTATTACAGGAAAAGTGTCCGAATTGAGTGCTTCGGCACAAAATACAGGTGGTCAATATATAATGAAGGTCTTGTTAGACAAAACAGAGGCCAAGATTTTGTCAGGGATGTATGCCACCGTTAGGCTCGAGGCGGAAAACGAGAGCAATGGTAAAACAGTTGTGACTGTTCCATCCACTGCCTTGGTGCATAAAGGCCAATTGACTGGAGTTTACACTTTAGGACAAGACAATGTAGCCTTATTACGTTGGTTGCGATTGGGTGAGAATTATGGAGATCAAGTAGAAGTACTATCCGGATTGTCTAAGGGAGACCAATATATAGTTTCAGCTGAAGGAAAGCTGTACAATGGAGCCAAAGTAAGCATTCAATAACCTAAAAAAGGTACTAATGAAAGACGGACTTGCAGGAAAAATTGCCAAAGGTTTTATCAGCTCCAAACTAACAGTGCTCCTAATGATCGTATTCATGGTCATAGGGGTGTACAGTTCTTTCCTTATTCCAAGGGAAGAAGAGCCACAGATAGATGTACCCATGGCGGATATTTTTGTGGGATATCCGGGAGCCAGCCCAAAAGAGGTGGAATCCAGGATTACAAAACCACTTGAAAAAATAATATCGAACATTAAGGGCGTGGAGTACATGTATACCACTTCCATGCAGGAGCAGGGGATGGCCATTGTACAGTTCTATGTAGGAGAGGATATCGAAAGATCTTTGGTGCGTTTGTATGATGAGATCAACAAACACATGGATCAAATGCCAAACGGGGTAACCATGCCCTTGGTGAAAACCCGTGCGATTGATGATGTTCCCATGCTTGCCTTGACACTTTGGAGCGACGAATACGATGACTTTCAACTGAGAGAGATTTCTGGTGAATTGATCAATGAGGTAGAAAAAGTAAATGGGGTTTCCATTACCAAAAAAATTGGTGGAAGAAACCGTCAGCTTCGTGTGGTAGTGGACAAGGATAAAATGGCGGAATCTGAAATTGATATGTTGGCAGTTGCCCAAACGATTCAGACCAACAACCAGCAGATGGATGCCGGTAATTTCCTTTCCAACGACACGGAGTTCCATATCAGTACAGGAAACTTTTTGGAAAGTAAAGAGGACTTGGAAAACCTCATCGTTGGGACGAAACAAGGTCAACCCATCTATTTAAAGCAAGTGGCCACCGTTTTGGATGGGCCGGAATTGCCCAAAAACTATGTTTCCCTTGGTTTCGGTGCAGCTAGTGAAAAGGCAGAAACTTTCAAATCGGAATACCCAGCAGTAACCATTTCCATTGCCAAAAGAAAAGGAGCTGATGCCATGAAAATTGCAGATGTGGTGTTGGATAAGGTGGAGCACTTAAAATCAAATTTGATTCCCGATGATGTTCATGTAGAGGTAACCCGTAACTACGGTCAAACAGCTTCTCAAAAGGTGTCCGAATTGCTGATGCACTTGATCGGGGCGATCATCGCTGTGACCTTTGTGGTAATGTTGGCCATGGGATGGAGAGGTGGACTGGTCGTGTTCCTTTCCGTTCCGATTACATTCGCATTGACTTTATTGAGCTATTATATGCTCGATTACACTTTGAACCGAATCACTTTGTTTGCTTTGGTTTTTGTAACGGGAATCGTGGTGGACGACTCCATCATTATTGCGGAGAACATGCACCGACACTTTAAGATGAAACGATTGCCGTTCAAGGATGCTGCAATATATGCCATCAATGAGGTAGGTAACCCTACCATTTTGGCCACCTTTACGGTAATCGCATCCGTTTTGCCCATGGCCTTTGTATCTGGTTTGATGGGGCCTTATATGTCCCCTATGCCCATTGGTGCATCCATAGCCATGTTGTTGTCCCTATTTGTGGCTTTGACCATAACTCCTTATTTGGGCTACATCTTTTTGAGAGAAAAAGACAAAAAGAAGAACAAGAAAGAAAAAGAAGCGGTTGAAATTCAGGACACCTTTATTTACAAAGCTTACGAGAAATTTGAAAAACCATTAATCGAGAGCGGTAAAAAAAGATGGTTGTTCTTGGGCATCACTTTCTTCCTATTAATTGCCTCGGTAGCTATGTTCTTTACCAAATCGGTGGCGGTAAAAATGCTTCCTTTTGATAACAAGAACGAATTCCAAGTGGTTATCGACCTTGCAGAAGGGACCACTTTGGAAAGGACTTCGGCTGTGACCAAAGAAATTGGGGCCTACTTGTCAACCAGGCCAGAGGTGGTTAACTATCAAACTTACG
>JBNLBG010000156.1:0-2452 GCA_050303195.1 Allomuricauda sp. | reverse complement strand
CAATTACAATTGATTTCAAAAAAACTGGTTCGAAAGCAGAAAATAAAAGGTTTGCCTTTTGAAAATGTTGGGGAAAATTTCACTTCATTCTTTAAAAATCACCTTCCTTTTGAATTGACCGATGCCCAAAAGCGGGTCATAAAGGAAATTAGGGGAGACCTGGGCAGCAATGCGCAAATGAATCGTTTACTTCAGGGTGATGTGGGTTCTGGAAAGACCATTGTGGCGCTCATGTGCATGTTGTTGGCCATGGACAACGGTTTTCAAGCTTGTTTGATGGCTCCCACGGAAATTTTGGCCACTCAACATTACAATGGTTTAAAGGAGCTGTTGGGCAAAATGGATGTGAAAATTGCTTTGCTGACCGGCTCAACAAAAAAATCGGAACGCACTCTGCTTCACAATCAGCTTGAAAATGGGAATATGAATATCTTGGTGGGCACCCATGCGGTTTTGGAAGACAAGGTGCAATTCAAAAACCTGGGCTTGGCCATTGTGGACGAGCAACACCGATTTGGGGTGGCACAACGGTCCAAACTTTGGCATAAAGGAAGCCCACCTCAAACCTCAAATGGAGAGGATGGAGGGGCTATCCCCCCTCACATTTTAGTAATGACGGCTACGCCTATCCCCCGGACCTTGGCCATGAGTCTCTATGGCGATTTGGATGTCTCGGTCATTGATGAGCTTCCACCAGGGCGAAAACCCATAAAAACTGTTCATCGGTACGATAGCAATCGGTTAAAAGTGTTCAGATTCATCAAAGATGAAATCAAAAAAGGACGACAGGTTTATATCGTTTACCCTTTGATTCAGGAATCCGAAGCCTTGGATTACAAAGACCTTATGGACGGTTATGAAAGCATTACCCGTGAATTTCCCATGCCCGATTATCAAATTTCGATTGTGCACGGCAAAATGAAACCTGCAGATAAGGATTATGAAATGGACCGCTTTGTGAAGGGAGAGACCCAAATTATGGTCGCTACCACAGTCATTGAAGTTGGGGTGAATGTCCCTAATGCCTCTGTAATGACCATTGAGAGTGCTGAGCGGTTCGGGCTTTCACAATTGCACCAGCTTCGTGGGCGTGTGGGCCGAGGAGCCGAACAAAGTTTTTGTATTCTAATGACGGGTCACAAACTATCCGAAGATGCTAAAACCCGTCTGCAGACCATGGTGCGCACCAATGATGGCTTTGAAATTGCCGAAGTGGATTTAAAACTCCGCGGTCCAGGGGATTTAATGGGCACTCAGCAAAGCGGACTGCTCCATCTCAAGATTGCGGATATTGTGAAGGACAATCAAATCTTAAAAACGGCCCGATACCATGCCATTCAATTATTAAAGAACGACCCAAGGTTGGAAAAAGAAGAAAATCGGCCTATCCGCATTGCCTACTCCAAAATGATGCAAAACAAAACGATTTGGAATTATATTAGTTAAAAAGCCCAGCTTTCACCGGGCTTTTCATTACTTCGTTACTTACTAATTGATATCCGTTCCTGCCTCCAATTGGGTGATATAGCCCACAATGGCATCTTTATTCAGTTGGTCCGGAGCCCTACCCTCTGCTATTTTGAGATGCTTTAGGGCTGTTTTATAATTACCAACGGCTGAATATCCTCTGGCCAATCCAAAATCAACAGGCCAAGTGTTTTTGTGAGTTTTGGCATTCCATTTAAAAACCTCAAGCGCTTCCTCTTTCTTGCCTTGCGCAATCAATTGTCGTCCATAGCTGTGTACCTCAAAGACAGTTCCAAGTGATAAGGCTTCATCCATGGTCGTCTTGGCTTCGGCGGTTTTACCCTGTCTATCCAAAATTTGGGATTTGATGCTCAGGTTATTGAAATTCTTCTGACTGAAAAACTGCCCTTCAATGGCTGCATTGACCCAACCCAACGCTTCGTCCAAATCGCCTCCATTGTTCAGTGCATAATTTGCGGCCTGCTCCCAGGTTTGTCGGTTAAATCCAGGGGAGGTTTGCAATTGTTGACGGATCTCAGCCAAAACATTGGCAGTGACATCCGTTTCAATAGTGAAGGGAATCTGTTTTTTCTCCCAATTCAGGGACACTACCGCAGAATTTGGTCCCACTTCATCAAAAGAATAAGTCAATTGCTCCACGTGTGGAATCTCCTTGGTCTGTACATCAACTCTAATGGCATCTTCCGAGGGATTATAAAAATAGCTGCCCCACGCTCCATGATTTTTGGAAAAAATTACCGTTGCCGTGTTGTCTTCGTTCACGATCATGTGCAATCCGTATTTTCCGGCGGGTAGCGTTTTTCCACCAATGGTAAGGTTGTGTGTGGTCTTGAAAACCGTATTTTCATTGGCCCCAGCTCTCCATGGAGACTCTGTGGCCGTTCCAAATCCAAGATTGTTCATTCCATAAGGAACCAAGGCACCCCAGATTTTCCGATTGTTTACGCTAGGTCTGGAATACATG
>JBNLBG010000155.1:0-2457 GCA_050303195.1 Allomuricauda sp. | reverse complement strand
ATGGAAGGATTCTACACGCGCCCTACTTGCCGGTAGTTGTACGGGCAACCAGTCGCGATTGAGGTCAAACCAGTAATGGTTGGTACGTCCGCCAGGCCATACCTCATGGTATTCACGCTCGTTGTTGTCTGGGTTTTGGTTTTGACTTTTGTTGACATTGGCCCAGTAGGCGAAACGTTGTAAACCGTCTGGATTAAAACTGGGATCCATAAGAATAACCATATGGTCCAGCATAGACTCAATTTCCGGACCTTGGGCGGCGGCCAAATAATAGGCATAGGCCAATCCGGCATTGGCACCACTGGGCTCATTTCCGTGGATGGAAAAGCCTTGGTACACAATTATGGGCATATCAGCAGTGTTCAAATCTGAATTTCCTTCGGAAAGTGCAATGTGCTGTTGCCGTATGGTCTCTATATTTTGATGGTTTTTGGGAGTGGTCACCGTAAGCAGGAGGATGGGTCTCCCCTCAAAAGTGTTTCCCCTATTTTCAATGGTGATTCTATCACTGGACGCAGCGAGTTGGTACATGTAGTGCAACAATTTGTCATGGGTAACATGCCATTCACCCACTTCATGCCCGATCACGTCCAACGGTTTTGGAATATTGGGATCATAAGAGATTCCATCCGGCAAATAATAATCCAAGCTTACTCGTTGTGCTGAGAGGCCGAGACCCATCAACAGGGCAAAGAATAGAAGATTGCATTTTTTCATGAGTTGAAAATGAGTTAGTTCGTAGGGTTAAAAATAAAAAACGACCCGCTGAATGCAGGTCGTTTTCTACTATTTTTTAAAGGAATCTTACCTAAATGTCATCAAAATCAACATCGGTGAAATTGCCAGATGCACTTCCGTTCTGACTGATGTCACCATTTTCTTCCTTCTTGAAATCTTTTTGGTGTCGTTCAGAGATTACTTCTTGTCCTTTTTCATCAATGATGTAGTCCATCATTTCTTCCATAATTTCTCTAAATGCGGTAAAATCCTCCTTGTAGAGATAGATTTTGTGCTTTTTGTAATGAAAGGAACCATCATCGTGTGTAAACTTCTTGCTTTCTGTGATGGTTAGGTAGTAATCACCGGCCTTGGTGCTTCTTACGTCAAAAAAGTAAGTTCTTCTTCCTGCTCGTAAGACTTTCGAATAAATCTCTTCCTGATCCATTATATCTTTCTCGCCCATATGGTCTAGTGTGTTTTAAACTTTGATTGAATGTTCTTTCAAAAATGGAAAAAAAAAGCTAATCCAGCAACTTTTTTATAATTCTTTCCCCGAGAGCTGGTTGAGATAGAGTTCTTTATAGTATCCATCAATGTTGTTCAATTCCTCATGAGTGCCCTCTTGGAGGATGGTCCCATTTTCCAAAACAATGATCTTATCCGCATTTTTGGCAGAAGAGACCCTATGGCTCACGATCAAGGTGGTTCTGTCTTGGGATTCCCGTTTTAGATTGTTCAGGATTTCTTCTTCGGTTTCGGTATCCACAGCAGATAAACAATCATCAAAAAGATAGATTTTTGGGTCTTTGAGTAGGGCACGTGCAATGGAAACCCGCTGCTTTTGACCACCACTCAATGTAATGCCTCGTTCGCCCAGTACGGTATTGTACTTTTTGGCAAAACCTTGAATATTTTTGTGGACCACTGCCTTTTTGGCCACTTCAACAATTTCATCCGCGGAGGCATTTTCATCACCAAAACGAATGTTGTTCTCAATGGTATCCGAAAATAGGAAGGCGTCTTGAGGCACGGCCCCAATGGAACTCCGTAAACTGTTCAGGTTCAATTTTTGAAGGGGGACACCATCAATCAATATTTCTCCAGAACTAACGTCGTAAAGTCGAGCTACCAAATCCAAGATGGTCGATTTTCCCGATCCTGTTTTTCCCAAAAAGGCCACAGTTTCCCCGGCTTTAATGGTGAAAGATACATCCCGCAGCGCGGTAATATTGGTATCCTCATAGGTAAAGGTCACATTTTTGAACTCGATGTTCCCTTTAATTGGGGTTTCCTGCGCTACTCCGTTTTTAATGGAAGGTTCCTCCTTTAAAAATTCATTGATTCGTTTTTGGGAAGCCTCCGCCCTTTGGATGATGGAAGTGAGCCATCCCACAATAGCAACGGGCCAGGTAAGCATGTTCACGTAAAGGATAAACTCCGCAATAATACCAATGGATTCAATTTGGCCATTGATATACTGTTTACCCCCAATGTAGATCACAAAAATGTTACTGATACCAATTAGCAGGATCATCAATGGAAAAAACCAAGCATTTACTTTGGCCAGTGCCATACTGGTATCTTTTCCATCTTGGGCCAGGTCTTGTAATTCTGAATTGATCTTGGGTTCTAGACTATAGGCTTTGATCACGGCCACGCCCGAAAAAGATTCTTGGGTAAAGGTGGACAGTGTGGACAAAAATTCCTGCACCTTGGTACTTCTTTTATGGATGACTT
>JBNLBG010000154.1:0-2744 GCA_050303195.1 Allomuricauda sp. | reverse complement strand
GTTGTCCGCAGCGGCCATGTTAAGGATCAGTTCATTGTTGGGGAAGCCCCGACCCCGCAGAGCGAGCTGTTCCGTAGTCTCCTGCTGAAAGGTGGTGCCCAAAAGGACGTCCAATGAAAATTGGTTCCATTGTTTCATCCAATTCAATTGGGGTTCCACGATCCATGATTCCCTTTTGGACACATTGGTCATCAGGTAGGAGTAATTTTGGGGTGTCAGTCCATATTGTGGGTTTCTTGACGAGGAGGGCATGGCCCTTTGGGCATCGAATCGATAGTTGGTAAAGCCCATGCTGGACTTCACTTCAAGATTGTCCAAGATCTTATAGGAGACCACTGCATTGGTGATGAGGGTATTGGAAACGACCATATATTTTTCTTCCAATGCAGCCATAGGGTTTTCCCATGTATTGCCTTCCCAGTTGATATTCCCTTCCGCATCATAGAGTGCGGGGGCATTGGGTTCCAAGGTATATGCCATGGTACTAAAATCCGTGCTGGGCAAATAATTATCCTCTTTGGCGTAAGAGGTCGAAAAGCTGACCCCAAACTTGCCATCCTCGGAACGATGGTTCAGGGAGGTGTTCAAGTTTGCGCTTATGTATCTAAAATCCCCTGGAAAGACCGTGGTCTCCTTTTGATAGGCCCCGCTGATCAAAAACTGGGTTTGTTCACTGCCACCGGAAACAGAGAGCTGTGCATTGTTTCGGTATGCCGTGCCCCCGATAAGTACCTTTTGCCAATCGGTATATCGATTTTGGTCCCATAGGGTCACATCAGGCCAAAAGAAATCCAACCCTGGATTGCCCAAAAGGTTATCAACCCCATCATTGATGATCCCCTCCCTGCGCAATTCCAAGTATTCCTTTGTTTTCATCAAGTCCATAAAATGGGATACCTGTCCAAGGGAAGTACTCAACCGGGCATCGAAGCGGGTCTTGCCCGCCCTGCCCTTCTTGGTGGTAATGAGCACCACACCATTGGCTCCACGGGACCCATAGATGGCCGTGGCATCGGCATCCTTCAGTACCTCTATGCTCTCAATATCATTGGGATTGATGGCATTGAGGGGACTAATGTTTCCGCCAACTATCGCGGTTGACAGACGGGCCGCCCCCATCGATTGGGAACTAAAGGGCACACCATCCACAATGAACAACGGATCGGATTCCCCATTGATGAAATTCCGGCCCCGGACCTCAATGGAGAACCCCCCTCCTGGCACGCCAGTATCCTGAACAATATTGACCCCTGACATGTGTCCTTGCATAGCGGCCAAGGGATTGCCCACGGGCTGTTTATCGATAACACCTGCCTTGATGGCCGCAATATTCCCGGTACGTTCCTTCTCGGAAACTTTATAATACCCCGCATTAAGCACCACTTCTCCCAATTGGGTGACATCCTCTTCCATTTGTACATTGATGACAGTTCTTCCTTGAATAGGGACGTTCATAGCCTTGAAGCCCACTATGGAAAAGATTAATATGTCATTAGGGCCTGCTTGAATGTTATAGATGCCGTCCATATCGGAAATAGTGCCTCTACTATTGGACGCTACTACAATATTGACACCGCCCAAGGGTAATCCATCCATGTCGGTAACAGTACCGCTGATAGTGGTCTGCGGTGGGTGGAATGGTTTGCCCGCCTCCAGTTTTTGAGTGAGTAGGGGAAATATTAAGATATATAATAGCAGGAAAAGCTTATTCCTGTCTATAAGAATTGGTGATTTCTTCATTATTCTGAGTTCGTTTGATTAAAGTGTTCGTTGGAATTGCATTTCCCATATGGCAATTGTTGGACTGCCCAAAGGGTTTTAGCCACACTGCCCGAAAAGTCAAGACAAAGTCGTAACTTCCCTAAGGGCATTTAGGTTCGGATATAGGCCACCCTGTCCAAGCAGTAATGGTGCCTGGAAATAGGATTCCTAGATGAAAATGACTAAGATTTCGAGTTTGGGCCGGTTGCCCTGAAAGTGTATGCGTCAGTTATGGGACAGGAGATATCGTGAACCGGAAAAATGTTACGTATATCCCATAGCTATAGTCTTAAGGTTAAATAGGATTTTTGGGCTTTTTCTTAAAGAGAATATCAAATAGGGTCAGGCCCGCTCTAGAACCGGAGCCGACCGATGATAAATGCTCTATTAAAAAAATAAGCCTTTTGTTACCCATAACCCATTGATTGGGCGATGCCCCGAAAGACCAAAAGAAACCAAACGCTAAGAAGAAAGTTGTAACCCAAAAAAAGGCGTGGGACTCAACTTACCGCTTTTGAGGCACTGGTGGAGCCCTGCAATCGATAAGCAGCCCACGCCCGGGTCGTGAGCCATTCTACTTATCATCTCGATTGCATAAAAATTACCAGTTTTCAAAAGCGAGACTCAAAGCGATAGCTTCAAATATGTTCTAAACGAAGAATCGCAAAAATATCAACTATTCTAAGTTGAAAGGTTCGAAGATATAAAAATAATCACATATATGTGATTGTTGATGGAATTTTTTCTGATTCAATTTGAATCTCACATGAAGAAAATAAAAAATAAAGAGCTTCTTACAAGTATTTCATTGGCCTTTAAAGAGCTTCGGGACAAAGAAGGATTGACTCAGCAAAATGTCAAAGATGATACTGGCATACATATTGGAAGAATAGAGACCACAACTAATGACCCTTCTTCGAGTACAATTTTTGAATTGTGTAAATATTTCAAAATTCCACTTTCAGAATTTTATCAAAGATTAG
>JBNLBG010000153.1:0-2760 GCA_050303195.1 Allomuricauda sp. | reverse complement strand
CCTTTAAGCACAAAATAATTGTGGGTACAGGAGTTTCCCGCTTCAATCAATAGTTGTTTTTTGGGGACGTTTTGGAATTCAAAAAATGTGTTGATTCCCTGAAAATCTTCATTACTGATTGGAATAAACTTCTTGATATGGGTAAAGAGATGTTCTGACATGATAGCGTCAAAATTAGAAAGAAAGCAATAGCATTTGAAGTAAAAGTGAAAAACGGATCCCATAAAATGCCGTTTTCATCTTATTTGAAGAAGAGATTCCAAACATTTTCTACCGGAGTTCGGTGAAGCGATAAATTTTTGTTAAAACAAACCAAATTATTTTGCAGTTAATTGATTTATATGAGACATCTGTAATGCTTTTTGCAAAAATGACGGAGGGCATGGCAATTTTAACCATTATTAACGATCACTATTTGTGCGGATACTTTTAGTGACATAGTTTTGTTCCCCAAATGAAAAAAGCGTTCAAAAAATATTTGTTTCCTCTGTTCATTCTATTATTGGGAGGATTCATCAATCATTTATATGCTGATGACCAAGACAATATAAATGATGGGAGCGTTTGTTATGTAGCGCATCAGTATCTTGACCACACTACTGTGGACACTGCTCATATAGGTTTTGAAAAAAGTCTTTTTGTTGAGATAACCGATGTTGAGGAGCAAGAAGAAAGGGATGAGGACCTAGCTTCTTTTAATACAGATTTTCAGTTTGGCGGTTATTTGACTGCCTTTTTTTATGCTTCAGTTTCTGGACATGACTTTCGTGAACTTGAAATAAACCTTGGGTTTTCCCAACCTACTTCAATCACCGCTCCTTTCAAGCGGCATATTCGATTTCAAGCATTTAGAATATAGGATGCACTCCTAAAGATGGCCCATGTTTTAATGGCCATTGTTTATCAACTCATTGAATAGTATTCAATGCCCTGGGCGGGTCCATGCCATGATGGATATGGATTTCCCTACCTAATAGTTCAACACCAATTTATTAAACCTGTAACATTATGAGGAGAATTCCCATGTTCATTGGCTTGTTTGTATTGCTTTGCCATTCAAGCTGCGAGTCCAAAAAACACAAAAAAGAGGACGAGACCAAATTCTTAGTAAGTAGCCCTATCAGAAAGGACACTGCTATCAGCAAAGACTATGTGTGCCAAATCCATTCCATTAGACATATTGAACTCAGAGCCTTGGAAAAAGGATATTTACAGCACATTTCAGTGGACGAAGGTCAACATGTAAAAAAAGGCCAGCAAATGTTTCACATTATGCCCAATGTGTATGAAGCGGATTTGCAAAAGGCCAAAGCAGAGGCAGAGGTTGCTGAAATTGAGTATAAGAACACCAAGTTATTGGCGGATGGTAATGTGGTTTCCGAAAATGAGTTGGCCATGGCCAAGGCGGAATACGATCGCGCCAAGGCTGAAGTCACTCTAGCTGAAACTCATTTGGGCTTTACTAATATCAGAGCTCCGTTTGATGGTATCATGGACCACCTTGAAGTAAGAGAAGGCAGCCTTTTGGATGAGGGGGAGCTGCTGACCACGCTTTCCGATAACAGCAAAATGTGGGTCTATTTCAACGTACCGGAAGCCGAGTACCTGGATTACATCACCAGTGCCAATAAGGACAGCAAACCGTCCGTGGACTTGCTCATGGCCAACAACAAAAAGTTTAACCATTCCGGGATTGTGGAAACCATTGAAGGGGAATTCAACAATGAAACGGGTAATATCGCTTTTAGGGCCACTTTTGACAATCCCGATGGTATTCTTCGTCATGGCGAGACTGGCAGCATTTTAATGAAAGTCCCACTTGAAAATGCTATGCTCATTCCACAGAAAGCCACATTTGAAGTACTGGACAAAAAATATGTCTTTGTCCTGGACAAGGAGGACAAAGTGCAACAACGTGAAATTACTGTTGGTGCAGAGCTACCACATCTTTTTGTTGTGGAAAAAGGATTATCGGAAAATGATAAGGTGTTGTTGGAAGGAATCCGAATGGTGCGAAATGGCGAAAAGATACACTACGATTTCGAGAAGCCCGAGGAGGTCCTGTCCAACCTAGAGTTATACACGGAGTAGAACAAATCCCATAATCTTCTAAAAGATGTTTAAAAAATTTATTCATAGGCCCGTACTGGCAATTGTGATCTCTGTGATCATTGTCTTTACCGGTCTACTTGCTATAAAGCAACTGCCCATATCGCAGTTTCCACAGATTGCGCCAACCACCGTCAATATCTTTATCGCCTATCCGGGATCAAGTGCGGACGTATTGGTGAAATCGACCCTAATTCCTTTGGAAACCTCCATAAATGGGGTACAGGGCATGCGATATATTGCCTCCGATGCTACCAGTGCCGGGGAAGGTACATTGCGTGTGATTTTTGAACCGGGAACCGACCCCAATCAAGCTGTGGTTCGGGTAAAGACCCGGGTGGATCAGGTAATGCCACTGCTTCCAGAACTGGTGCAACGGGAAGGGGTCATCATTACCCCCGTACAGCCCAGTATGTTGATGTATGTGAACCTGTACAGCGACGCCAAGAACAACGACGAAAAGTTTCTTTACAACTACGCTTATACCAAAATGATTCCTGAAATCCAGCGAATCAATGGTATTGCCAGTGCTCAGATATTGGGTAGCCGGAAATTTGCCATGCGGGTTTGGCTAAAACCAGACCGTATGCGGGCGTATAACGTTTCCGCCGAAGAAGTTTTGGAGGCCATGGAGGACCAAAGTATTCTGGC
>JBNLBG010000152.1:0-3062 GCA_050303195.1 Allomuricauda sp. | reverse complement strand
CAATTTGAGGATGCTCTGGTACACCTGGGTCACCCGCACCCGTAGGGTGGGGTCCGGGGCATCTATCCGAAACGAGAGCTGCAATTTTTCTTCATCTAAATACAATCTGCCTTGGTTCAAAGGGCGGGGTAGAGACAGCATTTCCATATCAAAAGGCCTCCCTGTACCCGGAATACGGAACTGAAAGGAAAAACTGAACACCAGATTATCCAGCACCGTAAGCCCCGCCTGCTGTTTTTGTGGCAGTTTATGGAGGATGATACGGCTCTGGGGCCGTTGTACCCGGTGCAGCAATTGCCCGTTTTGGTGGTTACGAATTTCAAGGGATGCAAAGGTGATGTGCAGGGCGTCTGGTGAATTTTGACGTAAAAAATGGGTGACGGTGGAAGAAATGGGACGTGGTGGCATGGTAGATTGTTGGATTGGTGAAATAGGTTAAGAAAGCACCTAAAGATATGATATTTTTTGATTTCACCCCTATATATAGGGAAGATTTATTTCTATATATAGTGCATATTGAAGCATGCGAAATAAATTAAGCCGTGAAGAGAAATTGTTTATACGGGATTTTGGAATAAATCTGAGAGCTTTGCGTGAAGAGCGGAATTTATCGCAGACTAAATTGGAGGCCATCGCCGGATTATCTAAAAATCAAGTGTGGCGTATTGAAAATGGCGAGGTGAACACTACCATATCTAATTTGACATTACTGGCCACAGCACTGGATGTAGATGTTTCAAAACTTTTTGAGTTTAGGAAATGATTTTGAAAAACTCGTAACTGTTTAAATGCCTGAAAGATAGTGGAGTGGTAATGTTGCGATCCACACAGGTTTTGGTGCTAACAACACAATGATTAAACAAAATATATAGGTTTTTTCCTATTTTCATTGTGATCCGATACAGGCATTTAATCAGCTTGACTTTCCTCCATTTCAACATTTTTTAAAAACTTCAATAATGAAAACTAGATTAACAACATGCGTTTTTTTGATCTTATCTTATTTTCTGTCCGCACAAGGGGACGAAGTCGTTTGGTCCCAAGTAGCCATGACCATGGTTCCCACTTCTCAGACAGCGCAGGAAAATAAATATATTACTACTGGCGGAAGAATTAAATTTAAAGAAGGAGAACTTGGAATGATTTCATTTCTGGCCCCTATCACTACCTCTTTTCCTGAAGATAGATATACCCTTGCTGCAAAACTGATGAGAACACAGAAGCATTTATTAGGCACAACAGTTCAGCTAAGAAAGGCAAATAAAATCACTGGTCATGTCGAAACGATATTGGAATGTGTGACAATCCCATCCTCTGCAATACAAAACAATATTATGAGAACCACCTCACTTACCAAAGAGTTTGAAATAGATACCGAAAAGTTCTTTTATTGGGTCCAAGTAACCGATAAAAATTCCCAACCGGCGAGTCCACGCATTGTAGATGCAGTATTGGGAGTCTCTTTAATCAGGAGTAGGTAGGATATTTTATCCCCGATTTCCATGATAAAACCAAGATAAATCTGAACAAATTTTAGGCAGCAACTTTGACATACGGTTGCTGCCTTTTTACCACTGCGCATATTCTATGTATAAGTTTGTTGCGAATGTTATTGATGACCAGCATCTTTGATTTTCCTTCTGCCACTTTTCGTTCATAGTATGCATTGAGTTCTGGGTCGTGTACCATTGCAGACATGGCGCAGAGGTGCAACTGCCTTTTGAGAGTTTTGTTGGCCATGTGATGTACCCTGGCCCTTTTGTTGATGCTGGTGCCGGATGAATGTTCAAAGGGGACAACACCGCAGTAACAGGCCAGTTGTTTGGGGTTCTCATAACGGGTGAACATATTGGTGAACACGGTCATGTAGAGCGCCGTGAAGAGGCCTATGCCGGTAATCGAGGTTACCAGGTTTACGGTTTTATTGAGCTTTTCATCAGCTAGTATAAGCTCTTGCACCTCCAATTCGATGCGCTTGATCTCATCGGTATATGTTTTGAGCGTTTTTTTGATGTTCCGTTTGGCAAGCTTGGCCATTTTAGGGTCAAAGCGTTCAAGTTCATTGGGATATTTTATCAAATCGGAACGTGACCTCACAAGCCTTTCCCTTATGGTGAGCAATGTCCTGATTTGGTCCAATGTCCCGGATATTGGCTCATGGGCCTTTAGCTCGCGATGGTTCTTTGAGGCATATCTTGCTATCCTAAGAGCATCTGTTTTATCGTTTTTGCCTCGCTGTAACCCAAGGCTCCTGACTATCTTCAATGACATTTCAACGGCCAGATTGGCCTTTCTTTCCACCAATTTTGCAATCAACAGTTTGCCATAGACCCCTGTATGCTCCATGCATACCAGTGCCTCCTCCAATTTTATCCCTTTGTTTTTGAGCAACTGTAAAAAGGCCTTGATCCCTTTGCGTTCATTTTTGAAAACAAAGGATTTTGGTTCGTCGGAACCAGATAGGATGGCTACATCAAAAGTAAGTTTGGAGATGTCGATGCCGATGAAGTTCGAAAAATTTTGTTTCTTCATAATACTGATTTTAGAGATGGCAGACCCACTATCTGAATGGTGACCGAAGCCCTGATACTAGGCCTTTAAGCCTGAATTTCCATTTGGTGCCGGTTCAGAATGACCGATAAGGGATTTGATCGGGGGATAAGTCTAGAAACCTTGCGCCGCAAATAACTCGCCCTTATCGGTTGGGCTGTTGTCCACAATTATTGAGGTTATGAACAAAGAAAATAAAAAGAAGCAAAAACAAAAGAAAATCAATCACTTACAACATTATTGACTTTGTATTAAACACTCTATGTAAATAACATTGCTAAACTAAGGGCTCCCGCAAGATTGTTTCTTGTGGCAAACACTCCCATCGGGAAATCCGCAATTGTCATTTCGACATGAGGAATGCAGTGACGATTGAGAAATCTCAGGCCATATTCCAGATTTCTCATTGCTGTCTCGACTGCGCTCGACATGACAGAGATATAGGATTTATGACACTTAACGGATATTCAAAAAATTCAATTAGAATCAATCCATGAACAAAGCCTTAAGCT
>JBNLBG010000151.1:0-3095 GCA_050303195.1 Allomuricauda sp. | reverse complement strand
CCAAGAGTTCCCCTCCAAAGAGATTGTTCAAGGGGTTGGTCTCGCTGGGCAATACCAAATCGGTCATTACCGTACGTGATTCATTGGGAGTTTTAGCGCGCATACCATGTGATTTTGCGCAAAGATATTGAAGTAGGGAATCGTTTTAAAGAAAAGAAGGTTTATTTCTCCGAAAGCAACCATGCATCCCGGGATTCCGTAGCTTTTACCTTTCTCAAGAACACTAAAGCATCTTTGGGGTCTTCAAAGCTATCGTAGGCCACCTGGTGCAGCCCATATTTGTTTACCCCCAAATAAAAAGCACTATACCCTTTTTCCTTGAGTTGGTTCACCCGTTTTTCAGCATTTTCTTCCATTCGGTAAGCGCCCGCAATAACATGGTGTTTGCCCAATTGTTTTTTGCTGACGTTAATATTGATCGCGGGTAATTCCAAAGGATTACTTTCAAAGAAAGTGGCTTCTTGGATCAACCGGGAGACCTCTTGTTGGGCATCTTGCTGTGCGGCCACCTCTTTTTGTTGAAGATCACCATAGGTTCTATATGAAGTCACACCCAAAGAAATAGCCAAAAGAAAAATGGCAGCATATTTTAACCATGGCCGGAAAGAACTCTCCTCGCGTTTTTCTGGAGTGATGATGAACGGAATCTTTTCTTCCAACTCCTCAACCTCTTCCTTCAACACTTCACGTTGAATGGGCGTAGCCGCAAATGAAGACAGCCCAAATGATGAGGTTAAATAATTGACCTGGTTCTCAGGTTGAAATTGAATGCGCTGTTCTCGGTTGAGCCAAAGTTTGCCAATACCAAAAAGTTCCAAACTCTCACCAAGGCGAAGCTTTTTGTTCCACTCCTCAGCAACGTTTTCCACTTCTTGGAGCAATTCTTCATAGCCCAATTTCTTTTCCTTGGCAATATGTGATACCAATAGCCCATCATTTTTGGACAATTGGGCATTAAAGGAGATAGACTTGAATGGTGGAATCAGGGTGTTGGTGGTTGTATCGATTTCTGCAGACTTTGCATGCGCTAGGAAAGCCCCGAAACCAGGAACCACAACACAGTTATATTCAAACAATAATTTTTCTATGTAAGAGTCAATCCGCATAGTCACAAATATTGTAAAAAAAGCAAGAGCACAAAATAAGCAGGATAACTTTTTATTAACATTTGAAAATCTGTATTTTGTGGACAACTTTGACACCCAAATCAAATGACTGAACCTGAAATTATTGCGGCGCTGCGCTTGCAAGCCGTTCCCAATATTGGCGATGTTACGGCCAAAAAATTAATTGCGCATTGTGGCAGTCCAATGGCTGTTTTTGAGGAAAAAAAGCAACACCTGCTAAAAATTGAAGGGATTGGGACATTCACTTTGAATGGTCTTTTTGATACGGCCTATTTGGATGAGGCCGAGGCAGAATATGAATTCCTATCCAAAGAAGACATCGCCCTGTCCTATTTTATGAATGACGATTATCCGGCCTTCCTAAAGCATTGTATGGATGCCCCAATTTTATTGTTTCAGCGAGGAAACATCAATTTGAACCAAAAAAGGATCATCAGTGTGGTGGGAACCCGGAACATTACCAATTATGGCTCCACCTTTTGTGAGGCATTCATTGAGGAAATTGCCCCGCTGGATCCCATTATTGTAAGTGGATTTGCGTATGGGGTGGACATCACCATTCAAAAAGCGGCTATGAACCATGGATTACAAACCATTGCCTGCTTGGCACATGGCTTGAATCAAATCTATCCAAAGCCACACAAAAAATTCATTCCCAAGATGGAACAAAAGGGTGGGTTTATCACCGAATTTTGGAGTTCCAGCAATCCGGACCGGGAGAATTTTTTAAAACGCAATCGAATCATAGCTGGAATGAGTGAGGCAACCTTGGTGATTGAATCTGCTGAGAAGGGAGGCAGTTTGGTCACGGCAGATTTGGCCAACGGGTATAATCGAGAGGTGTTTGCCGTGCCAGGAAGGTGCACCGACAAGTTCAGTAAGGGGTGCAATGACCTCATAAAGCGGCAAAAGGCCCATTTATTGACCTCGGCAGCGGAGTTGGTTTACCTTTTGGGATGGGATTTGGAGGAAAAAAAGGAGGACACCGCTGTTCAAAAGCAGCTGTTCATCGAACTGGACGAAACAGAACAGTCAATCTACTCCTACTTGCAATTGAACGGAAAACAACTACTGGACACCGTGGCTTTGGGGTGTAATCTACCCATTTTTAAAACGTCTTCCACATTGTTGGGCATGGAAATGAAGGGTGTGATTCGACCATTGCCCGGTAAACTGTTTGAAGCGATATAATCAATTATCAATGAACAACTAGCAATAAACAATGAAGCCTATAAAGAGCGCTGATATCTGACATCTGACAACTGAAAGGAGAATTGTAATTAGTATCCTAACTTCTCCCGCACCCTATTCAACACCCCATTGGCCACTTTTTTGGCTTTTTCGGCACCAACAGCCAATGCTTCATCTACCTCGTTGAGATGGTTCATGTAGTAGTCAAACTTTTCACGGGGTTCTTGGTATTTCTCCAAAATAAGCTCGTACAAAGCCTGTTTGGCATGTCCGTAACCGTAATTCCCTGCCAAATAATTAGCACTCATTTCTTCAATCTGCTCTTGGTTGGCCAACAGCTTGTAAAGCGCAAAGACATTATCATTACTGGGGTCTTTAGGCTCTTCCATAGGCGTACTGTCCGTAACAATGCCCATAATCTGTTTGCGCAATTTTTTATCCGGCTGAAAAATGTTGATGAGATTGCCGCGGCTCTTGCTCATTTTTTCACCATCGGTTCCTGGAACATACATGGTCTGTTCGTGGACTTTGGCCTCTGGAATCACAAAGGTTTCTCCCATTTGGTTATGGAAACGCGCAGCTACATCACGGGTCATTTCCAAGTGTTGTAGTTGGTCTTTCCCTACGGGAACAATATCCGCATCGTACAACAAAATATCGGCGGCCATAAGCATGGGGTAGGTGAAAAGTCCTGCATTGACATCTTCCAACCGGTCTGCCTTGTCCTTAAAAGAGTGGGCCAAGGTCAAACGTTGGTAGGGAAAAAAACAACTGAGA
>JBNLBG010000150.1:0-3096 GCA_050303195.1 Allomuricauda sp. | reverse complement strand
CGGTGGTGGTAGAAGGTGAAAAAATCACTGCGATTGAAGCTGCCGAGGCTTCGGGTGAAGACGAAGTGGAAATTGAAGGCAATGGCGGTACGTTGGTGCCCGGTCTTTTTGAAATGCATGCCCACACCGGGGATGAAGGCGCTTTGCTGAACGTATTGGCCGGAGTGACCTCGTTCCGAGACATGGGAAATGACAACGAAGTATTGACTAATCTTATCGAAAAAATCAATTCTGGGGTATTGGCAGGTCCTCGTGTAACCCGACTAGGCTTTATCGAAGGAAAAAGTCAGTATAATGCCAACAACGGTATTGTGGTGGAAACCAAGGAAGAAGCTCTGGCCGCGGTGGATACCTACGACAGTCTTGGGTTTTATGGGGTAAAACTCTACAATAGCATGAATGGCGACTGGGCTCCTGACATTGTGAAAAAAGCCCATGACCAAGGGATGTTTGTCACGGGACACGTTCCTGCATTTTCCAATGCCAATGCTATGTTGAAAGCTGGTTTTGATGAAATGACCCACATTAACCAGACCATGTTGGGCTGGGTTTTGGAGCCCGATGAGGACACCCGTACCCTATTGCGCCTTACGGCTTTGAAGCGCTTACCCAGTTTGGATTTGAACAGCCCAAAAGTGCAAGAAACCTTGGATTTATACGTGGCCAATAATACCGCCTCGGACCCTACGTTGGCTATCCATGAGATGTTGATGCTCTCCCGAAATGGTGAAGTAACCCCAGGAGCGGTTGACTATATTGACCACATGCCTCCCAACGAGCAACGTAGCCTAAAAGTGGCCTTGGCCCAAATTGCAGATGACGAAGAGGACAAAGCCTACCGTGCGGCCTACGATAAAATCGTGGAAACCCTAAAGATGATGAAGGACAAAGGCATCTTCATTGTGGCGGGAACCGATTTGGGCGGCGCGTTTCACCTACACCGTGAGTTGGAACTCTACAACCAGCAATTGGGCTACACTCCCGCCGAACTGCTAAAATTGGCCTCCTTCGATATGGCTGAGTACTTGGGAAAAGATGATTTGGGCAGCATTGAGCCCGGTAAACTGGCCGATTTCTTTTTAGTGCCCGGTAACCCCGTGGAAGACATTAAGGCCCTTAAGACGATTGCCTTGGTCTCCAGAGGAGGAACGTTTTACTATCCTTCTGAGGTCTACCCTGCTTTTGGCATTACCCCGTTTACGGAAAAACCGGAGGTTAAGGAATAGAACTGCTTAACATATGATTTTAAAAAGCCAGTAGTGATTTTTTCTGCTGGCTTTTTTGATTATAAAAGATGTAGGACGTTGTTTTACAGCGTATTGAAAATGACTTATCTTTAACCGAACTTCGTTAACAGGTTGATATAAATTACTTTGTACCGTGCACCTGGCTACAGAACGGGCAGGCAGCCGAAGTGTTAAAATGCTACATATCTTTTAGTGCTACCATCAATACAAAAGAAAGGATACACAATGGAAAAGACTGATTTAGTGATGTTTATACAACGGCCGATGAAAATGGGATTTTCTGAATACATAATGGATATTGGACTAGCCTATTTGATCATCCTAATGATCACAATATGATTAGGTATATAAAGCCATTACATGAATAGTTTGTTACCATACTTGAAAGGCGGTGATTTGAGGTCAATCGCTGATGCTGATAAGGTTGTATCGCTGATAAAAACAAAAGCAGAATTTGATAACCTGTTCCAATATCTGTTTTCAAAAGATAGATTGGTTGTAATGCGAGTCGCTGATACTGTCGAAAAAATAACAGCACAAAAACCTGAATATTTGAAAGAACATAATCAAGCTATTATCAATTTGATAAATACAGCAGTTGATAAAGAATTAAAATGGCATTTGGCATTAATTGCATCAAGACTTGGTTTGTCAAATACAGAATTAGGAATAGTATGGGATAAATTGACGCAATGGGCGAAAGACAAAAAGGAAAGTAAAATTGTCAGAGTAAATTCAATTCAGTCGTTGTTTGACCTATCAAAACGAAATGGAGAAATAAAAAGAGATCTTGATTTAACAATACAACAAATTGAATCCGAAAATATTCCATCAATAAACGCAAGATTGAGAAAATTGAAAATAAAATAAATCCTGGTGGTAATATTGTGTATAAACAATAGCGGGAAAAGTGCTATTTGGTGATATCTGACAAGTTAGTAGGTTGGTAACTGCTCATACACTCAATCGATAACGAAACTCAAACCTCTAATACTTCCGCCACTGCTGCGTCAGCTCAAAAACATGCTCCAAAATCTGTTGCTCCTGTTCATCAAAAGCCATTCCCTTGCGGCGCATCATGGCCGTAGCGGTCTCATAGGCCTTTCCAGTTTGGTAGGTAGTAAATCCTGAGGCGCCGCCCCAACTAAAACTAGGGATAAAATTCCGGGGAAAACCACTTCCATAAATATTGGCACTCACCCCCACCACAGTCCCCGTATTGAACATAGTATTGATACCACATTTGCTATGGTCGCCCATCATCAACCCACAAAATTGCAATCCGGTTTTGGCAAAACCTTCGGTTTGGTAGCTCCACAACCGCACGGGAGCATAATTGTTCTTTAAATTGGAGGTGTTGGTATCCGCTCCAATATTACACCACTCCCCTAGCACAGAATTCCCTAAAAATCCTTCATGTCCTTTATTGGAATAGGCAAACAACACCGAATTGTTGACCTCACCGCCCAATTTACAAAAAGGGCCGGCCGTAGTGGGACCGTAAATCTTAGCCCCCATCTTTACAATAGCACCTTCGCAAAGGGCAAAACCGCCGCGAATGATACAGCCTTCCATAATCTCGGCATTCTTGCCGATGTAAATAGGCCCCGTGGAAGCATTTAAAATACTGAACTCCACCTTGGCGCCCTCCTCCAAAAAAATGTTTTCTGGATTCAATACTTGGTTGGTACCGGAAATGGACTGACCCTTCCTGCCTTCGGTCAATATGGCGAAATCGGATTCGAGGGCTTCCCCATTTTTGGAAAAAATGTCCCATATATTTTTGATGGTCAACCCTTTGGGTTGGTGGTCCACTGTTGCATAATCGGAAGGGGCGAAATCTTTTTCA
>JBNLBG010000149.1:0-3275 GCA_050303195.1 Allomuricauda sp. | reverse complement strand
CATCCAAGAAATATATATGGCCTATCCTGGATTTTATGCCATCGCCATATATAGATTGGCGCATGAATTATATGTGCAGGACGTACCGTTGATTCCACGATTAATGACCGAATATGCGCACAGACAAACCGGTGTGGATATAAATCCAGGTGCGACCATAGGAAAATCGTTTTTCATTGATCACGCTACCGGAGTGGTCATTGGTGAGACTGCAGTGATTCATGATAATGTAAAAATCTATCAAGGAGTTACCCTGGGAGCGCTTTATGTGGCCAAGAATTTGCAAAAGACCAAAAGGCATCCTACCATAGAATCCAATGTTACTATTTATGCCAACGCCACAATTTTAGGTGGAGAAACTGTAATTGGAAAAAACTCGGTTATCGGAGGAAATGCTTGGCTTACCGCCTCCGTTCCTGCCAACTCAACGGTTTATCATACTCCAGAAATCAAAATCAAGACAACGCCCAATGTCTAAAAGCATTCTCGACCTTATTGGAAACACCCCTATGGTGGAATCCAAGGTTTTAAATACCAATCCCAACGTAAAACTATTCTTTAAACTGGAAGGCAACAATCCAGGCGGTAGTGTTAAGGACAGACCCGCTTACAACATGATCAAAAGCGGTCTGGAACGTGGTGATTTTACGAAAGATTCTAAACTGATAGAAGCCACCAGTGGCAATACCGGTATCGCCTTGGCCATGATTGCAGGGCTTTATGGTCTGGATATAGAATTGGTAATGCCCGAAAATTCCACAAAGGAACGGGTACAGACCATGCGGGCCTATGGTGCCAAAGTAACTTTAACCCCTTCCGATGTGGGGATTGAAGGTGCTCGGGATTATGCCGAGGCCAAAGTAACGAATGAGGGCTATATTATGCTAAATCAATTTGCCAATAACGACAATTGGCAGGCCCACTATAAAACTACGGGGCCGGAAATATGGAATGATACCCAAGGAGAAATTACCCATTTTGTATCCAGTATGGGTACTACAGGAACCATCATGGGAACATCAACGTATTTGAAAGAGCAAGACCCATCCGTTCAGATCGTTGGGGTTCAGCCTACGGACGAATCCCGCATTCCAGGAATCCGTAAATGGCCAGAGGAATATTTACCTAAAATTTTTGATCGTAACAAGGTGGACCGTATTATGGAGGTCAGTGAGGAAGACGCTGTCAACATGGCCAAAAAATTGGCCAAGGAAGAAGGTATTTTTGCAGGGATGAGCAGTGGCGGTGCAGCTACTGTGGCATTACGACTCGCTGAAACCTTGGAGAGCGGTACCATTGTTTCCATTGTTTGCGATCGGGGAGATAGATACTTGTCCTCGGATTTGTTCGATTAATAATTAAATTATCTTAGCTCTTTCCTGATTCCCTCCCAATAGGTCTCAAAATCACTGAGGTTGTTATGTCCGCCTTCTTCTATGGTATACATTTTTTTATGATTATGGAGAATGGATTCAAAGAGCTTTTTACCAGATTCGTAGGAAACCACATTGTCCTTAGTACCGTGAAAAATACGGATAGGCTCACCTACCTTTTGTATAAATTTGAAGGAAGGCATTTTATATTTTAGGAGTTGCTTGGTGGGTAAAAAAGGAAAACGCTCCTGAGCCGTTTCCTGCAAACTGTAGAACGGAGTTTCCAAAATCAACTTTTTGGGATTGTTGTTGGAAGCCAAATGGGTGGCTATACTAGCTCCCAAGGAACGGCCATAAATAAGGATGTCTTGAGCTGCATATTTTTCGAGGGCATAGTCATAAAACAGTTGTGCATCAGCATAGAGTGCTTTTTCACTGAGTTTCCCCGTACTTTTTCCATAGGTACGGTAATCCATTACGAGGACATCGTAACCCAAATCCGTAAAAGGAACAACAATGCTTCCCCATCTGGATAGATCCCCAGCGTTTCCATGAAAGTATAAAATCAACCCCTTTGAATTCTCCGCATAAAATTGCAGGGCATTCAGCCGTGCTCCATCAGGTGCACTTAGAAACAGCTCCTCAAATTCAGCATTAAAAGTATACACATGGTCCTCTGGCAGTTTGGTGGGCAAAAAAATAAGTTTTTCCTGAAGAAAATAAAGCATGGCTAAAATCAAGAATAAAAGAGCGAGCCCGTAAAGGCTTATTCGTTTAAGGGTTGCTTTTGACACGTTTTGAGGAATGCGTTACGTTGATACTAGAACCTTCCAAATTTGTTTTCTTAGGACGGCTCATTATAATTTCTTCCAACATGCTATGATAGGATTCAAAATTGTTCAAGTCCTTATGTCCACCACCAATTACTGTATACAGTTTAGTGAGTTCGGGTTTTATCTTGGAAAGCTTCACGCTGGTTTTGTATGGAATCAATCGGTCATCGGTACCATGGATGATATGAATGGGGCAATTCACGTACTTCAACCATTTGTAGGTGGGCATGGGAAATTTTATCAATATGGACAAGGGCATAAAGGGAATGAACTTTTTGGCCACCTTGCTTAGGCTGTAATAAGGCGCGTCCAGAATAAGCATCCTAGGGTTGTTCATGGAGGCCAATTTAGCGGCAAATCCAGAACCCATCGACCGTCCGTACAGAATAATGTATTTTTCATTCACCTTTTCCTTTATTTTGTTATAGATGACCTGCATATCGCGTTTCACCGCTTTTTGGGTCCTCCTCCCCGTACTTTTTCCGAAGCCACGATAATCCACCATAATCACATCATACCCATGACGGGTAAAATCCACCGCGAACTTGCCCCAACCTTTTATGCTCTTTGAATTGCCCTTCAAATAAAAAACTACACCCTTGGGTTCCTTGGACTTAAATCTAAGCCCATTGATTGTAGCGCCATCCCGGGTTTCCACATTATACTCCTCAATTTCTTGGTTGTCATAGTAAAATTGAAAATCCTTTGGAAGCTTTTCAGGTTTGAACAAAAAATAATCCTGAAGAAAATAGAGCAACACACTGATCAAAAGATAGAGCCCGATAACAATCAGTACGATGTAGAGCCAGTTTTGCATGGAGCATGTGTTTCATCCAAAATACAAAAAATACGAATACTGAGGTTTATGATCTTATATATCAAATAATTGGGTTGATAGTGTAACAGTTTCAAAGAACCGTAGTCTAATTCATCAAAGCAATCAATCAATCAATCAATCAAACAAACAACAGTCATGACATCAACCACCAATACCCTAGCCAAGAACAGAATTGAGATCGTAGACGCCCTCCGGGGGTTTTCCCTTGCAGGAATTGTTATTGTGCATATG
>JBNLBG010000148.1:0-3279 GCA_050303195.1 Allomuricauda sp. | reverse complement strand
TTTGAAGCAGTTTGCGAATTCAGAATTGCAATGACCATGGAGGATTTAATGAAATCCAACCTTGCTGAACAAGCTCAAAAGTGGAGCGAGGTCCACATGAATTAAAGCGGTGTGCTATTTTACGAGAACCACTTCAGTCTATTTGGAGTGGTTTTTTTGTTTGCAGTGTTGCGTGGGCCATTTCGAAGAAGCGAAGCGACTGAGAAATCTGTCCGACCTGGTCATTTCGAAAAAAGGAGGATAGGACAAAAAACGGGGCAATTGCCCCGTTTTTTACACAAACTAACTAACAAACTAACACAAGCTAAACCCTAAAGGATTTACGCTGTATAAATGCTTTCACTTTAGTTGGCCGTCAATGTAGTTTCCCCTGCATTGGGATTGTATACATAGTTGAACGTATAAAAGCGGCTTTCATCTGCCATGGCATCAATCTCTGTAGGGGCATCTTTATAATAGCTCAAGATTTCTATTTTGGCATACTTGCCATCATGAGTTCGAAACACAAAAATCCTGCCAGGAATTGGCGTAATGGTAAAAGTATCCGGGTTATAGTTGTACCAACCATTGTCGCTTCCGGTTGATATGGCAAAAGAACCACTCGCATCTTGCGAAAAGGTAATCCCTTCTGCGGAAGTTATATCCGCAAAGGTTCCGCTTTCCATGAAAACACCAGCATCACCATTTCTAGCGGGTTCGTCATCGGTTCCGGTAACGGTCCCGCCATTTACCGCTATGGTAGTGCCCCTAAAGGCAATGTCCCATTCCGTGTTGCTGGTGGTAACCCCTCCCGTGGCAAAGCTGAATTTGGTAAAAGGTCCGCCCACGGGTTCACCCTGGCCTCCGGTTTGCGGAGCGGGGATATTGCTGGCAGTACTGCTCTGCACCGCAATCAGGTCCGGTCCGTTATCATCATCGTCGCTACAGGCAACAAACGTTGCACATACGAATATAAAGGTGAATAGTTTTAAGGTTGTTTTCATCATGGTTTACGAATTAAAATTGAATATTGATTTTGGTAAATAATTGTATTCCCGGATTAATAAGGACTTCATTATCCTGGGAGGCAAGGGGGTTACTTCCTTTAAAATCCAAGAGATTATTGGCCCCTATTTGAAGTCGGTAATGTGTAAAGAATGTTTTTCCAAAGGTGAGGTTCACCAAGGCATACCCTTTTGTAAAGGAATCATCATATTCATCCAAAAGATTGTTTCCGTTACGATCGGTGAGTCCGAAGCGACTCCGGTAGGTTACCCGAAGATTTGCGTGGGCATTCCACTTTGGAATCTCATAAAAGGTTTTAAAATTGAGTGTGTGGCGCGACCGGTTTTCCAGACCAAAATAGTCTGCTTTGTCCAATCGAACGGTTTCTAAAGTCTTTGGGTCACGGGCAAATACCTCACCATTCTCAATGGCATCCTCTTTGTCTTTATCAAACGCATATAGTAATTGATATCCTGTTGAAAAGCTTACATTTTTCCAAGGTTTATAATGGATATCTACTTCCAACCCTTGGGTGTACACACGTTCCCTATTGATATATCCAAAAACATTCTGTCCGTTGGTTTTGGATGCCAGAATGCGTGTGTCAATAAGGTTTTTAAAGTCGTTACGGAAGAAATTGACCTCCGAGGATATTTTCCCTTTTGTATAGGACAATGCAAAATTATAGCCTACGGAACTTTCTGCGTCCAAACGATCCCCCAACTCAGAAGAGTCAACCTGGAGTGTGGCAATTTCATCATTGTCGAGTAGACGTTGTATGCCTGCCACTTCAACCTCTTTTCCAAAAACTGAATAACCACCACCGGCTGCGTTGGTAAAATCTAGATATAACTGCCTGAAATCAGGTGCTTTAAATCCACTGCCAACGGAACCTTTTATAGCAAAGCTGGGGGTGATGTCAAAACGAGCAGAGATTTTAGGGCTAAGTTGAGAATTATACTCACTATGGTTGTCAAACCGTGCTCCAGCAATAACATTCAGTTTTTGAAGGGGCTTAAAATCATATTGAGTATATATATATTGCGATTCAAAAGAAACCCTGTCCGCAAACAAGGAACGTTGTAGATTTTCAAAATTGTAACCTCCCCCAATGGTCAATGTATTATTAGGTGTAAAGGAATGGTTGAACCGAATTTCGGGCCGAAACAATTTTTGGTCGAAATCATTTTCAATGAGAAGTTCGTTGGCAATGGGATCCACACTTTTTTCATCGGTGATGTAATTGGTGTAGTAGAGTTCATATTGAAAGTTGGATTTCTTGGAGAGGTCATAGTTGATTCTAAGTTGTAGGTTCAAGTCCTTTTCCTCGCTGGTGCTGGGAGAGATATCAAATTCTTGAAAAAAGTAGCGCCCAGAGGCAAACACATTAAGACTTTCCGTGCCTTCAAAAAAAAGTCGCCCGTTTAAAGTGTAGTTGTAGAAAGGATGTGTCGTTTGTCCTTCTTGGGAAGGAGCCAGGTCATACCCATCAGTACTCAATCGGTCTGCAAAAATGGTATATCCCAACTTTTTGCCTTTTTGGTTGAAACTTATATTGGTATTTTGATTGTTAAAGCTGGCCATTCTGTGTGAAACTTGACCACTGATTTTTTCTGAAGTTGGTTTTTCTGTGATGATGTTGATAACGCCGCCCAAGGCTTCCGACCCAAAAAGGCTGGATGATGGGCCCTTGACCACTTCAATCTGTTTAATGTTCCCAATGGCAAATCGGCTTAGATCCAAATTTCCGGAGCTTCGACCAACAACGGGAACACCATCAATCAGCACCAAAATATAATCTGAGGCAATCCCTTGGATTTGTACCCCTTCACCACCACCAATGGTTGCATCGGGAGTCATGACTATTCCGGTTTGTTCACTAAGTATTTCATTAAGACGGGTTACCCCCGTTTGTTGTAACTGCTTTTGTGGAATCAAGACAACAGGTAGGGGCAGGGAAGACAACTGCCGTATGGTCCGTGTAGCAGTAACAACCACTTCATTTAAGTTTTGTAGGGCCAATGAGTCTTGTTCCGTGGGTTCTGTCTCTTGTGCCGAAACCGCAGCGCAGAAAAAAAATGAAAAATAAATGAACAGTTTATTTTTATTTAGACTCATTCTAGTTAGATTTGTCGCAAATATATAAGTTATTTTAATTAAGTCTAAATAATATTAATGTTTTTGACAAATCAATTTTTTAAACAGTCTAACTAAATAACACTATGAAGAAATCAATCATTTTTGCAACGCTGGCACTAGGAGTGGCGTTTGTAATGAGCGCCCAAGAAAAGAAAG
>JBNLBG010000147.1:0-3346 GCA_050303195.1 Allomuricauda sp. | reverse complement strand
CCCTCAATTTTTCCAAGGACCATAATATTGCTGATGGTCTGGACAAAACGGATTATGACGAGTTCATGGCTAATCTTCCCAAGAAGTATCATTCCAAAGTACAAACGGCAGAACAATTGGCGGTTCGTTGGATTGAAACACGTACAGAACGTGAAATGATAATTTTTGACCAGTTGGTGGACATTACCCACGACATTGTTGCTGAAGCCTTTTCAGAAAAAGTCATAACGCCAGGAATCACGACCACCACCGAAGTAGAATGGTGGATGCGGCAAAAGGTAACCGATTTGGGATTGGAAACTTGGTTTCATCCCACGGTGGACATACAGCGTACCAGTGAAGAATTGGTAAGCCATTTGTATTCCTTTTCGGGAAGACCCGATGATTTGGTGATTATGCCGGGTGATTTATTGCACTGCGACTTTGGAATCACATACCTCCGTCTTAATACCGATTGCCAAGAGTTGGCCTATGTGTTAAAACCAGAAGAAACAGAAGCCCCTTCGTTTTTGGTGAATGCCCTCTACGATGGCAACCGTGTGCAGGATTTCTTGACCAAGAACATGGTTCAGGGTAGGACAGGAAATGAAATTTTGGCCAAATCACTGCAAGATGCCAAGGATGTAGGCTTGCAACCTGCCATTTATACCCATCCTTTGGGAATGTATGGCCACTCTGCAGGAACCACGATTGGAATGTGGGATTCCCAAGGCGGTGTACTAAAGGATGATGGTGAAAATTATCCGCTCAATCCAAATACCTGTTATGCCATTGAACTGAATGCCACGGTGAACATTCCGGAATGGAACCGGGATATTCGAATTATGCTGGAAGAGCCGGGTTTTTTTGGTGAAGACGGATTTAGATACATCAACGGAAGACAAACAGAGTTGTTATTGATTCCAAGGGTAAAACCACAACAAGGATATTAAAGCTATCATTTTACTAGTCTTTTTTATGCAATTTTTACTTCTGAGGCCTAAGTTATATTGTCACTCTATTTAGCATGTTATAATGGGATAAATGGTTTTTTGGGTATAACTGGGAGAACCCATCTTATTGATACCAGTTGAACGAAAAGTCCTATATTTAGGGTATTGATTCCCCCATAGCCTAATCAGCGAACCCCATAACTATCTATATTTTAAAATCATGATGAAATTGAAATGCTTAATCGTTGGGATGATAGTTTCCATCATTACAATGACCAAATGCTTTGGACAGCAAACCAAGAATGTCTCTATCTGCTGGGATGTATCCCTTTCCATGCAAAACCGGGATATTGAAAAAGATTTCTATTTTTTGGATGCTTACTTCAAAACCGTCCAGAATGCTAAGGTGAGTTTAATAACCTTTAGTGACCGCGTCCTTTCAAAAGATACATACCAGGTGAGTTCAAGTGATTGGGCTTCCCTAAAAAAAGAACTCGAAGGATTGCAGTATGACGGAGCCACTTCCTATGAATCCCTAAGCAGTTATGTAGAGGTGGGTGAAGTTTTGCTTTTTACAGATGGAAAACAAAATTTGGGAAATAGCACCCCCAATTTCAGTGGGGAAGTGTACATCATCAACAGCAGTGAGAATTTTGATAAAGCCAGTCTCAACCTACTGTCCATTGTGAATAATGGAAATCTGGTGGATTTCAATGAAAAAAGAGATTCAGATGCTCCATTGGAGGATACCAATCAATATACAGGAACTATTTATAGCGGAACAATGGGATTGGAAGGTGTTGAAATTTACGTCCAAGGTAGTGAAAACACTAGGGTAAAGTCCAATGCAAAAGGCAGTTTCAATGTTAATGGAAAGGTAGGGGACACATTGATTGTTGCCTATGGCAACAAAATTGAAAAACAGGTGCTTGGGGAAACCAATACCCTAAATTTTTCATTGGAAGACCAAGGAATTCAACTTCAGGAAGTTGTAGTAAGTGAAAGAAAGAATGAACCCGTAGAAACCATAACAACGGGGTATGGGGAGGAAAACAAGGATAAGGTGGGATATGCGGTCCAATCCATTTCCAGTGATGATATTTCGGATGCGGCCACTACACCCGATATGGCGATTCAAGGAAAATTTTCTGGGGTCAACCTAGGACAAAATGAAGATTTGAGCCAAGTGACCATGCGGCCACGAATGACCTTGTTGGGAAATGTGTATGGATTGATCGTAATTGATGGTGTCCCACTGAGGCAGTCGGATTCGGCAAGCGGGACAGTTTTTAGTTCAGATTTCATCAATCCTGAAAATATAGCAGATATTACCGTTTTAAAGGGGCTTGCCGCAACAAACAAGTATGGTAGTCTTGGTGTTAACGGAGTACTTCTGATTACTTCAAAAACGGCAACCTATGCCAAGGAGAGTGGCGAAAAAGTGGATATGGCCCGTTTAAGGGACAACATTTATGAGGATAAAATCAAAGTAAACAACAAAACCTTGGTGACCCCTTACCTAAAGGAGCTTAAAAAAGGTAAAAATATAAAGGAGGCTTATGATTTATATTTAGATCAACGTAAGAACTTTAGCAACGTACCGGAATACTTTTTGGACGTGTCCAATTTCTTTCTCGAATCGAGCCCAGAGATAGCGGAGCGGATTTTATCCAATGTTCTCGAAATGGAAAACCCCTCCTACGAAGCATTGCGCGCCCTATTTTTGAAATGTACGGAACAGGAAAATCATGAGATGGCCGTATTTGCAGCCGATAAAATGTTGGCCCTGTTCCCGAGCAAAATTCAATCCTATTTTGATGTTGCCTTGGCCCAAAAAAATACGGGCAATTTTCAAGAAGCCCTTACCATGCTGAACGCCATGGTAACCGGAGCTGCAAATCCCGAGTTGAACTTTAGTTCAATGGAAAAAGTAGTGGGTACGGAAATACGGAATATGGTCAATCAGCAAAAAGCGCAGTTCAATATTGAAAAAGTAGACCCTAAATACCGGAACAATGTAACCTATAATGCACGATTAATTTTGAGTTGGAGCGTACCCGATGCCGAATTTTCCGTTCAATTTGTAAATCCACAGAAACGATTTTTCACTTGGGAACATACCGAAATTGGAGATAGAAATCGGATTTTGCAAGAACTGCAGCATGGAAACTCAAGCGAACAATTTGAAATTGTGGGAGCGGAGACCAAAGGAGAATGGATATTGAACGCTACCTATTTGGGAAACAGGACTCCAAAAAATGAAACGGCCACCTTTTTAAAATGCATCGTACAATACAATTTTGGTAAACCCAACCAAAGAAGCGAGGAGTTTATGATACGCCTTCAGGAAACAGGAGACGAACAGCAATTGGCCCGGTTTACTGTAGAGTGATCACACCTGTAACACGCCCATA
>JBNLBG010000146.1:0-3422 GCA_050303195.1 Allomuricauda sp. | reverse complement strand
AGCGATAAGAAATCTCTTTTTCAATATTCAGTAGGTTATTAAGGGGTTACACCTATTACAAGGTAATAAAAAACCCCAAATCTTGATTGAAATGGGGTTGATTCTATTTTTATGATTTTGAATTAGAGCTGTCTATTGTTGTCTTCAAAGGACTTTAAATTACGGGACATACTTTGTACACTATCAATTAGGTAAATCCTTTTTTGAATGTTATTTTCTTTATACGATAATGAGGGTCCCGTCCAGTCATTTTTATTTTTCTTGCATGATACAAGGCCAATAATAAAAAGTATGACGACAATAGGTATAGTCTTATTCATATCATTGATTGACTTCGATATATTGGGAAATTTATCCGTTTCCGCGATCACCATCATCGTTTGATGACTTCCCATCGGTGGCTTGGTTTTGATCCAACTTCAGGGTTTTGATCATAGCTTCGGTGTCCTGTACATCGGTTTCCGGTTCACAGGAAAACAATCCAACAGTTAGTAGTGCCAGTGCAAAAATACTTAGTGCTCTTTTCATAATATTAGGTTTATGGTTTAATAAAATAGGTTAGTGCAGCTAAAGTATTTAGCCAACCTGGAGCACAGCGCTTTGCATCAAATGTTTTAGTAAATGACACAATTCTGCTAGAATTCTGCAGAGAAGCGTTAGAATTTTGCTAATTAATAGCCTTTACGGCTGTTTTGGAGAGCATTTCCTTTAAGGCGTCTATTTTGTCCTTATAGGTTTTGGAAAAAGGGAGTTCTTCTTCCCCATCGTGGTTTAAGGTGCAGATGGATTTACCATAATTAATACGGGATACATACCTGCTGTTCAATATATAGCTCTGGTGAATTCGGATAAAACCTGCGGGAAGTTTGTCTTCAAAAGACTTCAAGGTTTTAAAGGCACTGACCACATTGCCATCGCGCATGTAGAAATCTGTGGTGTTGTTATCGGATTTTAGATAAAGAATATCCTTGGTGTCCAAATACCGATAGTCATTGTACGATTTTAAACAAATGGTAGTGGGCAAGTGGTGTTTTGGGTGCAGTTTCCGAAGCCGCATAATGGTCTTGCGGACATCAAATTCATTGTGGGGAAGTATCCAATAGTCGAAAAAGCCACTTTTTATGGCATTGTAAGCAAATTTTTTGGTTTTGGAGTATCCTATAATAATAGGTAGTGAAGGCATAAACTGGTTCAACTCCATAACCATTTGAAAATAATCCATCCCATCTTCACCCAGATTGATCAATACCATGTCTGGGGTAAATTTCAAAATTGTATTTAACCCTTCAGATGGATTGGTGGCCACCCCTGCGCACGTGATATCTTCATGCTCTTGCAAGTAGAGTTGTAGTTGCAGCTTAGAGGCTGCGCAAGAATCGATTATGGCGTAGGTATACTCCATGTGTAATTTGCTGATTGCAAGTTACTAACGCATAAAAAAAACTCATTGCAGTTTTCCCTTAAAAAAACTATGGGTTTCCCCTTGAAACGGTTGTTTTTCCTACAATTCTCCTTAAAAATTCGTTAAAAGCCAATTATTTGTAATGAAGTCGTAGGTGCCTATGTCCGGATTTTGGGTTCTATCGGTTCCTAAAATAACTGAGGGAACGGTGAGCGAAGCGTCGGGATCAGCAAGGTCAATAGCAGTAGAGTTTTCATGTATGTTCAGTTGGTTATCAGTTGGTTTATTAATTCAGGGTGTTCGTTGAACACTATGTTACGGTAAAAACTACTATTTTCAAAATTATACAATGGATTTTCGATAACTGAATCATCGCTTATATTGAACTTTATGAGGCATTTGCCACGTTGAAAGTTAGAATCGTAACTGGAATCCTGTGGTAGGATAAGCTCGGTAGAGCACTTCCCAAAACCATATTTACAATTACAATATGCCCTTAGGTGTGTGATAACGGGAAGCCCCATGAAAGCTGGAGATCACTTTAAATGCCCATTCTATTCAAAGAGTTTTTGGACAGATTCGGGGACACGTTTGGGGCGAAAGGTTTTGGCATCTAAAAGACACCATTCCGTGTGGGCATTAACCAAAATATGCCCTGTTTTACCATCCTTGATTTCCACAACCCTTGTAGAAATTGGCCCCTTATTGCTCTTTATATAGGTGTTCATCTGGATGGTGTCTCCCAATACAGCGGATTTGTGATAGGAAATATTGTGATTCGTTACCACCCAGACCATTTCTTTCCGAATCTCCTCCGTGGTGACTTCTTGCCAATGGTTTTTAGAGATTTCCTGAATCCATTCCACATAGCGGACATTGTTCACATGGTTTAGATCGTCCAAATCTTGTAGGTGCACCTCAAAGGTTTCGGTGTAGGTCTGCATCAGTCTTTTTTACGGATTTTCACCTCGAACAATTTGTCCCAGTTCTTGCCGGTAACAAAAAAGGTTTCCTTTTCTTTGTTGTAGGCCACCCCGTTTAGCACGGAGTTGGTGTCATCCCATTCCGATCCTCTATTCACCTTGCTTTTGAGTCCCCCAAAATTGATGACCCCCTCAATGGCACCCGAACCAGCGTCAATGATCATCATGCTCTCTTTTTGGTACACATTGGCATAGATTTTTCCATCCACATATTCCAGTTCATTGGCCTTGTTGAAAATGGATTTGTTGGTGGCGGTTTCAATATGACCTTGCTCTTGAAGGGTTTCGGGGTCTAAAAACCAGATTTTTTCCGTACCATCACTTTTAAAAAGTTTTTGTCCATCGTTGCAAAGGCCCCAACCTTGGAGACTTTCACCGTAGGTGAAGGTTTTGATCTCTTCTAGATTCTCTAAGTTGTAGACAAAGCCGATTCCACTTTGCCACGTAAGCTGGTAGAGCTTGTCGTTAAGAATGGTTATGCCCTCGCCAAAAAGCGTATTTTCCAAATCTATTTTTTGAAGGACTTCACCCGTTTCAAAATTGACTTTCCTGACTGTTGAGGCTCCTTTTTTTCCTGTACTCTCATAAAGGACCCCGTTGTTGAATTCAAGCCCTTGGGTATAGGCTCCTGGGTCATGCGGATAGGTATTTATAATGTCGTAGGTGTAGATTTCTGGGGAAGAAGGTGCTAACAGCCGTAGTTTTTCCTCAACCTCAACGGGTTGGTCCTCGATATTGAATTTGGCCACAAGGGTTTTGTTGCCCAAAGTGGACACATTTAAGGTGAGCCTGCCATCTTCCAATGGGAGTTCTTGACCATCCATATAATAATGGACTTCCGAGATGTCGATATCTTTTTTGTTTTTTAGAGCAACGCTCACTTTCTGATTTTGCTGCGGATTCTTTTCTTCTAATTGAATGGAAAAATGTTTGGATGGGTCGGTTTCCCCTCCGCAGCCAAGAAAGAAAAGTAAAAAGCCAAAAATGGATAGTAGTTTTACCATGGTTTTTAAGTCATGCTTCATGATGAGTGATCC
>JBNLBG010000145.1:0-3469 GCA_050303195.1 Allomuricauda sp. | reverse complement strand
CTGGTGCATTGGGATTCAACGCTCTATTTCGGTGGGCTGCCACCAAGTCAGCATTTAGCATACGACTGATGGTGGCATCACTTACGTTTTCAATTTTGGACACTTCGTGGGACGTTCTAAATCCATCGAAGAAGTGCACAAAAGGAATTCGGGATTCCAATGAAGCCGCTTGGGAAATCAAGGCAAAATCCATGGCTTCCTGAACCGAGGCAGAGGCCAACATAGCGTATCCTGTACTACGTACAGCCATAACATCGCTATGGTCCCCAAAAACCGAAAGGGCGTGTGTTGCCACAGAACGGGTGGCCACGTGAATAACATTCGGGTTGAGTTCCGCGGCTATTTTATACATATTGGGCATCATCAGTAACAAGCCTTGTGATGCCGTAAAAGTGCTGGTCAATGATCCGGTCTGAAGGGCTCCGTGCATGGCACCAGCCACTCCTGCCTCACTCTGCATTTCAAATGCAGAAGGAACATTGCCAAAGATATTTTTTTGATGGTGGGCACTCCACTCCTCTACCAACTCGGCCATTTCCGAAGATGGTGTAATGGGATAGATAGGAAACACATCATTGATACGATACGCAATATGCGCAACGGCCTGATTTGCATTGGTAATGATATGTTGTTGTGTTTTCATGGGAGGAAGTGCGTAAAAGATTGATTTGAGATAAAAAGGAATAAGCCGCCCCAAAAGTTGAGAGCGGCTTATTTCAAGTGGATTACTTTTCGAACTCGATGGTAACAGGAGTTGGGTTGGTAATCATGTCGAATACAGGAGAGAATTGTGATAAAGCTCTCAATTGCTCTTCAGAAGCATCAGACTTCACTTTGAATTTCACAGTGATACCATTGTATCCTTTGCGAACTTCAGGATCAAGACCCAAGAATCCGTGAAGGTCAACATCGCCACTCAATTTGGACTCCATTCCTTCAATTTCGATACCGTTGGCAGCAGCATGGTAAGCCATTGCTCCGGTCAAACAAGAACCAAGGGCGTGCAAAACAATCTCTGCAGGGTTTGGTGCTTGGTCTTGGCCCAAAAGAACCTCAACGTGGTCAGCTTCCATAGTAAAGTTGTCTTTTCTAACGGGGTGCTCTTGACCTACACCATAATAATCTTGGATACTGGTCACACAGTGGCCACCGTCAATCCAGTTGTTTTTTGCCCTGAACTCGAAATTGGCCAAAGCTGGGTTCTCTTGTACTGCGTTGATAGTTTCTACCAACTGATCTACGTTTACTCCGTTTTTAATGTTTGCTGTTGTAATCATTGTTTTTAGATTTTAAAGATTAATTGATTTACATTTGCCATAGTAGATGCATTTGGCGTGCCAAAAAATGTAATAAAATGGTTATCAATTAGTTACAATGATTTTTGAGCATGGAAAATCTAACGAGATTTCGTTTATTTACGAAATTTCGTTATAAAAATCGCGAGATTTCGTGAAATTACACTGGACGGACAATGCCCAATGCCTTTATTTTGGATGTTAATGTGGTGGGTGGCATGCCCAAAAGTGCCGCGGCGCCTTTTTCACCTGAAATTTTCCAGCGGGTCTGCTTTAGGGCTTTTAGGATGTTCTCTTTTTCCAATTGAATCATTTCTTGTGCAGTGAGGATATGATCAGGTTCAACAACGGCATGTCCCTCCACTACCTTAGGATTGGAATTTGGGATGATGAATGACCAATCAATCTCCCCATTTTGGGAAACAATTACGGCGCGCTCCACTAAATTTTGAAGTTCCCGAACGTTTCCGGGCCAGGTATATTCCTGAAAAAGCTTTTTCTGCGCTTGGGTCAGCTTCTTTATTTTGCGATTCAGTTTGGTGGAAAAGTGTTCCACCATGGCATCGGCAATCAAGGAAACATCATTTCCTCGATCTCTTAGGGCAGGAATTTCAATAGGGAACACATTCAATCTATAATAAAGGTCTTCCCTGAATTTTCCATCTTTGGAAAATTGCAATAAGTCTCGGTGTGAAGCGGCAATAATCCGTACATCCACTTTTTGGGTGGTGGAACTCCCCACAGGATCAAACTCCCCCTCTTGAATCACCCGAAGTAATTTAGGTTGAAGGTCCAATGGCAACTCCCCAATCTCATCCAAAAAAATGGTGCCCTTATCTGCTAGTAAAAACCGACCTTTTCTGCTACTTGTTGCTCCGGTAAAGGCTCCTTTTTCATGCCCAAAGAGTTCACTTTCAATTAAATTGACTGGAATAGCTCCGCAGTTAATCCGAATGAGAGGACCGTCACTCCGGTTGCTGGCTGTATGGATGGCCCTCGCCACCAATTCTTTTCCAGTACCGGTTTCCCCATGAATCAATACGGTGGCTTCCGTTTGGGCCACTTGTGCAATCAAATCCAACACTTTTTTCATGGATCTGTGCTGGGCAATGATGCCATGGTCATTGGTCAATTCCTTGATTTCTTCCTGCAAGTACTCGGTTTGAGTTTCAAGCGAGCTGATTTTATGTTCGGCCATTAAGCGATCATCAATATTGCGAAGAATCAACGTATAAAAGACCTCTTTTTCGTCCCCATAGCTGCTAAGCGTACCCTCATGCAGGGTTTCAGTACCATCGGAACCAATAACCTTGATGATCCTGGGCAAGTACGCATTCTTATTTTGCTCCGGACTGGACTGTTTAGATTTGACCAAATTCTCTAATAAGTCCGCTCCAGCTTCATCCAAAAAAAAGAGAATGTTCCGTTGGGATACCTCCTTGTTCTCCAAAATGGATTTAGCGGAATCGTTGGCTAGGATAATCCTGAAATTTCCATCGAACATGATAATGGCATCCATAGCGCCATCAATGAGTCCCATCATTTTGGCATTGGCTAGTTCAACCTCTTTTTTGGAAGATGCCAATTTTTCTTGGGTGACATCGAGTTCCCGATGCCTTTTGATCAATACCGACATTATTCCTCTTACAAAGCCTTTATCCGAGTCCATAAGTTGAGAAAAATGCGCGGTGGTGATTTTTAGCACACTGGTATCCTCCAAAGCAGTAACGGATACGGACCGTGGCTCTTCATCAATAAGGGCATATTCCCCAAAACAATCCCCTTTGGCCAGAGAGCCATAGGCATGGTCCCTATCGTGGACTTTTACCTTTCCCTTTAGAATAACGTACATGGCATCCCCAACATCTCCCTTTTCTATGATGCGATTATTCTTGATGTATTGCTCCATTTCCGAACTCTTGCACAATTGCGAGAGTGAAGTTCGCTCCACTTCCGAAAAAAAGGGTACCTCTGCTAGAAAATCCAATAATTTGTTATGTTCGGTTGAGGTCATTGTACTTGCTCAAAGATTCTGTACCAAATAAATATAAAGATTTATAGGATAGACCTTGCATATGTGTTACTTTTCTATAAATAAAATTGATAGGTTTTTATATTTTTATGGTTCAGACTTATACTATATGACCATTACCCAACTACAATACGTTTTGGCA
>JBNLBG010000144.1:0-3628 GCA_050303195.1 Allomuricauda sp. | reverse complement strand
ACCTTGGGCAGTGCCACGGGCGATGCCACTTTGGGCGGGCAGACCACCACGACCTATACGATAAACAATGACGACAGTGCTGTTGCTACAATTACAGCCAATGATGCGGCTGCGGCGGAGAGCCCAATCAATACAGGTCAGTTTACGGTCAACCTAGGTGCTGTCAATGGTACAGGCTCTCCAATTACGGTAGGATACACGGTTACAGGAGATGCGACCCCAGGTAGTGATTATAATACACTTTCAGGAAGTGTTAACATACCCAATGGACAACAGGCCGCCACAATTTTGGTCACTCCCATTGATGATGGGCTTACAGAACTAGATGAGACAGTGATTGTAACCCTTGACTCAGGTGTGGGTTATTCTGTGGGAACACCCAACAATGCCACAGTCACGATTACTAGCGAAGACGATGTGCAACCTTCAGGGTATACCGTAACCATTGATGATGACCCTATCAATGCATCTAACCAGAATAATATAAGTTTCTCATTCTCGGGAGCGCCCACTTTCTTAACAACGTTTAACTATACATTCACCAGTGATGGCGATGGAAATGTGGCCACTGTTACGGGAAGTGGTTCCGTGCTTGTGCCAAATCGAACTGTTAACAACATTGATTTAAGCAGCTTGCCTGATGGTCTCATTACCCTTACAGTCACCGTCTCAAATATTTTGGGAACCGAAGGCCCTGAAACCACGGATACAGCTATAAAACTTACTACGCTTCCTTCTGGATATTCTGTAACTATTGACCAAGACCCTATAGATCAAACCAACGAGAATGCCGTCAGCTTTACATTTGCCAATGCTGAAGTTGGTGCAACCTATAACTATTCGTTTACGAGTAGTGGTGGGGGAACACCCGTGAACGGAGCAGGCACGATAACAACCGCTACCGAACAAATAACAGGAATAAATTTGAGCGGATTGCCCAATGGCACCATTACCCTTACGGTTTCTTTAGACAACATTAATGGTAGTGGTCCAGATGTTACAGATACTGCAGTAAAAGAGACCTGTTTTGCCGGAAGTACGGCTCCTGTGGGCAATAGCACAGCTACCGCATTTTGTGATGTGGTCAACCAAGATCTTAATGATTATACTTCAAGTGTGGCACCCGTTGGGTCCACCTTGCGTTGGAGCACCAATTCAGATACTTCGGTAACAGGGGATTTCTTGGGCGGAAGTACAGCTACTTCTGAAGGAACATACTATGGCTTCTTTTATGACTCAGTCAACGATTGTGCAAGTCCCACCTTGGAGGTCATATTAACACTGAATGACACTCCAAACCCTGGAACAGCTACCAATGTATCCCGATGCAGCAATTCCGGTGATGGGGTTAGCATATTGCTTTTGGATAATACATTAACTGGAGCTGATTCCGGGACCTGGGCGTTGACCTCTTCACCAGGAGGTTCGTCCGTTATCATTAATGGCGATAATAGTGTCGACTTTTGATGGTCAACCCGAAGGGGCTTATGTCTTTACCTACACCACCACTGGGGCCACAGCACCTTGTACTGACCAGAGTGTAGATTTAACGGTCACGGTACAAGACTGTTCCCTACCTTGTGATGCGGGGGATACGGCGCCTGCCTTAGATACCAGTCAACCTACGGTTTTTTGTGACGAAGTCATCGCAGATTTGAACGATTATGTAACCAATACAGCACCTCTTGGAAGTGTTTTGACCTGGAGTACCGATCCCGATCCTTTACAAACCGATCAGCATCGTAGTAGTATAGTCAATAATCCTGCATCCTATTTTGGGTTCTTTTATGATGCCGTAAACGGCTGTGCCAGTCCTGTGCTTACGGTTACTTTGGAACTTTTTCCAACGCCTATCATATCCAATACGGTTGGAGATGAGCGTTGTGGAGAAGGCACATTGACCTTGTCCGCAACGGCTAGCAATGGCGTTTTAAATTGGTACGATACACCCACGGGTGGAACCTCCTTGGCAACCGGAAATACGTTCATCACACCGTCCATTTCAGCAACTACCTCCTATTATGTGGAAGCTTCGGCCAGTGGTTGTGCGTCTGAACGGATGGAAGTTATAGCTACTATAAACGATACCCCTTCTGCGGGAACTCCTACTGATACCGTTGCTTGTAATATGGTAGGTAATGGAGGTCCGAATAGCATAGATTTGGACGCTACTTTGACTGGCGCAGATGCCGGTACCTGGGCCATTATTACCGACCCTTCTGGTGGTACGTTGACCATTGGTAATGATAATACGGTTGATTTTGATGGCTTGCCTGTGGGAGATTATGTATTTGAATTCACCACAACTGGAGCCGTAGCGCCCTGCACCAATGATACGGCCCAAGTGACCATATCCGTAAGTGCTTGCAACGTTGATACAGATGGTGATGGACTTACCGATACAGAGGAAAATACTTTGGGGACTGACATCAATAATCCCGATACGGATGGCGATGGATTGACGGATGGCGAAGAAGTGCTAGTGGTGGATGACCCAAGTACTACTGCAGTTCCCGAAAATGCCACAGATCCTCTGGATGCCTGTGATCCTTTCTTAACACCGGATTGTAACCCAATGGATATTGATTTGGCCATTACAAAGGATGTAAATGAAAATGAACCGCTTTTGGGCGAACAAATCACTTTTATCATCACTTTGGAAAATGTGGATATGACGAGGGTCTTGGATATTGTGGTGACTGATATATTGGATGGCGCTTTTGAATATGTTTCCAATGAAGCATCAATAGGAACCTATGATTCAATTACGGGCGAATGGTCCATTGGCGAGTTGACATCCGATGACCAAACCGCAACATTGGAAATTACAGTGAATGTTATTGCGTCCGGATCAGTTCAGAATACAGCAACGATTACTTCTTCTTTTCCAGCGGATGGCATTGGCTCAAACAATACAGCTTCGGTTTCCATCCAAGTGAATCGAAGTGCTTGCGAAGATCCAGGAACCATTTGTAACATATTTTCACCCAATGGAGATGGTAAAAATGACAGATTGATATTAGTGGGCCATGAGCAATATTTAAATAATAGTTTTGAGGTTTTTGATCGCTACGGAAACAGTGTCTTCCAAATGGATGGCTATGATAGTTCGTGGGATGGAACAGGAAAGAACGGCGATTTACCCAAAGGAACCTATTTCTATATTCTAGACCTCAATGGAGATGGTACGGAAGTAGTGAAAGGTTGGATTCAAATTGTAAGGAACAACTAAAATGCCAGATAAAACAGGTTTGTCAAAATACAAAATTGTTCTAGTGCTGCTTCTTATGGTCGTAGGTGTTGCCTATGGCCAAAAAGAGCCCCAATACACCCAGTACATGTACAACATTGGGAGTTTTAACGCGGCCTATTCGGGTACCGTGGAGAGTCCGGAAATTATTGGTTTGTACAGAGCACAGTGGGTGGATATTGAAGGTGCACCCACTACCATTAGAGCAGGGGCAAATATTCCTTTCAGCAATGAAAAAATGGGATTGGGCATTAATATTGTCAGTGATCAACTCGGGCCTTCTACCCAAACGTATTTTGATGTGGCCTATTCCTATCAAATACAACTTTCCGACGAAACCAAATTGTCATTTGGGCTCAATGCAGGTGGGTCTTCCCT
>JBNLBG010000143.1:0-3656 GCA_050303195.1 Allomuricauda sp. | reverse complement strand
GGGCCTGAAACTTCCCCTGAAGTTTTGGAATTCTTGAACGGTTATGGTGAACAGTATCTGGGCAAAACCTCGGTGGTGGCTAAAGATACAACTGCCTTTATTGGTAACCGTATTGGAATTTTCAGCATTCAGAGTCTTTTCCATGCTGTAAAAGAAATGGGCATGACTGTGGAAGAGGTTGACAAACTTACCGGACCTGTTATCGGAAGACCAAAATCCGCTACATTCCGCACCGTTGATGTGGTAGGGCTGGACACTTTGGTACATGTGGCCAATGGTATCAGTGAAAATTGCAAAAATGATGAACGCCATGAACTCTTTCAACTTCCAGATTTCATCAATACCATGATGGAAAACAAATGGTTGGGAAGCAAAACGGGACAAGGATTCTATAAAAAGGTTAAAGGAGACGATGGCAAGAGCGAAATCCTCACTTTGGATTTGGACTCGATGGATTATCGTGCCAAAAAGAGTGCAAAATTCGCCACGTTGGAACTCACTAAAACCATAGATAAGGTCATCGACAGATTTCCTGTGTTGGTGGATGGAAAGGACAAAGCCGGAGAATTTTACCGAAAAAGTTTTGGTGCTTTGTTTGCCTACGTAACCCATCGCATTCCTGAAATCACGGATGAACTCTATAAAATTGATGACGCCATGAAAGCCGGGTTTGGCTGGGAACACGGCCCATTCCAAATTTGGGATGCCGTGGGGCTTGACAAAGGCTTGGAATTCATCAAGGCCCTAGGTCTGGAAGCTGCCCCTTGGGTTGCAGAAATGAAAGCATCTGGTATTGATTCCTTCTATACCGTAAAGGATGGTGCCACCTATTTTTATGACATCCCCAAGAAAGCCATGGAAAAAGTTCCGGGTCAGGATGCCTTTATCATTTTGGACAACATTAGAAAGTCCAATGAAGTGTTCAAAAACAGTGGGGTGGTCGTTGAGGATTTAGGAGATGGTATTTTAAACTGCGAATTCCAATCCAAAATGAACACCATCGGCGGTGATGTCCTAGCTGGATTGAACAAAGCTGTCGACTTAGCTGAAAAGGATTTTCAAGGATTGGTAATCGGAAATCAGGCCGCCAACTTCTCTGTAGGTGCCAATATTGGAATGATTTTTATGATGGCCGTTGAACAAGAATACGACGAACTGAACATGGCCATAAAATATTTTCAAGACACCATGATGCGAATGCGGTATTCCTCTATCCCTACCGTTTCAGCTCCACATGGCATGTCTTTAGGTGGTGGATGTGAGTTATCCATGCATGCCGATAAAGTGGTTGCTGCCGCTGAAACCTATATCGGATTGGTAGAGTTTGGTGTCGGGGTCATCCCCGGTGGAGGTGGCTCCAAGGAAATGACACTACGTGCATCAGATACCTTCCGAAAAAATGATGTGGAATTGAACGTGCTGCAAGAGTATTTCTTGACCATCGGTATGGCCAAAGTGTCGACTTCAGCCTATGAAGCCTTTGATTTGGGTGTTCTCCAAAAAGGAAAAGATGTGGTGGTCGTTAATAAAGACCGACAAATTGCTACCGCTAAGGCTTATGCCAAATTAATGGCGGAAGCAGGTTACACCAAACCCATACAACGCAAAGATGTGAAGGTTTTGGGTAAACAAGCACTTGGAATGTTCTTGGTGGGCACCGATTCCATGGAAGCAGGACATTATATTTCGGAACACGACAAGAAAATTGCCGACAAACTGGCCTACGTTATGGCCGGAGGAGATTTATCCGAAGCCAACTACGTAAGTGAGCAATACTTGTTGGATTTGGAGCGCGAAGCATTCCTTTCGCTATGTACTGAACGTAAGACTTTGGAACGCATCCAGCATATGTTGAAAACAGGGAAACCGCTTCGCAATTAGCAAATGAAAGTAGTGAGATAGTAGAATTGAGTATTCAGAAATGCATAAACTAGAAGATTTAAAGATTTGGCAAAAAGCCATTCAGCTTTCAAAAGCGATTTATATTCTTATTTCTGATTTACCAAAGGATGAAAGATTTGGTCTGACACAGCAAATGAAAAGAAGTGCCGTTTCCGTGCCATCAAATATAGCTGAAGGTGCTGGAAGAAATTCCAACAAAGAATTTAGACACTTCTTGGGTATTGCAAATGGTTCGTTTATGAACTACAAACCCAATTAGTATTAACCATCGAATTAAACTTAATCGACAACAAAAAAGTTCAACATATCATTGAGGAGTGTATTGAAATACAAAAAATGAATTACGCATTATTGCAAAAACTGTAATCTCAGTACTACCATCTCAATACTCAATACTTGAAAAAATGAAAACAGCATATATCGTAAAAGCATACAGAACGGCAGTGGGTAAGGCACCTCGGGGATTGTTTCGGTTTAAAAGACCTGATGAGCTGGCCGCGGAGACCATCGAATACATGATGAAGGAATTGCCCCAACTCGATAAAAAACGCATCGATGATGTTATTGTAGGCAACGCCATGCCGGAAGCCGAGCAAGGGTTAAATATGGCCCGACTCATCTCCTTGATGGGATTGGATATTGAAGACGTTCCTGGGGTAACCGTCAACCGGTATTGCGCCTCGGGATTGGAAACGATTGGTATTGCAACCGCTAAAATTCAATCTGGAATGGCCGATTGTATTATTGCGGGAGGTGCGGAAAGTATGAGCTACATCCCCATGGGTGGTTACAAACCTACTCCGGATTATGCCACAGCCAAGGAAGGGCATGAAGATTATTATTGGGGCATGGGACTTACCGCGGAAGCAGTAGCGAAACAATTCAAAGTTTCCCGTGAGGATCAGGATGTGTTTGCTTACAATTCCCACATGAAAGCGTTGAAAGCCCAAGAAGAAAACCGGTTTCAGGACCAAATCGTTCCGATAGATGTACAACACACTTTTGTGAACGAAGCTGGGAAAAAAGAAACAAAAAACTATACGGTCAATAAAGATGAAGGACCACGAAAAGATACCAACATCCCTACGTTGAACAAGTTAAGACCCGTTTTTGCAGCGGGCGGAAGTGTAACCGCGGGGAATTCCTCACAAATGAGTGATGGCGCAGCCTTTGTAATGGTCATGAGCGAAGAAATGGTGAAAGAATTGAAACTGGAACCCATTGCCCGTCTCGTGAACTATGCTGCCGCTGGTGTTGAGCCCCGCATTATGGGAATTGGCCCCGTGAAGGCGATTCCGAAAGCCTTAAAACAAGCAGGATTAAAACAAAACGATGTGGAACTCATCGAATTGAACGAAGCGTTCGCTTCACAATCGTTGGCCGTTATCCGCGAATTGGGCTTGGACCCAGAAATCGTCAATGTAAATGGAGGCGCCATTGCACTTGGACATCCGCTGGGTTGTACCGGGGCAAAATTATCCGTTCAACTTTTTGATGAGATGCGTAAACGCAATATGAAAGGAAAATACGGAATGGTAACCATGTGCGTTGGTACAGGACAGGGCGCAGCGGGGATTTATGAGTTTTTATCTTAAGGATTCATGAAAAGAGATTAGAGAAAAAAGATGTCCAATGAAAAGACACAGCTATAAAAAGTTGAAAATTTGGCTGCTCGGATTGGAAATCGCCAATGATATATCTGATTTGCTCATTAATTTTCCGAATCATGAACGATACGATTTAAGCTCCCAAAT
>JBNLBG010000142.1:0-3774 GCA_050303195.1 Allomuricauda sp. | reverse complement strand
GGCGAATGCTGCAACACCATACCCAGTCCAGCACAAAATATATGGCCAAATGGATTGAGGCGAAGAATAGGGATTAAGAGATTCGTTATCGCTTGCGGTTATCGCAAGTTGTGAGAGCAAGACCGCGGATTTGTTGATTAGCGCTTTTAATAATTTAACATTAAAAACAGCCTTTTTCAGCAAACTACCTGTTATTAGCTATGAACCGCTGTTTTGGTGCGCTCTATTTTGTTTTATCAATTATTCATACGTTTCATAATGAGTTACGTTTTCCTCAAATTCTAATAGATATTCTTTATCTTCAGGATAATATCTTGCCTTTTCAAAATCATTTCCAGCAATTTTTTTTATATTTTCATAGCTATCCCATTCCGTTATGGTAATAAAATGGCAAATGTCGCCATCAATTCTTCGTAATATTTTTGCTGAAAGATTGCCTTTTACGTTTTTGTAATCAGCTAATCCAGTTTTTTCCACATATTTTAGGTATTCTTCTGCGTGTTCGGTTTTAGTTCTTCCATGCCACATTCTTGTAATCTTTTTCATTTTGATGAGTTTTTTCTTTTAAAATTCTGATCCAGGTCCATGAACCACTTGCCCCGGAAGCTCACCCGTATGTTCTCCGTCCTCCAGCACCTGTGTTCCGTTTACAAAGACATGTACCATTCCCGTCGCATATTGGTGGGGTTCTTCAAAAGTGGCCTTATCCTGAATGGTGTTGGGGTCAAACAATACCACATCGGCGAAATACCCCTCAGAAAGAGCACCGCGTTTTTTAATTTTTAGATTGGTGGCGGGCAGTGTAGTGAGTTTATAGATGGCCTCTTCCATGGGAATTACTTTTTCATCCCGTACATATTTGCCCAACAAGCGCGAAAAGTTCCCATAAGCCCTTGGATGGATATTCGACTTTAGAAACACCCCCTCAGTTGCCAATGATCCCGAATCGGAACCAAAGCTCATCCATGGCAGGGCAATTTGTTTCTTTACGTTTTCCTCTGACATCAAGAAATAAATGGTTTCTACACGACTCCCATCCTGTATCACTAAATCCATGGCGGTTTCCTCCGGTGACAAACCTCGGATTTCGGCCACTTCTTTCAAGGTTTTACCTGTAAGGTATTTTAAAGAGTCATTCTTAAACTGAGCCAGTAAGATTTTATCTGGTGATCCTGCGGCCAACATCAGGTTTTCCCATGCATCGGTAGGAGTCTGCATCTCTTCCATCACTTTTTTACGGATGGCCGGATCTTGTAAACGTTCCGCCCATTTCTCATATCCACCTTCCTGGACCCATGGTGGCATGGAAGCATCCAACCCCGTAGCCCCGGCTACATAATTATACATATCGGCAGTGATACTCAGACCAGCCGCTCTTGCGGAATCCACTTTTTGTACCACCGCATCAAATTTGTTCCAGTTCTCTTTTCCACTTTGTTTCAAGTGATAAATTTCAGCCCGAATCCCAGCCTTATCGGCTATTTCTATCAACTCATCCAGACTTTCCAAAAGTTGCGAGCCTTCACTGCGGATATGACTGATGTACATACCATCATACTCAGCGGCCACTTTACAGAGTTCTATCAATTCCTCGGTGTTCGAATAAAAAGCTGGTGCATAAATCAAAGAAGACCCTACACCCAAGGCACCCTCTTCCATGGCACGTTTTACCATGAGCTTCATGGAATCCATTTCCTGAGGGGTAGGGGCCCTGTTCTCATACCCCATAGTGTGCACCCGAAGGGTGGTAGCCCCTACAAATGAAGCCACGTTTGGAGAAATCCCTTTTTGGGTCAAATATTCCAAGTACTCGTTCAAGCTTGTCCACTCAATGGCAAACTTAATGTCGCCCTGACTCTCTTTTTCCTCCTTTTTCATTTTATTGTTCAAGGGACCCATGGACCAGCCTTCCCCAAAGACCTCGAGAGTAACCCCTTGTTTGATATCACTCATGGAGCGCCCATCTTCAATAAGGGACTCCACGGCCCAACTCAACATATTGATGAAACCAGGGGCCACCACCAATCCCGATGCATCTATTTCCTTGGTTCCCGTTGCGTTTTCAAGATTCCCGACAGCGGCAATGGTATCCGCATTGATACCCACATCACCGATATAAGAAGGTCCTCCTGAACCATCCACAATGGTGCCGTTCTTTATGAGAACATCAAAGCTTTGTGGTTGGGTACAACCAGACAACACCAGAAAAAAAACGAAGGAAAATAGGAACAAGATGGGTTTCATAACTCAGTTATTTAGTGATAGATATCCAAGTTAGGGAATTTTGTCCTATTTGGTATCGCCTACTATTTTACTTTCGGGTGGCCCCAGATAACTGGGTTTTAGTCCCCCTAAATCGAGCACAAATTTTTGAAATACAACTCCGGGATCCACCATCCAAGTTTTTAAGGTATGTTTTCCGGGCTTGAAAGACTGATGTTGGGTTCGTTTTGTTTTGATGTGGTCGGTTACCGAATCGTTCCACCAATCTGGATATTCCCAATCAGGTTGAGTCTCGCCCTCATGTATGTTTACAATTTGTGGTGCTTCATCGTCAACAGCGATGGCGTATTTGAGCCCTTCATTCTTCTTGTAATTCAGCGTAGGGGAGAGGTAGGTCTCCACAGCAAGTTCTGCTTCCTCAAAAACCGCAAGAATAGTTTTTTCATTTTTATGTAACTGATATGAATCTGTTTAGATAACAGATTTAGTTTGTCTCTCGAATACCTACAATCGATTGTGCAAATCAATAGCAGTAGTAAAAATTAGCGCATCTTTTGCCAAAAACCTCAACGTGAATTTTAAAATCAACTGCTATTTTTATTTCCAATAAATGGAAATTTAGTATATTGTTTCCATAAAAAGGAAATAAATTGATTTGTTTCCAAGGAGCGGCATTGATTTTATTCGGTGCAATAAAACTTGGTACACGATTGGATAGTGATAAGGAGAAAAAAATTAGCAATGACTATTTTGTTGTGGGAAACTTTGTGTCGATCACAGGTGCAATACTCACTTATTTGCTATTCAAAGAGATATTGACATTTTAATTGAATTGAATTTACTAAAAGAAAGGCCTAGGGTGATTCAAAATTCAATTGTACGAATGTGCTGGAAACTATCTGCCCATCCTTCACCTCGTACACCGTAAAGCCGGATTTCATTTTAAATCCATTGAATTCAAATTCATCTGGACGCGTAATGGCCGATGTTTGCACAAATTTAGTTTTGTCACCCATAATTTGCCCTTCTTGTGCGGAATGGTAATGTCCAGAAAGGGCTAGGGGATAGGGTCGCGTCCCGATTCGCTTTTTTACCTCTTCAAAATTGTGGACAATATGGCGGTGCTCCAATTTTCCATCTTGTTCCAACAATTGTGGCCCATAGAAAATATGGCTGTCATACTCTTGAAATGAAAATCCGGGAGAAACAAAAGGAATGTGATTGAAGGTGACGATAGGAGTCTCCTTTGGAAGATACTTTAAATCGTTTTCCAGCCATTTTAATTGAAGGGAATCCACACCTCCAAAATAATAGAGGTTTTGATAGTCCACCCCATCAATGGCTACAAAATGGATGCCCCCGTAATTGAAAGAATAATAATCCGGGCCTAGAAAGTGGCGGTACATCTTTTTGCCGTACAACGGATGTTCCGAACTCACCAAAGACTTGTCTCGCTCAATTCCAAAAAGCTCATGATTCCCTACCGAACTGTACACTGGCACCTTCAGCTTTTCAATTTCCTGAAGGTACATTTTGTAATAATTACTGGCT
>JBNLBG010000141.1:0-3804 GCA_050303195.1 Allomuricauda sp. | reverse complement strand
CATAAGCAACGTACCGGATACTACTTCCAAAATCAATTTTACGGAAGGCGATACGAAGTTTGACACCAATGGGGTGCAATTTGTTATAAATCCCAATGATGAGTTTGGGTTAACCCGTGCGATGTGGTTCAAGGAAAAGCAAGGTGCCGAGGTCCATGTGGCCACCGTAGGTGGCGCTCAAACCGAACCCACTATCCGAAAGGCATTGGCTATTGGCGCCGATGAGGCCATTCGGGTTAATGCAGAACCCACCGACGGTTTTTTTGTAGCCCAACAATTGGCCGAAGTGGTTAAAAATGGAGGGTATGACCTCATTATTGCTGGAAGGGAATCCATCGACTATAATGGGGGAATGGTCCCCGGAATCTTGGCCACACTGTTGGACATGAATTTTGTAAATACCTGCATTGGCTTGGAGGTTGATGGCCAAAACGCCACTGCTATCCGTGAAATTGATGGTGGTAAGGAGAAAATAAGCACATCCTTGCCTTTAGTCATTGGAGGCCAAAAAGGATTGGTGGAGGAAAGCGACCTTCGCATTCCCAATATGCGTGGCATTATGATGGCCCGAAAAAAAGCTCTAAATGTGGTTGAGCCTATTGACGCACCGCAACCCACCCAAGACCAAAAGTTCGATAAACCTGCCCCAAAAGGTCCCGTTAAACTGGTAGATGCCGATAATGTTGGGGAATTGGTTGATTTGTTGCACAATGAGGCTAAAGTGATTTAATCCAAAAATCAAATTTAAAGTACCAAATACCAGACTTTTGGAATTTGGGATTTAAAAAATTGAAATTTCAAAAAAATTATGTCAGTACTAGTATATACCGAATCAGAAAAAGGAAAATTCAAAAAGAATGCCTTTGAAGTGGCTTCCTATGCCTACAAAGTGGCCCAAGACTTGGGGACAAGCGTTACCGCCGTTACTTTCAATGTCGAAGACAATGCATCACTGGGCAATTACGGAGTCTCCAAAGTTTTAAAAATATCCAATGATCAATTAACCACCTTTAATGCGAAGGCTTATGCAAATGCTTTGGCACAAGCTGCAGAAGCGGAAGGTGCCAAGGTCATAGTTGTAAGTTCCAGCGCCGATACCAAATTTTTGGCGCCTATCCTTACCGCAAAATTAAATGCAGGATACGTACCCAATGTGGTGGCTGCACCAGATAGCACTTCCCCTTTTGTGGTAAAACGAACGGCTTTCAGTAACAAAGGATTTGCCCATACCGAAATTTCGGCCGATGTCAAAATCATTGGGGTTTCCAATAACGCCTTTGGTGTCGTGGAAAACAGCACCTCAGCTTCGGTAGAGGATTTTAGCCCAACTTTGACCGATGACGCTTTTACTACCAAGTCTGTTGAAGTGGACAAAGTGGCCGGAAAAGTTTCCATTGCCGATGCCGATATCGTGGTTTCCGGAGGTCGTGGACTTAAAGGTCCGGAGAATTGGGGTATGGTGGAAGAATTGGCCGAAGTCCTTGGTGCCGCAACTGCTTGTTCCAAGCCTGTATCCGATATGGGATGGCGTCCACATGGCGAGCACGTGGGACAAACCGGGAAACCTGTGGCCAGTAATCTGTACATCGCCATCGGTATCTCAGGAGCCATTCAGCACTTGGCCGGGGTGAGTGCTTCAAAAACCAAAGTGGTGATAAACAACGACCCTGAAGCTCCTTTCTTTAAGGCGGCGGATTACGGAATTGTTGGAGATGCCTTTGAAGTAGTCCCTAAACTCATCGAAAAATTAAAGGAATTTAAAGCCCAAAACGCTTAAATTTTGTTAATTTGCCCTTAACAAGGGGCTGTTCAGATAACGGTTAAAGCCACTTATTTGAACAGCCTTTTTTGGTATAGGAGGAGATTATGAGCTTAGTACGGTTAAAAATCAAGGGAATATCATACAGTCAAACACAGAATGGTGCATATGCCCTTATTTTGAATGAGGTTGATGGGGACAGAAAGCTTCCCATAGTCATTGGAGCGTTTGAGGCCCAGTCCATTGCCATTGCTTTGGAGAAGGAAATTAAACCGCCCAGACCCCTTACGCATGACCTGTTCAAGAATTTTGCGGACCGATTTCAAATTGTGGTAAAGCAAGTCATAATCCACAAATTGGTCGATGGTGTTTTCTATTCCAGCATTATTTGTGAGCGCGATAAGGAGGAGGAAATCATAGACGCCCGAACCAGTGATGCCATTGCATTGGCCCTTCGTTTTGATGCTCCTATCTTTACCTACAGGACCATTTTGGATAAAGCGGGAATCTTTCTCAAGTTTTCTTCCAAAGAGGATGAAAATGAAGAGGACGATAGCATCGTGGTCGATGAAATCCTTCAGGAAGGTGAAGCCGTAGAGATTGAATCAGGACCAGGTTCCCATGGATACCGAGAAATGTCGTTGGAAGAACTCCACAAAGAATTGGATAAGGCAGTAGCCAGTGAAGACTACGAAAAAGCTGCCAAATTACGGGACGAAATTTCCAAGCGCAAATAAATCAAATACATGGGGAAAAAGACCTTGAGTTTCCTGACATTAGTATTCGTTTGTACGGCTGTTTTCAGCCAAAATACCCTCCCCACAGATTCTCTCAACACGGCCGTCAGCACCACCATCATTAATGATATTTCGGTACAGGATGTCTCAGAGATGATTCCAAATCAAGGCTTTTCCATCAACACCTTGTGGAGAGGAGCCTTAGGCATGGCCGTTTTAATTCTGATTTCGTTTTTGTTCAGTTCCAACCGAAGGGCCATCAATTGGAAAACTGTAGGTATTGGTCTTGCTTTGCAATTATTGATTGCCATTGGCGTCCTCAAGGTGCCTTTTGTGCAATATGTCTTTGAAAAAATAGGGGAAGTATTTGTCAGTATCTTGGATTTTACCCGTGCAGGTAGTCAGTTTTTGTTTGAAGGGCTGGTCGTGGATATGGACACCTTTGGTTACATCTTTGCCTTTCAAGTATTACCTACCATTATATTTTTCTCGGCCTTAACCTCCGTACTTTTTTATTTGGGCATCATTCAAAAAGTGGTGAAGGGCATGGCTTGGTTGCTATCCAAATCGCTCGGAATATCCGGGGCGGAAAGTTTATCCGTGGCTGGAAATATTTTTTTGGGTCAGACTGAAGCCCCATTGCTCATCAAGGCCTATTTGGAAAAAATGAACAAGTCTGAAATCCTTTTGGTGATGATCGGTGGAATGGCCACGGTAGCCGGAGCCGTTTTGGCAGCCTATATTGGATTTTTGGGCGGTGATGACCTTGTTCTGCGATTGGTCTTTGCCAAACACCTCTTGGCCGCATCGGTAATGGCTGCACCTGGTGCTATTGTTATTTCAAAAATATTATACCCACAGACCGAATCCGTCAATACCGATGTAAAAGTTTCCTCAGAGAAAATTGGCGCCAATATATTGGATGCCATTGCCAATGGTACCACCGAAGGTTTAAAATTGGCCCTAAACGTAGGGGCCATGCTACTGGTTTTTGTGGCCTTTATCGCCATGATCAATGGTATTTTGGGTTGGGTGGGCGATTTGACCACCTTCAACAACTGGATTGCGGCCAACTCTCCTTACGATAGTTTTTCCCTTGAAGCCATTCTCGGAACCGTATTTGCCCCTTTAATGTGGCTCATTGGGGTTGCCAATGAAGATGTGATGCTCATGGGCCAATTACTCGGTATAAAACTCGCCGCCAGTGAATTTGTTGGTTACATTCAATTGGCAGAATTGAAAACTGTGACCAGCGACCTTCATTTTGCTTACAACAAATCCGTGATCATGGCCACCTATATGCTTTGT
>JBNLBG010000140.1:0-3898 GCA_050303195.1 Allomuricauda sp. | reverse complement strand
CCCAAAGAAAAATATATACAACTACCAGAACTTTGATGATATCGCAAAGAACGATGATATTGATGTGGTCTACGTAGTACTTCCAAACAGCATGCATGCTGAATTTTGTATCCGCGCTGCCAAGGCAGGAAAGCATGTTATCTGTGAAAAACCCATGGCAGTAAGTGTTGAGGAGTGTGACGCCATCATAAATGCCTGCAAAGAGGCTGGGGTAAAACTCGGTGTTGGGTATCGATTGCAATCTGAGCCCTATACCCGAGAAATCAAAAAAATTGTCACTGAAAAGCGTTATGGTGAAGTAAAATATATTGAAGCAAATGCAGGATACATCTCACGCGGTAACCCTGATCAGTGGCGTTTGAACAAAGAACTGGCAGGTTGGGGTGCTTTAGGTAATATGGGCGTGTACTCTGTTCAGGCCCTGATTTATGGTACCGGTGAGAACCCTATATCCGTGCAGGCGCAGGAATTTAGCACTCGACCAGAGTATTTTAAGGATACCGATGAGACCATAACAGCTCAATTCGAATTCCCCAGTGGAGCAGTGGGGAACATGATGACCTCGCACAATATCAATGCGAACAATTTTAAGGCTTATTGTGACAAAGGTTGGTATGGTTTGGATCCAGCTACGGGGTATGGCCCCTTAAAAGGGGAGACCTCCGATGGCGAAATTTCATTTGAACATGAAAGCCAACAAAAATTACAAATGGACGATTTTGCCAAACATATTTTGATGGGTACTCCAAACATCGCCCCTGGAGACATGGGCAAAAGGGATGTAATCATTTTGGAAGCCATTTGTGAGTCCATCGCAAAAGGAGGGCAAAAAATCCAATTGGATTTTGCCCCCCAATATGGTTTTGGGGGTTAATTAATCCAACAATGCTTGAAAAAGCTCTTCGCGTTTTTGGGCCAAACTGATATGCAAAGGGCTTTCGGTCACAGTACCAATATTGATACCCACAAACACATATATGTCTTTTTCGGGAAAATACCGTAGTTCGCAACCGGCTCCAATTCCACCTCCAGAGTGCCCAATGGCCTTATGACCAGCAATTTCAGTCAGTCCTAACCCCAGCCCATATCTAGGTTTGCCATGTGGTCCTATAACCCAGGTCTCCATAAGGTCCAATGTGGATTGTTGAAGCAATTTACCTTCCAAAAGCGCTCTCAAAAATTGAACCGCTTCTACCGTAGTGGTCACTATGCCATCGTCTCCAACCATATAGGTCACATTTTGACGCTGTATGTATGAGACATTCTCCAGAGCACCATCGCTATATCGATCCCAATAGCTATCGGCCAACTTTTCATTCTTCAACTTTTCAGTATTGATTTGGTAATAAGTGTGCTGCAAACCTAAAGGTTTGAAAATCACTTTCTCCATATAAGCTCCATGATCTCCCGTGATATGATCTACAATCATGGACAACAGCACAAAATTGGTATTTCTATAGGAATAGCTGCTTCCCGGTTCAAAGTTCAATTTTTTTCCTTTGATGAATTTGATATAATCCTTGGCCGTAAAGGGAATCTCGGGATGCTGAAGTAGCTTGCTGGCATACTCTGGGTCAAAATTGTATTCAGGAACCCCTGATGTATGGCTGAGCAGCATTTTGAGTGTAATCTCATCGGCCCTATCCACCATTGCTGAAATTGAGGGTTCGAGGTATTTGGTTATGGGATCCTCCAATTTAAGTCTCCCTTCCTCATGAAGTTTCAGAACGCAAACAGCCATATAAGTCTTGGCTACACTTTGCAGATAATGAAGATGGCTATCCGTCATCATATCTTTATTTTCCAAATTGGAATACCCAGTGCTTGCCATCCACCATCCATCCTTGTCAAAAATGGCCACACCGGCCCCGGGAACACCGTTATTGGTTAATGACTCCAATACTGGCAATGCCGTTTTTGCTTTGGGATGATCTGGATTGATTTGAACTTTTTGTGCAGAACCACAAAATAAAGTAGTTAGCAACAGGATAGTGCATATGATTTTGTTTTCTTTCATGACAGGTGTTTTTTGATTAAAAATGGATTCTTGAACCAAATTCCAGTAACGTAAAAGGAATCACAGGAACACTATTGTTGTATTTGGTTGCCAATAGAAACTGGTAGTTGGCAAATGGAGAAACATAGGTGTCCTCATCGTAGTTTTCGTATCCCAGTCCAATGCCCATGAGTACCACCAGCATTCCTTTTCCTTTTTTGCCAACATTTTCCCATCCATTTTTAGTGGGCCTGTAGCCATCTTTGGGACGCTTGGCGTAGAGATACCCCACTCCCAATTTGATTTCGGAGTAGGCATCGTTGACAATGTCCGGTCTCCAAACCGCTTGGGTGTGAAACATGATTCCGCCGCCCACGGTTTTGTTCCCGTACCAGGTCATTTTGAATTGTTGCACCCAATTTCGGTTTCCATTATAACTTACTTCCGTTCCCAATCCAATTCCCACATTTTTAAAAAGGGACCCTTTGTTTTTAAATGGGAGGGAGAGCGAATGAAATTCAATACTGATAATCAGAGGAAAGTTTCTGTGGTTCCCATCGCCGTTGTTTTGGGCGTTGAGCATGCTAAACATTAAAATGCTAAAGAATAATGGTATTATAATCGTCGTTCTCATTTTGATTGATTTGATGAGCCAAAAGTAGATGGGAATGAAGGCCTCATTCAAGTAAAAACGGCTCTTTTTCCCTAAAGTGTAGTAAAATTTAGGCTGAAATGTTAGCTAGATGTCCGAAACCAACGTTTAAATGTAGGTGCCTTGGTGCGACTTACAGGGATTTCGGAAGGAAGTACACTTTGCGCTAAAAGGGAAACACTGATTTTTCCATTTTCAAGTTTGGTGAATCCCGTAATTTGGTTCCGGTGGATGATAAATTGTCGATTGAGCCTGAAAAATATACTTGACGGGAGTTCGTCAGCAATTTTTTCAAGCGGAGTATCCAAAAAGTATTGTTTTCCATCCGAGGTATACAAAACCACAAATTCGTTTTCCACAGAAAAGCCCATAATGTCATCAAACGGAATCTGGATTTCATTTTTACCCTCCTTGACCAAAAAACCGATTTGCAATTTCTGCTTTTCCAATAAAACACGCTGCTCTATACCCTGCCATTGGTAATAATAATGAATCATAACGTAAATCGCATTGATAAAAAAGAACCAAATGGCTATGATGAACAGGTCGTAATTGTAAAAACTATGGTGAGCCCATTTTCCTTTTACAATAAGACTGGACAATTCGGTTAAAAAACTGATGATGAACAGTCCTACAAAGGTAGTCAGCAGGAATTGGATGACAACCCGCTTCGCGAATTGCGAATACGGTATCTTTTTATCCAACCAAAGGATGATTTTTCGAACCGAAAGCCACGCGGCATAGCCAATTAAGGTGTCCAAGGTATAGGTGAAAGCAAACCACCAATTAAATTTTACATTGGCATACGTGAGGTAATAATTAAAGGCACTTATAAAGGGAATAAGTACTAAAAAAAGTGGGATATCTGGATAATATGGCGATTTTCGGTTTTGTTCCATAGTCGGTTACCTAAGATAAAAGTAAGCTTAACCCATGAAATTGAAAAACCCTTGTCTAGAATTAGAATTTCTCAAATACTCCAAGGCCAAATAAGGCAAAATCGTATTTAACAGGATCGGTTGGATCCAGCTTTCTTAGCTTTTTGTCCAATTCAAATAGAGCCTTGGCATCATTCTGTTTACGTTTGAGTAGCTTTAGCTTTCGGGCCACATTGCCGGAATGCACATCCAACGGGCAAGAAAGTTGGGCTGAATTTAAATCCTTCCATATTCCAAAATCAACTCCGGTGCTGTTGTCACGAACCATCCAACGCAAGAACATGTTAATGCGTTTGGCAGCTGAACCTTTGT
>JBNLBG010000139.1:0-3950 GCA_050303195.1 Allomuricauda sp. | reverse complement strand
CAAAGAAGTGGAAATGGTGCTGCTCTTTGGCAGCTACGCCCGCGGCAACTGGGTGGAAGACCAGTATGTGGAAAAAGGCATCACCTACGAATATCGGAGCGATTATGACCTGCTCGTGGTCCTCACCCACGAAGACCTGCAACAAAAATACCGGATTGAGGACAAGATCAAGGCCGAACTGATTGCAACCGGACAAGTCACCACGCCCGTAAACCTCATATTCCATGGGATAAAACATTTGAACCAGGCCCTCAGGCTGGGGAATTACTTTTTTAGGGACATCAAAGAAGAAGGCATTGTGCTGTACGATTCCGAAAAGCATAAGTTGGCCTCATCCAAAAAACTCACCCCAAAACAATACCAGGAAAAGGCCCAAGACTATTTTGACCAGTGGTTTCCGAGTGCAAACAATGCACTGAAAAAATACAAGTTCAGTATAGGCGAAGAACTGTGGAATGAGGCAGCATTTGACCTCCACCAAGCCGTAGAACGCTATTACACCACCAGTTTGTTGGTATTCACGGATTATCGGCCCAAAGACCACAATCTGGAGACCTTGGGCATAAAAGTGGAGATGTGCGATAAACGGTTTGCCGTTTTCCCCAAGCAGACCGAGGAAGACAAACGTTTGTTCGAGCTCTTAAAACGGGCCTATATAGATGCCCGGTACAATATGAGGGAGTACCACATCACCAAAGGTGATCTGGAACAATTGTCGACCAAAGTTGTCCAGCTAAAACAGTTGACAGAGGAAATCTGCCGTGAAAAAATAGCGCAAATAGGTCTTTTTACGTAATAAATTATTAAATTTGTACGTAAAATTGTTGGTATGGACAAAAAACTCACATTAAGTCTGGACAAAACCATTATCGAAAGCGCAAAAAAATATGCCAAATCGAATAACATCAGTTTGTCAAAACTTATCGAATCCTATTTGGGATCGCTCACTAAGCGCAAAGGAAGTTCAACGGAGATAACCCCTCTTGTGGAAAGTTTAAGTGGTGTAATTTCGATTGATACGGATTTTGACGTAAAAGAAGCCTATACGGATTATTTAATCGAGAAATATAAATGAGCAGAGTACTCATTGACACCAATATTGTCATAGACCTGCTTTCAAAAAGGGAAGAATTCTATGATGAGGCTGCTGAATTGTTTTCCCTTGCGGACAAAAAAGAATTGGAGTTGACAATTTCATCGCTGACATTTGCCAACACAAATTATATTCTCACAAAACTAAAATCCACAAAAGAGGCGAGGGAAATATTAAGAAAATTTAAGGTGCTCGTAGAATTATTGAGTTTAGATGACAAAATAACGGAATTGGTTTTGAGTGATGACAATTTTTCGGATTTTGAGGACGGACTGCAGTATTACTCTGCCTTGGAGAATCAAATTGATATAATTATCACACGGAATAAAAAGGACTTCAAAAACTCAAAAATTCCCGTTTTGACCGCGAAGGAATTTTTAGCGCGAAAGTAAGCCATACGCTACCAATCCAATAAATTGACTCTTAAAGCTCCCGAATCTTAATATCCCGAAACCAAACCTCAAAATACCAATCCTGTAAGGCAATTTTGCCTTGGGTGGCCTTGCCAAATTCAGGGTAATTGGTAAAGTTGGTGTTCTTTATTTTTTTGGGCCATTCCGGTGTGGTAAAGTCTTGCGTAGCGGTTAAGACGCCGTTCAGGTAAAATTCCACTTTTCCATCCACTTGCTTAATGCGGGTATGGTTCCACTCCCCTGCTTTGGTCAACGCTTCATTTTTCTGCGGAGAAAACCCATACAAACAGCCGGATTTTTTAACAGGAACATCTTGATCCATGTGGTTAGGGTCCAAAATTTGGTATTCGGGTCCGGTTTGGTAGGCCGTGGCCACTTCGGGTTTCTCCTGTACATTGATGAAGATACCACTGTTCCCACGATTACCGATTTTCCAATCCAACACCAGCTCGTAGTTTTTATAAGCCTTTTCGGTGAGCAAATCCTCATTGCTTTCGGTTTCAATTTGTGGGTTACGATGCATTGCCCCATTTTTCACTTCCCAAACGGATGGAACTCCCGAATTGTACACATGCCAACCGTTAAGGGTCTTTCCATCAAAGAGCAACTCCCACCCCTGCTCTTTTTCGATAGCGAGCAATTGATTATGGGTTTTATTTTTCTGGGCCAATTTTTTGGTATGCCAAGTTTGGGGTTCTTCATCTTTCTTTTCGTTTTTGCAGGCCGTCATTAAAAAAACAAGGAGAATAAGACTGAGAAGTTTGGTGTGCATTGATTTTAGGTTTGATGGGGAATTTAATGAAATATTTTATCCGCTGTCTAAGGTATGAAATAAAGAACTTCGTGAGCTAGACAGGTTATATTTGGTTGAAAATGATGCCCACTGCTTTACCCATAGACGCAAAATCCGAGACCTTTTGTGCAAATTAGTACAATTCGTGTCAAGCTACCGTGGACGCCGACCAAGAATAGATTTTTCGCTGCCCTGCCCGTCCAGGGTCAGGAAGGTGCTCAAAATGGCAAAATCGTAATGTCATTTCGAAATGAGGAGCGCAACGACGATTGAGAAATCCCTTGCCATGATCAGATTTTTCACGCTCTCCCGATAGCCATCGGAATTCGGTTCGAAATGACAGAAAAACCACATGATAATTTGTGAAGATTGGTGCAATTCGTGTCAGGTATTGAACCAATCCACAAATACAGCAGCGTTGTGAGGCTCTGTTCATAACATCGTTAAAAACTATTGACGCCAACAAAATTGCGCTGTTTTTGATTATGTAATTTTAGTAAAACTTACAGCCATGGATTCACGATCCAAAAGTCTTTTGGAGATTCGTCCAGACATTCCACAGTCACATTTTAATAGTCAAATGGGTTCTGATGAGCGTTTTCAGAATAAAACCTTGCGTCCTGTGATTAAACTGCAGAACTTTTTGCTGGTAGAGGCTTTTAAAAATTACATCAACAAGCACAAAGGTGTTTTTTATGACCTTTCGTTGGAAAAACGTTTGGCGTACATTGAGCGAGCCATACAAAAGGATATCAAATTCAGAAATTCCTTGAAAGGCATGGTCATCGGTCAGTTTACGGTTGAGGAATACCAAGATTACATTCAAAATTCCTCTGCCCTGAACAAAAGAATGATGAACATGGTCGTTGAACGCTTAAAGGACCAAGTACAGCTCATGGACAAGGAAGAAGTTCTTTTATAAGATGGATTCCCCGTTCAGATTGGTGGTCAAAATATCGCTCATAAGGTCAAAATAAGGCCGAATGGCACGATAGGATTTGTCCACTTCTTCAAGAAAAGAGTCTGAAAGCACCTCCTTATCGGAAAATTTCCGGATAAAAATAAACTGCTTTTTCCGGATCAGATCTATGTCAGGGTGTTCCTTGTCAAATCCCTTAGGAGCTGTTTTTACGGCATCGCCTGCCAATTCGCCCCAAACCTCCTTAAAAGATTTTTCACCAATGACCTCACGAAACTCCGAAGCATCCATTTCCAGCTCTTTCCGAATGCGAAACAGGTCTTCTTTGTTCGGGTCCCAAAAACCAGTCGCCAAAAAAGAGTCACCTGGGGTGAGATGGATGTAATACCCACCTCGTAAATGGGCCCCTAAGCGCGCAAACGAAGCCGCCAAGTGAGTTTTATAAGGTGTTTTATCTTTTGAGAAACGCACATCCCGATAAATACGGAACATTTTCATTTTTTCTATTTCATCATGATGGCTAAGCTCGTTCTTCACATTTTCAAAAAAGGATTTTACCGCCTTTTCATGTGCCTTGAAAGTGGGTTTATGCTGTTCGAACCAATCTTTGTTGTTATTTTTGGAAAGCTCTTTTAAGAAGTCAAATGCATCTTTTGGGATAGTGGAATTGCTCACAGTCTTATTTTGATAATATGTTATTTTTTATCTAAAGTTAGCCTTTTATCGGGGAGC
>JBNLBG010000138.1:0-4035 GCA_050303195.1 Allomuricauda sp. | reverse complement strand
GGTCAGTCCTTTTGACTTTTCCTTTTCACTGAGTTCCCTTGGTACAATATCCAGCAATAAAACCTCGACGCCGATATTGGCAAAATGGCAGGCAATGCCACTTCCCATGATACCAGAACCGATAACGGCAACTTTGTTGATATGCCTTTTCATTGATGTATGTTTGTTTTAATTATTTGTTTTTATGTATATTTTTTTATCTGAAATCAGCTTGTTGATGATATCCACGGTCTTAAAGAATCCATCTAGGTTTTCTTCGGAAACATTTGCCTTTACCACATCATTAAAGCGGAGCACTACGTCTTTGGATTCCTTTCGTTTTTCCAGACCCAATGCCGTAAGGTGAATCAAGACACCTCTACCATCTTTGGGATTTGGTTTTCGTTGGATAAATCCTCTTTCCTCAATATTTTTTAAGATCCTGGATAAACTTGTGGCCTCCATGCCCATTTTGGGTCCCAGAGCAGTGCTTGGAGTGCCTTGTTTAGGGTCGATACTCAATAGCGTAAAACCTATGGCCATGGTTACCCCATAGTTCTTGGCTTCTTCGTTGTACATTTTACTTACGGCTTGCCAAGTGGCTCTCAATGCATAGTCAATGGTCAAATCTTTCATGGTATAGGTTTGGTGTTCTCAAATATATGAAAATTTATTATGCATGCATAATAAATTGTGCCAAAATATACAATGAAATCAAATTTAACTGGATAGTGTTTTTGTACCTAAGCGTTTAGTGCGGGAAGAAAACGTTAATGCCCATAAATATCATTGTACAAATCCAAGTATTTCTCTTTTACGATTTTCCGCTTCAATTTCATGGTAGGCGTAAGGTGCCCCCCTTCCACGCTCCAAACATCTGGAGTAAGTCTAAATTGTTTTACCTTTTCCCATTTGGCAAATTCCTCGTTGGATAGGTCCACCTCTTCCTGAAAACGGGCTATGACCTTTTCGTTCTTAACTAAATCAGAATTATCGCCAAGGGTTACGTTATGTCTTTTGGCCCATTCACGGACAAAGTCGAAATTAGGTTGAATCAAAGCTGCTGGCATTTTTTCACCTTCGCCCACCACCATGATCTGTTCAATAAAGCGCGATTCTTTAAAACGGTTTTCCAATAATTGTGGCGCGACATATTTACCACCAGAGGTTTTAAACATTTCCTTCTTCCGGTCAGTAATCTGTAAAAACCCATCTTCATCAATCTCTCCTATGTCACCGGTATGGAAGTAGCCATCTTTGAGCACTTCTGCGGTTTTTTCAGGGTCTTTGTAATAGCCCATCATTACATTGGGTCCCTTACATAGGATTTCGCCATCTTCTGCAATTTTTATCTCAACGCCATCCATAATTCTTCCCACCTTGCCTATTTTCCAGCCATGGTTGCGTATTTCACTAACTGAAATTCCGGGAGACGTTTCAGTAAGTCCATAACATTCCATAATGGGCATTTCGGCAGCGGCAAAAATATGCCCGAGCCTAGGTTGCAATGCTGCACTGCCCGAGGCCATCATTTCTAGATTACCTCCAAGAGCTTCTTTCCATTTGCTGAAAATTAACTTTCTGGCCAGTTTTAATTTCAGCTCGTACCACCACCCATTTGCTTTATAGGGCTCAAATTGAAACCCAAGTTCCACAGCCCAAAAGAAAAGCTTCTTTTTGATTCCGGTCAGTGCTGTACCCTTAGCAATGATTGCATCGTATACTTTTTCCACTAACCGGGGCACCACGGTCATTGCGGAAGGTTTTACTTCTTTGACATTTTCGCTGATTTTGTCCAGCCCTTCGGCAAAATAGATTTCATAGCATAGATAGATGTATGCATAGGAAAAGGTTCGCTCAAAAATATGACAGAGGGGAAGGAAACTCAATACCCTATCACCAGGTTCAAGGGGTAATCGGTTTTGGGCCGATAGTACATTTGAAACTATATTATTGTGCGATAACATGACGCCTTTAGGTTTTCCTGTGGTTCCAGAGGTATATATCAATGTGGCCAGGTCTTCGGGAGATACCCCGGCTTTTCGTTCTTCAACTTCTTCTTGGTTGGAAGTATCCGCTCCAAGTTCCAAAACTTCGGTCCAGCTCTTGCAATTGTTCAATTGATCAAAAGAATACACATCTTTTAATGTCTTGAGATTTCCACTAATGGCCAAGACTTTTTGAAGTACTTCATCACAGGATACAAAGCAATATTTAGCCTCGGAATGGTTTAAGATGTATTCGTAATCTTCTTCAGCAATGGTTGGATAGATGGGCACATTTTGTGCACCTACTTGGAGTATGCCTATATCGGATATGCACCACTCAGTCCTATTGGTGGTAGAAATAAGGGCTATCTTGTCATTGGGTTTAACCCCCAGTTGAAGTAAGCCTCTACTAAATGCATTTGCCTTATCAATATATTCCTTTGTTGAGGTTGCTACCCATTGGCCGTTGTATTTTGTGACCAATGCCTTTTCGAGGGGGTGTTTTTCCAATTGGTAGTATGGAAAATCGAATAATCGGGTAACTTTTTGCATAGTAAGTTTCTGTAAAGTAATTGCAAAATAGGGAAAGGAAACCGTATTTTAAAACGAGTTATTCAAAAACGGGCATAAATACCTGCCATTATTACATAAAATGCAATTTCATGCCTTCATGGGAATCGGTAAATCCCAATGACCTATAAAAACTTAGGGCATCGGGTCGTTTTTTGTCCGTAGTTAATTGAACCACATGGGCGTTCTTTTGTTTTGACCGCTCAATAGCCCATTGAAATAATTTTTTGCCAATTCCTTTTCCGCGATAATCTTCACGGACCCTTACGGCCTCTATTTGTGCCCGAATTCCTCCTTGATACGTAAGGTATTGGATGAAACTTAATTGAAGGGTTCCAATGACTTCACCATTCTCATTTTCAATGACAACCAATTCTTGATTGATGTCATTGAAGATATTGTTAAAGGCATTGTAATAGGTGTCAGGAAGTGGATTCCTATAATCTTCCCGAAGCTTGCCCAATTGATCATTGGCCAGCATTTGCACTATGGCAGGAACATCATCTCTTATTGCTTGCCTAATCTTCACGGTTTATGTTTTCCACCCATTCCCTGGCATTCACAAAGGCTTGCAGCCAAGGTGAAACCACATCGGCTCTATCCTTTGGATAGTGGGCCCAGTTCCAAGGGAACGTAGATCGCTCAATATTTGGCATGGTCACCAAATGTCTTCCCGTTTTGTCACAGAGCATGGCAGTATTGTAATCGCTTCCATTGGGGTTGGCGGGATACCCTTTATACCCATATTTGGCAACAATATCGTACTCACTTTCAGCATGGGGTAGGCTGAATTTACCTTCTCCATGTGAAATCCAAACACCCAATGTGGTACCAGCCATATTGGAAAGCATCACGGAATTGTTTTCTTGAATTTTCACCGAAGTAAACCCGCTTTCGTGTTTGTGTGAATCATTATACGTCATTCTACCATGGGTCTCATGTTCTGGGTTGATTAAATCCAACTCCATGAACAATTGGCAACCGTTACAGATACCTACGGATAGTGTATCCGGACGAGCAAAAAAGTCTTTCAAGGCCTTGTTGGCCTTCTCGTTGTATTTAAAAGCTCCGGCCCAACCTTTGGCACTTCCCAGAACGTCAGAATTTGAGAATCCTCCCACAGCACCAATAAATTGAATGTCTTCCAAGGTTTCCCGGCCTGTGATAAGGTCGGTCATGTGCACATCCTTCACATCAAAACCGGCTAAATACATGGCGTTGGCCATTTCGCGTTCCGAGTTGCTTCCTTTTTCACGGAGGATGGCTGCTTTGGGTCGATTTCCACTAGGGATATTAGGCAACTTTCCGGTAAAATCTTTAGGAAGCTCGTAGGTCAATCCCTGATGCTTGTAATTATTATATCGGTCTTTGGCCAGTCCGTTGGCGGTTTGCTTGTTGTCCAATAAAAAGGAGGTTTTGAACCATGTATCACGGAGTGAAGCAATGTTCAGCCCAATCTCGACACCATTATTTTTGATGCTCAGTGTGCTTTCCGTAG
>JBNLBG010000137.1:0-4114 GCA_050303195.1 Allomuricauda sp. | reverse complement strand
CAAAATTTTGGAGGAATCCTCTGAAGAATAGACGACTCAAAATCCTCAAAAATAAAAGTTTGAAAGCTTTTTTCTTTTTGGAAGAATGACTTACATTTGCACCGATTTTGAGAGACCGATATTTTGAGCGAAATGCGAAAGACTTTTTTTACGAGATTATTTCTTGTCGGAACACTATTGTTGGCCCAGTTCACTTTTGCCAAAGAACAGGAACACGAAACTGAAGAACACGGCAAGGACCTAAAGACTGAAATTAAGGAGTACATTTCCCATCACCTTAAGGATTCTCACGACTTTTCCTTATTCTCCTACACAGCGGAAAACGGTGAGCACAAGTATGTCGGATTCCCTTTGCCCGTAATTTTAATAGATGACGGATTAAAGGTTTTCTCTTCCTCAAAATTCCATCACGGGGAAACTGTGGCAGAAGTCGATGGCAATCACTACAAACTATATCACAGTAAAATATACAAGACGGATGCCGAAGGCACCATCACATACGATGAAGAGCATCACCCCACCAATGTAAAACCGCTTGATTTCTCCATTACCAAGAATGTGGTAATGATCATTATAACCGGACTGCTGATGTTGTGGTTGTTTTCCAGCTTAGCCAGGTCTTACGCCAAAAACAATGGCATTCCAACAGGTGCAGGTCGCTTTTTTGAGCCTATTGTCCTTTATATAAGGGATGATATTGCAAGGCCCAACATTGGAGAAAAGAAATACAAAAAATACATGCCGTTCCTGCTGACCATCTTTTTCTTTATTTGGTTCTTGAACATCTTTGGAATGACCCCACTTGGTGTTAATGTTACAGGAAACATAGCCATCACTTCCGCCTTGGCTATAATGACCTTTTTCATCAACAATTTTACGGGAACCAAAGATTATTGGTTGCACATTTTTGATCCTCTTGGGAAAACAATGCCTTGGTATGCCAAGATACTTTTATATATAATATTGGTTCCCATTGAAGTATTGGGAATGTTCATCAAGCCATTTTCATTGCTTATCCGTTTGTTTGCGAACATGCAAGCGGGGCATATAGTCATTGGAAGCTTAATTGGATTGATATACGTCTTTAAGAATTGGCTGGGAGGTTCACTTACGTTCGGGCTGGCCTTTGCAATCTCATTGATTGAAGTATTGGTAGCCTTGCTACAAGCCTATATTTTCACCATGTTGAGTGCGTTGTACTTCGGATTTGCTTCCGAGGACCATCATGCAGAAGGGCATGAAGACGACCCAGAGTTGGTGCATCTATAGGAAGTTTGTGTCATTTCGAGATGTCATCCTGAGCACAGTCGAAGGAGTATCGAGAGATGAAAAGTAGAATTTTGTCATTCCTGCAGTCACCCTGAGCGCAGTCGAAGGGAAGCAGGAATTTAAAAGGTTGAATTTTTAATTTTTAAACTAGATAGATATGGAAGTTCCAGTAATGGTAGGTGCAGGTTTGGTTGTTATCGGTGCAGGTATTGGTATCGGTAGAATCGGTGGTTCCGCAATGGAGGCCATCGCTCGTCAGCCTGAAGCTTACGGAAAAATCCAAACAGCGATGTTGATTGCAGCAGCGTTGATTGAAGGTATTGGTTTTGCTGCCCTTTTTGCAGTGTAATCAAAAACTCTAGAGCAAAAGCTGTAACGGTTGGTTACAGCTTTTGCTTAGTTTATAATTAAAAAATAGTAAAACATAGTTATGAAGTTATTGGAAGAGTTTTCGGTGGGACTGTTTTTTTGGCAAACCGTGTTGTTCGGATTGTTGTTGTTCCTATTGTACAAATTTGCGTGGAAACCTATCCTTAAAGCAGTAAATGATCGTGAAGAAGGCATTAAAAATGCTTTGGACGCTGCCGATGCGGCCAAAAAGGAAATGCAGAACGTTACTGCCGATAGCGAAAAATTGCTGAAGGAGGCCAGAGCTGAGCGCGATTCCTTGTTGAAGGAAGCCCGTGAAATCAAAGAAGGAATTGTTTCAGAGGCGAAAGAACAGGCCAAAGTTGAAGGTGATAAAATGATCAAGCAGGCCCAGGCCACCATAGAAAGTGAAAAGAAAGCTGCTGTAGCCGATATCAAGGCGCAAGTAGCCAATCTTTCTTTGGAAATCGCGGAAAAAGTCATCAAAGAAGAATTGTCCGATACGAAGAAACAACAGAAGTTGGTGGATGATATGTTGGGCGACATCAAATTGAATTAAAAATTAAGGTATTGGTTTGCTAAGGTGCGGTTGCGAAATATGCTCAACTTTAACCTTTCACCATTAACCCAATAACCTAAATAATATGAACCAAAACAGGGCAGCCATACGCTACGCAAAAGCAACCTTGGATTTCGCTATCGAAAAGAAAGCGGCAGAGGCCGTTGAAAAGGATATGCGAACTATTTCAGCGACGATTTCTGAAAGTGACGAGTTGGAAAAACTTTTGGAAAGCCCCGTTGTAAAGAGCGAGGTGAAGAAAAACGCGTTGCTTGCAGTTTTCAAGGATTCCTCAGAAATCACCAAAGGACTTATCCAAACATTGATAAGCAATAAAAGGGTGGCCATGTTGCAGGAAGTCGCATTTAAGTACATCATCCTTCATGAAAAACTGAAAGGAGAAGATGTGGCCTTTGTTACAACAGCCGTTCCTTTGACCGCTGATTTGGAAAAGAAACTATTGACCGAGGTGAACAAGATTACCGGAAACAAGGTCACCATAGAAAACAAGATCGACGAAAGCATCATAGGAGGATTTGTGTTGCGCGTTGGCGATTTACAGTATGATGCCAGCATCGCAAACAAATTGAACAGTTTAAAAAGAGAATTTACAAATAGTCTATAAATAAAGAGAATCAATGCGTCTGACGTCTTGGTTCTAATATCTTATATCTAATAAAATGGCAGGAGTAAAAGCCGCTGAGGTATCAGCAATTTTGAAAAAACAGTTATCAGGTTTTGAGGCTACCGCATCTTTGGATGAAGTAGGTACCGTATTGCAAGTAGGGGATGGTATTGCCCGTGTGTACGGACTTTCCAATGCCCAGTACGGGGAGCTTGTGGAGTTTGATGGTGGAATGGAAGGTATCGTTCTTAACCTTGAAGAAGATAACGTAGGTGTGGTTTTGTTGGGTCCAACCAAAGAAATTGTGGAAGGAGCTACCGTAAAAAGAACACAACGTATCGCTTCCATTAAGGTGGGTGAAGGAATTGTTGGCCGTGTGGTGGATACCTTGGGTAACCCTATTGATGGTAAAGGACCTATCGCTGGCGAAACCTATGAAATGCCTTTGGAGCGTAAAGCCCCTGGTGTAATTTTTAGACAACCTGTAAACGAACCTTTGCAGACCGGTATCAAGGCGATTGATGCTATGATCCCAATCGGTCGTGGACAAAGGGAGTTGGTGATTGGTGATAAGCAAACAGGTAAAACCACAGTTTGTATAGATACCATCTTGAACCAAAAAGAATTTTATGATGCCGGTGAGCCGGTTTACTGTATCTACGTGGCCGTTGGTCAGAAAGCATCCACAGTTGCTGCCATTGCCAAGACGTTGGAGGACAGAGGAGCTTTGGCCTACACCACTATTGTAGCAGCCAACGCATCTGACCCTGCTCCTATGCAGGTATATGCTCCTTTTGCTGGTGCTGCGATTGGTGAGTATTTTAGAGATACAGGCCGTCCTGCTTTGATCATCTATGATGATTTATCAAAACAAGCGGTTGCCTATCGTGAAGTATCCTTGTTGTTAAGAAGACCTCCTGGACGTGAAGCCTATCCTGGTGACGTTTTCTATTTGCACTCAAGATTGTTGGAGCGTGCTGCAAAAGTGATTGCAGATGATGATATTGCCCAGAACATGAACGACCTTCCAGAGGTATTGAAGCCTATGGTAAAAGGTGGTGGTTCATTGACAGCATTGCCCATTATTGAAACCCAAGCAGGTGACGTATCAGCCTATATCCCAACCAACGTAATTTCCATTACCGATGGTCAGATATTCTTGGAGCAAGATTTGTTCAACCAAGGGGTTCGTCCTGCGATCAACGTGGGTATCTCAGTATCTCGTGTGGGTGGTTCCGCGCAGATCAAGTCTATGAAGAAAGTGGCCGGTACTTTGAAATTGGATCAAGCCC
>JBNLBG010000136.1:0-4128 GCA_050303195.1 Allomuricauda sp. | reverse complement strand
GTTAAGGTGACCATGGAAGATGACCCAGTTGCCCACATTTATGCGCATGGTGATTTAGAACTTAGCGCGAAAGGAAGATCCAGGGTTTACCTCTATGGCACGCCAAAAGTTACGATTTTGGACTTTCTGGATACCGCACAGCTCATCAAAAAAGAAGAGTAATTCTATTTAACAATAGGAGCGGTCAAACAATGGTCCGGGATGCCAAATCCATCCACTAAAACTTCAATATGAGGACGTAATTCTGTGGACAATCGCTCCACACGTTGTCGAATGGCTTTTGATTTGGTACCTCCGATATAACCCTGCTCCAAATACCATCGGGCATCCATGTGAATTTCATGAAGTGCATATAGCGTTCCCAGTTTTTCCAATAAGCTTTTATATTCTTCATCGGGGATGTTGGCACAAAAATCACTGAATATTTGATAGGCCAGTTCCACACTGTATGCCTTTCCCAAAGCCAACAAATGGGTCTGTACCTTTAAAAAAGCTTGGTAGGAGGGCACCCCTTTTTTAATGTAACTCCGTATACGCATGGCCAATGTATAGGTCAATCTTCGGGTGCGGTAATTAAAAGCATGTTTGTGGAACTTTGGATTGTAGAGGTGTTCCGCATCCACCTTATTGGAATAAAGTGGGTTTATGGCCGTAAGTTTATCCGAAAGTTGAGTTTGCAACAATTTGAGCACCGATGCAAACCCAGCACTATTGAATTCCGCTTTGAAATTGGATAGGATGCCTTTGGCTGCCAATTGCAATAGTACGGTATTGTCCCCTTCAAATGTGGTGAAAATATCCACATCGCCCTTAAGATCGGCAATCCGGTTTTCCAATAAGTAGCCCTTTCCGCCGCAGGCTTCCCGGCACTCTTGAATGGTCCCATTCGCAAACCAAGTGATCACCGATTTCAATCCGGCCACCTGGGTCTCTATTTCCCGTTTATCTAGCTGCGATTCATCACTGTAACGTTGCATCATTTCTTCCAAAGTAACATGGTACACGTAGGCACTCGCCACAGCAGGGGTCAATCGCAATTGATGGGTAGGGTAGTCCATGATCAAATCCTCTTGGACCTTCATAGTATCATTGAACTGTCTCCGGCTCAAAGCATACTTTACGGCAATGGTCAAAGCCATCTTTGCCCCGCCCAAAGCCCCTCGGGCCACACAAATACGTCCACCTACCAAGGTGCCCAACATGGTGAAAAAGCGTTTGCTGGGATTTTTTATGGACGAATAATAGGTTCCATCAGCTTTAATCTCGCCATACTTGTTCAAAAGATTCTCTCGCGGAACAGAGACACTGTTGAACCAAATTTTTCCATTGTCAACCCCATTTAAACCGAGTTTGTACCCGTTGTCCTCAATAGTGATGCCTTCAAGGAACTCGTGCTTCTTATTTCTGAGGGGAACTAGGATAGCGTGCACCCCTTCATTTTTTCCATTCACGATCAATTGGGCAAAAACAGTGGCTATTTTGGAATGCAGCGCATTGCCAATGTACTCCTTATTATCATTTTTTCCGGGGGTATGGACAATGATGGAATCCGTGGATGGGTCATACGTCGCTGTGGTCTTTATGCCCCGAACATTGGAGCCGTGACCCGTTTCTGTCATGGCAAAACAGCCTAGCAAATGGGTTGTTCCCGCATCCGATAAGTATTGGTCATGATGTTTTTTGGTCCCTAACTTTTGAACGCTGCCCCCAAAAAGTCCGAACTGTACTCCAAATTTTACGGCAAGGCTCCCCTCAATAAACATCAAGTGCTCAAAAATGGCTGCATAGGCAGGCATATTTCCCGTTCCTCCATATTCGGGAGGGTAGGCCATGGCACCATAGCCTTTCTCGCCCAAAACCTTAACCTGCTCCAAAATCTTGGCTCGGAATTCCTCTTTATTTCTTCGGATATCCCATTTAAAGATGGCTTGGTCCAGAAAGCTTCTGAATTCATCAACTACCAAGACGTGGGAACCTTTTAAAAGGTCATCTAAAATAGTGGCATCAAACTGGTCCGAAGTTTTTTCATGGACCACTTCAACTTCAAACAAATGGTTGTAATGGTTGGGTTGAATCCCTAAATTGATTTCGATATGTTTTAGATGCTCATTGAAACCCAAATTTTTGGAATGTATTTGGGCCAGTCGTTGACTAAGTGAAGTCAAAGGATAGGTGTCACTCTCAATTAACTTTACTCCAGAAGTGGCAATGGTATGTTTCCAGGATTTTATTTCATCATCCGTGGGAGGGTTTTCTCGATTCAGCCAAAATTGCAGCTGTTCTTTTTCACTGGGATCCAAGGAAGCATCTTGCCCAATCGTGTTTTCAACAACAGAAATTTCTGAAGTTGATAGAAGGTCATCCGACCAAATGACATAGAAAAACGGGATGTATTGTAAAATTCCAAGGGAATAATCTGTGGTAACCATAAACTGAGGGTTGAGGCAGGGCCTTCTATTTTGTCATAACTAAGGTAAGGCTTAGATTATTAAGATGTGCGCACAAGCTCATTTTAGGGAAAATGGTTTCAAGCTGATGGGGTTTTCAACTATATTTGTTAAGCGATGAATGAAAATTTAGACCCAACTGCCGAGAATTTTTCCCAAGAAGAGCTGGATATCGAGAGAGTGCTCAGGCCCATCACTTTTGATGATTTTACAGGTCAGGCACAGGTGTTGGAAAACCTCAAGGTGTTTGTAGAGGCAGCCAATTTACGAGGTGAAGCCTTGGACCATACTCTTTTTCACGGACCTCCAGGATTGGGAAAAACGACCTTGGCCCATATTTTGGCCAATGAACTTGGGGTGGGCATAAAGGTGACTTCGGGTCCAGTTTTGGACAAGCCTGGGGATTTGGCGGGCCTATTGACCAATCTTGAGGAACGAGACGTTTTGTTCATTGATGAGATTCATAGGCTCAGTCCCATCGTGGAAGAGTATCTCTACTCGGCCATGGAGGATTACAAGATTGACATCATGATTGAATCGGGTCCCAATGCCCGAACTGTTCAAATCAACCTGAGCCCATTTACTTTGATAGGCGCTACTACGCGTTCTGGGTTGTTAACGGCTCCCATGCGGGCTAGATTTGGCATCCAAAGTCGTTTGGAATATTACAACACCGAACTCCTTTCTACTATTGTGGAGCGAAGTGCCGAAATTTTAAAAGTACCCATAAGTCAAGATGCCGCCATTGAAATTGCAGGACGAAGTAGGGGCACCCCAAGAATCTGCAATGCTTTATTGCGAAGGGTGCGTGATTTTGCACAAATCAAAGGCAATGGAAACATCGATTTAAACATTTCCCAATTTGGTCTGAAAGCCTTGAATGTGGATGCCCATGGTTTGGATGAAATGGACAATAAAATCCTGACCACAATCATTGATAAGTTCAAAGGTGGCCCTGTGGGAATTACGACCTTGGCCACGGCCGTTTCTGAAAGTGCGGAGACCATTGAGGAGGTTTACGAGCCTTTCCTGATTCAACAAGGATTTATTATGCGTACCCCTCGTGGACGTGAAGTAACAGAATTGGCCTATAAACATTTGGGAAGAATTAAAGGGGGAACGCAGGGAGGTTTATTTTAATAGTAACTCATCTTCGTGCAGCACAAATTGCTTGTCTGAATAGCACACATTAACATTTTTTTTTGTAAATTAATACAACGCCTTGGGATTCAATTTCTTATGTAGTTCTTTTCCTATAAAGCGTTGAAGGTAACTTCAATATTTTTGCTTGGTGTGGTAGACCCAAATCAACCATACGGAGATTTAGTTTCCGGAAAGATTTTAAATAATCAATATGGTATTATGGGAGATGGTCAGAAAACATCAAATACTTCCAGTACAACAGATTTTCAATCTCTATCTAAACAGATAAGGGGATTGTGTGCCAAAATTGGTGTTTGTTTAGCGCTAATGATCATCTTGGCATTTGGTATACTGATGATTGGTTTTGGGTTTGGCTTGGAAAAAGGAAAACACGTGGCATTCCCTGACAATGTCTATTATATGGACTACAATGTCTATAATCTTCCGTTTTCCGAAAAAAATGAACTGATCAAACAAGGTTTTGAGGTTTTCAGAAATACGTCATTGCATATTGGTCCCAAACAAAAAGATTCAACCC
>JBNLBG010000135.1:0-4157 GCA_050303195.1 Allomuricauda sp. | reverse complement strand
CTTTTTTTCTGTCGTTTTGCGCCATCCTTATTTAATGTTTAAACTAAAGGGCATCTTAGCCTGAATCCCCTTTTGTTTGGAAAGCTGTTTGAATTCTGATAACAGTTGATAGGCTTCCGCACCTATTTGCTCTTTGATGGCCTCCTCTCCTATTTTGGACTTTACACCGCCCAAATCTTCCATAAACCGTTCAAAGTACGATTTGTATTTGGGATATTTACGAATGCCATACGAGTCCAAATTGGCCAATTCGGCTGCCGCGGCTATGGCATCGTCCAAGTTGCCGAGCTCATCCACTAAACCATTCGCCTGGGCATCCACCCCACTCCACACCCTTCCTTGGGCAAGGGCATCTACTTGGTCCACGCTCATGTTTCGTCCGGCGGCCACGCGTTCCAGAAAGGTTTGATAGGTGTCTTCAATGCCTTCTTCCATAGTACTCCTGAACGAATTGCTCATGGGCTCAAACAAAGAATAATCCACAGAGTTCTTGTTGGTACCTACTTGTTCGGCGTTTATACCGATGTTTCCTGCCAGTTCATTTACATTGGGAATGGTGCCAAAAACGCCAATCGACCCGGTAATAGTGGTCGGTTCTGCAAAGATTTTATCGCCACCTACCCCAATATAATAGCCTCCAGATGCCGCCACATTTCCAAAGGAAACCACCACGGGCTTTTCTTCCTTGGCCAGTTCCATTTCGCGCCAAATGATATCGGAAACCAAAGCACTTCCTCCGGGAGAATCCACCCGAAACACAATGGCCTTCACACTTTCATTGTCCTTGGCTTTTCGAAGGGCATCCACGATCAATCCCTGTCCAATATAATCTTTACCCCCTTCTCCGTAAAAAATTTCACCTTGGGCATAGATCACCGCTATTTTATCCACTCCGGTATGTATTCTTTTTCGGTTGGCGGTAAGGGCGTAATCTTCAAACGCAATGTAACTAAGGTCCTCCTCGTGTCCAATATATACCTTTTCCCGTAGCAGGTCCTCGTATTCATCAAAATGCAAATTGCCATCCACAAGTCCCGAAACCATTGCATATTTTGGAGTTCTGGCACCGAGGGTATCGGCTATCACATTCAAATCTTCTGGAGCAATATCACGGGATGCAGAAACATCATCAACAATCACGTTCCAAATGGAGGAAATCAGTTCTTGTATCTGCAAGCGATTTTCTTCGCTCATTGTATTGGAGAGAAAAGGTTCCACCGCACTTTTGTACTTTCCATGCCGAACCACTTCCATTTTCACCCCGGTCTTTTCCTGAAAATCCTTGAAGTAGAGAATCTCCGTGGAAAGTCCTTTAAAATCCATGGCGCCAACAGGGTTCAGGTAAATCTCATCGGCCACGCTGGCCAGATAATAGTCCTTTTGGGAGTAGTAATCAGAATAGGCGTATACAAATTTACCCGATGATTTAAAATCCAACAAAGCCTCACGTATCTCCCTTGTTTGAGCTATGCCCGCCTGCAAAAAATTGGTGGTCATGCTGATGCCCTCAATATTGGAATCCTCCTTGGCGACCTTAATGGCGTGGACAATTTCATCCAAACCGATCTCATCGCTCCAGAGCCCCCCAAAAGGGTCGGTATCATCCTTGCCTGTGTAGTCCTTTACCGGCGCGATAAAACCAAACTCCAAAATGGAGTTGCGCTTTACCACAACGCCATCATCCACATTGCTCACCAAGGCGATGAAAATAAAGAACATGCCCACCAGTATTCCAAAGGCCATTAAACTTCCTAAAATGGAGGCCAAAAGATTTCTCAAAAATTTCATCCAATAAAAATTTATTCTGCGCCAAAGATAACCATTGTTGCATTGTTTTGTTACTTTGTCCTTTTCATTATGGGCCAATCTCAACACGTATATCTTTCGCTGGGCAGCAATTTGGGAAATCGGTACGCCACACTCCAAAAGGCCATTTTTCGTATTGAAAAAAAGGTGGGCAAGGTTTTGGCCGTTTCCAATGCATATGAAAATCCGGCGGTGGGGTTTGAAGGAGATGATTTTCTGAACATCTGCCTGGCAACCCTGACCAAACTGTCGCCAACAGATTTACTGGATGCTATTTTGGAGATTGAAAGACATTTTGGGAGAGACCGATCTGGGGGCGAAGGTTACAAGTCCAGAACACTGGATATTGATATCATTTTCTACGGAAAAGAAATCATAGACCTCCCCCATCTGAAGATTCCCCACCCCCAAATGCAACACCGGAACTTTGTACTGAAGCCCCTGGCCCAAATTGCCCCACAGTTTTATCACCCCGTATTGCAAAAAGACATCCGAAATCTGTTACAGGAATGTAAAGACCGTAGCAAGATGGAAAAGACCAACTACAAACTATTCCGAAACCGAACCGAGCTTTTTTCCAAATTACAGTTCATTGCCATTGAGGGGAATATTGGTGCTGGGAAGACCACCTTGTCCAAAATGATTGCCGAAGATTTTAATGCCAAATTGGTATTGGAACGCTTTGCGGACAACCCATTTCTGCCCAAATTTTATGAAGACCAATCCCGCTATGCCTTTCCTTTGGAAATGTCCTTTCTGGCAGACCGTTACCAACAATTTACAGATGACACCTCACAGTTTGACCTGTTCAAAAACTTTATGGTGAGCGATTATGATATTTTTAAATCGCTCATTTTTGCAAAAATTACCTTGCAGAACGACGAGTTTAATTTGTACCGAAAGGTCTTTGATTTTATGTACAAAGAGGTGAAAAAACCTGAAATCTATCTTTATCTCTATCAAAATACAGAACGGTTGTTGCTAAATATCAAGAAGCGGGGAAGAGATTATGAACAGAAGATTCCACCTGAATATTTGGATCAAATTAATCGGGGCTACCTGGATTTTATCAAGGACCATCCAGAACAAAACAGTATAATTTTGGATATGAGCGAGTTAGATTTTGTGAACAATTCTTCCGATTATGAAAGCATTTTAGAGCGGCTGGAAGACAATATTATTTTAATGGATTATTAAGAGAATTTTCACAAAATGTTTGGATATAACGAATGGTTTTATTTTATTAGAGCCCTCTAATCGAGGAACTAACTAACTCAAACTATATATCCAGCCCTGTTTTTACAGGGCTTTTTTAGTTTTTGGGGTTACATTTGGTCCATATATCCCAAACCACTATTCCCGCACTTACCGAAATATTCAACGAATGTTTTGTCCCAAACTGGGGAATCTCCACAACGGCATCACTCGCCGAAACCACTTCTTGGGAAACTCCTTTTACTTCATTTCCAAAAATCAAGGCGATTGTTTCCTTGGCATCAACGTTAAAATTATTGAGCATGATGGCATTTTCGGCCTGTTCCACAGCCACGGTTCGGATACGGGCCTGTTTTAATTCCTCAACCAACTCCAAGGTGTCTTTTCTATATTCCCACTCCACACTCTCTGTGGCACCCAAGGCCGTTTTTCGGATGTCCTTGTGCGGTGGCGTGGCCGTAATGCCGCAGAGATAGATTTTTTGAATCAGAAAAGCATCGGCTGTACGGAAAACCGAACCAATGTTATTGAGACTTCGAATATTGTCCAAAACAATAATAATCGGTGATTTATCTACTTGTTTGAACGCTTCCACATCCAATCGTTCCAATTCGCTGTTTTCCAGTTTCCGGTTCATTTTTTTAACCATTAGGCCTAAAATATCAACAATCGTTCGGCGTGTAAGGGGAAAACAATATATTCGTTTTCCTCCCATTTTGGGACAAAAGTAAAAGATTAATTCGCCTAATAATTGTCATTCCTGTGAAAACAGGAATCCATTATAGCAAGATTGTATAGATTCCGCATCATGTGCGGAATGACAAACTGTTCTAAAATTTTGTTTGGACGCAAATGTTCAATTCATTTTGGAACATATAATTTTCAAATAAATCGCTTTGGCAGCCAATAAAAAAACAAAGAAGGTAACCCCGTTGATGCAACAGTACAATGCCATCAAGGTGAAACATCCTGATGCCCTGTTGTTGTTCCGTGTGGGGGATTTTTACGAAACTTTTGGGGACGATGCCGTCAAAGCGGCCAAGATTTTGGGCATTATCCTTACCCACCGAAACAATGGCGGGGACAAGACCGAACTTGCGGGATTCCCGCATCATTCCTTGAACACCTATCTGCCT
>JBNLBG010000134.1:0-4158 GCA_050303195.1 Allomuricauda sp. | reverse complement strand
CGTGATGTTTTTGCAAATGAAAAAATGAGTATCTTAGCAATGGATTTCCCCCTTGCAGATAGCGCCGCGGAAATCAAATCTTCAACCTTATTTTCCAGCGATTTGTATCAAATCGAATTGGATTTTTCATTTCAACCTCTTATCAAATTATCATTTTTTACCAAATAAAAATAAACTATTGAGGTATTATGAAAGACTTGGCCTACCACTGGAGTGGCTTGTTCATAGCCACTGTACTACTTATTTTTTTGGTCTCTGCGCAAACCTACCTCTTTGCACAAACCATTGATGTCTATCCGGGGATGGAAAACACATTTTACAATATTGCACAATCGGTTAAAGCGGGTGATACGGTATTGTTCCATGATGGTGTTTACATTGAACGAAATCGGGTAGAACTTACAAATGTGGGTGGCACTGCAGAAAAACCAATTGTATTTAAATCCGCAAACCCGCAAGGCGCAAAAATTGTATTTGATATGGGCGAGAGTTGGGGAAGAATCTTTGTGACGGTCCCGTACATACATATTGAAGATTTTGAGATAACACAGGTGGAAAAGGCAATGCCTACAGCCGCGGACCCTAACCCAACGTGGAACCATATCCTTACTTTTTACAAGGACCTTTCAGAAGGAGCTCCCGATGATAAAGGGGGGCATCATTGCCGCGTAAGAGGAAATGTGATTCATAATGGTTATGAAGAAGCCGTTAAAACGCATTTGGTCGATGATATTATAATTGAGAACAACTACATCTACGATTTTATACATGAGGGTATTGATTGTACGCCGGCAAGTAACTCCATCATCCGTAACAATCACTTGTACAATATTGGACGTGTTCACATCTTATTTAAATATCTTAATCCAAAAGACAATCTTATATACGGTAATTATCTACATAATGATACGGTACAAATGACGGGTGGAGGATATGGAATTATTTTTGGGGGAAGTTCCCCTCCTGGTAGTCCAGTGCAAGCAAGCAACAGTGTTGCATTTAATAATATCATTGTTTCTGAATCCCCCGGACTTATTGAACGTCCCTTGGCCATTATAAGTGGTATAGACTGTAGCTTTTACAATAATGTGGTTATTGGAACCAAATATGGGATGTTTACCCTGCAGACCGATACTACTGTGATTAATCCAACCTTTAAAAATAATATCTTTTACAATATTCAGGATGAAGCAACTTCATTTAGTGGGATCGAATCTGGGTTATCAACCGATTATAACCTCTACTACAATACGGCCAACCCGCCTTCAGAAGAACATGGATTGTATGATGTTGACCCTCAGTTTATTGATCCAATGAGTGATTGGAAAGTACAAGAAGGAAGCCCCGTAATTGATGCGGGAGCGGAATGGAGTTTTATGAAATCCAATGGCGAAACGGTTGATGTTGCCTTTGATTTTGCCAATGAGGTTCGGACAGGTGTATGGGATATAGGGGCTTATGAATTTCAAGCCAAGATAGTTCAAACAATTCCAACAAGCCGTTGTGTGGACCAGGAAACGGTACAAATATCGGCAACACATATTCGGTATAATTTATTAAAGCCATCCCATGTTCAAATTAGACTTTATAATTTCTCGGGGCGGATGGTTGGCGAGTTAGTAAACGAAAAGCAGGTTCCGGGTATCCATCGGATAGAAAATGGATCTGAAGACCTTCCAAGCGGTATTTATATATGCTCCATGATGTTGGACGATGAAATTATTGTGAAAAAGTTTTTGTTGCCCTAATTCACTTTTTGCTCATTCACCCAGCGAAAAGGAACTTTCCAAAGTGTTTAAAACAAAAAAGCCGAATCGAAAGATTCGGCTTTTCATCAAGTACTCGAGGCGGGACTTGAACCCGCACGGGCAAAATGCCCACAGGATTTTAAGTCCGGCGTGTCTACCAATTCCACCACTCGAGCAGGACTTGTAAGTAAAAAAAAACTCCACCCTTGGTGACTGAGCGGAGTCGAAGTCGAGCGAAAAACGGGATTCGAACCCGCGACCTCCACCTTGGCAAGGTGATGCTCTACCAACTGAGCTATTTTCGCATTTTAAAGAACCCACACTTTTGTCAAGTGTAGACCAGCCATCCGGCCTAGGCAGGTGCAAATTTAAAACATTTCTATAAAATAGAAAGAATTTTTTCAGGAAGTCGCCTTTTTCTTTTTGCTCAGCAAGCGTTTGATCTCATTGAGTTTCATTAAGGCCTCTACAGGTGTGAGGGTATCAATGTCCAAATGCAGGATTTCTTCCTTGATTTCCTCCAAAAGGGGGTCATCCAAATTGAAGAAGCTGAGTTGCATCTCGTTTTGTGAAGCTTGCAATTTATCCGTCATCTCTTCACTGGAATGCGATTTTTCCAGTTTTTTCAGGATTTTGTTCGCTTTTTGAATGACTTGCTGTGGCATTCCTGCCATTTTGGCCACATGGATTCCAAAACTGTGTTCGCTCCCTCCGGGTACCAGTTTCCGTAGAAAAAGCACATTATCCTCCAGCTCCTTTACCGAAACATTGTAGTTTTTAATGCGCGGAAAAGTGGTGGTCATTTCATTCAGTTCGTGGTAGTGGGTGGCAAAGAGCGTTTTGGCACGTGCCGGATGTTCGTGCAGGTATTCCGAAATAGCCCACGCAATGGAAATGCCGTCATACGTACTGGTTCCGCGTCCAATTTCATCCAACAGCACCAAACTTCGTTCGGAGAGGTTGTTAAGAATAGAGGCCGTCTCATTCATTTCCACCATAAAGGTCGACTCCCCCATGGAAATATTGTCACTGGCCCCCACCCGGGTAAAAATCTTGTCCACCACACCAATTTTGGCTTCTGCAGCAGGCACAAAACTTCCCATTTGGGCCAAAAGCACAATAAGGGCGGTTTGCCGCAACAAAGCCGATTTACCACTCATATTGGGTCCCGTGATCATTATGATCTGTTGTTCCTCCCGGTTCAGGACGACATCATTGGTCACATAACGTTCCCCCAAAGGCAATTGCCTTTCAATCACGGGATGCCTTCCTTCCTTGATGTTCAACTCAGTGGATTCATCAACTACAGGTTCCACATACTGGTTCGCTGTGGCAAGTTGGGCAAATCCACATAGGCAGTCCAACTGCGCAATGAGATGGGCATTTTGCTGTACCGGAGCGATGTATTCCTGCATCCACACCAATAGCTGCTCAAATAATTGTTGTTCCAGCAAGTGAATACGCTCCTCGGCACCCAAGATTTTGGCTTCGTACTCCTTGAGCTCTTCGGTGATATAACGCTCCGCACTGACGAGGGTCTGCTTGCGAATCCAGTTTTCCGGTACCTTGTCCTTATGGGTGTTGCGTACCTCAATGTAATACCCGAATACGTTATTGGAAGCGATTTTGAGCGAAGTGATGCCCGTGTTTTTGGTTTCACGCTCCAACATTTTGTCCAAATAGTCCTTCCCGGAAAAAGCGAGGTTACGGAGTTCGTCCAATTCCTCTGAGTAGCCTTCGGCAATGGTACTGCCTTTGGCAAGATTTACAGGTGCTTCCTCATTCAGTGTCTCTTTTATTTTATTCCGAAGGGCATCGCACACATCCAATCGTTCCCCAATGGATTGCAAGGAGGCATTGGAACTTTCTTGGGCCAATTGTTTAATGGGAACTATGGACTCCAAGGAATTTTTAAGCTGAATGACTTCTTTGGGATTGATTTTGCCCGTGGCCAACTTGGAAATGAGTCGCTCCAAATCGCCCATAGGTTTGATCCAGTGCTGGATCTTTTCAAGCTGTTCGGTTTTGTTCTTTAAATGGGAAACCACCTGATGGCGCTGCCGGATTTTTTCAATGTTTTTTAGTGGTAGGGCCAGCCACCGTTTCAACAACCGTCCACCCATTGGGGACAAGGTGTTGTCAATAATGTCCAGTAAGGTTACGGCATTTTGATGGGGAGATTGGTACAGTTCCAGATTTCGGATGGTAAATCGGTCCATCCACACATATTCCTCCTCAGCAATACGATGTATTTTATTGATATGCTGCAATCGACTATGCTGTGTTTCGGACAGATAGTGCAGTACCGCTCCAGAAGCAACTATACCATGAATCAAATGGTCTATCCCGAAACCTTTAAGGGTTTTAGTGCCAAAATGATTGTTCAGGCTTTCATCGGCATAATCCTCTT
>JBNLBG010000133.1:0-4192 GCA_050303195.1 Allomuricauda sp. | reverse complement strand
CTTGACTTAACCAAACCGTTTCATCATCAAAAGTTACTTCGACTTTAGTTTGTCCATCGGAACTTTGGTAAATCTCTATGTTGCTATTATTGCCCATGCCTATTATTAGTGCTGTTCAGTTCGTTATACCTTTCAAATGTAGTTGATTAAAAGCGTTACTTACCTTGAATTATTTCTAACAATTCAAGGTTGATTAGATTTATGTATTTTATCCTTTACCCGCAATTTCTCCTTGAGCAACTGCATATCCTCGCTAACCTTCCGATTTAAAATTTTCGCATAGTGCTGCGTAGTCCTGAGTGATTTATGACCTAGCATTTTACTTACCGACTCAATGGAAACACCATTGGAAAGGGTTACAGTGGTCGCAAAAGTATGTCTGGCCAAATGGGTTGTCAAATGTTTTTGAATGCCGCTGAGGTCAGCTATTTCTTTGAGATAGGCATTCATCTTTTGGTTGGTCAAAACGGGGAGCACTTTTTTGTCGACAAGTAGGGGACTGTGCTCGTATTTTTCGAGAATCATCAACGCAGTGGGCAAAACGGGAATGTTACTTTTGGTATTTGTCTTGGTGCGTTTGGTATTGATCCACAGATCACCATCAATTCCAATGACAAAATCATCGTGGGTCAGCTTTTTCACATGGGCATAGGCGAGCCCTGTAAAGCAGCAGAAAACAAAACAATCCCTTACATGCTCCAAGCGTTCATTGGTAAAAGGGTGATCCATCAGTTGTTGTAGTTCTTCATTGGTCAGGAATTCCCGTTCAACGATTTTCAATCTCGCTTTCCAAATGGCAAAAGAATCTTTGGCAATCCATCCATTGGCATAAGCCAACCGTATGATTTTCTTAAAGTTGATAACATATTTAATAGCTGTATTGTGGCTACATTTTCTTTGAGTCTTTAAATAGTATTCAAAGCCAGAGGTGAAAGCATGGTCTACCTGTTTGACGGGAATATCCTTTTTGCGAAGATATTCAGCCAGATGACTTCTTGCCGTTCTATAGCGTTCAGCAGTACCTTCTGCAAAATCCTTGCCCACCAAACTTTCTACCTGATTGTTGTGTTCCTGAAATATCTCCAGCAACATTTTATGTTTCTGGTCTTTTCCCAAGTAAGCATCACGTAAAGATTCAGATGTAAGTGGTAGGTCGTTTTCTTTTATCCTTTCAGCATGCTTATAGATTTCAGTTCGCATTTTGTTCAGATAAATATTTAGTTGGCGTATATCAGGTGAAAAACCCTGTACCACACTGGTGGCAGCATTTCATTTATGTGGATATGTCTTACGGCCAGTACTGAGCTCGGCACGTTTGCCATCCACTGTAATTCTGAGATAAATCATAGCCCTACCTTCGCTATCGGCCTTGCTTTTTTTGAGGTAAAATAGAAGAGAAACCATAAAGTGACACCTATTTAAACGAAAATTCCCTTCAAATTAGGAAAAAAATATTAAAGTGCCATCCTTACAAGGTGTTGAATTACAATGAATTATACGTAGATAGGTGTCAGTTGGCCCAATAATTCTGGCTGACCCCGAAACGGGCGCTTTTTAACACGATTTCAAATGGTATCAAATAAAACCATAAAAAATGAAAACCCTGTAAATCAATTATTTACAGGGTTTCTTGTTTTGAGACGGTGTCTCTCAGCGGAGGAAGAGGGATTCGAACCCCCGGAGGTGTGACCCTCAACAGTTTTCAAGACTGCCGCATTCGACCACTCTGCCATTCCTCCTAAAAATTTGCAAGCTTGCCCGTCGCAGCTTTTGCGTTGGCGGGTGCAAATATATAAAGCTTTTTTGGTTCTATAAAAGTTTATAAACTTTAAATTTTTCCTTCCAAAGATTCTAAAATTACCTAGTACTTTTACACCAATGGAAGAATGGTATCACTATCCACTCTTAGTAGCCGTAGGTTTTGCAGTGGGCTTTATCAACACCGTGGCAGGGGGTGGTTCCCTACTATCGTTACCCACACTTATATTTTTGGGATTGCCCGCACCTGTGGCCAACGGAACCAATCGGGTGGCCATTGTTATTCAGACTGCTTTGGCAACAGCCGGGTTTAAAAGCAAGGGAATTTCCACCTATCCATTTAATGTTTATTTGGGGATTTCAGCTTTTTTTGGTTCCATCTTGGGTGCTTGGATAGCGATTGATGTCAAAGGGGAGACGTTTAACAGAATCCTGGCCATAATCATGTTAGCTGTTGTGCTCATCATCATTTTTAAGCCCAAAATGCGGTTAGAGGAGATGCAGGAACGGCTCACTGGAAAATATTTGTGGTTGAGCATTGTGGTTTTCTTTTTATTTGGAATTTATGGAGGATTCATTAATGCGGGATTGGGCTTTTTAATGATGTTGTTCCTTCATTTTGTCACTCGAATGAACCTTGTTCGAGTGAATGCCACCAAGGTAGCCGTAGTCTTTATTTATATGCTCTCTGCCTTGGCGGTATTTGCTTTTAATGATAAGGTCAATTGGAAATTGGGCTTTATTTTGGCCATTGGTAATGGTACAGGTGCTTGGGTGGCCAGTCGGTTTTCCGTAAAAAAGGGCGATGGGTTTATCAAGACCTTTTTGATTGTGGCCGTAATCGTTATGGCGATAAAATTGTGGTTTTTTTAAATTAAAATAATTAGAATGCCGGGTTTTGAACTTTTTGGAGATAAGGAACGGGAACAGGTACAGGATGTATTGGATTCTGGAGTGTTGATGCGCTACGGATTTGATGGAATGCGTAAGGGGCATTGGAAGGCGAAGGAACTTGAAACCGCTTTGGCACATCGCATGCAGAGCAAACATGTTCATTTGGTGAGCAGTGGCACTGCAGCACTTACCGTGGCCTTGGCCAGCGCTGGAATTGGAGCAGGGGATGAGGTTATCATGCCCACTTTCACCTTTGTGGCCAGTTTTGAGTCTATTCTAGCCTTGGGGGCCATTCCAGTTCTTGTGGATATTGATGATACCTTGACGTTAGACCCCTCCGCAGTGGAAAAAGCCATTACTCCAAGAACCAAGGTAATCATGCCTGTGCATATGTGCGGCTCCATGGCCAATTTGGATGCGCTTCAAAGTTTATGTGAGAAATATGGGCTGTTGCTTTTGGAAGATGCCTGTCAGGCCATCGGTGGAAGTTATCATGGGAAGCCTTTGGGCAGTATTGGCGACTTAGGTTGTTTTTCGTTCGACTATGTGAAAACCATTACCTGTGGAGAAGGCGGAGCTGTTATCACGAACTCCGAAACCTATTACCAAAATGCCCATAAATATTCAGATCATGGTCATGACCATATCGGAACCGATAGGGGAGCGGAGCAGCGTCCATTTTTGGGGTATAATTTTCGTATTTCTGAACTGAATGCCGCAGTGGGATTGGCCCAACTTAACCGATTGGACGAGTTCATCACCTTGCAAAAAAGAAATTACACCCTATTACGAGAGGCGCTATCCACTATTCCCGAAGTTACTTTTAGAAGGGTTCCCGAAGGAGGTGAGGAGAATTATTCCTTTTTAAGTTTCTTTCTTCCTTCGGAAGAGATTGCCCAGAAAGTACACCGGGCTTTGGGAAGCAACAGAGTTGATGCCTGCTTCTACTGGTATAATAACAATTGGCATTATTATAAAAAATGGGAGCACCTGATCAGCCAAAAATCCTTGGGAAAATTACCGGAGGAGGTTGTTAAAGGTCTTCCGGATTATATCCATGCTGATTTTTCAGCATCTGATCTATGGGTAGGTCGAACCATTTCTTGCTTGATAAAATTAAGTTGGACCGAAGCCGAGGTAAAGGCGAGGGCCAAAAAAATGGTGGGAGTTATTCACTCATCCATATAAACACGTTGTCATTCTGAACGCAGTGAACAATCTAATTTAGGGGTGCTACTGCTCGACACGAATAGCACTAATGTTAAACTTGGACTTATGCTTGAATCAATAGTTTACGTACTCTACAATTTCAAGCCCATAGCCTACCATTCCCACGCGACGGGTTTGTCTGGAATTGGACAGCAAACGTATTTTTGAAATGTTCAGATCATGAAGGATTTGTGCCCCGATACCAAAATCCTTGGCATCCATATCAATTTTAGGCGCTTTGTGGATGCCTTGAGCTTGCAGTTTTTTAAACTCGGCCAAACGACTTAACAGATTCATGGATTGGTTGTCTTGGTTGATAAAGATCATGGCA
>JBNLBG010000132.1:0-4262 GCA_050303195.1 Allomuricauda sp. | reverse complement strand
AAGATCAATAGTTTTTTCATGGCCTAATTTCCTTTTTTCCCTGCTTGGTTCAACTCTTCGGGAAGGTTCATTTTCTTGGTCAATGAATTGATTTTGTTCAAGTCAATATCTCCGGTGAGGGATAATAGTACGGTCTCGATTCGTCTTCCGTCAGCCTCAATTTCGTTGATATCAGTAACCAACATCAAGAGTTCGCTCACGTGGTCATCATCCCTGCCTTGCTTAATATAAAACTTCGCATTGGCATCTTTGTCCTTCACACGCATAAGTTCCTCCATTTTTGAAGACTTCAAGTAACTGTTCACAGAAGACTTCATATCTGCACCTATGCTTTCATTATCCGTGGTGAACACCTTCAAGCTTTGAAGGCTGCTGGCGATGTCCATAAAGTCCCTAGCTTCAGGGTCATCCACTTCCACATCAATTTTAGCCAATAGGTTGAACATGCTTTTGTTCACTACCACTGAGGTTACGTCGTCCATGTCCTCGAATCTATCGAACAAGGACTGTGAAAATCCCGATAAGGGCAGAACGGCGATCAAAATGATTATAATATTCCTTTTCATTTTTTACGATTTAATTGTTGTTGTAAATTTTTTGTTTTGCTTCTTCAAACTCCTTCAAATATGCCACTTTTTCCGTACCTCGGTTAAAGTTCTACGCTAGGAGTTCAAAAGCCTTTTTGGTTTCTTGGTAAGCGTATTCTGCTTTCTTTTTTTCTTGGATTTGATTACCAAAATAGATGCCAAAGGTTAAAACTACTGCCGCTGCAACGGAAATCCACTTGTAATAGTTTACGCTAGGTTTTAATGGAACCTGCTTGGTGTATCGTTCTTCCTTGGCCTTGGAAAAGTAGTTGAACATGGGCTTATATTGCTCAAGATGTGTGGCCACTTTTTCTTGCGAAAAATAATCCCTAAGCTCCTCCTCCTCGACCACCGTTGTGCTGGCCTCAAAGTACTTTTCCAATAATTTTTCTATGTTATCCAATTCCATAGCTATGTTTTTTTGTCACTTCTTCACGTACTGTTTTTCGCGCTCTGGACAGTGTTACCCGTACTGCGGTGGGTTTCATATCCAATAGCTCGCATATCTCATCAAATTCATATTGCTCTACATCGCGCAGTTGCAATACCATTTTTTGCTGTTCCGGTAATTCTTCCATGATGCGCTCCATCCAACTTACACTATCCTCCGCCTCCAATTGGCGTTGTAATGAGGTGCCTTCATCGCTATAATTACTGTGCACCAGTTTTAGGGTCCCTGCTTGTTTGGATTTTAATCGGTCCAAACAAAAATTCTTGGTCATCGTCATGGCAAAGGCTTCCACATTATTGTAGGTTTCCATCACCTCATTCTTCGACCATAGTTTCAGCAAAATTTCCTGCGTGGCGTCCTCCGCTTCCTCCCTTGATACCAACAAGCGCTTTGCCAGACGGTAGAGTTTGTCCTTGAAGGGCATGACCACATTTAAAAATTCAGCTTGTTTCATTGGTTGTTTTCGTTGTTTCTGGTCTTATTTATCGACCTACACTATCACGACGACACATATCGAAATTTGTTACAAAAAATTTGTAATCTGCGTTTATGTGCCTATTTTGTAGCACAAATTCGTAAGAATTTTTAGAAATCGCCGCCTAATTTACCAACCTCTTTTATTTATAATGGAATGAAAATTGAGGTATTCCGTAAAATCTTTACCATGAAAAAATATGTTCTTCTGTTCTTAGGGCTGTCGTTGCTCGTATCATCATGTAACAATGATGACAACCAAATCAAAAATGGGGAGACTCCCCAGTTGCTTTCAGGTTCTGATGCCATCACACAACATTTTATGTGGCAGGCCATGAACCTCTGGTATTTTTGGCAAGGCGATGTTGATGTACTTTCCGATACCAGGTTCAACTCAGATCAAGAATACACGGAGTTTTTAGAACAAACTCCAAATCCCGCTGATTTTTATTATGATGTTCTTCTCTTTGACGAAGACCGCTTCAGTTTTTTGAACGACGACTATACCGAACTGGTCAATAATCTTTCCGGCGTGTCCAAAAGTAATGGTTTGGAATTTAATCTGGCACAGTTTTCAGAAGGAGATGGGGTCTTTGGGTATGTACTGTATATTGTTCCCAATTCTGATGCTTCAACAAAAAACATTCAAAGAGGTGACATTTTTACGCGGGTAGACGGCCAACCACTCACTATCAATAATTACATCAATCTATTGTATGGAAGCAATGATACCTATACGTTGGGAATGGCAGATGTGGTAGGAAATCAAATTGTGGACAATGATACGGAAGTCACCCTAACCAAAATTGAAAACCAAGTGGAAGATCCTATTTTGGTAGCAAAAACGTTGGACGTCAATGGAACAAAAGTCGCTTATTTGATGTACAACCGATTCTTGAGCAACTTTAATGAACAACTCAATGCGGCTTTTGGTGGGTTTGTTGCTGACGGAGCCACCGAGCTCGTCCTGGATATGCGCTACAATCCTGGCGGCTCTGTGAACACATCCCGACTTTTAGCCAGTATGATCTATGGTACCAATACAAGTGACCTATACATTAGGCAGCGCTGGAACGCCAAGGTTCAAGAACAACTCAGTGATGAGCAATTAGAGGATTATTTTGCCAGCTCCACTGGTGCAACAGCCATCAATTCGTTGAATCTCGATAGGGTTTTTGTTTTGGCCACCAACGACTCAGCCTCCGCCAGTGAACTGGTCATGAACGGCTTGGCACCTTATGTTGATGTAATTCACATTGGGGAAACCACGAGAGGAAAAAACGAATTCTCCATTACCTTGGTGGACGACCCTGGCAACGCCTTTATCTATGCAAGTGACCGAGAGGATGAAATAAATTCCAACAATAGCTGGGGAATTCAACCTTTGGTGGGTAGAAATGAAAATGCCGATGGTTTTTTTGATTACACCGCTGGTCTTGTCCCAAATATTATTTTGTTGGAAGATTTGGCCAATCTTGGTGTGCTTGGAGACCCCAACGAACCACTATTGGCCCGTGCTCTTGAGGAAATCACCGGAATCTCCAGCAAAAAGAGCTTTGCAGTGCAAATGCCTGCCAAATCCTTTGCGAGTTCAAGATTTCATACCCCTACAAAAGACAATATGTACTTGGACAAACCTTTGGACATTGATTTTACACAGATTAACAATCTTATAATTGAATAAAAAAGCGGCATAAAAGCAACTTTGATTTTGTCAGGTTGAGCGCAGTCGAAACCCAATAGTGACTATTTTTTGGTTCTCGACTCCGCTCTAATTGACAGGTAACGAGCTTTTTTAGGCTGCTTTCTCTTTAAAAATTCAAATTCATTCCAATCCGAAAATTTCGCCCTCTGGTGGTAAATCCGAGGATTTCGGTATAATTTTCGTTGAACAGATTGTCCGCACTTAAGAAAAGATTGAGTCTGTTGGGGATAACTTCGTGACCTATATATAAATTCACCAACGAAAAGGATTCCAAAGCGACATCCGTAAAGGTGCTGAAATCCGTATCGAATCGTTCTCCGGTATACGAATAAGTCAGGGTGATATTGGTCTCTTCGCAGAGTTGATATCCCACATTCAAATTGGCTTTGTGTTTTGGAATACGAATGGCATTGTCCCCTTTTCTTTCGGTAAAAGTGTAATTGGCGTCCAGGGTTAATTCATCAAAGGCACTCCATAAAACCTCCACCTCTATTCCATTGGCATCAATTTCATCGGATAGGTTAATGCCCATAAAGTTTTGATCGTAGCCAATGGTATTCTTTTCATTTCGGTCAAAATACAAGGCACTAACTCTAAACTTTTTGTTGATAGCATATTCAAGCCCTCCTTCAAGGGTTTTGTTTTCTTCCGGTTCCAACTCCGGATTGCCCCCAAAAGCCCCAAACAGCTGTGTTAAATTTGGAGTAATGTAGGAGGTGGCATACGAGCCCAGTAGCTTCACATAGCCCTCTGAGGTTGAAAAAACATAGGAAGGATTCACATTGTACACAAAATGGTTTCCATATTCTGAATGGGTGTTCAGTCGTCCACCTACATTCAGGTTTAATCCAAAATCGGAAACATAGACCACATTGGCATAGGGATCCACAATGGTGAATTCAGCCTCATCCGAAAATACCGCTTCATCCTGGCTATAGTTAACCCCCAAAATCGTATGCCAACGGTCAGCAAAAACATATTTGTTGTACAAGTCCAGTACAATATTATTCCCCTCCGTAGTACCTTCGCCAAAAGTATCCTTGGA
>JBNLBG010000131.1:0-4335 GCA_050303195.1 Allomuricauda sp. | reverse complement strand
AACGTCAGTACTAACCTATAAAATTAAATACTTATTGAATGCACTTTCAAATTTTAATCTGCTTACAGCTGTCGTTGAGTCTATGAAGAGGTAAATTATTGGTCTTAAAACGCCTTCTTCAGAATGACAAAGCGTTAATTGAAAGTTAAACCATCGAATATTAATAGTATTACTTTTATATTTGCAAATATGAATGTCAAAATGCGCAGGTAATGGAAAGATTAATGCAATCTCTTCGGATGGGAATAAATGAAAAACTTTACCTAAAGGACCCCGAATCATCAGACCTCGGAAAAAAAATTATTGAGCAAAGTATTTTGATGATAGATGAGATGGGTTTTGAAAGCTTTACTTTTAAAAAGCTTGGTATCGCAATCAATTCCAATGAAAGCTCCATTTATCGTTATTTTGAGAACAAACACAAGCTTTTGCTCTATCTCGCTTCTTGGTACTGGGGCTGGTTGGAGTATAGGATGGTGTTTGCCACTTACGGTATCCCCAATGACCTTAAAAAACTAAAAAAGGCTGTTGAAATTCTTACCCAGAATATAGAGGAGGATAGTTCATTTGCTCATATTAATGAGGTGATTTTACACAAAATAGTCATCAATGAATTTTCCAAGTCGTATCTCACCAAGGAAGTGGACAAAGAGAATAAGGAAGGCTACTTTTTGGTCTATAAACGATTGGTGAACCGGCTTGCTGAAATGATCAAAGCTGTTGATGATGATTATCCCTATCCCATAAGTTTGGCCAGTACCATTTTTGAGGGGTCATTGCATCAATATTTTTTGAAGGAACATTTTCCAGCGCTTACCAACTGCAATGAATCGGTTACCCCTTTTGATTTTTTTACGGACTTAATTGACCGAACCCTAAATGTAAAAGCCAATGGCTAAAGATATATTAACGGCATGGCAGCGTTTAATGGGCATGCTCACTTTGGACAAAAAAGACATTTTTCAAGTATTTTACTACGCAATTTTTGCAGGGTTGGTCAACCTTTCGCTTCCCTTGGGAATCCAGGCCATCATAAACCTGATACAAGGAGCCCAAATAAGCACATCATGGGTAGTACTGGTGGTTTTGGTCACCTTGGGAGTGGCATTTGCCGGTGCACTTCAGTTAATGCAGATTAGGATTATTGAGAACGTACAACAGAAAATTTTCACCCGATCTTCCTTTGAATTTGCCTACCGATTTCCAAAAATACGCATGAGCCAATTGAGCAGCTATTACCCACCAGAACTGGCCAATCGTTTTTTTGATACATTGACCATCCAGAAGGCACTTTCAAAAATACTGATTGATTTTCCGGCGGCCTTGCTTCAGATTATTTTCGGACTTTTGCTGCTCTCCTTTTACCATCCATTTTTTATAATCTATGGATTGTTGTTGGTGCTGTTGATCTATGTAGTCTTCAAATTTACAGCGCAGAAGGGTTTGGAAACCAGTTTGGATGAATCCAAGAACAAATATAAAGTAGCCCACTGGATACAGGAGATTGCCCGATCTATTATCAGCTTCAAACTTTCGGGAAAGACCTCACATGCCATGGATAAGAATGATGCTCTTGTTGCCGATTATTTGGAAGCCAGGGAAAGTCACTTTAGGATAATTGTGATACAGTTTATCCAAATGGTCGGATTCAAGGTTTTGGTCACGGCAGGCTTATTGTTAATTGGAGGTTTGTTGGTGCTGGACCAGCAAATGAACATAGGTCAGTTTGTAGCCGCGGAAATCATTATTCTTTTGGTGATCAACTCCGTTGAAAAGATGATCTTGGGATTGGAAACGTTTTATGATGTATTGACATCACTCGAAAAAATGGGGCAAGTAGTAGACAAAGAACTAGAGCCCCAAGATGGAGAAACCCCTTTTAATGGATTTGATGGGCTTACCATTGAACTTAATGAAGTGACCTACAAAGTGCCGGGAAGAGAAAAGAAGATCCTTGATGACATATCCTTCACCATTACTCCCCAGTGCTCAATTTTGCTTAAGGGGCCCAGTGGATCTGGGCGATCTACCTTACTTCGATTGATAGCAGGAATCTTGGAACCTGCTGAAGGAAAAATCTATGTGAACAATGTTGACTTAAAAGGAATATACCTAAATGAATATCGGTCTTATTTAGGCCAGTCCCTTACCGAGGAGTATCCCTTTGAAGGGACCATGTTGGACAATATTACCTTCGGCAACAAGAACATTCCTATGGAAGATGTGTATTGGGCCATCGAGAAGACCGGACTCAACCAGTTTGTGAAGGAACAGCCCCAAGGGCTTCAAACCATACTCTATCCTGAAGGAAAGAAAATCCCCTATACCATTTCAAAAAAGATTGTTTTGGCCCGAAGTATTGTGCGTCGCCCAAAACTATTGATTCTTAAAGATCCCCTAGATCAATTTTCTGAAAAGGAAGCCGATCAGATCATGGAGTTTCTAACCGATTCTTCCAACGGATGGGCATTGGTTGTTGTTAGCGAAAATCCAAAGTGGATAAGCCTATGCAATAGAACAATTGCCATTGAGAACGGAAGGTTGATCAAAGAAAGCTAAAAATCATGCTGAATATCTCTCATAACAAACTGAACCAAAAGGTAGACATAAGTGTCTATAGCGCTGGATTAAAAGTGTTTCATAAACGCCACTACAAACAATTCAATCGCTTTTTGGCTGGATTTTTCATCATGGCATTCGTGCTAATGTTCCTACCATGGACCCAGAATATAGCTGGACGTGGCTATTTAACTACCCTAACACCGGATCAGCGCCCACAGACCATTCAATCCCAAATTCCAGGGCGTATAGAAAAGTGGTTTGTTCGAGAGGGTGATTTTGTGGAAAAAGGAGATACCATTCTCCAAATCTCTGAAGTGAAAAGCGAATACTTTGACCCCAGATTGGTGGAGCGTACCGGGCAGCAAATTAAGGCTAAATCCATGTCGGTAAACTCATACCAAGAAAAAGTAGGAGCATTGGAAACCCAAATTAAGGCTTTGGCACAAGAGCGTGATTTGAAGTTGGAACAGGCCAAAAACAAATGGACACAGTCCAAACTCAAGGTAAAAAGTGATAGTATTGACCTAGAGGCGGCCAAAACCAATATCGCTATTGCGCAACGACAATATGACCGGGTGGTACAATTGGAAAAGGAAGGGTTGAAAGCCGTGACCGACTTGGAAGAAAAACGATTGAAACTCCAAGAGGCCCAAGCGAAAATTATATCCCAGGAGAACAAGTTGTTGGCCAGTAAGAACGATGTCTTAAATGCCAAAATGGAGATCAATAGGGTACAAGCGGAGTACACGGACAAGATTTCCAAAGCACGTAGTGATCTGTTTACGGCCCAATCCAATCAATTCGATTCTGAAGCCGAAGTGACCAAACTGGAAAATGCGTATACCAACTATGAGATACGCAACAGTCTACAATTTATTCGCGCACCTCAAAGCGGTTACATCAACAAAGCATTACAATCGGGGTTGGGAGAAACTTTCAAGGAAGGTGACCGGCTCGTTGGAATTATGCCGGACAAATATGATATGGCCGTGGAGACCTTTGTGGATCCCATTGATTTGCCTCTCATCCATGTGGGGGAGAAGGTGCGAATCCAGTTTGATGGTTGGCCGGCAATTGTTTTTAGTGGTTGGCCCAATGTCTCATACGGAACATTTGGCGGAAAAATTGTCGCAATAGAAACCTTTATCAGTCCCAATGGAAAATATAGGGTGTTGCTGGCTCCGGATGAGGAAGATGTTGAGTGGCCCAAGGATATAAGAGTAGGTTCTGGAGCAAGCACTATGGCTCTACTGGAAGATGTTCCCATTTGGTTTGAGCTTTGGAGGCAGCTCAATGGGTTTCCACCCAATTATTATCAACCCCAAAATGCAAGTGACAATGCAACAAAATAGTAGTACAAAGCATTTTATTTGGATTTTTTTGCTTGCAACCTTTGCTTCTCAGGCTCAGCAGGATAGCTTGGTTCTGGGTTTTAAGGAGTATTTGGGATATGTAAAAAAGTATCATCCCATAGCCAAACAGGCCCAATTGACGATTGCTACGGGACAGGCCAATCTCATGAAGGCCAGAGGTGGATTTGACCCCAAGGTTGAAGTGGACTACGAACGAAAAGAATTTAAAGGAACCGAATATTGGGACCGTCTTAATACCACCTTCAAAATCCCAACTTGGTTTGGTATTGAGCTTAAGGGGAATTATCAACAAAGTGAAGGCACCTATATAAATCCTGATGAGACCCTACCAGAGGATGGTCTGTACAGTGCAGGGGTATCCATGTCATTGTTGGATGGTCTTTGGGCCAATGAGCGGATG
>JBNLBG010000130.1:0-4627 GCA_050303195.1 Allomuricauda sp. | reverse complement strand
CATCACGCTCTGGCATGTTCTGGAACACCTTCCCAATCTGGAGGAACAAATCAGTAGAATCGTTTCCCTGTTGGAAGAGGATGGAAGTTTGATTATTGCAGTTCCCAATTACAAATCCTTTGATGCCAAACATTATGGAAGCTATTGGGCAGGGTATGATGTGCCCAGACACCTTTGGCATTTTTCCAAAACGGCAATCGCTAAACTTTTTAATACACATAAAATGGAAGTCGTCTCAATTCGTCCCATGTGGTTTGATGCGTTTTACGTTTCCATGCTCTCTGAAAAATACAAAGGCAATAAATTGTATTTGATCAGTGCTTTTTTTGTTGGATTGTGGTCCAATCTCAAAGCGTGCTTTACCAAAGAGCATTCTTCCTTGATTTATGTGTTAAAAAGAAAAAAATAAGCCGTTTCTGAACCGTCTTTAAGCGAAAGCGTGGTGACGCATCCAAATACCTTTTCCCGAAAAGAAATGCTCTTAAAAGGCGGTTTCTGAAGGCCATCAGAATAGATAAAGTCAATTTACAACCTAAATGAACATAAATAATAGTTATGGTTTTGACTTTCAACTTTTTTGACTTCACAAAAAGATATTGGTCCGCATTCCAAAAGCTTTCCTATTTTTGCGCATCAGTAAAAAGACAAACATGAAAAAATTTATGGTACTCGCCATTGCATTCACCGCAATGGCATGTCAGCAGAATAAGATTGGATATGTGGACAGTGTAAAGTTGCTGGACGGCTATCAAGAGAAAATAGATGTGGAAGCCCGTTTTAAAACCAAGGCGGATGCCATGACCAAAAAGAGGGATAGTATTTCACAAGCGTTCCAAATGGAACTGCAGGCCTTCCAGACCAAGGCAGAAAGAATGTCACAACAGAATGCCCAGGAAGAGTACGGACAATTGCAGCAACGCGGACAATTTATTGGTCAGCAATTGCAACAAGAAGAACAACAATTGCAACAGACCAGTCAATCTGAAATGGACACCTTGGTTAAAAAGGTGAAAAAGGAAATCCAAGAATATGGTAAGGCCAATGGCTACACCTATATTTTGGGTGGGGGTGATGGTGGAGCTGTATTGTACGGCGAGGAAACAAAGGACCTAACGGATGTCGTTCTAAAGATTTTGAACGAGAAGTACAAGAAGTAAGCTCAAAACTATATACAAAAGCCCACTCAGAAAGAGTGGGTTTTTTATTTCCCAAATATCGTTGAGAAATATACCCAAAGCACAAAAAACAATTGCAAGGGAACCCTAAACCAAAGGTAGGATATCCCATGGCCATTTAGCTCTCCTGTTTGATAATTGATGTGCTCAATAGCTGCCCTTATGTTTACTGGCAGCAGAAGAACAAAAAACACAATTAACATCCAGGCTGAGATATATTTATATTGAGGAAGAACCAATCCAACCCCCAAAGCAATTTCCATTAGACCTGTAATTAATACAAGTTCTTTCTTCTTGGGAAAAAAATCAGGTAACATGGCGCTCATCCCCTCTGTAAAGACAAAGTGTCCAATCGCGGTAAAGACCAGCATGCAAGCCATGGCAATTTGGGCGGCAAGACGATAATTAACCTGGGCTGTCACCAATTTCAATACTAGAGAGCTAATTATAAAAACAACAACTAAGACAAAAAATGGCTTCATTATTTTGTTTTGGGCAAAGCTCTTCAATTGAGCCGTTGCAAACAATGAACCTGGGTTAAGAAATCCGTTTTCGGATGCGGCTCAACGCTTGAGGCGTGACACCTATGTAGGAAGCAATATATTTCAATGGAATTTCACGAATCAGCTCTGGACGCTCTGTGAACAATTTCAGATACCGCTCCTCCGCTGTATCCAAAAGCAGGGAAAGCTCTCGTTTGGACTTTTTTAAAAAGAGTTCCTCACTGGCTCTCCTCCCAATACGGTCACCTATTTGTGAAGTATTTTACACTTCCTGAAGATCAGCATAGGTCAATTGCCACAGGACGGTCTCGGTGATGGTTTCCACCACATAATTGGAAGGCATTTGTGTAATAAATGAGTCGTAGGCACTTATAAATGAACCGCTAAAAGCAAAACTAAAGGTAAGTTCGCCATCCGCCAGAGGAACATATTGGCGTACAATTCCTTTTGATATAAAAGAAAGTTGGTTTTCCGTTTCTCCTTGGGAGAGCAGAATGGATTTCTTTGGAAAGCAAAGCCTGCTCAATTTGGAGGAAAAGATATCCCAATCAGGAGAAGAAATCCTAAAATGTTGCTCAAAATATTGTTTGATTTCTTCCAAATTTGGTTTTAAGATTAACCGATTTATGTATGCTTTTCTGTAGTAGTCTGCGGTTGAAATCGAGTGGTATAGCAATTAAAATCACCGATTAATCTTTCCTGCTCTGTAAAATTTTCACAATGTTTATCAATAGCAATGAACTCCTTTGAAAATTGATTTCGGAAATTGTCCCGATCTATTTTTGAATTCCAAAAGTCAACCGTTATAAACCGCAGTGGATTTGAAACATCTTGATGAAGTTCAGTTAAAATATATCCATCGGCTTTTTTGAATAATTGAACCCAATCGCCCGTTGGGCCATACACGTTCTTGAACTCTTCCAGATAGTCCTTCTTAACTACGTATTCCCAAATATACACGAAGGGTGTTGTTGCCATAAAACCGCCTTTCTAATAATAAGTTTAGCAATTATTGCATCAAATAGACCAAAATAACAGTGGGAATAAAATACACCACTAGGGTTTGCGCCCCAACATAGTCCTTGGCCACACGCTGCCCTAAAAGAAGCATTAAAAGGGTAAGGGCAGCAAGAACAGCCCCATAAAAACCGATTGAACTTTTACCTTCCACCAGAAATTGGACAATCCCTACAGCCGAGAGTACTCCAGAAACTATCTCCAAGACTAGTACAACCCCCAGCAAAATAGGTACACTTCCCTTAAAAACGGTTTTTGAAAAGTGGTCGTTGAGCCAACCTAAATTGCCTGCCCAGTCCAACACTTTATCAATACCGCTCTGCAAAAAGGTGATGGTCAAAAAAGCCAAGAGAAGGATTTCTGTGGCATTATGAAGTAAATTTTCCATGTTTTGTATGTTTTTATGCCGCCTTTGTGTGCAACAACCGCGTAAGTTTAATCGATAGATCCGTAAAGATAATCTTGGAGTTTCCATTCCGTTCCACGTGAAAAATGGCCTTTTCCAACTCTTCCACAATATCCAAAATATTGTTTTCGTGCACAAAAGGAGCGAACTTGTTCAGGTCAAAACCTTCCACATGGACTTTTGTATAGACCAGATCGTGGGCTTTGTAATTGAGCAAAAGTGCTTGTCGCATCAATGTAAGACAATAGCTCAAAAACTGTTTTTGTACTTCTCTACCGGTTTTGGCCACCTCATCGCTCCACAAAATCAATTCCTGAATAGCACCTTTGTTACCTTTCGCCTTGAATGCACTGCGGACCCATTGCACAAACCACCGTTCAAACACCAAATCCTCGGAATCCCTGTTTATCAAATCCAAAGCCTTGTTGAAGTTGCCGTTGGCCTCCTGCGCTATATTGTGTGCCACACTTGCGCTTGCACCCCTGCTGACGAGCTCATCCGTAATTACCTGTTCGGTAAGCGGTGGAAAGTGCAAGATTTGACACCGAGAGCGAATCGTATTGATGATTTGTTCTTCCTCTTCGGCCAGCAAAAGTAGAACCGTTTTTTGTGGTGGTTCTTCAATCAGTTTCAAGAGTTTGTTAGCTGCAGAAAGGTTCATTTTTTCAGCCATCCAAAGGATGAGCACCTTATAACCTCCTTCATAGGATTTTAAGGACAACTTTTTTACCACATCTTGGGCCTCGTCCACCCCAATTTGCCCCTGTTTTTTTTCAATGCCGATGTGCCTATACCAGTCAAAGAGGTTGCCATAGGGCTGCTCCTTTACAAACTGCCGCCATTCTTCCAGATAGTGGTCGCTCACTGCATGCGATTTCACTTTATCTGAATTCGAAACCGGAAAGGCAAAATGCAGATCAGGATGTGTCAAGGAATTGCACTTGGTATTACAAACGGGATTTTCACCTTCATTTTCGCCACCGGTATTGCCGCACAACAAATATTGCGCATAAGCCAGGGCCATTGGCAATACTCCAGAACCTTCAGGCCCAATGAATAATTGGGCATGCGCCACTCTTCCTAAGCCGGCAGTGGTCACCAAATGGTTTTTGATATGTTCCAGCCCTAAAACGTTTTTGAACAGCATAAGCCAAAGATACATCTTTTCGCTTCCCCATCTTTATGACGATTTTTTGAGAAAACATCAAAAATATAACCCATGTAACAAGACCAAAAGACAGGAAATCTTTACTTTTGAGCTTCTCATAAAGACACACTACATGAAGACGATAGATGATTACAATTTTGAAGGAAAAAAAGCATTGATTCGGGTTGATTTCAATGTCCCTCTGGATGGAGATTTCAATGTAACGGATACCAGCAGGATTGAAGCTGCCAAACCCACCATTCTTAAAGTGTTGGAAGATGGCGGTTCTGCCGTTCTAATGAGTCACTTGGGGAGGCCGAAGGGCAAAGTGAACCCAGACATGTCCCTCTCACATATTGTGGAAAAAGTTTCGGAAATC
>JBNLBG010000129.1:0-4718 GCA_050303195.1 Allomuricauda sp. | reverse complement strand
TAGGGTTTCCCCTTGAAGCATTGCTTTAAGTTCTTGATAATGTTTCTTGGTGGTGATTCGGGCGAAATCTGGAGATTTTTGTATATCGGGCCCATAAAAATTAGTGATGTTGCGTTTGACTTCTTCCACAAACCGCTCCTTGACCCTCTTGTGGACCAAAATATAATCTGGAGCGATACAGGTTTGTCCCGCATTGATGAATTTACCCCAGACAATACGCTTGGCCGCAAGTTTAAGGGATGCTGTATCATCCACCACACAAGGATTTTTGCCCCCCAATTCCAGTGTTACCGGGGTCAAATGCTCCGCGGCACTTTTATATACAATTTGGCCCACACGGGTGCTTCCGGTAAAGAAGACATACTCCCATTTTTCAGCCAAAAGTGTTTGGGAGGTCTCCACGCCTCCTTCCATTACGGTAACATACTCTAGAGGAAACACCTTTTGGATGATTTCTGCAATGATGTGCGAAGTATGGGGACTCAAGTCCGAAGGCTTCAAAACAGCAGTATTTCCAGCGGCCAACGCTCCCACCAAGGGCGCCAAGGTCAGCATAAATGGATAATTCCAAGGCGAAATGATCAACACTTTCCCAAAAGGTTCGGGTTGAATCCAATCTTTTGATGGAAAATTGGTCCAAGAGGCTTCAATGGGTTCAGGTCTCGCCCACCGCTCCATATTTTTTATGGCATAGCTTAACTCGGCGAGGACAAGTTGGGTCTCCGTGGCCAGGGATTCAAACTTTGGTTTTTTAAAATCGGCATAGAGCGCCGCACATATAGCATCCTCCTGTGCTATGATTTCTTGCTTCAGCTTTTTTAAGAATTGCTTTCGGTAGGCAATAGCTTTGGTTTTTTGGGTCGCAAAAAAATCGTTTTGGGCATTCACAATATCCTGTACCATGGTCAAGCTCGAATGATTCCCATAAATATAATCAAACCCAATTTAGGATATTGGGGAAATCAACAAACAAAAAAGCACCGACTTTCGCCGATGCTTTCCGTTGTTTTATTTTATGAAAACTTACAGGGTGATTTCTTCTGAAGCCCCGTTGGGATAAATCAATGTCGCAACATTATCGCATTCACCATTACCAAAATCCACAAAAATATCGAGGCCATTTTTGGTAACGACCATACTTCCAGAGGTTATGTTTTCACAGCTAAGGTTGCCTTCAAGGGTTTCCACTATCTCTGCGGCGTAGGTATTTCCATCAGCTTCAATGGTCCAATTTCCAGTTAGAGTGAAAGAACCAGTTTGTAATTCTTGATCAAAAGTAAAGCCAAAAGTCTTTGTGCCCGATTCGGAAATAACACTTCCATCCTCAAATTCAACGCTCATGTCGCTGGTAACCGTAAATGAAAAAGAGTTGGTTTCCATACTTCCGCTCATCACAAAGCTTCGAGTTCCGTTTATTTTGATGGTTCCTACATAAAAATCAACAAAGGTTGCGGTAAATGAAGCTGATTCCTCCCCTACTTCGTAGGTTACGGTCACAGTGCCGTTTACATTATCCGTTCCATTCAATATGCAGTTGTTGAAAGTTGCCACGAATCCAGTTTCAGAATATTCAGCAACATAGCAATCGTTGGTTTTGGTTGAAGCTGCTGATTTACCGGCACCGTTATTCGCAAAAAGTTCGGCAAGGGCATTATCGGCAACACTGGAAATGTCATCCGTCTCCATTATGGTTTGCAACTCGGTTTGGGTCAATTCTTGCTCAGCAGTTGGTTTGCCATCTTCACTACAAGATTGGGCCAAAAACAGGGAAATACCCATTAGGGCAATGGTAAAGATTTTTTTTGTAAGTCCGTTCATTCTACTTTAGTTAAGGGTTACGCAGCACTAACGAATTGCAATAGTATTTAGTGTTTTTAGCAATGAGTTATCGATAAAATGCAACCATTTTAAAATAGTATATCCTGATTTGTGTTATTTTACAGGGGTAATACTTGAACTAAACAATTGAGCTATGAAAAAAATTAGAGTCGTTTTTCCCTGTTTATTTTTGATTTTTCTGATGGTATCCTGTGGCAGTGATGACAGCGGAGGTGATGTTGCCGCTGAAATACAGGTAATCGGGATATGGGATTTGGCAGAGGTTAATGTAAGTTCCGCTCAAGATATTGATATGGATGGCACCTCTTCCACCAATCTATTGGATGAATTGGATTGTATCTCTGGTACTATTTTGATTGATGGGGATAATACCTGGACTTTTGAACAGACTGGCATATTCGTGACGACTATAACAGGAGGGCAATATTTTGCCCGATGCACCGAAAATACCACCATTGGAACCGGTGCCTGGGTTGTCAGTGGTAACCAAGTCACATTTCAGGGTAGCAGTACTTTGGGCACCCTTAGCTTTAGTAACGACCGACTTACTAATTCCGTAGGTGATGATTTACCTGGTATTCTAAGTTTTGTATATGAACGTAGATAGTTTACGTTTAGGCCTTTTGCCCATTTATCGTTTATTTGCTCGCAGCATAAATACATACAGCTATGAATAGACTTGTCTTCGTTTTAGGTTTTCTTAGTTTTAGCTTGGGGACAGCCCAGGTACATCCTATTGAAATTGTTGAAAAGCCCATGACCAACCGTATTGCCTTTTATGCCCTGAATGAATCACATACAGATTATGATGTGCTTTTTAGTGTGAAGGGAAAAAACTTTCGACAAAGCGCCGCAAAACCAAGATTGATTCGAGTCCCCGCTGCATCCAAGGTACATTTGAAAACAATTGTTCTGTTCAGGGATAAAAAACCCATCTACACCACAACGCTACAAGTAAACGATAGTTTATCCGGAAGAGCCCTAAAAAAAGACTATGAGGTCATCGATGTTCCACTGCCAAAAATAAAGCCCAAAAAACAGATTACGGTTTACACCACAACCAATTGCGTGGTATGTGACAGCATCGTTGCAAAACTCCATGCTGAAAATTACATTTTTAGAAACGTGATACTGGAAGAGAAACCAGAGGTTAAAAAGCAATTAGGTACCTTTTTGACCAAATCTCCAGAAGAAATGGATACCATATCCAGCCCAATAATTAGTTTGGGGGGAAGACTTTATAGTTGGATTACTTCATATGAACAGTTGCTTGATGAGGTGAACAAGGATTGATTTACTACGGTTTTTGGGCCAGAATGACCCACATTTGCTTATCGGTTTCCCGCTCCCAATCACCGTGGTCTTCTATTTCAGAAATTATAGTGAAGCCGGCTTGCTTCAATTCTTCGCGGACATACTCGGGCCCCAAGGAATGAGATGAAACCTGGCGTTCTCTGGATTTGCCACGCACCCAATCCTTGAGCTTTTCCAAGACCATGAGTTGCCCTCCTGGCTTTAAGGCACGCTTTACATGCCGAAGGATTTCTTTATAGGCATCCATTTCGTGGTACGTATCAAAAATAAAAATGGCATCCAATTCTCCTTCCGGTAATTTAGGATTATCGGTATCTCCCAAAATGGTAATGACATTATCAAGGTTTCTTTCATGGGCACTGGCGCGTAGCTTTTGTAGACGATCTTCCCGAATGTCCACGGCATATACCCTTCCAGTTTTAGAGACCTTTTTGGCCAAATGTATACTTAGATACCCTTCGTGGCAACCAATGTCGGCCACTTTGTCCCCTACTCCCACTGCTGTCATGGCCAGTAGAGAGTCTGTTTTCATCCATTGGTCCCGTTCCTCCCAATCCGATTCAGTGTATTGGGCCTGAAGTCCAAATACCATGCAGATACAAATTACAAGAGAGGAACGGAAAAATGTCATAAATTTTAGTTTTTGATGAGTCCTTGACTTTCAATCCAAGGGGCTCCATCGGCCTTTAGTTCAGACTCCAATGCAGGCAATATGCTGTTCACCAATACGGATAATTCTTTTTTAATCTCCTGCAGTTGGCTGTTTGCCCTATCCACAGCAGCTTTTTGGTTTCCAGTTGGACCATAGGTATTGCCAAGCGCTACGGTTCCAATAAAGACACCATCGCCAGGTAAAGGCGGATTTCGCTCCCCTATTTCATTTTTGGCAGGATTTCCATGCATTTTGATGTTCAACACCGATAATTGGGATTTTACTTCAAAAATTTTGTTGGAAAGTGCTGCACTGGGTCTTTGAGCTTCTTTCATGGCACGTTTCATGGCATCCACTTTCTGTAGGCTTTTTTGCAATACAGTAGTAGTGGCCGTAAGGTCTTGCTGGAATTTCTGGAACCTATCTCGGAACGCGTCAATTTCAGCTACGGGTTTGGCGGGAAGTGCTCCCTCACCCAAGGGTTTTACTTCAAAACTCTGGGCACTGGAAAGCTGTTGTAATGCGCCATCCACCCTTTGATACAATTCCACGGAATAAGTTCCTGGTGTTGCTTTGTAGGGCGATGGTAAAAATTCTTCATCCCCTCCTCCACTGGATTCTTCCAGTGCGATGCCATTTCGATCTGCATAAGACAAATCCCAGGCAACGCGATTAAAACCCTTCTTGTTGGTCCCATCCACAGTGTTGACTACTTTTCCGGCGCTATCCTTTACCAAAAGGACTAAAGCTGGTTTTTCCTGAAGTGTTTCATCTTCAAGCTTGTCCCAGCCGGGAAAAGGAACGTCGTCGCCGGCCTCGGCGATCTCCTTCTCACGCTCCCGCCGGGCCTCCTGCGAGGTCTCTGGCGCCTCGGCCAGGTGCCAGGTCACGAGGGCGCCGAAAGGCGGGTTGT
>JBNLBG010000128.1:0-4937 GCA_050303195.1 Allomuricauda sp. | reverse complement strand
GAACTAAAGGAAGAAGGGATTCCTGTTAGAATTTAAAATATGAAAATAGACTTCAATAAAAACCCAGATGGGCTGGTACCTGCCATCATTCAGGATGCCAACACTAAAAATGTACTGATGCTGGGGTATATGAACCAAGAAGCTTTGGAGGTGACCCAAAAAACCAAAAAAGTCACTTTTTTTAGTCGAACTAAACAACGGTTGTGGACCAAAGGAGAGGAGAGTGGGAACTTTCTAAACGTAGTTGATATCAAAGTGGACTGCGACAACGATACGCTATTGATTATGGTGAATCCTGTTGGGCCAACCTGTCACAAAGGCACGGATACCTGTTGGGCTGAAGATAATGTTCAAGAGTATGGGTTTCTTTCCACTTTGGAAGAAATAATCACTTCCCGCAAAAACGACCCAGAAAATCCAGATAGTTATGTGGCTTCGCTGTTCAGAAAAGGCATCAATAAAATCGCCCAAAAAGTAGGGGAAGAAGCAGTTGAAACAGTTATCGAAGCCAAAGATGACAGCGAGGAACTCTTCTTGAATGAAAGCGCTGATTTACTCTTCCACTATCTTATTCTGTTGCAGGCCAAGGGCTATAAATTGAATGATATTGCCCAAGTACTTCAAAAACGCCATTGAACAAGAGCGTTAAGTTTTTTTTAAAGGCCTAGTCGTTACGCGGAAATACCGTAATTTTATGTAATGGCTATGAATACAAGAAAAGGGTTTCGTTTTACTACCTACGAAGCCCCGGACCAAACCCCGTTTGAAAAACTCTTTGAGATTTTTCAAGAATTGATTACGCATACCTCTGGAGATGTTGAGGAAGCCTTGGATTGGCTCCGTGAGCTGGACAAGGAATACGAACTCACCGATGAGGATTATACTATAGACGATTTTATAGAGGACCTGAAAGCAAAAGGATTCATTCGTGAGGAATTTGATATGGATGACCGCGAAGGGGGTGAAGGAGAGGAAGGCGATGAGGATGGCGGCGGCCCAGGAAGCTTGTCCATGACCGCCAAATTGGAACGGATGCTCCGGCAGCGCGCTTTGGACCAAATTTTTGGGAAGCTCAAACGAAGTGGAGCTGGTAATCACCGGACTGGAAAATCGGGCAGGGGCGATGAGCACACTGGAGATTTCCGCGAATACCGATTTGGGGACTCCTTGGAACATATTTCCATGACGGAAAGCTTGCGAAATGCCCAAGTGAACCATGGACTGGACAATTTTTCGTTGAGTGAAGAGGACCTGGTGGTGGAAGACACCCATTACAAAGCCCAGATGAGCACGGTGCTGATGATTGATATCAGCCACAGCATGATTTTATACGGCGAGGACCGAATTACCCCTGCCAAAAAAGTGGCTATGGCCCTGGCTGAGTTGATTACTACGCGATACCCAAAAGACACCTTGGAAATTCTCGTGTTTGGTAACGATGCTTGGCCCATTCCCATAAAAGATTTGCCTTATTTAAAAGTGGGGCCCTATCACACCAACACTGTGGCTGGCTTGCAATTGGCCATGGATATGCTCCGTAGAAAGCGGAACACCAACAAGCAAATCTTTATGATCACGGATGGAAAACCCTCTTGTTTGCGATTGCCCAATGGAGACTATTACAAAAACAGTGTTGGGTTGGACGATTACATTGTTGAAAAATGCTATGCCATGGCTCAACAGGCTAGAAAACTTCATGTTCCCATAACCACCTTCATGATAGCCCAAGACCCGTACTTGATGCAATTTGTACGTGAATTCACCCAAGCCAATAAAGGCAAGGCATTCTACACAGGACTCAAGGGATTGGGAGAAATGATTTTTGAAGATTACGAACAGAATAGAAAACGAAGAATTAAAGGATAAGCTAGTATATGAAATTGGATCATACCAAAATCAAAACTTTAGGGGATTTAAAATCGGCAGGGTACCAAAGTAAAAGCATTAAAGATGAGCTCCGCGAAAATCTCCTCAGCAAAATTTCAAAAGGGGAAGAAGTTTTTGAAGGCGTTTGGGGCTATGAAAATTCCGTAATTCCCGAATTGGAACGTGCCATTCTTTCCCGACACAATATTAACCTTCTTGGTCTGCGAGGGCAGGCCAAGACCCGTTTGGCCCGATTGATGGCGCAGCTCTTGGACGAATGGATGCCCATTGTGGAAGGCTCTGAAGTACATGATGACCCGCTCAACCCCATTTCGCGCTATGCCACAGAACTCATCAAAGAAAAAGGCGATCAAACGCCTATTGGTTGGATTCATAGAAGCGAACGGTTTTATGAAAAACTGGCTACACCGGATGTGACCGTTGCCGATTTAATCGGAGATGTGGACCCTATAAAGGCAGCCAATCTCAAACTCTCCTACGCCGATGACCGCGTAATCCATTTTGGGATGATTCCCAGGGCGAACCGTTGTATTTTTGTAATCAATGAATTGCCCGACCTTCAAGCAAGGATACAAGTGGCCTTGTTCAACATTCTTCAGGAAGGGGATATTCAGATTCGTGGATTCAAGTTGCGACTTCCGTTGGACCTTCAATTTGTATTTACCGCAAATCCAGAGGACTATACCAATAGAGGCAGTATTGTAACGCCATTGAAAGATAGAATTGGCTCACAGATTCTGACCCACTATCCGGAAAGCATTGAAATCGCTAAAAAAATCACCAAACAAGAAGCGCAGTTGGACAAAAGACAATTAGAAAATGTCTATGTGCCAGAAATAGCCCTGGATGTGTTGGAACAAATCAGTTTTGAGGCCCGTAAGAGCGAATACGTGGATGCCAAAAGTGGGGTGAGTGCCCGAATGAGCATTACCGCTTTTGAAAATCTCTTAAGTACAGCAGAGCGAAGAGCGGTTCATTCTGGGGATAAGCAAACCTCCATTCGGTTGAGCGATTTTATGGGGGTGATTCCTTCCATCACCGGAAAAATTGAATTGGTGTATGAAGGCGAGCAAGAAGGTGCCGGTTTTGTTGCTGAAACCTTGATTGAGGATGCCATAAAATCCCTTTTTCCCAATTATTTTCCAAAAATCGACAAACTCCAACGCAAAGAAGCTGAAACGGAGTACGATGAATTGGTGAACTGGTTTTTTGACGGAGAAGGGTTCGACCTATTGGATGATGATTCCGATGACGACTACAAAACAAAACTGGATTCGGTAGGACCATTGAACCAACTTTTAAAAGAGTACCAACCCTCTATTTCCAAAGAGGATAGCTATTTTATGAAAGAACTATTGCTTTGGGGACTGGTGGCCCACAAAAAACTGAGCAAACACCGTTTTACCAAAGGGATTCAGTTTAAGGATTTATACGGAAGTTATATCAGAGGACTCTAAACCTTAACAAAACTATTGCCAGATATTTAGATTGTCATTGTAGTTTTCAAAATTGTACACCCCAATGTATCGTTTCCTGAGCCAAAACGTATAAAGCGTCAATATGGGCAATATGCTGTAAAGAACAAGCGTAAGAGTGGCCATAGGCTTGAAGGAAGCTGGAATGATATGTTCACCGTATGCTTCAACGGAGTTGAGAACCATCACGCTATCATAGATTTTAAAAAAATATACAATCATGATGGCGTATAGCACATATTCAATGTTCCGCATTTTAGGGTCTGGAAGCTCATCTTCTGTAATTTTAAACCAAACAACGTACAGATAAAGAAAATGTACCGAGCTAAGCATGGGGATTATGTAATTGTCGGGTTTTGTAAAATAGAATTGATTGGTATAAACACCATAAAAATTCAAAACAATCAAAATCAACAAAACTGCTAAACTAGCCAGGATATTCCTTTTCCAAGTGATTATTTTAGACAACGTATTCATATTAAAATAAGGATTTGGGACATTATTTTATGTAAAGAAAGGGTTTTTCCTACAGTCTGTTTTAACTAATCGATGAAACAGCAACATTGTTGGATGAGGCGAAAAAAGTGTTATGCGATTGTCTTTTGCATTTTCCTCAAAGGAAAAATCCTGAAGAACGTGGCGCTTCTCCAAACCCATTCCAATGGACCATAATGGAACTTTTTCAACCACCATTTACTAACCAACATTTGTCCTGCAATAACCAAAATGGCGAGCCCGAAGGTATACACATTTGGTAACTCACCAATGAAACCCAAACCCCACCCAAACAATAAAAAGGTGCCCACTATGCTTTGAAAAAAGTAATTGGTCAAGGCCATTTTACCATACGGAGCAAACTTGGCCAACAATTTCTGAGGCTTAGTTCTTTTGTAAAGAATCACAAATACACTGATTAAAATTAAGGTCATCGCCACATTATTTAGGTCAAATGCGGTCAATCCCAGCATGGAAAGCCAATTGTCAAAGGCTACATTTTCGCCCATACTACCAAAGATGACAGCCATTAATCCTCCAGAGACCACAAACAGTACCAACGACCATATCCAAGTACGCTTCACCAATTTCTTGTTCTCCTTATATTTTTTGAAAAAGCCGGTCCTTCCCACATAAAGCCCCAAAAGAAAAAAACCAAACGTGAGATATCCACGTCCAAAAATCCCAAATTGAAAATCCATTTTATTCATGTGGCTATAATAGGCATTGGACTTAAACACATCCATAAGTGATCCATCCTTTAAAACGTTGTAATAGGCCAACATTTGAGGGTCATTGTTCATAAAATCCAAAGTTCCGAACATACTTGCACCTTGGGTAAAGAAAAAGACAACATATCTTCCCAAGCCCAAAAACAAGAGTGCGGCCAGTCCAAGAACCCAACTACTTTTTATTTTATAAAAAGGAATCAAAAACAAGCCTAACAGGGCGTATATGGTAAGGATATCACCGGCATAGAAAAGACTGTGAACATAACCAATGATCAGTAAAAGCAGCAATCTCCATAGAAACCGTCCTCCAAAATAGTCTCCTTTTTGCGCGGCATTGTCCATTTGTATA
>JBNLBG010000127.1:0-5050 GCA_050303195.1 Allomuricauda sp. | reverse complement strand
ATAGCGCAATCTGACCAGTGTGGTAGGATAAGTGTTCGGTGACGTGGATGATGTTCCCAACACCAGAAAAATTAAATCCTTGAACCGACCTTTTCCGCAACAATTCTTCAAGGGGCACTTCATAAAAAGCTCTTTTGGCCTCATCAATAGTATCGCTCAATTTTTGAATCAGCTCCTTTTTGGAATATCCAGAAGTTGTAGAAAACTCCTCGTCGCGTTTGCGGTTATCCTCCAAGTTCTGAATGGACGCAATTCCATACTGGGTAATGTTTCCACAAAGGTGTAATATCAAATTCCCAATACTGTTGGCCGATTCGTTCGGTTTTTGCCAAACGGCTGTTTCTGAGAGTTGGTCCAAGCAGATTTTGATCATGCGGAGGCTTTCGTTCATGCGATAGCCCGCATTCCAAACCAATTCTTCCTGAAGTTGTTTCTCCTTATCCATTTTCAAGAATGTAGTGTTCCAATTGTTTTAAACTGATTTTGTTCTCATAAATGGCCTTGCCAATTATAGTGCCCTCACAGCCAATTTTGGCAAGTTTTGGGAGTTCGTCAAAAGTTGAAATACCACCACTGGCAATCAGATTGATTCCGATGGACTCAACATCCTCCACTCCGCTCCCAGTAACCAAGGTTTCATGTTTCATGGTTTTGGAGAGGATTTTTTTATATAACTCAAATGAAGGCCCTTCCAGCATTCCATCTTTGCTAATATCGGTACAAATTACATAGTTAATTCCCCTTTTTTGGTAGGCTCGGATAAAAGGAACCAACTCTTGATTGGATTCTTCCTGCCAACCGGACACGGCCACTTTCTCATTTTGGGCATCGGCGCCTAGGATAATTTTACTGGAACCGTAGGTTTCCAACCACCCTAAAAAAGTTTCTTTTTCCTTAACAGCGATACTTCCTCCTGTAATTTGATTGGCACCACTTTCAAAAGCTATATGAAGGTCTTCATCAGATTTCAACCCCCCTCCAAAGTCAATCTTCAATTGGGTTTTGGAGGCAATATTTTCCAATACCTTATGGTTGACAATGTGCTTGGATTTGGCACCATCCAAATCCACTACATGCAAATATTGAATGCCGTGAGCCTCGAACTCTTTGGCGACTTCCACAGGATTTTCATTGTACACCTTCTTGGTGCTATAGTCCCCTTTGGAAAGACGAACACACTTCCCTTCAATAATATCTATAGCAGGAATCAATCTCATTTTAATCGTATTTTGCTTTGTCCAAGGCCATCCACATTTCGGATTCCCCAACTTTTGAAAAACCAAAAGGAGCATACAGTCCATGGGCGTCTTTGGTTTTCAGGGCAACGGTAAAAACATTTTTAATATCTGAATGGTCCAAAATATGTGTTACCAACTTTTTTCCCAACCCCTTTCCTTTATAAGGTTCAAAAATTATAACGTCCATGAGATAGGCAAAAACCACCTTGTCCGTTAGAACTCTAGCAAAACCAACCTGCTCATCTTCTTTTGTGTACAATCCGAAGCACAAACAACTTTCAATGGTTGTTGTAGTCAATTCCAAGGTGCGATAGCCTCCCCAATAGGTGCTTTTGACCTGTTCGTGAATTTTTGGGATATCCAATTTATCCTTATCGGTTGAAATGTAATAGTCCATCAAATGACCGTTAAAAAATTCTTTAGTATCTCACTCCCTACATCACTACTTTTCTCGGGGTGAAATTGTACTCCATAAAAATTGTCTTTCCGCAAGGCAGCGCTGTAGGACAGCCCATATTCCGAAACAGCAATTGTTTCCGCATCTAGAGGAGCATAGAAACTATGCACCAAATAAATATAGGACTTGTCTGGGATTCCTTGGAACAAATCCGTCTTCAAGTCGGTGATTTGATTCCATCCTATTTGTGGTACTTTCACCGTTTTCGGGAATTTCACCACATCCAGATCAAAAATACCCAATCCTTTTGTATTGCCTTCTTCAGATGATTGGCACATTAGCTGCATCCCCAAACAAATACCCAAAACCGGTTGTTTTAATTGGGAAATGATTTTGTCCAACCCACTGGCCCGCAGTTTCGCCATTGCAGAACTCGCTTCTCCAACCCCCGGAAAAATGACTTTATCGGCATTTTGAATTTCCGTAACATCATGGCTCAAAACGGCTTCATAGCCCAGCCGTTTGATGGCAAATTTGATGCTTTGGATATTTCCTGCACCGTAATCGATGATGACTATTTTCATATTGAAGTACGAGGTTTGAAGTTTGAAGTACGAAGTTGTACTTTCATATCCCTATTATTTCCCATTTGTCCGTGCTGTTTTGATTGAAGAAACTACAATGGAAAGTATTTCATTTGCTTCAGTATGAAGTAATTTCATTTCCGAAATATTATCCTTACTTGTTTCCATCAATAGTTCCAAGAAATACATACTTTCATCTATTTCCTCCTCAACAATTTTAAGTTTATTAATAAAATCGGCCCTCGATTTAGCTCTTTGAGAGGCTCTGTAATTCGCCCCGACAGAACTCGAACTCCTTATTAATTGATTCACATAGGCATTGAACTCTCTGGACTTTGGAAAACTTGAACACAAATTCCAAACCCTTATGGCAAAAGCTTTAGTTCTATCCTTTAAATCCTTCTTCATTGAATTTTGTACTTCTTAGTTCGTACTTCTTCCTTTTAAAGCATTCCTTTTGTTGAAGGCAGTACCATTTTCTCCGCATCTCTTTTTACCGCCATTTTAATTGATTTGGCAAAGGCCTTAAAAATAGCCTCAATTTTATGGTGCTCATTGGTGCCTTCTGCTTTAATGTTCAAATTGGCCTTGGCACCATCCGTAAAGGATTTGAAGAAGTGCAAAAACATCTCCGTTGGCATATCCCCCACTTTTTCTCGGTTAAAATCGGCATCCCAAACCAGCCAATTCCGACCACCAAAGTCAATGGCCACTTGGGCCAAACAATCGTCCATAGGTAGGCAGAAACCATAGCGTTCAATACCAAGTTTGTTTCCCAGCGCTTTGGAGAACACTTCTCCTAAGGCAATGGCCGTATCTTCAATGGTATGGTGCTCATCCACTTCCAAATCGCCATCAACTTTTATGGCTAAATCCATTTGGCCATGACGCGCTAACTGGTCCAGCATATGGTCAAAGAAGGCCAGACCGGTTTGTATGTCACTCTTGCCCGTTCCATCCAAATTCAATTTGACATGGATATCAGTTTCATTGGTTTTCCGGGATATTTCCGCTATGCGATTTTCCAATTTTAAGAACTCATAGATTTTCTCCCAATCGTTACTCTCCAGTGCAATATAACTATCCAGTTCTTCACGTTTTACGGTAATCTCCCCTGTTCCCAAATGGGTTTCATCATTGATAAAAATACCTTTGGCTCCCAAGTTTTTAGCCAATTCAATATCCGTAAGACGATCACCAATAACAAAGGAATTTTCGAGATCATATTCCTCAGAAAAATACGATGTGAGCATTCCTGTTCCCGGTTTCCGGGTATCGGCATTGTCCTTTGGAAAGGTACGGTCTATAAAAACTTGGTCAAAAACAACCCCCTCATTTTCAAAAGACTTCAAAATAAAATTATGCACAGGCCAAAAGGTTTCCTCCGGAAAAATATCGGTTCCCAACCCATCCTGATTGGTAATCATAGCCAATTCATAATCCAATTCTTTCGCAATTTTCCCCAAGAAGGTAAACACTTTTGGGTAAAATGAAACCTTCTCGAATGCGTCTATCTGCTCATCCGCGGTTTCTTTGATGATCGTTCCATCACGGTCTATAAAAAGTACTTTCTTGCCCATTATCCCAATTGTTTTAAAATGGCTATCAGTTTTTTGTTTTCTTCTGGAGTTCCCACTGTGAACCGAAGCGTATTCTCGCACAGTGGTTGTGTGCTCCGGTTTCTGACTACTACTTGTTGCTCTAACAATTCTTGGTATCGTTTGTTAGCATGATCAACTTTGACCAATACAAAATTGGCATCGGTGGAATAGATTTTTTGAACGAAATGCAACTCTTTTAATGCTTCAATTAAAGCATCTCGTTCTTGTAAAATCTGCTCCACTTCTTTTTTTACTGCATCCTGGTTCAACACCCGTTTCAGAGCTTGCTGCTGTGTCAATTGATTAACATTGTACGGCGGTTTAATTTTGTTCAAAACAGCAATGATTTCTTTCGAAGCATAACAAATCCCCAATCGAATTCCTGCCATACCGTAAGCCTTGGATAAAGTCTGGGTTACAATCAGATTCGGATAGTCTTTTAAGTTGGACAACCAACTTTCTTGCTCCGAAAAATCAATATAAGCTTCATCAATTACAACCAATCCATTGAAATTCTCCAATAATTCTTGCACTTTTTCTTTGGAAAATGCATTTCCCGTTGGATTGTTCGGTGAACAGATGAACAACAACTTGGTATTTTCATCCACCCTCTTCAAAATTTCAGGGACATTGGGTTCAAAATCTGAAGTCAACAACACTTCCCTATTTTCTACAGCATTGATGCCAGACAGGACTTTGTACATACCATAAGTGGGTGGCAATGTAATAATGTTGTCTTGATTCGGTTCACAGAAGGCCCTGAAAATAAGGTCTAGAACTTCGTCACTCCCATTGCCAAGTAATAGGTTCGCTTCAGAAACTCCCTTTTGCTCGGCCAATAAAGATTTTAAACTTCGTTGATACGGGTCGGGATAGCGATTAACTCCATTTTCAAAGGGGTTTTCGTTGGCATCCAAGAAAATCATTTCAGAACCGTCGGAAACATATTCATCCCGGGCAGAAGAATACGGACTCAATTTTTTGACACTCTCCCTTGTTAAAGTTTCTATGTTGAATATCTTATTCATTTTTTGAGGTCTTGACTACGTCTTTTCTAAACTATTTAATCTAAGGGTTACCGCATTCTTGTGTGCCTGCAAGCCTTCGGCTTCAGCCAGCAATTCTATGGCCTTTCCAATTTTTTCCATCCCATTTTCCGATATTTTCTGAAAAGTCATGCTCTTCATAAAACTATCCAAATTCACCCCGCTGTACTGTTTTGCATAGCCA
>JBNLBG010000126.1:0-5050 GCA_050303195.1 Allomuricauda sp. | reverse complement strand
TTTTTAAAATCAAAGCAGCTGTAGGAATATTATCTTGTTCAATGGCTTGTACAATGGACTCATTTTGGCGGTTTGCCGAATCAAAAAAAGCAGTATCCTTGGCAAACCCCTGTTCATAAAAACGGAGTCGAACCTTGAGGTTTTCCAAGGTTTGCAACAAAACCGTATTGGAACAGTTTTTTATAAGCAGTCGATGAAATTCAAAGCGGGCATTCAGGCTCTTTTCACCATGTAATTGCTTCGCTTGACTCCATAAAGATTCAATATCCCCAGAATGGAATAGGGAATTCTCCAATGCCATCACTTCTAATTGCGCTATGGTTTCGTAAAGGTTCTTAGCTTCCGTCCGTGTCAAATTGGTCACCACAAAACCACGATTAGGGACAGCATTGATTACGCGGGCTTGCTCCAGTTGGCTCAAGGCCTCACGAATAGGAGTAACGCTAATACCAATGGTTCGCGATAGGGCCGCAAGATTGATTGTCTTTCCAATGGCAAGCTCACCCTTCTCAATCTGGCCCAACAGATGGTCCTTTACTTTGTCCCGCAGGATGGTAGTCTGACTCATAATACGAATTTACAAATCGTATACGATTTAAAACGATAAATTTTCGGCTATATTATCCTATATTTAAGCCCAAATTTTGAGAAAATGAAAAAGTTCCTTTTAGGTATCCTGCTCACAGTATTGGCATTTGGTTGCAAAGAAGAGGTGCAACCGGTTCAAAAAGTCGATTTTTATGAAACACAGCTGTTCAAGGACGTACAATTGTCGTTTCTTTTTAAGGATTCCAAGACTTTTGTGGATTTGGTACCTAAAAAGGATGTCGCTCAATTGGAATATGAGTATCTAAAGCAAAAAGATCAACAAAACTTTGATTTAAACACATTTGTACAGGAGAATTTTGAGGATAAATCCATGGAATCCTTAGTTTTTGAAACGGACACCACCCAAAACATGTATGAACATATTTCTATGATGTGGGACAAACTTACCCGTTCTCCAGATACAGCAATACCAAACTCCTCGCGGATTGCCTTACCTAATAAATACATAGTTCCCGGTGGGCGGTTCCAAGAAATCTACTATTGGGACAGTTATTTTACTTTGGAGGGGCTTTTGTCTGACGGACATGATACGATTGTCAAAAGTATGGTGGACAATTTTAGCTATTTAATTGATTCCATTGGTTTTATACCAAACGGTACAAGAAATTATTATAAAACTCGTTCCCAACCACCATACTACGCTTTAATGGTGGATGCCTTGTCTCGAAAAGACCAAAATTTACTTTTGTATTACTTACCTGAACTGTCCAGGGAATACGAGTTCTGGATGCAAGGTGAAGATATAGCCTTACCTGGAAAACCGTTTCGGCATGTAGTGGATATGAACGGGAATATATATTTGAATAGGTATTGGGACGCGGGAAACACTCCTAGGCCGGAGGCGTATAAAGAAGATTTCAAACTGGCAAGTTCATTAAAATCTGATTCCCTAAAACAGCGACTGTACAAAAATTTGAGGTCAGCGGCGGAATCAGGATGGGATTTCAGCTCCAGATGGTATGGTGCTGAAGGTGGACTGGCCTCCACCGAAACCACTTCCATCTTACCCATTGACCTTAATTGCTTGCTATACTTTATGGAGCGTACCTTGTACAGAGCATGCCAGCTTAAGGGTGATCAGGATGCTATGAATGAGTTTGACAAAAGGTCTAAACTTAGGAAATTTGCCATTCAACAGTATTTCTGGGATGAAGATTCTGGGTTTTACCACGATTACAACTTTGAGAAAGATTCCATTACTCCTGCCTTAACACTTGCAGGAGTGGCTCCTTTATTTTTTCGCATTGCAGACCGAAGCCAAGCAGAGAAAGTTAAAAATGTACTCATGGAATCCTTTTTAAAAGAAGGAGGTCTGGTGACCACTTTGGAACACACCGGACAACAGTGGGATGCCCCTAATGGTTGGGCGCCTTTGCAATTTATGGCGGTAAGAGGCCTATTGCGATATGGGTACCGGGAGGAAGCTATTGAAATCATGAAGCGTTGGTTGGCCCTAAATGAGAAAGTTTACCAAAATACTGGGAAAATGATGGAAAAATACAATGTGGAAGACCTTTCATTACCTTCTGGAGGCGGAGAGTACCCCAATCAAGATGGTTTTGGATGGACGAACGGTGTCGCCACCAGCTTTGAAAAAATCTTGCAGAGATTAGAGACTATTCAACGGTAGGATTCAAGATTCTTTTTCATCGAGATAAGAATCCAAATTACCCAAAGCGGTATCCCAGAACTTTTCGTAAAACTTCACCCAATCCGTAATTTGCTTTAAAGGTTTGGCATCAGCAATGCAGAACCGCTCTCTACCTTTTGAAGTAATTTCGACCAAACCGGCTTGCTCCAAAGTTTTTATGTGCTTGGTTACGCCTTGGCGACTTATTTCAAATTGACCGGAAATCTGAGTAATCGATAGGGCAGAGGAAGCAATGATTAAGGCGTGAAAAATTTCACGCCTTTTTGGGTCAGCAATGGCTTTTAAAATTTTGGTGATATTATCCTGCATGTACTTTTTTTGCTAAAAACGAAACAAGTTCCTTGATGCAATTATCCCATCCTTGATCAAAACTAGTAAAAAATGACACGGCTGAATCTCCCGGATACTGGGATATACCTGAATGCTCTAAATGTAGTTTAGTACCCTCCGAGGTCTCCGTGAGATTCCACTTTACAGTAGTTTCCGTATTGGTATCCTGTACAATCCAAGTGTATACCAAAGTATAGGGGTCTGCGCTCTTCACCTCACCGGTTATCTGCGTACAACCGTGTTCTTCACTTGCGGTAAAGGTATATCGATAGCCTTTTTCCGCCTTAAAATCCGCTTTAATGAACCATGTGGAAATCTCCTCTTGTTTGGAAATTGCATCCCATACCTTGTCAATGGGATGTGAAAATACATGTTCTTTTGTGATTACATCTTTCATACTGTTCGTTTTTAATGAATAAACTTTACGCAACTATTTGGTTGCTAAATTAAACAAATAATTTTATTAAGCAACTTTTTAGTTGCATTTTTTATTCGAACATTGACTATTTTTAATCAAAACAGCATTTTGAAAAACTCAGCAGGATACTCAGGAACACCTTTGGCCAAAAAACTGGGGATTAAAGAAGGTTTTTCCATTCTAATACACAATGCACCGAAGCACTATTGGGATCTGTTTACAGATTTACCGGGTAATATGGATATTCACAAAGGGATAGGGGAGGACAAGTTGGACTTTATCCATATCTTCTGTACCACTTTGGAGGAGTTGATCAAGGTTGCCGCCCCACACAAAGAAGCCCTAAAAGCGAATGGTGCTCTTTGGGTAAGCTGGCCCAAGGGTGCATCAAAAATCCAAACTGATTTAAAACGTGAACCCGTGCGTGAGCATTTACTCTCCATTGGATTGGTAGACACCAAAGTAGCGGCAATTGACGAGGATTGGAGTGGGCTAAAATTTGTTTACCGTCTAAAGGACAGGAAGTAAAATTCATTTTTTCCATTTCCCATTATTTTTTCACATTTCTTTTAGAAATAAGCCTAGCGGTTTTGGTTATATTACGTTGCTAATCCAACTTAAACTGTTATATATGGGACACTTTTTCAAATCCTGTTCTTTACTTCTTCTATGTATTCTTTTTTCCCTTTCCTTAATTGCTCAAAAACCTGACCCATCTCCATACGCTGGTTTGGAATTCAGAAGCATTGGGCCTGCCCTGACCTCAGGACGTATTGCTGATATTGCCATTCATCCAACCAATGAAAGCATTTGGTATGTTGCGGTAGGTTCAGGTGGCGTTTGGAAAACAACCAACGCTGGGGTCACTTGGAACCCCATTTTTGATAAGCAATCCAGCTACTCCATCGGATGTGTTACTATTGATTCCAACAACCCTAGCACTATTTGGGTTGGAACTGGCGAAAATGTAGGAGGTAGGCACGTTGGTTTTGGTGATGGGGTTTATGTGAGCCATGACGAAGGCAAGACCTGGGAAAATATGGGGCTAAAGACCTCGGAACATATTTCCAAGATCATTGTAAATCCCGAGGATTCAGATATCGTATGGGTGGCCGCGCAGGGGCCACTTTGGACCAAAGGTGGCGAACGGGGCCTATATAAAACCACAGATGGTGGAAAAACTTGGAATAGGACTCTTGGCAACAGTGAATGGACAGGGGTTACTGATATTGCAATGGATTCCACTGATCCAGATGTCTTATATGCTGCAACGTGGGACCGTCACAGAACAGTCGCCGCATATATGGGCGGAGGGCCCGGGTCTGGAATCCACAAAAGTACGGATGGAGGGGATACGTGGACCAAATTGACCAACGGAATCCCAACTTCAAATTTGGGAAAGATTGGGTTGGCCATTTCCCCTTTTGATAATGAAACCATTTATGCAGCCATTGAATTGGACCGAAAAAAAGGAGGGCTATACATTACGGAAAATGGTGGTGCCTCTTGGACCAAGCAATCCGATGCCGTTTCCGGAGGAACAGGACCCCATTACTATCAAGAACTATATGCCTCTCCTCATCATGAAGGAAAACTTTATTTAATGAGTTATATTGTATTGATTTCCAATGATCATGGAAAAACATTTACTCAAATGAATGAGGATGAAAAGCATGTCGACAGCCATGCCATGGCCTTTAAAAAATCTGACCCTGACTATGTGCTTTTTGGAACCGATGGCGGTCTGTATGAATCCTATGACCAGACTCAAACATGGCGGTTCTTTGACAATCTTCCCGTAACCCAATACTATAAAATTGCGGTTGACGATTCCACGCCTTTCTATAACATTTATGGAGGCACCCAGGACAATGGTTCCCACGGAGGACCTTCCCAAACCAAAAATCAAGCTGGGATATTGAACTCCGATTGGTGGATAACATTGAGTGCTGATGGACACCAATCCGCAACAGAACCTGGAAACCCAGATATCACCTACGGTGAATTTCAGCAAGGGTGGTTATGGCGAATTGACCAAACCA
>JBNLBG010000125.1:0-5204 GCA_050303195.1 Allomuricauda sp. | reverse complement strand
GATTTGAAGCGCGTTTCTTGTGGCGTTCTTTCCTTTTTCCTCGGCCACTCTTCCTTGGTCTATGGATTCTTGTACCGACCCAACAATGAGCCGTACGCCCAAACTTTCAATTAAATCGTCCCTAAACTTTATGGTTTCTGGAAAGTTATGTCCGGTATCCACGTGCATCAAGGCAAAAGGTATTTTGCTGGGATAAAATGCTTTCCGGGCCAAGTGGGTGACCACAATGGAATCTTTCCCTCCCGAAAATAGGATCACAGGGTTTTGAAATTGAGCCCAAACCTCCCTTAGCACAAAAATGGCCTCGGACTCCAGCTCGTCTAAATAGTTCAAATAATACTTACTCATTACAATTGTAATTTGGGTCGAATCAATTCGTATATCTTGTTCACTGCTTCTTCAACAGTTTCTTTTTCTGTAAGAACAATATCTGGCCGCAAAGGTACTTCATACGGACTTGATATGCCCGTCATATCTTTAATTTCTCCTTTTCTTGCTTTTTTATACAGCCCTTTTACGTCTCTTCTCTCGCATTCTTCCAAACTGGTGTTGACAAAGACCTCAACATAGTTTTCTTCACCAACGGTCTCTTTGATTTGGTTTCGGTCCTTTCCAAAGGGTGCTACGAATGCCGCCAGAACCACTAGCCCTGCATCCACGAACAAATTGGCTACTTCGCCAATTCTTCTGTTGTTTTCCGAACGATCTTCGGGAGAAAATGTTAGGTCTTTATTGATTCCTTTTCTAACATTATCACCATCAAGCGTGTAGGTTTTAATGTTTTCTTCAACCAACTTTTGTTCCAGACCATTGGCGATGGTGGATTTCCCCGAACCGGACAATCCCGTAAAGAAAATCAAGAAGGAATTATGGCCATTCGCCTTTCTTCTTTCATTTACCCCAATTTTATAGTCATGCCTTATGATGTTCTCTTCCATTTCTTTGCACGATTTCTTTTATCCAATCCATAATTAATTCTATACCATGCTCTTTCATGATAGTAATACAAGATCATTTTGGTGATGACCTCGGCAAAACCAATTTTTAGGCCGGTAAAAGGATTTCCAGATATAATCCAAGATAATATGATGGTATCCAATGTTCCCAGAACCCGCCATGTAACGGTTTTTAAAATGTGCCGCCGCCTACTGTCTCCAATCCCTATTTTAACCCATGCCCTTTCATGGAAATAATAGAGGGTCATTTTGGTGATGACCTCCGCAAAACCAATCTTTAAGCCTGTAAATGGGTTTCCGGTAATGGCCCAAGACAACAAAATAGTGTCCAAGGTACCTACCAACCGCCAGGTGATGGTCTTGGCCAAATGCCTTTTATAGGATACCTCTTTAGTCATCTAGTGAACCAAGAAATAAGGGTTCAACAAATTTTCCTTGTTGTACGATAGTTCTTGATCAGATTCCCATTGGGTTACTTTTAGGCCCACTGCTTTGCAGATGGCATGGCCTGCCCCTGTATCCCATTCCATGGTTGGCGCTATTCTTGGATAAACGTCTGCTTTTCCTTCAGCCACAAGACAAAATTTTAATGAGCTTCCTTTGGAAACAATTTCCACTTCATCGTGTTTTTGTTTCAAATCTTCTATAAAATTTTCTGTTTGTTCGTTCATGTGAGATCGACTACCTACTACTTTGATAAGTTCCTTCTCTTGATTTCTGCTTAAAACCAATTGGTTCTCTTTTGAAAAAAGGTTGTTGGCATCCTCTGCATTCTTCAAAACGTTTTTATAGGCTTCCTTGGTTTGAACATTCGCATAGTAGAGTTCCTTAGTCACGGGCACATAAATTACGCCCAAAATTGGCGTTCCATCTTTGATTAGGGCAATATTCACGGTGAACTCCCCATTTCTTTTGATGAACTCCTTTGTGCCGTCCAACGGGTCTACCAACCAACACACATCCCAATTTTTTCGCTCGTCATACTCCAGCGTTTTGTTTTCTTCACTGATAATGGGAATGTCTGTCTTTTGCAAATAGGACATGATGACCTTATTGGACTCCTTGTCGGCCTTGGTCAAGGGAGAATTATCTTCTTTGATCTCGGTTTCAAAATCTGGGGAAGCATAGATTTCCATGATGGCCTTTCCAGCATCGATGGATGCATTTATGGCTATTGTAATATTCTGATCTATATTCAAAAGTGTGAGGTTTATTTTTTTACTGGTTTGGATAGGTGTTCTTTAAAGCTGGGCAATATCCTATCTTTTTTAGAGAGCAACAAATCATTTTTGTTAATGGCCCAGGGGATACCCAAATTTGGGTCATTATAATGAACGCCCCCTTCGGCTTCTTTATTATAATAATTGTCACATTTGTACAATACTTTTGCTGTGTCGCTCAAGGTTAAAAACCCATGTGCCAAGCCCCTTGGAATAAAGAGCTGTTTCTTGTTCTCATCACTGAGTTCCATTGATATGTGCTGACCAAAGGTGGGGGAATCTTTTCGCAAATCTACCACAACATCCTGAATTTTACCCTGTAATACCGAAATCAATTTGGCTTGGGCATGCTCTCCTTTCTGAAAATGCAACCCCCTGAGCACTCCTCGTTTTGAGTAGGAAACATTGTCTTGTACAAAGGTCACTTCACGACCTACAGCTTCACAAAAATCCTTATGGTTGTGATTTTCATAAAAATGGCCCCTGTCATCTTCAAAAATGGTGGGTTCCAAAACAAAACATCCTTTTAGCTTGGTTTCCGTTGCCTTGATCATAACTCTTGATTCAATATGCCCAAAAGTCTTTTTCCATATCCACTTTTCTTCAGTGGTTGGGCCAATTGCATAAACTGTTCTTTGGTTATATAACCCATTTCATAAGCGGCCACTTCTATGGAGCCAATGATTGTGTCTTGCCGTTCCTCCAACACCTCTACAAATTGTGAAGCTTGCATCAGTGCTTGGAATGTTCCAGTATCCAACCAAGCTGTGCCTCTGTCCAAAATACTGACATTGAGCTTGCCCTGCTTTAGATAGGCTTTGTTCACATCGGTGATTTCCAATTCACCTCGAGCACTAGGCTTTATATTTTTGGCAATGTCAATCACATTGTTATCATAAAAATAAATGCCCGGCACTACAAAGTTGGATTTTGGTTCCTTTGGCTTCTCTTCAATACTTATGGCCTTACCCTCATCATTGAACTCAACCACACCATATCGCTGTGGGTCGTTAACCTTATAGGCATAGATAACCCCACCATCTGGGTCGTTATTTGCTTGTAACAAATTGGATAGTCCAGTTCCGTAAAAGATGTTGTCCCCCAAAATAAGGGCCACCTTATCTTCTCCAATAAAATCTTCTGCTATGATGAAGGCCTCTGCCAATCCGTTGGGTGATTCTTGAATGGCATAAGAAAAGGAGCAGCCATATTTTTTTCCATCTCCCAATAACTCTTGGAATAATGGTAAATCCTTTGGGGTGGAAATGATCAAGATTTCCTTGATTCCAGCATACATAAGCGTAGATATTGGGTAGTAAATCATCGGCTTATCGTAAATGGGCATCAATTGCTTGCTCACCGAAAGGGTAAGTGGGTGCAATCTACTGCCGGTTCCTCCTGCCAAGACGATCCCTTTCATACTGTTTTATGTTTGATACTGTTTTATATAATATTCCAAATAGTCCCCAGAGGTTACATGGGCCAACCATTCCTGATTATCAAAATACCAGTCAATGGTCCGTTCAAGGCCTTCCTCAAATGTCAATGATGGCTTCCAACCCAGTTCTTTATTGATTTTGGAAGCATCAATGGCATATCTTAAATCGTGTCCCGGGCGATCTTTTACAAAGGTTATCAGTTTTTCCGATGTTCCTTCTGCCCTGTTGAGTTTTTTGTCCATCAATCGGCATAACAATCGGGTCAAATCAATGTTCTTCCATTCGTTGAACCCGCCAATGTTGTAGGTCTCTCCGCTTTTTCCTTGATGAAACACCAAGTCAATAGCTTCGGCATGATCTTTTACATACAACCAATCACGGGTATAATTTCCATCGCCATATACGGGCAACGGCTTATTTTGTATGATATTGTGGATGAAAAGGGGAATCAATTTCTCTGGGAATTGATTGGGCCCATAGTTATTGGAACAATTGGAGATGATATATGGTAATTTATAGGTTTCACCATACGCCCGCACAAAGTGGTCTGAACTTGCCTTTGAAGCTGAATAAGGAGAGTTTGGATTATACGGTGTGTTTTCCTTAAAAAGCCCCTTTTCTCCCAGACTTCCATACACTTCATCTGTACTTATATGATAAAACAGGAAGTTTGGATTGTTCTTGGCCAACTCCAATGAAGCGTTCAACAAGTTGACCGTACCCAAAACATTGGTTCGGACAAAAGACAGCGGGTCTGAAATGGAACGGTCCACATGGGATTCTGCCGCCAAATGGATCACGCCATCAAACTTATTCTCAAAAAAACTCTTATTGATAAAATCCGAATCGGTAATATCTCCCTTAACAAATGTGTAGTTGGAAGCTTGCTCAACATCCTTCAGGTTTTCCAAATTCCCAGCATAGGTCAAAGCATCAAAGTTAACGATTCTATAGTTGCTGTACTGGGCAACAAATCTCCTAACCACATGAGAGCCGATAAAACCTGCTCCTCCTGTAATTAAAATGCTCTTTGGGATATCCTTTTCCATGGAAGCTTCCTTAAAATCTTAATTTTCTCCCTTAAATGCTAAGAAAGAACACTATTTTTTGGCCGCTTTGCGAAAGTACGATATTTCCTATCCAAAACAAGGTTGACTTTCCCTGTCAGACCATTCTCTTCCAGTATGTGTTGGGCAAATTCATACCATGTCATCGGTTTTCCATCTGTGAAATGATATACCCCGAAAGGCTTTTTACCCAATATGATTTCCTTTAAAATAAACTTTGCCAATGCCTCTGTATGGGTTGGGCAACCTTTTTGAGCGTCGGTGATGTGTAGGTCTTCACCCTCTTTTGCTTTCCTTAAAACTGTGCGATAAAAATTATGCCCATATTTTTTACTGTACAACCAAGATGTGCGGATAATGTAATGGTTTGGTAATATCTCTTGAATAAACTTCTCTCCCCTTAGTTTTGATTTTCCATATTCATTGATCGGGTTGGTTTGGTCCTCTGTGGTATATGGGGTTTCTTTTTCCCCATCAAACACATAATCTGTAGAAATATGTATCAGTGTGGCTTTATGTGCT
>JBNLBG010000124.1:0-5238 GCA_050303195.1 Allomuricauda sp. | reverse complement strand
AAGCACAACGAAACTATTTACCCCCATCCACCACAGCGTGATAGTTCTGGTGCCATCAAAAAAATAAGCTCCTTGGTAGATGCCTATAAAATTGAGGCCATTGCCATTGGCAATGGGACAGCGTCAAGAGAAACAGAACAATTGGTGAAGCGCATATCATTTAAAAATCCCATTGAGGTTTTTGTGGTAAGTGAAGCTGGAGCTTCCATCTATTCGGCTTCCAAGATTGCCCGTGAGGAATTTCCGAATTATGATGTTACGGTACGAGGTGCGGTCTCCATTGGTAGGCGTTTGGCTGATCCTTTAGCGGAATTGGTTAAAATAGATGCCAAGTCCATTGGTGTGGGACAATACCAGCACGATGTAGACCAGACCCAATTAAAAACTTCTTTGGACACCGTGGTGGAAAGCTGTGTAAACGCAGTTGGGGTGAATATCAACACTGCGAGTATTCCACTTTTGAGCTATGTGTCTGGTATTGGGCCCAAATTGGCAGAGAACATTGTGGCTCACCGAAATGAAAACGGGGCCTTCAAAAGCAGGGAAGAAATTAAAAAAGTACCTCGTCTGGGCGGAAAGGCCTTTGAGCAAAGTGCGGGTTTCTTGCGCATTAAAAATGGGGATAATCCTTTGGATGATTCTGCTGTACATCCAGAAAGTTATGGTTTGGTTGCGAAAATGGCCAAGGATAAGGGCATTTCCACTAAAGAAATCGTAGGCAACAAAACTGTACTACAAGATATCAACTTAAAATCGTATTGTTCTGATACCATTGGTATGCCCACTTTGGAAGACATTCTGAAGGAACTGGAAAAACCAGGTTTAGATCTTAGGGAAAAAGCCAAGGTCTTTACTTTTAACCAGAACATCAAGGAGATTACAGACCTTAGACAAGGGCAATTATTGCCGGGCATTGTCAACAACATCACCAATTTTGGGTGTTTTGTGGATATTGGAATCAAGGAAAGCGGTCTTGTTCACATTTCCAACCTTTCCGATACTTTTGTGAAAGATGTCAACGAACATGTGAGCCTTCACCAACAAGTGGTTGTAAAGGTCTTGGATGTTGATGTGTCAAGAAAGCGGATTCAGTTAGCATTGCATAAACAAGATGCTTAAAATAGCCTACCATCCCATTTACAAACACCACCTGCCCAATGGGCACCGATTTCCCATGATGAAGTATGAGCTTTTGCCCCAACAATTGCTTCATGAAGGAACCTGTACCAATGCGAATTTTTTTGAGCCTACGTTTCCTGATGATTCCCATATTTTGGAAGCCCATGATGCCACCTATTATCAAGAATTGGTCCGTTTGGAACTTACACCGAGTGCTGCCCGAAAAATTGGATTTCCCCTAAGCAAAGAACTGGTAGAACGGGAACGCATCATCACCGATGGAACCATCAAAGGATGTGAATTTGCACTGACGCACGGTATTGCCATGAATATTGCCGGAGGCACACACCACGCCTATTCCAACCACGGTGAGGCCTTTTGCATGCTGAACGACCAAGCGATTGCCGCCCGTTACCTAAATGGTAAAGGATGGGCAAACAACATTTTGATTATTGACTTGGATGTTCATCAAGGGAATGGCACCGCTGAAATATTTAAGACTGACTATTCTGTTTTTACATTTTCCATGCATGGCAAGGGCAATTATCCATTCAAAAAGGAAACCTCGGATTTGGATATACCTTTGGACAAGGGAACTACAGACCAAGAGTATCTTACTATATTGAAAAAGACGCTTCCAGAGTTATTGAAAAAGGTAAAACCTGATTTTATCTTTTACCTCTGCGGTGTGGATGTACTTGCTTCGGACAAATTGGGTACGTTGGCCCTAACTTTGGAGGGGTGCAAGGAACGTGACCGTTTTGTGTTGCAAACCTGCTACAACGCAAAAATTCCGGTGCAGTGCAGTATGGGCGGCGGGTATTCTCCGGATATAAAGATTATTGTAGAGGCGCATGCCAATACATTTCGGTTAGCTCAGGATATTTATACGTAATTTTATCGACTATTTAGTTTTCAACCTTCATGAAATTATTGAAATACCTTCTTGCACTACTTGTAGTTGTGCCACTTGGCGCTCAGGAACTACAAACTGAAAAGGAAAAAAACCTTTGGAACGATTTCACCTATGACGTTGGCAATATTTTTGGTGGTGTAGGTTATTCCTATTCCCGCCCGTTTCATTGGAAAGGAAATGATTGGGCCAATTTTGGCTATTTGGCCGGCGGTACACTGTTCCTTTTTACGGTGGATGATGAACTCAACGATTGGAAAAATGGTTTTCGTGAAGATGTACCCGATTTTGTCATCGACTACGGCCATGAATATGGAAGCCCCGAAAATAATTATATGTTAACTGGAGGGGTGTATCTTGCCGGGCTTTTTACCAAAAACGAAAAATTGCGGCGAACCGGTGTTCTCCTCATTTCTTCAGCAACGGCTGGCGGGTTTTTACAACAGGTGAGTAAGCGTATTATTGGGAGGGCCCGACCCAAAAGTGGGGATAATTCTGATGTTTATGATCCTTTCCACTTAGATAGGGTGCTCAATTATGATTCATTTCCTTCTGGACATGCCATGTTGGCCTTTAGCAATGCCTATGCCATTGCCAAACAATTTAAAAGTCCCTGGGTGAAAATAGGCCTTTATACCGTGGGGTCCGTTCCGGGATTGGTACGAGTCATAGATGATTTCCACTGGTTTTCCGATGTTGCCTTCAGCACAGTGTTGAGTATTTTTATTGTGGAATCCATTGACAAATACTTAGACTCCAAATACAATGAAAAGTACAATGATCATTCCAAAAAGCTTAGCTGGAACCTTTCATTTGGGCCTAGTACAATGGGGGTATCACTTCATTTTTAAGCGATTGGAATTACAATTATGTTAATTTCTTATTTAGATTTAATTAAAATAATTAGATTTGCCCATCTTTATTCATGATGGGAAAAAAGAAGAAGGAAAAAAAGAAATTCAAAAAGGCATTGCTGAAGGAATTGTCATCCCATGGCAATTTAAAATCAAAATGCTGTGAGAAATACAAGAAAAAGGAAAGCAAACGCTGTAAAAAATGTCCTTGCTTTGACCTTTTGAAAAAAGTTGCATAAAAAAACGCTCCTTAAAGGAGCGTTTTTTTATTGGGTAATCTTCATTTAGAAAATCCCGACTCTAAGGCTTGGGGTTCCAACATGTATACCTGTTCTTATCGTACTTCTCCTGCTAGGATAGTGGTAGTGGTGGTAGCTGTAATAAAAGGACGTATGGTGATAATAGTAATCACTGTGATGACAACTGTGGCTACAATGCTTCGCATGTTCTGCATAAGCATCCCTTTTCCCTTTCATATAGGCTTTATACGCTTCCTTATCCCGCTTTTTTAAGTCTTTTTCATATTGCTCTTGGTCATCCCAAAAGTCTTTCTCATCATTTTCATTCTCCAGGGCCAGGGACTGTTCATACGCTGCATCTTCCTTGGCCCGTTGCTCGTAATACGAGTGCTTATCTTGCACTGCTTTTTCTTTTCCTTCTTCTTGAGCAAATAGCTGAGTTGTACATGTAAAAGTGAACAATGCTATTAAAAAACCGAAATACTTCATCTTGTAAAATTTAATTCAAATTTCCTTTTCATGATTACCATCGAGATAATCGTGCGTTCAGTTTTATAACAACTTGAAATGAAAATACCCTAATTGGCCGCGGGCTCTAAAGAGCAATATCTATTTAAAACCGCCCTGATTTTTCTTGGGATTGGCCACGGAAAGCGTCCATACATTCAAGGGGGCATTGGAAGTATTCAGCAGAAAAAAAGCCACCTCCCTTTTGTAAAAGTCGCCATGTGCGCATTCCTGTTGGCATTGTTGGATATGATCAATGTATGATGGTGCCTTGTTGCTGATATACACCTGATAGGCTTCGGGATTTTTTTGCAGGAGCAATCTCTCATAGTTTTTCTGATCTGTCCAGTAGTCACGTTCATCCTGCTCGTTGGAAAATTGAATCGTTTGCTCATAGGCAGCATCGCGCTGTGCCAACCTTTCATAGAAATGAAAATCGTATATAGTAGTATTCAGCTCTTGGGCCAAAGAGATGGGCCCCGAGCCAAGGACAAAAATCAATATGAGGGCTTTAACGGTTTTCATAGCAATCTCACTTCATTAGACGAACAACCACCCCAATAGTTACCCTGCTATATATTAAATTATTGTAAAAACATATCAAACAAAAAGAAAGGGGACAAAATGCCCCCTTTTCCGATGATTTGCAAAGCAATCTATTTGCCCAACATCAACATTTCGTTGCACTTAACTTCTGTGATGTAGCGTTTCTCTCCTTCTTTGGTCTCATAGGAACGGGACATTAACTTCCCTTCAATCATCACTTCTTTTCCTTTAGTGAGATAATTTTCCGCGATTTCGGCCAACTTTCCCCATGCGACTACATTGTGCCATTGGGTGTCAGTGACCTTTTCGCCTTCGGAATTTTTGTAGGTTTCATTGGTAGCGATTGAAAATTTAGCCAGTTTATTGCCATTTTCCATGGTGATGATTTCTGGGTCATTACCCAAGTTTCCAATCAACTGTACTTTGTTTTTAAGTGAATTCATAGTAATACGATTTAAGGATTAAACAGTTAATACCATCGAACTTGTCATTCGACAGGGCAAACATAGAATCACCAAAAACCAGAAGTCGGTTTTAAAATACTTGTTTTCGTTTGTAAACGGATGTAAATGATTGGAAATGTATATAGGTGCTCTTGTTCTGGCACCTATATACAATATGGGACAGGATTAAATGATTTTCTTGGGATTTACCGCGAAGTAATTTTTTTTGGCGGAACCTCCCTTTGTGGTTAGATGCCCACTGATTCAGGCAACCAGAGCAACGGGGTAACCTACGTACCCTACGAAGGGACTACCGCATTTGAATGAGCGTTGCGACACTTCTCCAATTCAAGCTAACATTGGTCAGTTATCGCCCTTCTTCTTATCAACGGATACCTTCAAAACATCATCCAACGTCCCGTTGATCTTCAGCTTCTTTTCGTACTCTTTGGCACGTTCTTCCTTATTTTTTTTAAGGTCTTTTTTCTTCTTTTCCATATGTTAAAATTATGAAATGATCGATGAAATACATCATTTTATCGATTTTTCACAACATTTATGCTTAAATTAACATCTAGTTGCCTTATTTTCGCCGTATATAAAAAAGGACGGTTCCC
>JBNLBG010000123.1:0-5458 GCA_050303195.1 Allomuricauda sp. | reverse complement strand
CTGGGTTCTCCTTCGGTAATGCCAGCAAGTAATTGTAGTTCCACCGAAATGGGCCAATCTTGTTCTTTTGGCATGGTCCGAGGATCTTGGGAATGAAACATGATCCCACTGTTCAACAGGGTGTACTCAGGGGCTGTTTCATACCAACCGTCCACAAAACGATACTCCACTGCTAAATGATAGCTTGAAAAAGGTTTGTTATAATACAAATGGCCAAAGCGATTATTGAAATCCCCTTCGTAGTTGTTGTATCGTACTTTTAATATGCCATCTTCTACCCGAAAAGTATCTCCAAAATTATCTCCAACTTCGTAATGGTGAATTTTAACGGTCCAATTCTCGAGATTCTTCCCGTTGAACAATTGAATCCAATCAGGGGGAGCTTCATCACTTTCGTTGGTGAAACTGTACAAAAGGAAGCAAAGTGAAACGACCAAAGCGGAAAATGCAATAGGTCTGTGGTATTTTTTCATCGTATAAAATTATTTAGCGAATAATTGTCCCATATCCTTAAAAGCCTTGAATTCTAGCGCGTTTCCAGCCGGATCTAAGAAAAACATAGTGGCTTGTTCGCCCACTTCACCTTTAAATCTGACATAGGGTGCAATGACAAAATCAATCCCTTTTTCTTCCATTTTTTTGGAAAAAGATTGAAAGGTGTCCCACTCCAAAACTACGCCATAATGGGGTACAGGTACATTTTTTCCATCTACAGGATTGGTGTGCAACGCTTCTTCCGACTTGGGTTTATAATGAATCACCAATTGATGGCCAAAGAAATTGAAATCGACCCAATGATCACTGCTGCGTCCTTCCTCGCATTCCAGAACATCTCGATAGAAAACTCGGCATTCATCTAAATTGTGCACCGGGATAGCGACGTGAAACGGAGTAATATTCTGCATGACGGATTTTTCCTGAAAATTAGAACATCTTTTTTAAGCCTCCAAAAAAGAGATGATCCGATTGTTCACATCTTCTTGGTGCATGGAATGACCCAATCCTTCGGTACTCACAAGCTGGCTTCCCTTCCATTTTTTGTTGACCTGCACCGAGGCATGATAGGGTGTAATGGCATCAAAGCGGTCGTGGAACAATAGTCCCTTTTTGGTATTGGATTCAACAAATTTGGAAGTGGAAAAATCACGGATAGTAAACCCAAACCTATTTTGAATATAATCATCCAGAACTTTCATTACACGATCATTGAATCGCAATAGGTCTTGATAGTGCTCCATAATTTCATGAAACTCCGAAGGTGCTCCGATAAGGACCATTTTTTCTACTTCGGGATTTGGATTTATGTACTCATTATAAAGTAAGGTCATGCCCCCGACCGAATGTCCAACAAGGTGCTTTGGGTTGAATTTTTGCACCATATGGCGTACGGCCTTTTCATATAAGGGAACATACAGATATTTTCCAGAGGAATACCCATGGGCAGGCGCATCAAAAGCAATAATGTTGAAATTGGCCTCTCTGAGTTTTTTTATAAGGTTTCGCCACCGGAATGTATTACTTTCCCAGCCGTGTACCAGTAATACAGTATCTTTTTCACCCTTCCAATGGTAGGTTTGAATCTTAAGATCGGCAACATTCTCAACAGAATGCTTGGCTTCATTTAGATAATCTGTTTGTTGCGGTTGAACACGTCCTCTACGAACCGTACAAAACAAATAGAAGGCCTTATCGGCTGCTTTTTTAGGTGCAAAAAGAGCATAGAGATTAAAAAATTGACCGTAAGCCAAAGGAATCATTTTGGTCAGGAGTTTTTTCATTTTGGTTACTTTTTGTAACTTACTCTTTATAAGTTACCAAAAATACATATTCATTTTAGAAGATAAAAGAAGTCACTTTGCCAAAACTAAGTAAGCGTATGGAAACTATTGTTGATAATCAAGAAGTTAGAACGCAAAAAAAACTCGAAAAAATGTTTGGACACATTGATTACAGGAATCCACCAGAACTTTGTCCGGTGCGGGATGTGATGTCCGTGGCCTCCGACCAATGGAGCACCTTGATTATTTTATGGTTGGGATACTTTCCAGTATTGCGTTTTAACAAGTTGAAAAAGTATGTATACGGTATTTCCAACAAGGTGTTGAGTCAACGGTTAAAGGTACTTGAGGCGGACGGCTATATTTCCAGAAACGCTTACGCTGAAGTTCCCATTCGAGTGGAGTACAGCCTTACCGAATTTGGACAATCCTATGTGGAAAAGTTGCTGGAGTTAACGGAATGGATGCAGGCCAACAGTCCAAAAGTACTGGCCAACCGGGAAAAATATGGATTGCTCTAATCTCGAATTCGATTCCAAATATCTAGATACATTTTCCATTTATCGTCTTCTTTCTTCCAGACGACCACATATTTTCCTCTCCAATTGGCAATGGAACCGTCCTTATTTTCTGATTTTCCCTCAAAGTAACCATAGTCGTGTGCATAGTCTCCAAGGAAGGTAATTTCCAAGGGGGTTATTTCATGATGTAAGATTTTGGTTCCGGCTCCCAACATCCATTGCTGTTTTACAGCTTCTCTTCCAGAGATAATATCAGCATTGTTCGGGAAAATTTTGGCATCTGTGGTATAACTATTGGCAATCGTTTCAAAATCTCCGTCCATATAGGCTTTGGAAAATGCTTTTGTGGCTGCAATGATTTTTTCCTTTTCATTGGCATTGGGTGAACTGTAAGAATGCTTGTCAGCGGGTTCAAAATTGGATTGCGCCCAAAATACATAGGGCAGTAGGGCAACTACAATCAACAGGTTTTTCATTGGACTGGCTTTAGGTTATAAATTAGCCAAATGATAAAGGCTTATGGTGCTGTTTAGAATACATTAACAAGTTATTCCCAACCCACCATCAAGTACTTTATTTTGGCCTCGTCCGGTATTTGCACCGCTTCAATATTCGATGAAGAAAAACGAAGGTTTGAAGGTAATTCTTCCTTGTCAATGGTAAAATAGAGGTTGCTTTCCTTGGGAAAGACCACAATACTGTTTATAGTGGTCACTATTTTTTTGATGGTGTACTGTTTTTGAATGTCCTTGAAGGTACTTTGTAATCCAATACCCTTATTTGTGGTGTAGCGCTTGTCCAATATTCTGATATTTTCAATGGTTGGGATGCTATCCGCATTAGAGGTCAGAGTTAACAAAGGTTTGCCGCCCTTTTCAAAGACCTCAATCTTTCTTGAAGTTCCCCCTAGATTAATATTTGTGGTGTCCTTTACAATGGAATCATTGGGAAAAAGAGTTTCCAGATCAGAAACTGGTGATGTTTTTAATAGCGGTCCTACACTATTTTCAGTAATTAGGTAAGGGCTATCTTTTTCACAGGATTGAACCAATGCCAATAAGCAGGCTAAAATAATAACGGTGGTCTTGTTTTTCATAGAATTTTTATCGAATCACTTTTTTTAATACCCCAAGTACGCCACGGATAAAGGTTGCGCTGGTCAATACCTTTACCACGGGATTCATTCGGGTGCTTCTTCTTGTGGATGTTGATCTTCGTGAACGGGTTTGTTCTTTCTCCTTTTCAGCTTCTTTCTCGGCTTTTTCAATTTTTTCATTCAGGATTTCATAGGCACTTTCCCGGTCAATAGTCTCATTGTACTTTTTGATTAATTTGGATTTTCCAAGGGTCTCCTTTAGTTCAGCTTCGGAAAGGATGTCCATTCGGCTCATGGGTGCCCGCATCATCGTTGCCGCCAAGGGTGTGGGCCTTCCCTTTTCATCCAAAGCAGAGATTAAAGCTTCTCCTGTTCCCAGTGAAGTAAGGATTTCGGCGGTATCATAGAATTCAGTAATGGGATAGTTTTGCGCTGTGAGCTTTATGGCTTTTCGGTCCTTTGCGGTAAATGCCCGAAGGGCATGTTGCACCTTCAATCCCAATTGGGCCAACACATCATCCGGCACATCCGTAGGGTTTTGAGTGACAAAATACAGACCAATACCTTTGGAGCGAATCAATTTGACAATGCTTTCAATCTGATCCAATAATGCTTTGGAAGCATTGTCGAAAATTAAATGGGCCTCATCAATAAAAAGGACCAATTCAGGTCGTTCGCTATCGCCTTGCTCAGGAAAAGTGGAATAAATTTCGGCCAGAAGGCTCAACATAAAGGTCGAGAAAAGTTTGGGTCGGTCTTGGATATCCGTCAATCGGATAATGTTCACATAGCCTCTTCCATTTTCATCAATTCGAACCAGGTCTTCAACATCAAAAGACTTCTCTCCGAAGAAAAGTTCAGCACCCTGTTGTTCCAATTCAATGATTTTTCGCAAAATGGTGCCTGTTGAACTTGTGGAAATTCGCCCATACTCTTTTTGGAATTCCTCCTTGCCTTCGCCTGTGGCGTATTGGAGCACTTTTTTAAAATCCTTGAGATCAAGCAAGGGAAGTTTATGGTCATCACAGTATTTGAAAACCACTGCCACAATGCCTTCTTGGGTGACGGAAAGATCTAAAATTCGCGAGAGCAACACCGGTCCAAATTCGGAGACGGTGGCCCGCAAACGAACTCCATCCTGTTCGGAAAGGGATAAAATCTCCACTGGAAAACCTTTGGCTTCAAATGGAAGACCTATTTTTTCATGTCGTTCATCAATCTTGGGATGGCCCGGGCTGGGTTGGGCAATGCCGCTTAGGTCACCTTTAAGGTCCATCAACAATACAGGAATTCCCTTGTCCGATAGATTTTCGGCCAAAACCTGAAGGGTCTTGGTCTTTCCGGTTCCAGTGGCCCCAGCGATAAGGCCATGTCGGTTAAGGGTTTTTAAAGGAACCTTTACATAGGCATTGGTGACGGTCTCGCCATCCAGCATGCCAGCACCCATAATGATGTAATCTCCTTTGGTGGCATAGCCTTGCTCTATATGTTCAAAGAATTTTTCTTTGTTGGTCATCCCATTCAATTTCCGATAAAAATAGGGTAATTTTAAGCAAATCTAAAAACCCTGTCATGAAACCTTTTCAATACATTTTACTGTTTGTCTTTACACTGGGAACTATGGTCTTCGTCCATGCACAAGATGAGACCGAGCTTATTTTCCACAAATCCCACGAGGTCAAAAAACAGGACGCACCCTTTAGTGATACGGTTCAGGCCGGGAATATATTCTTTTTGGCCGGGCAAATAGGGATGGACCATTCCACCCGTGTTTTGGTTGACGGGGGAATACAAGCGGAAACCAAGCAGGCCATTAAAAATATTGAGGCGGTTTTGGCCCAACATCATATGGATTTGGGAAATGTGGTTAAATGCACCGTGATTTTGAGCACTATGGAGGATTTTGCCAGCTTTAACGAAGTGTATACCGAATACTTCACCAACAAACCGGCCCGGACCACTTTTTCGGCCAGTGGATTGGCTAGAAATGCCAAAATTGAGATTGATGTGATCGCCGTACGGTAAAACATTGTGGTGAGCCTGATAATCCATCCGTGCAACGT
>JBNLBG010000122.1:0-5470 GCA_050303195.1 Allomuricauda sp. | reverse complement strand
ATATAGGTGCTGTTCAATTTAGAGTTCAACCGGATGATCACATCATCATAAGGCGTGGCAATATGTACTACTTGTCTGTTATGGTCAATGGCCATATAATCGCCTCCCGTCAATGTAGCACCGTTTTTCCACTTGGTTGAGATGCCTTGTTCGTAATTCCCACAGAAAATGGTATTGACAATAACATCCTTTTCCTTGGCATTGTTGGCAGCATCCCTGTAGTCGAGTTTGCCTTGCGTAAAAGGTTCGTTGCCTGCTATAAAGATCATTTTGAGGTCATCGGCATTTTTGCCCCAATCCAACTGCTTCAAGGAGGTTTGGATGACCTCACCACAATACTCTTCACCACCATTCGTAGTTAGGGAGAACAATTTTTCTGAAATCTCATCCAAATCATCACTAAAACCAATGACCTGTCTAATGTATCCTTCCCTTGAGGACAGATTGTCGTTTCCATATTCATAAAGGGCAATTTGAAGGGAAGGTCTGCCGTCGTTCCCACATTTGGCATGGGTAAATTCATTTACAATATCCCAAAGTTGGGCCTTGGCCTGGTTGATAAGACCATCCATGCTGTTACTGGTATCCAATAAAAGGGCAATCTTTACATAGTGCTTAACCGGTTTTTCAGGGATGGATTGTGCGATCAAGGTGGTGTTCACGGGTTCCTTGACCTTAAGATTGCAACCATAGGCGGTTCCCGCCACTGATAAAATAAGTGCTGTTCCGAATAGATGTTTCAAATATTTCATGGTTCAATTTTTTTAGAATGATGCACTAAAAGTATTTCCAACTTTTTTCAATAAAAATCCAGAATGAGGGAACGGTCACCTAGAATGAGTGAGTGGCACGATTGGTTTTGTAAAAGGGTAAAAAAGCGGTGTTTTTGTAAGCTTTTTGAGATAACACCATTTTTTAATACGCTTGGGATGAACTAAGTTTACCTTGGTATTACTTCGTAAATGATAAAAAAAACATACATACTGTTTCTTCTATTGGTGGTTTCGGCCATAGGTCATGCCCAAGTGGGCAATGCTCGTACTGAGATGGACATTGAAGGGTCTGTAAAGGGAAAAGAGAATCGTTCCCCGATTTCTGGCGTGCAGGTCTCAACAGATCAGGGAAGGTATACACGGACCGATGTATTTGGCGAGTTTACCATAAAAGCGGCTATTGGGGACATGCTCATCTTTGAGAGCCCCGAATTTGAAACGGTCAGGCATCGCATACGTTCCAATGAAGATGTAGATGTTTTGGTGGAAGGATACATTGCTTCAAAATCCACCAAAAAAGAGAAAAGATCTGTCTCTGGCGCAAGGGAAAACACTTTGGACCATCAGCAACTTTTAGACTCGGCCAACCTTTACAAAAAGACAAACCTGGAAAAGAGCATCGATTTTATTGCCCGTTCCATGGAACCTTTGGGCGCATTGGGTAACAAAAGTGAACTCTCGGCTTCACTCAGTACTTTGGGTGAAGTGTATATGTATCATAAACAATATGACCTGGCCATTACCAATTTCAAAGATGCCCTTGCGGCCAGACCTTCCAATAAAACAAAACTCTTATTGGGAAAAACGTACATATTGAATGGCGAATTTGAAAACGCAGTGTCTACATTATCCCCATTGTTGGATGTAAAAAATATGATTCCCTATCAGCGGGTAGAACTGTATGAAGCATTGGGTGATGCCCATAAAGGCCTTTCCAACCCAAGAAAAGCCCAGGATTTTTATCAAGAAGGCCTTCAAGTGGCCGAAAAGAACCAGATATCCCCTAAAGTCATCGATTTAAATTCCAAAATAGCCGAAACCTACGCCAGTGAGAACAGGGTGGTCGAGGCCGAGGGCTTTTATCAGAATAGCCTTAGTCTTTCAAGAAAGGTGGCACCAGAGCGTTTGATTCAAGAAAGCGAACGTGTGGCGGACTTCTACAATCAAAAAAACCGTTATGACGATGAAATCCAATTGCGGAAAAAAAGCCTGAACGAGCTACGACAACTCCCACAATCCAAGGTAAGTTCCGAGAGTCGTGGCGTTTCTGGAGCAGATACCATTACGTCCCAGCGCATCAATTACAAAATAGCCAGTGCCTATATTGCACAAGACAAGTTGGACGAGGCCATTCCCTATTTGGAAAAGAGTATTGTAGAAGCCGATGAAGAAGACGATTTGGTGGTACAAAAGGATGCCACACGAAAGCTCTCCGAAGTCTATCGCTATAAAGGGGATTTCTCCAAAGCATTGGAATCGTATCAAGATTATGTGGCTGTGGTGGACAGTTTATACATCAGAAAAGAACAGGAAATCTCACAGGCCGCCCGGTTCAACAGAGAGATTGCCAATACCCAAAACCGGATTTCAAGTTTAGAACAAGAGCGTGAACTCAACCAAAGCAAGTACAGTTTGGCGGTTACTGAGCAACAACTCTTCGAGGAGACCAGCAAACGCCAAAAATGGATCATTTACTCCTTGGTATTCGGAATTTTGCTCATGGCACTCACCACATTTTTATACTACCGAAGTAACAAGCAACAAAAATTGGCCAATAATCTTTTAGCATTGAAGTCATTGCGCACGCAAATGAACCCTCATTTTATTTTCAATGCGCTCAATTCGGTGAACAATTACATTGCCAAGAGCGATGAACGAAGTGCCAATAGGTTTTTAAGCGAGTTTTCGGTGTTGATGCGCAGTGTACTGGAAAATTCGGAGGAGGATTTTATTCCATTATCGAAGGAATTGGAGTTGTTGGAACTGTATGTAAAATTGGAACATTCCCGTTTTTTGGATAAGTTCGATTACGAAATTGATGTAGACCAGCATGTAGATGTCGATGCCTTTCAAATTCCACCCATGTTGCTACAGCCCTATATTGAAAATGCCATATGGCACGGATTGCGGTACAAGGAAGAAAAAGGATTTTTGAAAATTGCCCTAAAGCAGCTCACCAATAACTTGTTGGAAATTACCATCACGGACAATGGCATCGGGAGAAAAAAATCCGCAGCGCTAAAGACCAGTAATCAGAAAAAGCAAAAATCGAAGGGGATGGGGAATATCAAGAAGCGCATCCAAATCCTTAATGATATGTACAAAAACAAGGTGGATGTGTCCATTGCAAACCTAAATGAGGATCAAACGGGTACCAAAGTGACCTTAAAACTAAAAAGAGACTAATGGAACTACGGGCAATCATAGTGGAGGATGAGGCGAATAGCCGGGAAATCCTTCGGAATTATCTAAGCAAATACTGTACAGGGGTGACGCTTTTGGGTGAAGCGGCCCATATTGAGGAAGGCATTGCCCTGATCCAAAAACACCAACCCGATTTGGTATTTCTCGATGTGGAAATGCCCTTTGGCAATGCGTTTGACCTGTTGGACAAGATACCGGACCGCACCTTCGAGGCCATTTTTGTCACGGCCTACAACCAATATGCCATGGATGCCCTTAACCATCATGCGGCCTATTATTTAATGAAGCCCATCAACATTGATGAATTGGTAAAAGCGGTGGATTATGTGATAGCGATAAAGGAAAAGGAAAATGCCTTAGAGGGGCAAGTGCTGAAAATTACACCCATGAAGGCAGAAGGAAAAATTACTTTGCCACAACAAGATGGATTTCAGGTTTTGGAAGTTGGGGATATCTACTTTTGCAAAGCCGATGACAATTACACCGAAATCTATTTGGAACACAAGAAAATTGTGGTGAGCAAAACCCTGAAATATTTTGAGGAAGCCCTGCAACCACATGCTTTTGCCAGAATCCATAAATCCTATTTGGTCAATGTGGCCGAAGTGGTCAAATATAAAAAAGGAAAGGGGGGCAGCGTGATTCTTTCCAATGGGAAAGAACTGTCCGTTTCTGCTTCCAAAAAGGCCGAATTATTATCGTATTTTCAATAAATTGTCACATCAAGTTGTCATCCTGAGTGCCCGCCTGCCGGACGGGCAGGCAGTCGAAGGAGCTGTCGAGATGTTTCTAGTTCTTAAAGTTTAATAGAATGATACTCAAATCCGTTAGGGGAAAATCCCCAGAAATTGGAAAAGATTGCTTTATCGCCGAGAACGCTACCATTGTGGGCGAAGTAACCATGGGTGACCAGTGCAGCGTATGGTTCAATGCCGTAATTCGCGGCGATGTACATTACATTAAAATGGGAAACAAAGTGAATGTACAGGATGGCGCCATAATCCATGGCACCTATCAAAAATCCCCAACCACCATAGGCAACAACGTTTCCATAGGGCATAATGCCCTTGTGCACGGTTGCACTATAAAAGACAATGTATTGGTGGGCATGGGCAGTATTATTATGGATGGCTGTGTGGTGGAAAGCAATTCCATCATTGCTGCTGGCGCTGTGTTGACCATGGGAACCCATGTGGAATCCGGGAGTGTTTACGCCGGTATGCCGGCCAAAAAAATCAAGGATATAAGTCCAGAATTGAGTTCGGGCGAGATAGATCGCATCGCCAATAATTATGTAACCTATTCCAGTTGGTTCAAAGAGGACTAAAGAATCAAATAATCCCTATTTTTGTGCCACTCAAAAAAACTCGACTACTATGAACGCATATATTTTTCCAGGACAAGGAGCGCAATTTGTTGGAATGGGATTGGACCTTTATGAAAACCATTCCCAAGCACAGGAGCTGTTTGAACAAGCCAATGAAATTTTGGATTTTTCCATTACCGATATCATGTTTGAGGGCACTCCCGAAGACTTAAAACAGACCAAAGTGACCCAACCGGCCATTTTCCTCCACTCTGTGATCTTAAGCAAGGTCTTGGGCGACAGTTTTAAGCCCGATATGGTAGCAGGGCATTCCTTGTGCGAATTTTCCGCCTTGGTGGCCAATGACACCCTTACTTTTGAGGATGGGCTCAAATTGGTGTCCCAGCGGGCACTGGCCATGCAAAAAGCCTGCGAAATAAAACCCAGCACCATGGCAGCCGTTTTGGGGTTGGATGATGCTATCGTGGAAAAAATCTGCGAAGAGGTGGAAGGCATTGTGGTTCCCGCCAATTACAACTGCCCCGGTCAATTGGTGATTTCCGGCGAAGTGAATGCGGTGAACATCGCCTGCGAAAAATTGAAAGAAGCCGGAGCCAGAAGAGCCTTGTTGCTGCCTGTGGGTGGTGCGTTTCACTCCCCTTTAATGGAACCTGCCCGGGAAGAACTGGCTGCTGCCATTGAAGCTACCCAGTTCAGTGTGCCAAGCTGCCCTATCTATCAAAATGTGACCACTACGGCGGTCTCCAATGCCGATGAAATCAAGAAAAATCTGATCCTGCAATTGACGGCACCCGTAAAATGGACACAAAGTGTCCAGCAGATGGTGAAAGACGGTGCAAAAAGCTTTGTGGAAGTGGGCCCCGGTAAAGTATTGCAAGGCTTGGTAAAAAAGATCAGCGCGGATTCTGAAACCAGTTCAGCCTTAGTCTCCTAGATCAGCGTAGCC
>JBNLBG010000121.1:0-5614 GCA_050303195.1 Allomuricauda sp. | reverse complement strand
GGGTGTACCATTCCAATAACGTAGAGGGTACCAAACCCATCACCATTGTTCCCGGGCAAAGGGCGGTTTACGAAAATGGTGCCATCGATGTGGAAACGGCCAACATCGACAAGTATATTGGATGGAAGCAAGGCAAGCTGGTGTTCGTGGACGATCGCTTTGAACTTATCCTGAAGGAACTGGAACGAAATTTTGATGTACGTTTTGAAAATCAATACAAGGCCTTGAACGACATGGAGTTTACGGGAACCTTTGCCTATGGGGAACCCTTGGAGAAAATTTTGGGAATCTGTCAAGAACATACCCCGTTCAACTTTACCAGAAACGGAGATACCATTACCATTACAAACAAACAACTAACTAACAAAAACACCAATAGCCTATGAAAAAAAAATGAAATTGAACCTAGGGATACCATAAGGTTTGATCAGTGCCTAATAATTTCCTATGTGAATAAGGTAATTGGAGGGACGTAAAAGAATCGGGGGGTGCTCCAACACCCCCCGATGAAAAAAATGATTTAAGTCTGAATAACAAAAACCAAATTAAAATTATGAAAAAAATTAAATCCGTGTCGAATCACTGGAGCCCCATTGCCCCATTGTTCGATTTAAAGATGAAACTGACACTGACATTTTTTCTGATCATATTTTTTCAGATGCAGGCAGAAACCGGTTATGCCCAGACCGCAAAGATAAGTCTGGACATGAAATCTGCCAACGTTTTTGAAATTATTGAACAGATAGAGTCAACCACGGAGTTTCGGTTTTTTTACCGCAGTGAAGAACTCAATGTGGACAGAAGGGTCGACATTCAGGTTGACAAGGAACGGATTGAAAATGTGCTTCAAAAAGTTTTTACTGGATCCAATATCAAATTCAAGATAATCGATAGGCACATCGTGCTCACCCAAAGGAAAAATAATCCCCTTCCAACCCAGCAGGATAAAGAAAAGGAGGATCAAGAAACCCAAATTTCGGGAACGGTGTTCGATAAGAATGGCATTCCTTTGTTGGGGGTGACCATCATTGTCCAAGGAACCCGAAAGGGAACCACCACCGATGAGAATGGAAAATATCGGATAGGAGCGGACCAAGGCGATGTGCTGGTGTTCAGCTATATTGGATTCAAGACCAAAGAGGTTGCGGTGGGTTCTGAAAATGAGATTAACGTAACCCTGGAGGAAAGTGCCACAGAACTGGGGGAGGTAGTCATCCAATCCGGTTATCAGGCCATTTCCAGTGAACGGGTCACGGGCTCCTATTCCACGTTGGACTCTGAGGATTTTCAGGCACAACGGTTGAACAGTCTCGATGCCGTTTTAGAGGGTAGGGTCGTAGGGCTTCGTGACGGGGTTGTACGGGGTGTAACTTCCATGAACGGATTGACAACCCCCTTGTATGTTATTGATGGCTTCCCTGTGGAACAGACCAGGTATAACGAATTCGGTTTGGAAGAAAATCTGCCCAACATCAACATTGAGGATATAGAAAGTATTACCGTTCTTAAGGATGCCGCGGCCACATCGATATATGGGGCCCGCGCAGCCAATGGGGTTGTGGTCATACTGACCAAAAAGGCCAATGCCGGTGAAACCAACGTATCGTTCTCAAGTAATTTGACCCTTTCCCCTTACAGATATTATACCGGGAACCTGACCGGTTCCGAGGCCATAGTGGGTTTCGAAAGGGAATGGGCCAATGGCAATCCCAATCTTCAAGGTGGAGGGGCCGCCGCTTATGCCTCATCTTTATTGGACAATGCGGTGTACACCAGCCAAGGAATGCAGACCCTACTGAATTTTTATTCGGGTAACAGTTCAGAGACACAAATGAACAATACACTGAACCGTTTGGCGGCATCTGGTTTCCGATATTATGATGACCTCGATAAATACGCCAAACGGGATCAATATTTCCAACAGTTCAATATCCGGTTCGCAAAGGCGTCTGAAAAGAACAGTTTCAATGCTTCAGCTACCTATAAGGACAATAAGTTCGAAGATATTTTCTCGGATGAACAGTCATTGGGCATCAATCTGAACAATACTGCACAGATTACCGATTGGTTAACCTTGGATGTGGGCACTTATATGTTCTTTAACAATGGGAATGAACAAACGTACAATCCCCTGAATCCTGGATTCGTTTATCAGCCTTACAATGGATTGGTCAATGCAGATGGATCGCCCTTTGTTTCGACTGCTGAATCACGCTACAGTGCCTTTACCTTGCAGTCTATGGACACCTATAGCCTGTACAGTATGGATATTACCCCCATGGAAGAATTGGGGAGGAACATCAGGGAACGAAAAAACTTTTTGAACAGAAGTTTTGCCAAATTGGATGTTCAAATCAGTGATGCCTTTTCCTATAACGCCATGTTCCAATATGAATACGGGGTCGACCGTTCGGAACAATTGAGAAGTTCTGATTCCTATGCCGTGCGTTCTTTGGTCAATGGTTTGGTGACCATTTCACCTACAAACCAGGCTATTTATAATTTGCCCTATGGGGATATTTCCGACCGGACCAACCAATATTCCAACGCATACAATTTCCGTCAACAACTGAACTTTGACAAACTGTTCAATGGTGGCCACCATGTGAGTGCCATTGCCGGTACGGAAGTGAGGCACTCCAAATTGGAATATAGTGAACATACCCGTTATGGATATGACTCCCAAACATTGTCCTATACACCGATAAATCAAGCCGATTTGCTGCAAGTTTATGGTTCCGTGTTTGGAGGATATCTGAGCCAAAATGATTTTTCGGAGGAAAGGGAACTGCTCAACCGTTATGTTTCCGTATACGGCAATGCCGGTTATACCTATGATTCAAGGTACTCGGTGACCGGAAGCCTGCGTTGGGACCGTTCCAACTTATGGGGTACCGATAATAAATACCAGAACAAACCAACTTGGTCGGCCGGGGCAGGATGGAACCTTCACAATGAAACCTTTTTGGAGAAGGACTGGATCAGTAGGCTAAAACTGCGTTTTTCCTATGGTATCGGAGGGAATATCGCAAAAAATTCAGCACCCTACCTAACGGCTAGGTACTTTGCCAATAATAATGTTGGTGGAATACAGGGTGCTGTTAGTTCCAGGCCCAATCCCCAGTTATCTTGGGAGAAGACCACCACGACCAATGTCGGTGTCGATTTTTCCTTCTTTAAAAATAGGCTGAACGGAACCGTGGATTATTATCATAAGAAAGGAGAAGATCTTTTGGCCAACAGCCAAGGTGTGCCAACAGAAGGTTGGGGCTATTCCACGTATACTTTGAACAATGGGGAAATGGTCAACCGCGGGGTAGAGATTACCTTGAACGGAAGTGTTTTAAGGACCGAAGATTTCTCTTGGGATATAGGGGTCATGTTCGCCCACAATAAAAATGAGGTGACCTATGTCAATGTGGAAGCGCCAGTGTACTTTCTCCAATTGGACTATCCGTCCGAGTTCCCTAGGATCGGAACAAACTATAACTCCATATATGCCTATAAATGGGCAGGGTTGAGCAGTACCGGTTTGCCCCAAGTCTATGATGCGGAACAGACCCCGGTATCCTACAATCCGGGAGATCTTGAGGCCATTGAGGACTATGGTACCACGGTTCCCGTCCAGAGTGGATCGTTCAATACCTCCATTACTTATAGGGACTTTTCACTTTCTGCGCTCTTCATTTATGGGATGGGACATAAGATCAGAAACACGTTCCTGCCCATGTTTGACAACAGCTATTCGGGTGCGGCAGGGGGATATATTACCAATATTAGACCAGTGAACAATCGCATTGAGGATAGTTGGAAGAACCCAGGTGATGAAGCCCGTACGGATGTGCCCAGAGTGGTCTATGAATATGATCCAGAGTACAGCTACGACCTAAGATCTATTTATTCCTATGCGGACATCAACATTTTGGATGCCTCCCATGTGAGGTTAAGCAATGTGTCACTGGCCTACAGAATGCCATCCGAGCTCGTTTCCAAACTCGGCATGAAGGGTCTACGGATGAACTTTAATGTAGAGAATGTGTTCACCCTGGCCAAGAGTAGGGATGCCAAGTATTTGTTGGGTGGATACCAGACCTCCAATTTTGTCCTTGGATTCAATGTAAACCTGTAATCAAAAAGTAAGATCATGAAAAAAATATATATATACCTCATATGTCCTTTGGTAATGCTTATTGGGCTCTCTTCCTGTGAAGAGTATTTGGACGATATTCCAAAAGGATCAAAGACCCCCTTGACATTGGCCGATTATGAAGCCTTTGTCCGTAATGAATACACCAATCATTCCGTTGATGTCACTCAGGCATTGAACTTATTGAACGATAGGTTTCTGAGTGAGTCCACCCTGTCATTCAGCCCCTTGGACAAGGCTAACTATCTTTGGGACGAATCCGCAGACCGTATTGCCCTGAACCGTTCGGACGAATCCACCTATTATTCGAGTTATGCGAGTATTTCGACCTTCAATTTGATCATTGAAAATGCGCTGACCACTACCGAAGCCTCTGAAGGGGAACAACGTGTGCTTTGGGCGCAGGCCAAGGTGTTGCGCGCCATGAGCTATTTTAACTTGGCCAATTTCTATGCGGACACCTATGAAGCCTCCAACGCATCCGAGAAATTATCCGTCCCCCTCATTACAAGTGCCGATATCAATGCACCCAGCGAACAGGTGAGCATTCAAGAGATGTACGATTTTATATTGTCCGATATGGAAGAGGCCCTGCCTTATTTGCCCATTGAATCTGCGACCGTACTACACCCCAATTTGGGGACAGGCTATGCGTTTTTGGCACGGCTTCACCTTCAAATGGGAAATTATGGTGAGGCGCTTGCCAATGCCGATCGAGCTTTGGAAGAGAATAATAGCTTATACGACTGGACTGCCTATTATCAAGCCAATGCGATGGTCATCGAGGATCCCGAATCCTACGTGGGCAAGCCTTCGCCCATGGGGTTTGACTATGTGGAAAACTACAATTTTAGACACGGTGCCCTTACCCGCTTTACTACGGAAAACAACATTCCTGTGCACCGTGCGCAGCGCTTTGAAACAGGGGATGCCCGTTTTCTTTCCCGTTGGAAGGTAAGGACGGTTGGAGCGGAGACCTTTTACAACGCCACGCTATCCGGTTATTTCAATTATGGGGGCATCACCACAGTGGAGGTCTATTTGATCAAGGCCGAATGTCTGGCCCGTGACAATCAATGGGGAGCGGCCATGGATATCCTCAATCAGGTCAGAAAGACCCGGATATTGCCTGAAGCCTATGTGGATTTGACCGCAAGCAACGAGACCCAGGCCATGGAGGCCATCATCAAAACCAAGATGAACGAACTTATTTTGACCTTGATTCCTTTCTGCGATGCCCGACGGTTGAATGCCGAAGGTACCTATACGATAGGATTTTCGAAAGAGTACAATGGGCAATCCTATAGTTTGTCCCCGGAATCGCATTTGTGGACCATGCCCTTCCCCCAAGGTGCGGTCGACAACCCTGGAAATGGGACCATCACCCAAAACGTTGAAAAATAATTTAATGCCTAGTAAAAATGATTCATAACATATATAAAATACTGGGTTTGTGCCTGCTAATTT
>JBNLBG010000120.1:0-5622 GCA_050303195.1 Allomuricauda sp. | reverse complement strand
AGGATCAATACCAAAAACCACCACCAGGCATAAGGGGTCAAATTGAACAAATAGATACCCAAAACGAACATCATGAACTCTTCGAGCTTTAGAACCGTTTTCATTTTTCAAGGATTTTATACAGGATTGGGCGACTGGGACTGGCATCATTCTCAAAGGGTGCCACTTGAAGATCTAAAAAATAGGTGCCATCCACTACTTCGTTGGGCACATAGATGAATTCCGTAATGGTGGCTTTTTCCCGAGGTTTGACATTGATGTTCCAAAAGGCATTGTGGGCCAATAGTTTTCCACCATCCTGCTCTTTGTCCACCGATGGCAGATCAATCAATAGATGTTTCACTCCTTTTTTCACCAAATATTTGGCTGCCTTTTCCAGCAAATACGGCGGATTGCTATCTGAATATTTCCTAGACCGTTTATCCTTGAGATTGGGCAACGTCCGAATCACAACAGCTTCCCGTTTTTTATTGCCCAAGGCATATTTTAATTGCTTTTCGGAAATGACGAAATCTTCTCCTTCTTGCTCTGGAGCCACTGTGATGACCTCAGCCAAAAAGAAAAACTGCTCCAATTTTTTATTGACGGAATGAAATACTTCGGTGATATGGCCCAAACATTCCGTATGGGTTACGTGGGAATGTGGATTGAACCAAATATCATTGAAATTGGTGGAGGCTCCCTCAGTCACCTTTCCTGTAAAACCGTCTTGTTGATGGGGTTCTATTCTGGGCGGACCCAAATACCAGGCATTGACCCCTCCCTTGCCATCTTGTAGTGCTATGGAAATATCGAGGGGTTTGGTCAAATCTATTTTGTAATTTCTGGAGTTGTATTTTATGGTGGCTATCATGTATGCTAAACTTGATTGAGTAATTAAATCAATTCATTCAACAAATGCAATAAATTGGATTTTTTTGTAAAAATTGTCAGTTGGAGTGAAATTCTGGAAGAATTTTGGTCAATTGGAAATTGAGTTTTGTGGACCTGTAAAGTACTGTGTTCTAGTGAAGTGTTGATTTTCTGTTCCAAAAATCGTAACTTCATTCCTTTCTGCCGACCGGTAGGCATCTGTCTCCAAAGCGACATTTAAACGATGTTGAGCATACTAATTGTAGGTAATTTAAATCCATTATAATGAAAACAAGAATTTTTATTGTAGTATCTGTATTCCTTTTTGGGATATCAAGTTGTTCAGATTCAAAAAACAACATGGAGAAGCAGAATAAAACGCTTGTAACAAAGGCATTTGAAGCTGTTGCAACTGGAGATTATGAAGGAATGAATAATTATATAGCCGAAAATTATGTTCGTCATTGTCAGGCCACACCAGAACTAGTCATTGAGTCATTAGATGCTTTTAAAGAATTTATTAGAATGGATAGAATGTCCATTCCTGATCAAAAATTAAATGTGAAAATGTTGGTCGCTGAGGGTGATTTAGTAGCATTTTGGGCTACATATTCGGGCACGCAAACAGGGCAAATGGGTCCCTTTCCTCCTTCTGGAAAAACTGCCGAGCTTGACTTTGCCGGGGTACATCGGATAGCGAATGATAAAATAGTTGAAACTTGGGTCACTTGGGACAACATGACTATTCTCAACCAATTGGGACATCTGCCACCACCGCCCTCTGACCTAATGGAAGGGAGCTAAACTACTTACATACGATACCTTCATCGAGGAACTGCACCAGATAACGTCACTCCAAGAAAAATAAATCACTGGCAATTCCATCCGCCAAAAATTTTCCTTTTTTGGTAGTGAGCAGTGTATTCTTTTCCAAAACAAGTAAGCCCTGCTCCAAAAATTTATGCGATTGTTGGTTCAGGTACTCCACGTATTTTGCACCGAATTCGGCTGATATTCTTTCCAAAGAAACACCCCAAATGGTGCGCAATCCCGTCATGACATACTCGTTGTAGCGGTCTGCTTGGGTCAAGGTCTCGGTTTCGTTGGGCAACTCTCCCACTTCTATGGATTTGATATATTTAATGTTGTTCCGAATATTCCAGCTTCGGTTGCTGCCATCAAAGGAATGCGCGGATGGACCAATGCCCAAATAGGTTTTACCCAACCAATACGAGGTATTGTTCTTGGAAAAAAAGCCCGGTTTCCCAAAGTTGGAAATTTCATAATTGATGAATCCGTGCGTTTCCAAGGTATCCACCAAAATATGGAACTGTTCTTGTGCGTGCTCGTCATCCACATCGGGGACCACCCCTTTTTCGATAAACCTTCTAAGGGCCGTTTTGGGCTCCACGGTCAACGCATAGCTTGAAATATGGGGCAATCCAAAATCCAAGGCTTTTTGGATGTTTGTTTTCCATCGTTTATGGTCCATTCCGGGTATTCCGTAGATCAAGTCGATGGAGATATTATCAAAATGCTTTGTGGCTTCCCGAATACATTTTTCGGCTTCGTTCGCATTGTGGGCACGGTTCATCAAACGTAGATCTTCCTCAAAAAACGATTGGATTCCGATGCTTAATCGGTTGATGGGAGTTTTGGATAGCTGGAGGATTCGATTATTGGATAAATCATCTGGATTGGCTTCCAGGGTGACTTCAGGCTGGTCAATTACGTTGTAATATTCATAAACCATTTGAATAAGTCGCTCAATCTCACCAATTTCCAAGAGAGATGGTGTTCCCCCTCCAAAATAAATAGTTTCCACTACTTCACTTGGTAGCTCATCCTTGCGCATCTCCATCTCTTTGATGAGTGCATTCACCATGGCTTCCTTTTTTCCCAATTGGGTGGAAAAATGAAAATCGCAATAATGGCAAGCTTGTTTGCAAAATGGAATATGGATATAAATACCGCCCATTCAATGATCAATTATCAATAAGCAATGTACAATATTCATTTGGCCCTTTTTGTAGTCTTAAGAATAGAGAACATTATTTTGGAAAGTTCATCGGCCCTATTGATTAATTTGTTTGCCTTACTCTGGTCAACATAATCGGAATCTTTTAAAAGAGACAACCAATATTTCACTTCCAAACTTTCTTTATAGGCTATGGAAATTTTTGCTGAAAAATCTGCAGATGAAATGGCACCGTTTGCCTCAGAAATATTTGCTCCGATAGATGTTCCTGAGCGAAGCATCTGTTTGGACAATACGTATTCACGTTTTGAAGCAACTATATTTTTATATAATCTAACGGTTTCCAATGCGAAATCATTCGATTTCTTCATCAAGGGATTCTCTGTTTGCATAAAGTAGGTTCATTTGAGTGATTTGGTTATTGTAAATTGTTCACTTCCAATTGGATATCGTCACTTAATTTTATCTGGGTTTTGTTTGATAAAGGCTTCCCAACCTGAATAGCTTTTGCCCACTTCCACCTTTCCATCATTATAAAAATGGCAAACGGCGGCGGCGAGTCCATCCGTACTGTCCAGGTTTTTGGGGAGGGTTTTCAACTTCAGCAAACTCTGCAGCATTTTGGCCACCTGCTCCTTACTGGCATTCCCGTTGCCGGTAATCGCCATTTTAATTTTCTTGGGCATGTACTCCGTAATCGGCACTTGCCGAGACAAACCTGCAGCCATAGCGACTCCTTGTGCCCGGCCCAATTTTAACATGGATTGCACATTCTTCCCATAAAAAGGGGCTTCAATCGCAATTTCATCAGGGTGATACGTGTCGATGAGCTCCAAAGTGCGCTCAAAAATAAGCTTGAGTTTGGTATAGGGGTCCTCATATTTTCGGAGCATCAACTCGTTCATCTGCACAAAGTGCATCTGTTTATTAATGACCTTTATGATTCCGAAACCCATAATGGTGGTTCCCGGATCAATCCCTAAAATGATTTTTTCCGTTGCCAAATTTCTAATTGGTATTTAATACCAGCGGTAACCGGAATCGGAGACTTACCGGATTCCCTCTTTTTATGGCGGGGGCTACCGTGGTTAAATCGTTCAGTTGTTCAGATATTTTGCTATTGAAGTCAGCAATTGCATTGAGCACAGCTGTCTTTTCCTCCACATTCAGCACGGAAATGAAACCGTGTTCATCAATCACAAAATCGATGTATACGGTATCGTTCAAATCCTGGTTTACTTGAAACTCCAAGCTGTCCAAGGCATTGGAAAAGGAGTCCAACATTACGTTCTGAAAACACTGGCGCTGGACTTGTTTGGTGGCTGTCTCATCGCAGTCGTCAAAAAGAGGGTACTGGTCCACATCATTCCAATCAATGGCCAAAAGTTCAGCATTGACCAGTTTTTGGGTCTTGTCCTCTTTGGACTCGAACAGCTCGCATGATACGAGCAGGCCCATAAAAATGATGAACAAAACAAACTTCCACATAACAGCCCCGAGAATTTGGCTGAAATTACGATATTTTGAAGAAATCAGTTGCCGGCAAAATGGATTTCCGCTTTAAGTTCTGAAACCCGCTTTTTAGCGTGCTCCTCAATGAAGGGCAATAATTTAGGATGTTGCTGCAATAGATTTTCATAATACCGGAGCTTGGTTTTAGGGTCTCGGTAATACTCATCGGCCAAGGTGCAAACCTGATAATGAATGTACTGATTGTTTTTATTTTCCTCCCAAGCTCGGGTATAATAATCCAATGCTTCCTTGGTCTTTCCCTGTAATCGGGCAATACGACCTAAATCTCGATATTCTTCATCAAAAACAACGGTGCGTTCCTCAATGGATTTTTTAATATAGAATTGGGCACTATCCAACTGTTTTTCCTTTAGGAAGACTTCAGCAAAACCAGAGTAGGCATCCGCTTCAAAATCCTGAAAATTCAGTAGCTGGCGATACGTTTGATACGCTTTTTCAGTTTCCAAGTTCATGAGATAACCATGCGCCAATTTTTTATAAACGAACGGTTTTTCCTCTCCCAATTCCAACAATTGTTCAAAATGGGGAATGGCCAGATTAAATTGTCCATTGTTGAAAAAAGCAAGTGCCTTAAGATTGATCAGTGAAACATCCTCTTCATAGAAATCAAGTCCTTTATCAACATATTTTAGCACCGAATCCTTTTCTTGATTAAGCACAAAATATTTACCTAGAGAATAGATACTCCGTAAATGGGTGCTGTCCAACCAAATCGCCTGCCGAAACGAATTATTTGCCTCGGTTATCTCGGCCATAGATTCCTGAACCCTTCCCAAATAATAAAAATACTCTGGGTTACCATCTTTTTTGGAAATCAAGGTGGTGAAGGCCTCCAAGGCTGCATCATATTCCTTTGTTTTCAACAGGAGCTTTCCCATCTCGAATCGGGCGATTTCCAATTCAGGATTTTTATCGAGGGCAGCACGGTATTGGACCACCGCTTTTGTATAGTTGCCAATGGCCTCATAGGCGCGTGCAATCTGTAAACTGGATTTTAAATCACCCCGCTTGGCATACGCATTGATGGCCGCCGAATAATTCCCCAAGGTGTACAGACTATCCGCAATAGCAGAAGCCGATGACTGAGCCCCGGCTTTACCAACAATAAATAATATAATTATACTATATCTTTTTAGAAAGGACACTATTGCAGTTTAAAAGTAATCGGAATAGAAAAAGGAACATCTACCACCATCCCTTTTTGTTTTCCAGGTTGCATTTTGGGCAGCAAATCCAGAATACGCTGGGCTTCTGCTTCC
>JBNLBG010000119.1:0-5892 GCA_050303195.1 Allomuricauda sp. | reverse complement strand
GACCTACGCCTCCTGGAACCGGAGTGATGTAGGATGCTTTTTTACTGACATTCTCAAAGTCTACATCACCGGTGATGTAATACCCTCTTTCACGGGAATAATCCGGCACTCGGGTAATACCCACATCAATGATGACCACACCATCTTTGACCATATCGGCCTTTAAGAAATTGGGAACTCCCAATGCAGAGACCACAATATCGGCCTGACGGGTGAGTGAGGCAAGATCTTTGGTTCGACTATGGGTAAGCGTCACTGTGGAATTGGCCGCTTTGCCCTTTTGGCTCATCAAAATACTAATGGGTCTCCCCACAATATGACTTCTTCCAATGACCACGGTGTGTTTTCCTTCGGTTTCCACATTGTATCTACGTAACAATTCCATAATCCCAAATGGCGTTGCCGAAATAAAGGATTCCATCTCCAAGGCCATTTTTCCGAAATTGGTGGGATGAAAACCATCCACATCCTTATCAGGGTCTACGGCCATCAATACCTTTTCCTCGTCAATATGTTTGGGCAATGGTAATTGAACGATATAGCCATCAATATCGGGGTTGGCATTTAGGTCGGCCACATGCTTTAGCAATTCTTCTTCAGTAGTTTCTTCAGGAAGATGAATCAAGGTGGATTCGAAGCCAATTTTTTTACAGGAACGGACCTTGCTTCCCACATAGGTGAGACTAGCCCCATCATTGCCCACCAAAACTGCGGCCAAATGAGGAACTTTTTCGCCTTTTTCCTTCATTTGGGCCACCTCAACGGTGATTTCTTCTTTGATTTGGTTGGATATTTTTTTCCCGTCAAGGATTTCCATGATTTTAGTTTTTGGTTTAGGTTTTTGGTGACTGACTACTGACTAAAATTATCTCATATTCTGCATCATCTGCATCATCTTTTTGCCACCACCACCTTGCATCATTTTCATCATCTTGCTCATTTGGTCGAACTGCTTCAGCAATTGGTTCACTTCTTGGATGGAAGTTCCACTACCGGCTGCGATTCGTTTTTTACGACTTGCATTTAATTTGGATGGTGTGGATCGTTCTTCAGGCGTCATGGAATGGATAATAGCCTCGATATGTTTAAAGGCATCGTCGTCAATATCCAAGCCTTTCAATGCTTTTCCAGCACCAGGAATCATACCCATGAGGTCCTTCATGTTCCCCATTTTCTTGATTTGCTGGATTTGGCTCAAAAAGTCATCAAACCCAAACTTATTCTTGGCAATTTTCTTTTGAATTTTTCGAGCTTGTTCTTCATCAAACTGCTCTTGGGCTCGTTCCACCAAGGAAACCACATCACCCATCCCCAAAATACGATCGGCCATCCGTGAGGGGTGAAACACGTCAATAGCCTCCATTTTTTCACCGGTACCGATAAACTTAATGGGCTTGTCCACCACCGATTTAATGGAAATGGCCGCACCACCACGGGTATCACCGTCCAATTTGGTCAATATGACCCCATCAAAATTCAGGACATCATTGAAGGACTTTGCGGTATTCACCGCATCCTGACCGGTCATGGCATCCACCACAAAAAGGGTTTCCTGCGGTGTAATGGCCTTATGGATATTGGCGATTTCTGTCATCATCTGTTCATCCACGGCCAATCGACCTGCGGTATCGATGATAACCACATTGCTTCCTAAGCTCTTGGCATGTTTTATACCCGCTTTAGCTATGGCTACAGGGTCGTTGTTTTCTCTATCTGAATAGACTTCAACCCCAATTTGTTCTCCAACGACGTGCAATTGATCAATCGCAGCCGGACGGTACACATCACAGGCCACCAAAAGTGGTTTCTTGCTTTTTTTGTTCTTCAAAAAATTGGCCAATTTTCCAGAGAACGTGGTTTTACCGGAGCCTTGTAAACCAGACATCAAAATCACGGAAGGGTTCCCAGAAAGGTCTATGCCTTCCGTTTCGCCACCCATGAGCTCGGTCAACTCATCCTTTACAATTTTGACCATGAGTTGGCCTGGTTGTAAGGTGGTCAACACATTCTGACCCAGTGCTTTTTCCTTTACTTTATTGGTAAATTCCTTGGCTATCTTAAAATTGACGTCGGCATCCAATAACGCTCTCCGAACTTCTTTGAGGGTTTCCGCAACATTGATCTCCGTTATCTGTCCATGCCCTTTGAGGGAATGGAGTGCCTTATCCAGTTTTTCGCTTAAATTATCGAACATAGGTGCTCTTTATTTTAAAAGGAGGACAAAGTTAAGAATAATAACAAAGAAAAGGACGGCTTTGGGGAGAGCCGTCCTTTTCAAATCAAAAAGATTGGGGAAAATTTGTTATGGTTTTTCGAAGACCAAGGTTTCTATGGTTCCATCACCACTCTCGTCCTTCAGTTCAATTCTAGTGGAAGTGACTGACATTATTTTCCAATCATCTGTTAAATCTCCCAAGCTATCATTGCTGTCAAAATTGATGTAGAACTTCAACCCTTCCTCAGAATCCCGAAGTAATCTCCAAAGACCTGCAGCTATGGGATCGTTATTTACAGAAACCTCAACTTGTTGCATGGTAGAGAAGTTGAAATCCATTCCTGCATAGTCCACAGTCATATCCATTTCACCTTCCTGGTACAAGGCAACATTCCAAGGACCACCCATCATTATATTTCTGATTTCGGTAACATCACCATCGTTGGCACTGTCATCGCAAACTCGGAGTAAAATCAGTTCATAACCGATTTCATCAATATCAAACTTAAGTCTAGTATCGGTAAGTTCTCTCACAGGCCATTCAAAACTTACGCCTGGCTCATCACCAATATTGATCATCAAGGACAACACTAATTCGCTGTTAAGTCCAATTTCCCAAGTACCTTCTGAAGTATTGACACCATTGCTCAAGGTGACCACACCCTCTGCCATGAATTTGAACTCATAGCCTAAAAGTCTATCGATTTCCTCACCTTGATTCTTGACTTTCTTGATGATCCACTCGCACTCGGAAAGAATATCTCTCAAAATGCTGGGGTTGGGTTCCTCACCCGGGGTAATATCACAACGTTGTTTTAGGATTATTTTGTTGCCATTATCATTGAAGAACTTGATGATGTGTTCGTCCAGTTCATAGACCAACCATTCCAAGTTGAAGTCAACCAGCACATCAAAATCCAAGGTCACAAGAACACCTGCATCAGTAGCGCTAGTGCTCCATGTACCGTGAAGTACATTACCCACGTGATCATGTACGATTACACTTCCGTCTTCTTTAAATACCATGAGGTACTCCAAGTATTGATCGGTCTGGCTTACATTTTCGCGGTACATTTCACGAACTTCCCATGGACACTCTACCAAATAGGCCTCCAAACGCTCTATGGTGAAATCATCGTCGTTATAGTCATTGTCGTCATCCTCATCACATTCATCTTTCGCATTGCTCAGGGCCGTAGCCAATGATGCATTATTTTCAACAACAATTTCAGTACCGTCATATTTTTTAAGGGTCACTGGAAAATCAATACTGGTGATATCGCCTTCTTCCAATTCCGCAAAGAACCTCCTCAACTGTTCATCACTTTCAATTATCACTTCATGGGATATTTGGGAATTGACATCAAAAGTGAAAAGGGTAATGGGATATACAAAATCGATACATTCAATATCATTGTCACCTCCGCCTTCAAAACACTCTTCGGCCTTGGCAATCAATTGTTCCTTGTTCTCAATAACGATTTCCGTATAATCGGGTAAGGTAATGGTTATTGGAAAGAAAATATTCAAGATATCGTCATCACCATCAACCGCGTCAAAAATTTCTTCGATTAAGTGCAAATCTTCTCTGGAATCCAGTGTAATCTCAATCCCATTTACTTCTACTGTGTACGGAAATTGCACGGCTAAACAACTGGCTCCGTCAACAATGTTGTCATACGAACCATCATGTGAAGAAGTTTCTTCAATTAATTTAGCTACAGAAGAATTAGCTTGGATAGTTTCTTGTTCATCGGTACCTCCTACTTCTTCGAACTCATTTTGGCAAGAGGTAAAATTAAGGGCCGCAAGAATGAGCCCTGCATACATTAAGTTGTTGATCAACTTTTTCATAACAATTTGAATTTTGGGGTTACAATTCAATCTTAAAACAACCCCGTTAAAAAAAACCCTACCTCATCTTAATTTTTTTCAAATATCTTTGGCGAGGAAACAAATCCTTTCCCATGAGCAACGTATGTGAAGATCAGGTCTTCAGTTCCATATTCAAGGCCCATTCCAAAACGGTTTTTAATTACATTTATTACAAGTTTGGTAATGAGGAAAAAGCCAATGATGCCGTTCAGGAAGCTTTTATAAAGCTTTGGGAAAACTGCGCCAAGGTAAGTCCGGAAAAAGCCAAATCGTTTGTGTATACGGTAGCGAACAATTTGTACCTTAATGTCATCAAGGCCGAAAAAGTGCGTTTAAAATACGCCAATAGCATTGATGACCAATCTTCCAATCTGTCACCCGAGTTTTTGATGGAGGAACAGGAATACAAGAAAAAACTGGACAATGCTTTAGGTACACTTCCGGAAAACCAAAGAACCACATTTTTGCTCAATAGAATTGATGGAAAGAAATATGCGGAAATTGCCGAAATGGAAGGCGTGAGTGTTAAGGCCATTGAAAAACGGATGCACCTGGCTTTAAAAAGTTTGCGGGAGCAGATTGATGGAATATGAGACAATGATCAATAAACAATTTACAATGACCATTTATCAAACAACATTCCATTGATAACTATTTATTGAAAATTGTTAATTGAAAAAGTAGGGTATTTAAAAGTATAGTTGTTATAAGGTAGTAAAGCATAGAAATCATGCAAAAAAATTACTTGGCAAAATGGCTTAGCGGAGAGCTTTCCGATGAAGAACTTGCGGAATTTAAAAAGTCCGACGAGTATGCTTCCTATAAAAAGCTCAAGGAGGTTTCCAGCACTTTGGAAGCCCCCGAGTTCAATGTGAACCAAAGTTTGGAACGCTTAAAAGAAAAGCGCATGGGTCAAGCCCTCAAGGTCATTACGTTGGATCCCTTCAAAAAGTTCCTTCGGGTAGCCGCCGTTATTGCCGTATTACTTGCAGGCTCCTATTTTTATATCAACACTTTGAATGAATCCGTTACCACGGAATTTGCTGAACGTTCCGAGGTCACCCTCCCCGATGATTCCGAAATTTTCCTGAATGCCGATTCCGAAGTCTCCTTCAGTAAAAAGAATTGGGATAAAAAAAGAAACGTAATCCTTAAGGGCGAAGCATTTTTCAAAGTCGCCAAAGGAAAAAAATTCACTGTGGAAACCACTTATGGCACGGTGGCCGTATTGGGAACCCAATTCAATGTGGAAAATAGGAAAGGTTTCTTTGAGGTTACCTGCTATGAAGGATTGGTAAGCGTTACCTATAACAACACGGAGACCAAATTGCCGGCAGGCACTTCCTTTATGGTCATCAATGGAAAGGTTATCGATACCTCCAAGCCTAATGGCAATCAACCCACTTGGATGAGTAACGAAAGTAGTTTTGAACGTATCCCCCTTCAATATGTCTTTAATGAGTTGGAAAGACAGTACAACATTAAAGTAAAAACCGAAAATGTAAACAGCAATTTACTTTTTACCGGTACCTTTAGCAACACAGACCTCAATATGGCGTTAAAAAGTATAAGTACCCCATCTCGCATAAACTATAAGGTTGAGGGTGATAATGTACTTTTCTATGCTGGGAATACTCCGCAATAGCCAGATTGGCCTCTTTTTGGTTTTTTTGCTGTTCTTTGGTTCCAACTACGCCCAAGAAATACAGCAAGACTCGGTAGGACTAGTCTCTTATATAAAAACCTTGGAAGAGCGATTTGATATCAAATTTTCATACATCAATGAGGATTTGGAGGATATC
>JBNLBG010000118.1:0-5911 GCA_050303195.1 Allomuricauda sp. | reverse complement strand
CTCATTGGAACTTCCATCAGCAGCACCCTGCTATCGGAAAGGGATTTAAAATTGAGGGAATCAGTTTCCCAAAGGCCAAAACCGTCTCGTTTTTCCAATTTTTGGCCATTGATTTCCACATCACCTTCCAAAATAAAGGCATACACCCCATTTCCTTCTTTTTTTAGGGTATAGGAGTCGGTGGAACCGGCCTCAAAATTTCCCAAATGGAACCACGCATCCTGGTGAATCCAAACCCCTTCATCGTCGGGGTTGGGAGAAAGCACTTGGTAAAAGGCGTTTTGCTTTGCAATATCCCTGATCGAAATTTGGTCATACCTAGGTTCCACATTTCGTTCGTTGGGGAACACCCAAATTTGGAGGAATTTCACGGCTTTATCCGTATTTTTATTGTATTCACTGTGGGAAATGCCTGTTCCAGCGCTCATCACCTGAACATCACCTTCCTTAATTGTGGCCATATTGCCCATGCTATCCTTATGTTCCAAATCCCCTTCTAATGGAATGGAGATAATTTCCATATTATCGTGCGGATGTGTGCCAAAACCTTTTCCGGGTGCCACTTGGTCATCGTTCAGTACACGCAAGACCCCAAAATGCATACGTTCCGGGTTCTGATACCCTGCAAAACTAAAGGTATGATGACTGTTCAACCATCCATGATTGGCATGGCCCCTAGTGTCCGCTTTATGCAAAACTGTTTTCATATCATTTGTTATTTGAAGTTGAAACTGAGACAACGAAACGCTGTGCTCTGTGGATGATATCTAAGTCGTAAATACTGCTAATTTCTTACTTTTTTGGGAGGTGCCCACGGGCTATTGATTCTTGAAAAAATCTTGATTGATACCATCAATGTATTCCAGCAATTCTTCACGTCCCATCCGGTTGGAGGATGAGGTGGTAAAATGTGGGGGAACTTCTTCCCAGACACTGTCCGTCAATTTCTTCAAATACGCATTGACTTGATTTTCAATGACCGCTGGTTTTAGTTTGTCGGCTTTGGTAAAGATAATGGCGAAAGGAATCTGGTTCATGCCCAGCCACTCCATAAATTCCAAATCGACAGGTTGCGGGTCGTGGCGTATATCCACCAAAACAAAACCACAGACCAGTTGTTTCCGCTTTTGAAAATACTCCGTAATATATTTTTGAAACGTCTTTTTGTCTTTCTTGGAAACCCGGGCATAGCCATATCCTGGCAAATCCACCAAAAACCAATTGTTGTTGATTTTAAAATGGTTGATGAGTTGGGTCTTCCCAGGCCTACCTGAAGTTTTGGCCAATCCTTTGCGTTCCATTAGCATATTGATGAGCGAAGATTTCCCAACGTTGGACCGACCAATAAAAGCATATTCGGGCAAGGGTTCATTGGGGCATTTGGCCACGTTGGAGTTGCTCATTACAAACTCTGCGGAAGAAATCTTCATGTTATTCGAATATTAATATGGAAACCAAGATACAAGAAGAATCAGGAGGGAGAAAACAAAATTTAAAGGTTCTGTTTCTAACTTCTGTCTGTTGTCTCTTTTATTTTAAAAGTTACGCTCTTTCAGCCAAGCTTCGAGAATACGGTTAAAATCTTCTGGATGTTCCATCATAGGGGCGTGACCACATCTTTCAATCCAAAACAGGTCAGAATCAGGTAATAATTCGTGGAATTCCTTGGCAACGTTGGGTGGCGTAACCGAATCATTCTCTCCCCAAATGATGCAGGTTGGGGTTTTCATGTGCGGCAAATCTTTGGACATATTGTGGCGAATGGCACTTTTGGCAATCGCCAATGTCTTCACCAACTTCATCCGGTCATTTACCGTTGCAAATACTTCATCCACAATTTCCTTTGTGGCCACTTCGGGGTCGTAGAAAACATCCTGGGCTTTCTTTTTGATGAATTCATAATCGCCACGTTTGGGGTATCCATCGCCCATGGCACTTTCATAAAGCCCAGAACTTCCGGTAATAACCAATGCCTTTACCATTTTTGGGAACATTTTGGTATGAAGTAGACCTATGTGCCCTCCAAGGGAATTACCCAAAAGGATAACATCCTTCAATCCCTTGAACTCAATAAATTCTTCCAAAAACTTGGCAAAGTTCTTTACCGTGGTCTTAAGTAGGGGCATATCATAAATGGGTAGCTCAGGAATCAATACTTGATAACCCTTGGAAGGAAAGTATTCCGAGACCCCTTGAAAGTTGCTCAATCCACCCATGAGACCATGCAAGATAATCATGGGGGTTCCCTCGCCCATTTCTATATATCGGTATTTGCCTTCCTCAATGATATGCTCTTCCATCAATAGTTAGTTGGTGCTAAGAGGGGCAAATATAGGAATTTCAAATCACACGGATTTCAGGTTTTTTCCATCTGTATCGCAACTTTTTTAAGTGGTCCAGAATAAGAGTATCCCGCTTATGAAAATTTGAAAGGCTGTTCTTGGGGTCAAAATCCCATTTTTTGCCGAAAAGTGGGGAATTTATTAACAAAAGTGTCTTTAAGTGGAGAAATGTGGAAATAAAATCTATATATTTGAGTTGTAATAACTAACCAATTGATTTCTAGTGACCCATATCATCGGACAACATGATTGCAAAGCAGATTCCAAGGGGAGGGTTTTATTGCCCATTTCCTTGAAGAATCAGTTGTTGCCTGTTTTGAAGGATGGGTTTGTGATCAAGCGGTCTGTTTTTCAGCAGTGTTTAGAGCTCTATCCCAAGCAAGAGTTTGATGTTCTCATGCAGAAAGTGATGAAGAAAAGCAAGATCAACCGAAAGTACGATGCATTCGTCCGGAACTTTGTGGCGGGGATGAAAGAGGTTGCCATTGATGGAGATTCCGGAAGATTACAGATTCCCAAAAACCTCGTGGATTTTGCGGGGATTGAAAAAGAAGTGGTGCTCAATGCTGTTTTTGACAAGATAGAGATTTGGGACAAGGACAAGTATGAAAAAGTCTTGGCTGAGGGTGAGAAGGATTATGCCGATCTAGCGGAAGAGATTTTTGATGACGATGAATAGTTCCTATCACAATCCGGTGCTGTTGCAGGAATCGGTAGACGGATTGAACATAAAACCAAATGGAGTATATGTGGATGTCACCTTTGGTGGCGGAGGGCACTCCACTGAAATATTGAAACGATTGGGCGAGGATGGAAAATTGTTCGCTTTTGATCAGGATGAGGATGCTTTACAAAATGCCATTGATGACGAACGATTTCAACTGATCAACCAAAACTTTCGATATCTCAAACAGTATTTAAAGTTCTATGGCATTCGGAAAGTTGATGGAATCCTGGCAGATTTTGGGGTTTCTTCCCATCAGTTTGATGAGGCAAGCCGCGGTTTTTCCACTCGCTTCAATGCGGATTTGGACATGCGGATGAACAGAAACGATGAATTGTCCGCTTTTGAAGTGGTCAACTCATATTCCCAAGAAGATTTAGCATCGGTCTTGTTCCAATATGGCGAATTACGCAATGCAAAAGCCATGGCCAAGGTCATTGTGGAAGCAAGGTCGCAGGTAACTATCAAAACCACGGACCAGCTCAAAACGGTCTTAGCTCGATTTCTGCCCAAGATGAAGGAGAACAAAATTTTAGCGCAGATCTATCAAGCTATTCGGATTGAGGTCAACCAAGAAATTGAGGTGCTGAAGGAGTTTTTGCTCCAAGTACCGGAGGTTTTGGAAAAAGGTGGTCGATTGAGTTTGATTAGCTACCACTCTTTGGAAGACCGTTTAGTAAAACGCTTTATTCGAGCCGGTAGGTTTGAGGGAGAGCCCGAGAAAGATTTTTATGGGAACATCAATGTTCCTTTAAAAAAAGTAGGGGGATTGATAGTGCCATCAGCAGAGGAAATAGCTCGGAACAACAGAGCGAGAAGTGCAAAGCTCCGCATAGCGGAAAAGATATAAGTGAGATTCCCGTCTACGCAGGAAGGGCAGGAATAGGGAAAAGCACAATTGGATTCCCACCTTCGTGGGAATGATAAAAGGAATACAAGAATGAAAAAGGGATTACTGGACATTTTAAAAGGAAAGTTTTTAGTGAGCGGGGATGCTCCCAAAAACTGGATGTTTTTGTTGTATGCCTCTTTCTTGGCTGCTTTAATGATCTCGAGCAGCCACCGTGCCGATAAAAAAGTATTGGAAATCGCGGCTTTGAATGAAGAAGTTCGCAAGTTGCGAAGTGAATTTGTGGAAGGCCGTTCTCATGTACAACAATTAAAATTGGAATCCACTTTGCGCCAAACCGTGGCGGAACAAGGCTTGGTTCCATCCGAAAATCCCCCTAGGAAAATCAAAGTAAAATCAACAGAGTAGTGGCGATATCTGAAAAAAATATCATGAACAGACTGTACCTCGTAGCCGGGGGACTTCTTGTTTTGTCCATTGCCGTAATCGTAAAGTTGGTGGATATCCAAATGGTGAAAGGGGAGGAGTATAAGCAACTTGCCCTGAGCAAAACAGAGAAAATGTTCACCATTGAGCCCAATCGTGGAAATCTGTATTCCGAGGATGGTAGTTTGTTGGCCGCTTCCGTACCCAAATATGAGATTCGATTCGATGCCAAAACCGTTTCTGAGGGTAATTTCCAAAAATATGTCGGCCCACTTTCAGATTCGTTGGGTCTTATGTTTAACAGGCCTTCATCGCATTACCGTCAACTTTTTCGTAAAGCAAGGGCCAATGGCAATCGCTACAAATTGGTGGCCCGCAATGTTGATTACTTGGATTATGTTCGGATAAAACAATTCCCACTCTTCAGTTTGGGGCCGTATAAAGGTGGTTTTATTGAAACCCATCGCGTGGTTCGTGAATATCCCTTGGGTAAAATGGCCGCTAGAAGTATTGGCTACGAGCGTGTGGATGAAAATGGGTACTACACCCGAGTGGGATTGGATGGTGCTTTCGGAGAATCCTATTTGCGAGGACATGAGGGCAAGCGCTTGAAGCAACGAATAGCCAAGGGACAATGGAAACCCGTTGGGTTGGATAATATTGTTGAGCCGCAAGATGGTTTGGATGTGGTGTCCACCATCGATATCAACATTCAGGATATTGCCCACCATGAACTTTTGGCCCAATTGGAAAAATACAAGGCCGATCATGGCTGTGTGGTGGTTATGGAAACCAGAACCGGAGAGGTTAAGGCCATTTCCAATTTGGGGCGCACTTCTGAAGGCAAATATTATGAAAAACTCAACTATGCCGTTGGGGAATCCCATGAACCCGGTTCCACATTCAAATTGATGTCGCTGGTGGCCGCCCTGGAAGATAAAATGATTGATACCAGCACCGTAATCGACACAGAAAAAGGAAGGTATCGGATTTATGATGGCGTAGTAAAAGATTCCAAATGGGGAGGTTACGGAAAAATTTCTGTAGCAAAAGCCTTTGCCGTTTCTTCCAACACAGCTTTCGCCAAAATTATCAACGAAAACTATAAGGAGCAACCCGAAAAATTTGTAAACCGTCTGATGAACATGGGGCTTCACAAAAAACTGGGACTACCCATCATCGGTGAGGGAGACCCTGTGATTCGGTATCCTGGGGATAAAGGTTGGTCGGGAATTTCTTTGGGATGGATGTCTCACGGATACGAAGTATCACTCACACCCATGCAGACCCTGGCCTTTTACAATGCCATTGCCAATGATGGTGAATATGTGAAACCACGACTGATCAAGGAGGTGCGGGAAGGAAACGAGGTGGTCAAAAAATTTGATAGGCAGGTGTTGAATTCCTCCATTTGTTCCGAAGAGACCGTAAAAAAAGTACAACAATTAATGAAGGATGTGGTGGAGAAGGATTACGGAACAGGACATAAACTGTATTCCAAAAACTTTTCTATGGCAGGAAAAACAGGGACTTGTCAGAAAAACTATGTGGAGAAGGACCCTGATAAGT
>JBNLBG010000117.1:0-5991 GCA_050303195.1 Allomuricauda sp. | reverse complement strand
AGATTGATAGGAATAGTTATAAGAAAACAAAAATCGGTTCACATTTACCCCAATGATCGGAGTGAACAACTGCAACCGTTGCTCACCAAAACCTCCGTTGGTCTGAAATTGGGCGCCATCAAAACTTCTTCTGTAGGACAATCCACCCCAAATAGTCCCAAAACTCACATCCTTATAGACCTTTGCATTGAAATCGATGGTTTTTTCTTTGGTAAAATCGGTCATTTGGAACAAAACAGAGGGCTCTATACGCGTACTTTTTCCAAAAACATACCCCACCGACAATAAATACCTGCGCAAATTATCAAACTCCGCTGCCGTGTATAGGTCACGGCCACTTCCTAGAACATTCAATATGGCAGCATGGGCATAGAATTCAAAAAGATTGTAGGATGCCCCCAAATCCACATTAAAATAACTGGTCGTATTCTTTACTCCGGTAATCGCTGGATCGGGAATTACGGATCGAAATTCAGTTTCGTCCAAACTACTCAATATTACCCCGGCACTCAGTCCAAATGACAATTGGTTCAACGTCCTAAAATCCCCTGCCAATTGCAAATGGTGGGCATACGTAGCCTTAAACCCGGTTTGGGAATGGTAGCCGTTGGCATCGTTAAAAATGATTCCTCCAACACCACTGCGTGACCCCACTCTGGAATTGATGTTGAATGTTTGCAAACTGGGAGCTTCGTCCACATTAAACCATTGCTTTCGGGCCGTAAGTCGTATTTTGGTGCCTTCGGCTATTCCTGCCATGGATGGATAGACCAAATAGTAATTATCCGATAAATAATCAAAGTAAACGGGAATGCCTTCCTGAGCCTTGGCCGCGAGCCCAAAAAACAGGGTAATGATGATTGAGGTTAGGTAACGTCTCATGTGACGATTTTGGGCTGTGATTGAGGTTTAAATATAGTTAAACATTATGATAACGGTTGATGGGACACATTATTATATTATTTTGCAACCAACCTAACTATTGGTATTTTTGCAGAAAGATTCGCCATGAAAGAATACAATATCACCATAGTTGCCACCAACAATCCAAAGATCATTAAATTGGAGGCCAACCATTTCTTGGTCAAGGGCAATTACGAATATAAAAACATAGATGAGGCCAAGAATTCTCCATTGGCACAGCAACTCTTCTATCTTCCATTCATTAAAACCGTCTACATTTCTGGAAACTTCATTGCTCTGGAACGATACGACATTGTGGAATGGAATGATGTTAAGGATGAAGTGGCTCAGCAATTAGTGGAATACCTTAATGCCGGGGAACCTATTGTTAATGAGGAATTGGGCCAGAAAAAGGAAGCCATCACGGTTTATGCCGAGGTAACCCCCAACCCTGCTGCGATGAAATTTGTCAGCAACAAACGGCTTGTGCCCACAACGTTCGAGTTTAAAAATATTGATGAAGCCAAAGATGCTCCATTGGCCCAAGAGCTCTTTCAGTTTCCCTTTGTAAAAGAGGTGTTTTTTGATGAGAATTACGTTTCCGTCATAAAGTATGAAGTGGCTGACTGGGAAGAAATCACCATGCAACTCCGTGAGTTTATCCGTGACTTTTTGAGCGATGGCAAGGAAGTAATTTCTGCTGAGGCCATTCAAAAAACAAAGGAAAATGCCGATCAAAATGCTGCCCAGACCCAATATGATGACACCTCGCAACAGATTATCGATATTTTGGAGGAATATGTTAAACCAGCGGTTGCCAGCGATGGTGGAAACATTATGTTCCAATCCTATGAAGAAGAGAGTCGAACGGTGAGTGTTATCCTCCAAGGTGCCTGCAGTGGTTGCCCTTCTTCCACCTTCACCCTTAAAAATGGCATTGAGACCATGTTGAAGAATATGATGGGGGATAAAATCCGGGAAGTTGTTGCGCTCAATGGCTGATTTTTAAGTCTTTCTTACCACTATTGTGGTCAATTTTTGTTAAATTGAATAAATTTAAAAATCACTACCCATGGCAGTTTTAAAAGTAATTGAAGTATTGGCAAATTCCGATAAAAGCTGGGAAGATGCAGCTAAAAATGCATTGGACCAAGCCTCAAAATCGGTGAAGAATATTCGTTCCGTCTATATCAATGAGCAAAGTGCCACGGTAAAGGACGGAAAAATCGATAATTATCGAGTTAATGTTAAAATTACCTTTGAGGTGCAATAACCCAAGGGCAATGCAAAAAATAGCGCCCGCATTGGGCGCTTTTTTTATGTTCAAAAAGAATCCTATGCTAAAAAGAATCGCCATTGTATTGGTTTTATCCCTTTTCTTCTTTGGTTGTAACCAAAAAACCGACAAAGTGACCCACAAACATACCAACGCCCTAATCAACGAGACCAGCCCATACCTTTTACAACATGCTCACAATCCCGTGAATTGGGAAGCATGGCACCCGGAAGTTTTGGAACGTGCCCAAAAAGAGGACAAGCCTCTTCTCATAAGCATTGGTTATGCTGCCTGTCATTGGTGTCATGTTATGGAAAAGGAATGCTTTGAGGATGAAGAAGTGGCCAAAATGATGAACGAGAATTTCATCACCATTAAAATAGATCGTGAAGAGCGCCCCGATGTGGACCAAATTTATATGGATGCCATCCAAATGATGTCTGGCAACGGGGGGTGGCCCCTCAATATAGTGGCATTGCCCGATGGAAGACCATTCTGGGGAGCCACCTATGTTCCCAAGGACAATTGGATAAAATCCCTTCAGCAGTTAACGGAACTCTATAAAAATGACAGGCAACGGGTAACCCAATATGCCTCCGACCTGGCCGGTGGTATCCATGCCATCAATTTGGTGGAAAATTCTGAAGACTCCGATTTATACAATCTGGATCAGTTGGACGCAGCAGTTACCAATTGGTCTCAACATTTTGACTCTTTTTTAGGGGGATACAAACGTGCTCCAAAGTTTATGATGCCCAACAACTGGGATTTTTTGCTGCATTATGCCACCGTAAACGATAAACCAGAGCTCATGGAGCAGGTGAACACCACACTTACCCGAATGGCCTATGGGGGAGTCTACGACCATGTGGGTGGCGGGTTCTCAAGATATGCAGTGGACACTACATGGCATGTGCCCCATTTTGAAAAGATGCTCTATGACAACGGACAATTGGCGAGTCTGTATGCAAAAGCGTATGCCGTTACCAAAAACGAGATGTACAAAGAGGTCGTAGATGAGACCATTGCCTTTGTACAAGAAGAACTTTGGGATGAGAATGGAGGCTTTTATTCCTCCTTGGATGCGGATAGCCTAAATGAACAAGGAGAGTTGGAAGAAGGTGCCTATTATGTTTGGACCAAGGAAGAACTGACGCGGTTATTGGGAGCCGATTATGAAGTCTTTGAAGCGTATTATAATATCAATTCCTATGGTTTATGGGAAGAAGGAAATTATGTATTGATCAAAGACAAGTCTGATGCTGAAATTGCGGAAAAATTCAATCTTTCGGCTGCTGAGTTGAAAACCAAAATGGACAATGCCCTCAACATTCTCAAGATCGAAAGGGAAAAACGTCCCAAACCCAGATTGGATGACAAGATTTTGACCTCTTGGAACGGATTGATGCTAAAAGGACTGGTGGATGCCTATCGTTATTTGGGCAATGATGCCTATCTGGAGATGGCTTTGAAAAATGCCCGGTTCATTGAAACGGAAATGATCAAGGAGGACCATTCGCTCTTCAGAAACCACAAAGAAGGAAAGAGCAGTATCAATGCCTTTTTGGAGGATTATGCTTCGGTTATTGAGGCTTATTTGGCACTTTATGAAGTAACCTTTGATGAAAAATGGCTCAATCATTCGAAAAAATTGCTGGACTACACCAAAGTCCATTTTATGGACAAAGATTCGGGCATGTTCTTCTTTACATCGGATGAAGACCATTCGCTGATACGCAGAAGTATTGAAACCAACGACAACGTAATTTCAGCCTCCAATTCCATAATGGCCAAAAATCTGCTCAAGTTCCATAAACTGTATCCAAAAGAAGGATATGATGACATTGCCAAGCGGATGGTTCTTAACGTGCAGAAAGACTTTGACACCAGTGCTCAAGGTTTTGCCAATTGGTTGCATGTGGTCCTGTATGAAAACCAAAATTTCTACGAAATTGCCCTTGTCGGTGAAAACTACAAAACCCTTGGCAAGGAAGTCGCCAGCAATTATTTGCCCAACAGCATTTTGGTGGGATCTAGGCAAGAAGGCAATCTTGAACTTTTGGAAAATAGATATTCGGAGGGGCAAACCTTTGCCTATGTCTGTATAGAAGGAACCTGTAAATTACCCGTGACCACATCCGAAGAGGTGCTGCAACAAATTCAATCGTTCCGTTGAAGGTTAACATTGGTTTAAACGGGCATTCTTGACTATTAAAAGATTTTCATTTAAGTTATCGCAAAACAATACACACTTATGGAAGAAATAAAAAATTACCAAGAGTATATTGATAAAGGTGTTGAATGGGCTGTTAGCGTTTTGCCCAATCTACTTCTGGCCATCATTACTTTTATCATTGGCTTGTGGATTATTCGATTTATAAACAAACTCATAAGACGATTTTTTGAGAAAAAGGATTATGATGAAACCTTGGAAACCTTTTTACAAAGTTTCTTCAGTATAGCCCTAAAAGCATTGCTCTTTGTACTTGTAATTACCCAGTTGGGTGTAAAAACATCCTCGTTGGTGGCCATTGTGGGTGCCGCTGGTTTGGCCATTGGTTTGGCCTTACAGGGTTCTTTGGCCAATTTTGCCGGTGGTGTGCTCATTCTCATCTTCAAACCGTTTAAGGTTGGGGATTGGATATCGGCCCAGGGTGTGGACGGTACTGTAAAGGAGATTTCCATTTTCAATACTAAATTGAACACTTTTGGTAATCAAGTAGCCATTATTCCCAACGGTCAATTATCCAACGGTAACATTGTCAACTACAATATGGAAAGTAACCGGAGGGATAAGATAGATGTGGGCATTGGCTATGGTTCCAATATTAAGGAAGCGAAAGACATTCTGCTTCAAATCTGTGCGGAAAATGAAAATATTCTCAAAGAACCTGCTCCTGAAGTTTATGTTGGCGCTTTAGCTGATAGTTCCGTGAACTTAACGTTGCGTTTTTGGGCGCCCAACGAAGTATTTTGGCCAGCACACTTTTATGTGATCGAACAGTCAAAACTACGTTTTGATGCTGCTGGAATTGAGATTCCATTCCCACAACGGGTTATGCACCAAGCTCCAAAAGATTAGGCTTTCTTTTTGGACTGAATTACAAAATCCTTTAGGTAATATGGTTCAAAATACGCTACATCTTCAAATTGGCCCTTCTTGTACTTTTCAAAGGCAATAGGGGCCATTTCTTTGGATGATGGCACTATGGATGTATCAAAAAGGAAATTGGAATGTCCCAAAATATCCTTGCATTTTTCGGCACCGCTGCCCACTACATATACTTTATGTCCGGAAACATATTCAGCGAAGGAATTTTCATCAATGATTTCGGCTCTGGTTTCCCTTCTTTCTTGATACTGATGATCAAATACGGCGGAATAGACCTCCATCCGCCGGGCATCCAAAACAGGAATGACCAATTCGCCTTCCTCCAATTGCACTTGATGGGCCATGCTCTTCAAGGTAGGAACCGAAATCAAGGGCAAATCCAATGAAAAACAAAGCCCTTTGGCCGCAGAAACTCCAATACGCAACCCTGTGTATGAACCCGGACCTTTACTGACAGCAATAGCATTCAAGTCTGAAAACGACAAAGAAGCCTCTTGCAAGGCTTCTTTTATAAATACATGTAATTGTTCAGAATGTGAATAGTTTACCGCATTGTTTTCCATTAAGAAAACCACTTCATTTCCTTTGGAAATGCTTACGGAACAATTGGTCGTAGCTGGTTCTAAATTGAGTATTATGGCCATAGCGGCCACAAAGATACTAGTTTAAAGAAATGGGAAGACCAAAGTAGAACTCCAAT
>JBNLBG010000116.1:0-6004 GCA_050303195.1 Allomuricauda sp. | reverse complement strand
ACCACTCTGCAGAAGTAGCAGAAACGTAAGTCTCATAAAGATCTTTATCAAACAACCTAATATCTGATCCACCAACAGCTACATTGATAACACCAACCGTAATACCATCTGGAAGATTAGCCACCATTGTTCGTCCAAAATAATCGGCTGGAGACAGACCTGTACCACATTGACACAATGGAGGAATGGCCGAATACCAGGTTCCTATATCTTTACCTGTACACTGAACTGCCTGAAGCACCTTAAAACGACTGTCCACCGTCTTATCCTGAGTTTCAATTGCTCCCTGACCTTCCATGTTTGATTGCCCAAAACAGAGAAAGATGTAAAAATTGGGGTCTCCTTGAACAACAGGGTCCCCTTGAGAAGCTTGTGATACCTTAACCAATCGTTGGGACTCTCCATTATTCATTGAAATTTTCACTGTGGTGGAGCGCGTTGACCCAGTGTCATTAAGCCCCGCTGTCACCTGAATTTTTGTATCACCACTATTGCCACTGGTTTGGCTTAATTGCAACCATGAGGCAGAATTATCAATACTCCAGTGGTCGTTACTTGTCACCGTTATGTCTGCCGCTCCTCCGCCTTCGGGCAAGGAAACCGATGTTGTAGAAACATCAAGTAATGGTGCAAAATCATCATTTGTATTGCCACATGATATTGAAGTAACGACCAACAAAAGAATCGCTAACATTGTTCTGCCATAGAGCTTGGCATTCGTTATAACTTTATTTTTCATTTCTTTTATTATAGTAGAGTATTGAAACCAAATAAATTTCCACTTCTTAGTTTTTAAACTTATTTTCTTTCAATCTTAAATACCACGGCTATCGTATTTGGCACATCTTTAGGTTTTTCAATGACCAAGACCTCTGCTTTTTGTTCCCACTTGATCTTTTCATCACTGCCAAGCATGCTTACTTCTTCTATTTTGAAATCAACTTTGTTTTTACCTAGTGATTTTATGGTAATATCTTCCGAAGGAACTCCTAAAACTGAGGCATAAAGAATCTTCCCCTTTTGATTGAAGCGAATGTCTTTTTCTGACATTACTACCTTACCCTCATTGAATCCCTGCTCTTTAATAGGGTTTATCGAATTGGCTGCCGGCCCTTCGCCATAGATTTTCCACGGGCGGGTATCAAAAATGCTTTCTTCGTTGATATCCATCCATGCGCCTATGTCTTCCAGTATCGCCACTTCTTTTTCGTCTATGGTACCATCTCCTCGCACGGGGATACTTAACAGCAAGTTTCCATTTTTACTGACAATGTCCACTAAGGTATGGATGACCGTTTTGGCGGATTTGTACGAGCCATTATCATAAATTGGCCTGCTATAATGCCAACTTCCTATGCAGGTACAGGTCTGCCATGGCAGTGCCTGACCTTCACTTGGCGCACCACGCTCCACATCCCATACCATACATTTTTTCTGTTCATCGGTCAGTATTTTACCAAATAATACCGCTTCGAGCTTTCCTTGGTGTGCTGCCATATTTCTATTGTAATAGTGGGCTGCGATTTTTAGACCAGCATCGCTGATCGGATAAAGAGGCAAAGCGGTATCATCAAAATAGAGCAAGTCGGGATTGTATTTATTGATCAAATCCATCGTGCGATTGTAGAATTTCTGGCAGTATTCTTTTGAGGGGGTGGTGACAGCATCCTCCTGCCATTCCCAGCCCCAACCTTTGCTCAGTTCGTGGTTTTGGGCATATAATTCCTGAGGGTCGAGTCCTTCCCACCAGGTACCTTTTCCATCTGCCTTAGTGAGTTTTCCGTCATACGGAACCCCTGCAAAAGCTCCAGTGGAATCAGCCCGTTGAGAGGTTTCATACCAGCTCCAGGCGTGGGACGCATGCACACTTAGCCCAAAAGGCAAATCATATTTTTTGGCTGCTTCTGCCCATCCTTTTATGATGTCTTTTTTTGGCCCTACCCGTACAGAGTTCCATTCTTGGTACTTACTGTCCCACAGATCTAGGTTATCATGGTGGTTGGCCATGGCAAAGAAATATTGGGCCCCTACCCTTTTATATAGGGCAACTAATTGCTCAGGATTCCAATTTTCTGCTTTCCAATCCTTGATCACTTCTTTAAAGCCCGCTTTTGAAGGGTGTCCGTAATGCTCAACATGCCATTTGTAGTAGTCGCTGTTTTCCTGATACATTCCCCGGCCATACCAATCACCCCGCTCAGCCTGACATTGAGGACCCCAGTGCGCCCAAATGCCAAACTTGGCATTACGGAACCACTTCGGCACTTCATACTGCCGGAGCGATTCCCAAGTTGGTTCAAACTTGCCCTGAGCTATCGGCTCATTGCCTTCTCCTATAGGTGAAATGTATTTTTCCTGTGCTATTAACTGGAGTGAGAAAAATGCACAAATTAATACTAGGTTAATTTTCATGACTTAAATTCAATCTTAAATACCACGGCTATCGTATTTGGCACATCTTTAGGTTTTTCAATGACCAAGACCTCTGCTTTTTGTTCCCACTTGAGCTTTTCATCACTGCCAAGAATACTTACTTCTTCTATCTTGAAATCAACTTTGTTTTTACCTAGTGATTTTATGGTAATATCTTCAGAAGGAACTCCTAAGACTGAGGCGTAAAGCACGTTCCCTTTTTGATTGAAGCGAATGTCTTTTTCCGATAATTGAACTTTTCCTTCGTTGAAACCAGGACCTTGCATGGGGTTTGCTTCATCTGCTACCGGTCCCTCGCCAAATACACTCCACGGACGCGTATCAAAAATGCTCTCGCTATTTACATCCATCCAGGCTGCAATACCTTCCAAAATGGCTACCTCCTTATCATCTATGGTCCCGTCTCCCCGAACAGGTATATCCAGAAGCAGATTGCCATTTTTGCTCACTATATCAATCAAAGTATGTATTACCGTTTTGGCTGATTTGTAGCGATTTTCATCATATACAGCCCTACTATAATGCCAATCACCAATACAGGTACAGGTTTGCCATGCTTCAGCTTGTCCTTGATCAGGTGCTCCTCTTTCCACATCCCACACCATACATTTTTTCTGGTCCTCGGTCAGTATTTTACCAAATAAGACCGCTTCGAGCTTTCCTTGGTGAGCTGCCATATTTCTATTGTAATAGTGGGCTGCGATTTTTAAACCAGCATCGCTGACCGGCCAGAGCGGCAGAGCCGTATCATCAAAGTAAAGAAGGTCGGGATCATATTTATTGATGAGGTCCATGGTACGATTGTAGAATCTTTCACAGTACTCTTGGTCTGGAAGAGATGCCCCGTTTTCCCAATTCCACTGTCCGCCCCACAAGGACGTAATATCATCTTCACTTCCTTTACTGAACGGATGGTTTTGTGCATAAAGTTGCTGTGGATCTAGTCCTTCCCACCAGGTACCTTCACCATCTTTTTTGGTGAGTTTTCCATCGTAAGGAACACCGGCAAATGGTCCTTTCTTATCGGAGCGCTGGGAAGTTTCAAACCAGGTCCAGGCATGGGAAGCATGTACACTTATCCCAAATGGCAAGTCATGCTTTTTGGCTGCTTCGGCCCATCCTTTTATGATATCTTTCTTTGGCCCAACCCGAACGGAGTTCCATTCTTGGTACCTACTGTCCCAAAGATCCAAATTGTCATGGTGGTTGGCCATTGCAAAAAAGTATTGCGCGCCAACTCTTTTATAAAGGCCCACTAATTTTTCCGGGTCCCAATTCTCAGCTTTCCAATCCTTGATCACTTCCTTAAACCCCACCTCAGAAGGATGTCCATAATTTTCCACATGCCATTTGTATTGGGGGCTGCCCTCATCATACATAAGCCTGCCATACCAGTCGCCCTGCTCAGGTTGACATTGTGGCCCCCAGTGTGCCCATATGCCAAATTTTGCATTACGGAACCATTCGGGCACTTCGTATTGTTGAAGTGATTCCCAGCTGGGCTCAAACTTTCCAGGAGCGACAGGTTCATTTCCCTCCCTAACAGGAGATGGATAATTTTCCTGTGCCATCAAGGAGGAGCAGAGCAAAATACCAACTAGGTAAATAATGTTTTTCATGCTATTTTCTTTAGGGTTTATAATTTAATTATACGACAATGCTGGGTCTTCTTCAAAATCAAACCAATCAAAATCTGCTGGATTGGTATTGGCACTCCCATTTCCAGAAGCATACATTCCTATAAATACCCCGGTAAATCCAGTTATTACCTCGGTAGACAGCTCTTTGGTCGGTACGGTGCCCAAAGACACAGCTGCCTTTCCTTCTTCCTGCACCCAAAATTCGTATTGTGTATCCGTTGCGGTGATCTTCAGAATAACATCACCCTTGGATATTTCGGTCAATTTTGTAAGTTCATTTTCTCCTTTATGGAATTTTCTAAGCATTGCCACCCTTTTCCCCTCTCTCATGGTAATGACCAAACTTAAATGATTGTCATCATCACCACGGATAACCAATCCGGCTTCTTCATTTGAGGCCACCGGGGTAAACCGGACCTTGGTAGATGCCGCTATATTAAAAGCAGTCTGCCTGCGGGCCACAAATGCGGGGGAATCTTTTTCTTCAAAACTGATTTTTGATCCTTTGAGTCTTAAATACCCGGGATTCTCTGTAAGTGACCAATCCGCGTCATGAGGGTTTCTCAGGAAATTCCACGACAGGTTCAAGTCTGAACTATTAAAATTGTCCCGCATGGGTTCCTTTTCCCAGGTATGCTCTGGAAGATTGGGAACCGGAAATTCTTCCATCATGACCCCTTCATTACCAGCAATAGGCCAGCCATCCTCTGTCCAGACAACCGGAGCCAGAAATGTTTCCCTTCCCAGATGGTGATATTTTCCACCTACTGGTCTTATTCCAAGGCAGACCAACCACCAACTGCCGTCCTGTAATTGTATAAGGTCGGCATGACCGATAGCCTGAAAGGGGCTTTCGGGATTTTCCCTATTGGAAATTACAGGATTATAAGGACTGGGCTCAAATGGTCCATAGGGCGATTTGCTGCGCTGTATCACTTCACGATGTTCATATCCTGTGCCGCCTTCGGCAGACATCAAGTAATAATAATCATTGATCTTGTACATGTGAGGTCCTTCAGGAGATGAACCCCCTAACCCAGAAGCAACCACCTGTAATGGTTTGATGAATTCCTTTGAGTCCAAATCGTAAGTCCCTACCGAAAAATTGCCTTTGTGATCTGGACTTACCCAGTACAAGCTATCATTGGCAAACATCATGGAAGGATCCACATACCAATTACCTACCCAAACCGGATCGGACCAAGGGCCTGCCGGGTCGGTAGCTGTTACATAAAAGGCTCCCTGTGACCCCTCCCCACCGTAATTGGTACATGTAATATAAAAAGTCCCTTCGTGATAATGGATTGCCGGGGCATAGTTACCACCTGAGGCACCTGCGCCCATCAATGGATTATTGCTTGGTCGCGACAGGGCATGACCCAGCATTTTCCAGTGAACAAGATCTTTGCTATGGTAAATGGGCAACCCAGGAAAATATTCAAAGGTGGAGGTTACCAGATAGAAATCATCCCCAACCCTACAAATGCTCGGGTCGGGATTCATACCGGTGATTATAGGGTTTTTAAAAGTGGTTTGACCAATGAGCAGGTTTATCTGTACAAACAGGAGTAAAACCAACAACATTATTCGTTTGGTTCTCATGTAATAATTATTGTTCAATTATTTTTATGGAGATTATTCTCCCCCTTTCAAGATCGCATCAATTGTACGTTGGTCTTTTACAGTATAGTTCTGTCTGTCCACTGCCCCACCAGTATCCCACCAAAATGGGATTAAACCGTTGGCGATCGCCTGTTTTGTCACATATGTTATCCAATAATCCACTGAATTATTGTGTAGCTCTAGTTCTTTAGGCACATATTCGTCATTGTCACGCCTGTAAGCCCCATACTCACCCATGATCACCGGGATTCCATTGTCCACAAACTTCGCCTTTGCCAGAGCCATAGACGCATCTACCGCATCTTCTT
>JBNLBG010000115.1:0-6097 GCA_050303195.1 Allomuricauda sp. | reverse complement strand
CCACAAGCGGGTCGTCTTGGTTTACCAATGATGCTCCAGGCACTTTGGCCTTCTCTTCTTTGGAACGAAGGTCTACATGGATTTCGGAACAGGGACCACAGGGTCCTTGATCGCCCATTTCCCAGAAATTGTCTTTTTTGTTCCCCATGATGATCCGGTCTTCGGGGACAATGGCTTTCCAGAGGTCGTATGCTTCCTGGTCCAACTCCAATTTGTCATTTTTACTCCCTTCAAAAACCGAAACATAAAGATTCTCCTTATCTATTTTGTACACCTCTGTCAACAGTTCCCACGCCCACTGGATGGCCTCCTTTTTAAAATAATCCCCAAAACTCCAGTTCCCTAACATCTCAAACATGGTATGGTGGTAGGTATCCTTGCCCACCTCATCCAAATCGTTGTGCTTGCCACTTACCCGAAGACATTTTTGGGTGTCCGTTACTCTTTTGGACTTTGGTGCAGAATTTCCCAAGAAAAACTCCTTAAACTGGTTCATCCCGGCATTGGTGAACATCAAAGTGGGGTCATCCTTCATCACCATCGGGGCTGACGGCACTATTTTGTGGTTCTTTTCTTTGAAAAAGTTTAAAAATTGGGCTCTAACTTCTTGGGATGTCATTGAATTCCTAGGGTTTTCTTAAATTTAACACTTTAAGCAAAACAATTTTTATATTTGCTTGTTTTGATAAAAAGAGTGAGCAAAAATAGGATAAAATCCCTTCATGTCTAAAGTTAAGTACTATTACGACCCGGATACACTTTCCTATCGGAAAATTGAGCCAAAGAAATCCAAAAGATATCGGAATCTCTTTTTGTTTCTGGTGGGTTCAGCCTTGTTCGGTTTTCTTGGCCTAATCATACTGTTGAATACAAAATGGGTAAATACCCCCAAGGAGCTTTCTTTGGAACGCGAAGTACGAAACTATGAGCTCCAATACGACATCCTAACCCGAAAGATGGAGCAGATGGAGCAGGTGTTGGCCAATATTGAAGATCGCGACAATAATATCTATCGTTTGTACTTTGAGGCCAATCCCATTCCAGAGGAACAGCGAAGAGCGGGATTTGGAGGAATCAACCGGTACAAATCCTTGGAGGGTTTCAATAACTCAGAAATTATTATAAACACCACAAAACGATTGGACATCATTCAGAAACAAATGGTGATCCAATCCAAATCCTTGGATGAGATTGCCAAACTGGCGGAGGAAAAGGAGAAGCTCTTGGCTTCCATTCCTGCCATTCAACCTATACGGAATGAAGACCTCACCCGAATGGCATCTGGTTATGGATGGCGGTCCGATCCTTTTACCAAAGCACGAAAAATGCACTGGGGGATGGATTTTACCGCTCCACGGGGAACGCCCATTTATGCTTCTGGAGATGGAAAGGTAACGCGTGCGGATAATAGATCATCAGGATACGGTAAGCACGTGCGTATTGATCATGGTTATGGGTATATTTCGTTGTATGGGCACATGAGCAAGTACAACGTTACTGTAGGCCAAAAGGTGAAAAGAGGAGATCTTATTGGTTTTGTGGGCAGTACAGGTCGTTCGGAGGCACCACATGTGCACTACGAGGTATTTAAGGACGGGGAACGCATCAACCCCATTAACTTCTACTACGGAAGTTTAACAGCTGAAGAGTTTGATAATATGCTCAGATTGGCCAACCAAGAGAATCAATCACTGGATTAATGCATATAGATCTTCCTGAAAAACGGTATTATGGCATTGGCGAAGTGGCCAAGGCCTTTGGGGTAAACACCTCCTTGATTCGATTTTGGGAAAAAGAGTTTGATGTGCTCCAACCTAAAAAAAATGCCAAGGGCAATCGGAAATTCACCCCTCAAGATATCCATAATCTACAATTGATCTATCACTTGGTGAAGGAACGGGGTTTTACGCTGGAAGGTGCCAAAATTCATTTGAAGGAAGAAAAGCAAAAGACGCTTTCCACCTTTGAGGTAATTCAAAAACTTCAAAAGGTAAAAGCTGAACTATTAAAAATCAAAGAACAGCTATAAATAAAAACACTAATACCTGAGAAAATGAGAAAGTGGCTAATTCCCTTAATAATTGTTGTTGTTATTGCCTTTGGGCTTTACCAATGGGCAGTAGGATTCAACAACATCGCCGTGCGATATGAAGCTGATGCCAAAACCGCTTGGGCCAATGTGGAAAGTACCTATCAACGAAGAAACGATCTTATTGGAAATCTGGTCAAAACCGTTCAAGGGGCGGCCGATTTTGAAAGAGGTACGTTGACCGATGTGATTGAGGCCCGTGCCAAAGCCACTTCAACAACCATAGATGCCAACAACCTTACCGCTGAGCAATTAGCAGAATTTCAACAGGCCCAAACCGGACTTTCATCGGCACTATCCCGACTTTTAGTAACCGTGGAACGCTATCCCGAGCTCAAAGCCAACCAGAATTTCTTGGAATTACAATCCCAGTTGGAAGGCACTGAAAACCGGATCAATGTAGCCAGGGATAGGTACAATGAAAAAGTGAATATCTACGATATCCACACCACAAAATTTCCCGGTAAAATATTGGCCGGGTGGTTTGGTTTTGAAGAAATGCCACGCTACCAAGCTGATCCAGGTGCAGAGAATGCTCCTGATGTAAATTTTGACTTTGATTAGACATGTCGCATGTTGAGGAATTTTTAACGGCCGATGAAGAACAGGATATCATCGATGCCATCTTGGAGGCAGAGAAAAATACTTCAGGGGAAATTCGTGTCCATATTGAAGGTACTGCCAAAATAGATCATTTTAGTAGGGCCCAACAGCTGTTTCACTTCCTTAAAATGGACAACACCAAGGAAGGCAATGGCGTGTTGATCTATGTTGCAGTGGATGACAAGAAATTTGTAATCTATGGTGATACAGGTATTGACCGCGTTGTTCCAAAAGGATTTTGGGACACCACCAAAGATGCCATGGCTTCCCACTTTAAGAAAGGACATTTTAAACAAGGTATTGTGGAAGGTATCTTAATGGCTGGAAAGGAATTGGAATCCCATTTTCCATGGGACCATAACGACACCAATGAGTTGAGCGATGCTATATCCAAAGGCTAGCCTGGCCATACTTACTTTTTTATGCGTTTCCATAAGCTGGGGGCAGTTCACCATACCCGAAAAACCCGAAAAACAGACCAGTGTCTATGATTATGTGAACCTGCTGTCCTCTTCTCAAAGCAGTGCTCTGGAACAAAAATTGATTCAGTATTCGGATAGCACCTCAACCCAGATTGTAATAGCTATTATAAGCTCTACGGAAGGGGAAAACATCAATTATTTAGGTGCACAATGGGGTCAGAAATGGGGCATAGGTCAGGCAGATAAAGACAATGGTGTACTTGTTCTTTTGGCCAGGGATGATAGACGGATTGCCATCAACACGGGATATGGCACGGAAGGTACTTTGACCGATTTTATGTCCAAACGCATTATTGAATCCGTTATCATCCCTGAATTTAAGAAAGGGGATTATTATAGCGGATTGGACAAAGGCGCTGACGCCATTTTTCAAGTGTTGAATGGAGAGTTCAAAGAGGACCGTACATTTGGCAATGAAAAGCGGTTTCCGTTTGAGGTCTTGTTCCCTTTCATCATTTTTATTGTGATCATGATCATTCTTTGGAGCCGAAAAAACAGAGGCGGAGGCAAAGGCGGTGGACGCCGTGGTAGAGGTTTGGACATTTGGGATATGATCATCTTAAGCAATATGGGCCGCAGCTCCGGTTCCTCCGGTGGTTTTGGCAGCGGTGGATTCGGTGGCGGTGGATTCAGCGGTGGCTTTGGCGGCGGTGGCTTTGGCGGTGGCGGTGCCTCGGGGGGGTGGTGATACCATCCTATAGATGAAAAAAGCAACTCTTGCCTTTTTCTGCATCTTTGGGGAAAAGCTATACCTATGATCAGGAAATCTGCCATTGCCCTACTTATTTTGATTTTCTCTTCCTGCAATGATTCTGATTCCAATGATAAAATAGAGCTAAATTGTGCGGCTGTGCTTTGTGCATCAGGATTTAATGATATTTATGTCAACTTCTTAGGTGAGACCAGTGAAGAAAACTTATTGGACAACGAAGACATAGATTCAACAACCATTGAGATTGTGGATGAAGAAAATGAAGAAGTGCAATTTACCCTAGAAGAAAGAACAGATTCAGGCATATTTCTCGTTATTCCAGTTTCAATTGAAACATATGGTCAAAAGTCCTTCACCATAAATTTTGAAGGAGGAAACCCTTTTACCATTGATTTTAATACCACTTTTCAGGCAAAGGAAGGGTGTTGTGGCCCATACACTTTAGTTGAGGAGGTTGATATAAGCGTCTACCCCCATGAATTAATAGAGCCCGGACATCTTCCGCTCCATATTACTTTACATATTCCAGAGTCATAAAAATCATAAAGATTTCCCAAGACTTAATCCATCTTTAGTGTTTATCCGTAAATCCTAAAGCACCATCCATAAAACAAGACATTGCCCCTATCTATTTTTACCTATCTTGGTTTTGGCTAAATATATTGTGTAATTAATTCCCATTTTGGCATGTCAAGGCCTTTCAGAATTTCTATTGTTTTACTACTGATTTTTACTGTATCCTGTAAGAAGAAAACGGGTCAAAGTGAAACAGACAATCTATTTAAATTCAAAGATTACATCAGTTACCATACCCATGGAAACCAAAGCATCTCCACCCCTATAAAAATTGTTCTGGCACAACAATTGACGCAATATGAAGTGAATCAGGAACTTCCTGAAGAATACATCACTATTTCCCCCAATATTCAGGGTAGTCTGTTCATAGAAAATGGCAGGGAACTTACGTTTCAACCTTCGGAATACTTGAAACCCGATACGGAATATGTAGTTACCCTCTCCTTGAACAAACTCATGGAGGACATCGAGAGTGAGTTTAGAAAATACACCTTCAGTTTTAAGACCATCACCCCCAACTTTAAGATCAATTTGGGTAACCTCCAGTCCTACAGTAGGGAGTGGCAATATTTGACCGGGACTTTAGATGCTTCTGATATTTTGGATGCTTCAAAAATAAACAGTGTACTCTCGGTGCAACAAGGCGATAAAAAAGTTTCGGTAAAATGGGACAACACTTCCGATAACGCTCAATATTACAGTTTTAAAATAGATAGTATTGCCCGAAAAACAGAAGATGGCGAGCTTACCATCAACTGGTCTGGAAAAGCACTGGGCATTGATAATGAAGACTCTGAAAAATATGCCATCCCTGGATTAAATAAGTTTGTAATTGTTGATGCCAGTACCTCCTCGGCCCCCAATGCGGTTTTGACTCTCAACTTTTCAGAACCCTTGCAGCAGAATCAAAATCTAAATGGTTTGGTGACCATTCAAAATGCCGAAAGCCTCAGATACGAGATTGATGGCAATGTGCTCAAAGTCTACCCTTCCAACCGTATTTTGGGGGAAGTCCGGGTAAATGCCTTTGAAGGCATCAAAAGTGAATATGGCTTCACCCTGAGCAAAACCTTCTCAGAATTGGTCTCTTTTGAACAGTTGAAACCCAATGTTCGATTAATTTCCAAAGGAACCATATTACCCAATGCAACATCTACGCCCATTTATTTTGAAACCGTGAACCTATCGGCCGTGGAAGTACGCGTGATCCAGGTCTATGAAAACAACATGTTGCAATACCTTCAAAATAATGACCTAGCTACGGAATATTTATCAGATTTAAGACCTGTAGGGCGGAGAGTAGCGTATAAAGTCATTCCACTATCTGAAATTGGAGAAGAAAATTCCAGCTATTGGAAAGCCCATGCCCTGGACCTCTCCGAATTGATAAAAATTCATCCAGGATCATTGTATCGGGTGGAGTTTAGTTTCAAAAAAGAACATACTACTTACGACTGCGGGGATTCGGATAGCACTGAAGAAACCTCCATTGACTATGCCTCTCAAAATTCCAGTGATGAAGCCTTGGAAGAACGGTATTGGGACAATGAAATCTATTATTGGCGAAACTATGACTACAATTGGCAAGAACGAGACAACCCTTGTCACTCGGCCTATTATAACGACACTCGGATT
>JBNLBG010000114.1:0-6171 GCA_050303195.1 Allomuricauda sp. | reverse complement strand
TCATAGTTGACACCTCCGTAGATGAACAACTGAAATTCTTTGAACAGTTCCCCAACTTTTTTCCCGGATTTTATATTAAGCTTCTCGAAATACATCTGTACCCAGGAAGGTATCCCGGCGATGACCGTCATATTTTCATTTATGGTTTCCTCCACAATGGTGTCCACCTTCGTCTCCCAGTCTTCAATGCAATTGGTCTCCCAGCTCGGCAATCGGTTTTTTTGTAAATAGTTGGGTACGTAATGGGCGGAAATTCCGGAAAGGCGCCCAAATTTTATGCCGTTTTTCTCTTCCAAAATGGGACTGCCCTGAAGAAAAATCATTTTCCCATCCACAAAACCGGCATGGCCTGTTTCATGAATGTAGTTTAAAATAGCATTTCTAGATGCTTCAACTTGATGCTTTATGGATGCTTTTGTGATGGGAATGTACTTTGCCCCTGATGTAGTGCCCGATGTTTTGGCAAAATAAATGGGCTTTCCGGGCCAAAGAACATCCTGCTGTCCTTCAATAATTTTCTGGACATAAGCTTTTAACTCTTCATAGTCTCTTACGGGAACCTTTTGTGCAAAATCATGGTGCGATGTTATACTTTCAAAATCATGGTCTTTACCAAATTGGGTTTTAGTCGCTTTGGAAATCAGTTCTTTAAAGACCTTTTCTTGGGTTTGAATAGGGTTTTTGACCCATTTCTGATTTTTTTGGGCTATTCTCTTGGCAAAAATCTTTGCTGCAAACGATTTTAACGACATTTAGTTGAAGTCAATATAATTCTGGGGGTCAACAGGTTTTCCCTTTCTCCAAAGTTCAAAATGTAGGTGTGGGCCTGTAGTAAGTTCCCCTGTGTTTCCTATGGAGGCTATCACCTCTCCCGCTTTTACCAAATCGCCTTGGGATTTACTCAATGATCCATTATGTTTATAAACTGACGTTAGCCCCTCTTGGTGCTCAATAATGATGACATACCCCGTTTCCGAAGTCCATTCCGCAAAAAGTACTGTTCCATCTGCAATTGATTTCACCGGAGTATCCTTCGGCGCCACCAAATCCACTGCATAATGTTTGGTTTTGGCATCAAATCCTTGCACCAAGGTGCCATTGATGGGCGAAAAGAGCAAGGTGCCCATGTTTTCAACGTTCCGTTCAAAGAGGTTGTACTTGTCTTCCAGTTCCACCTCCTCCCTCAGGAGCAAATCTTCTCGAATAGGCGTTAAGTCTACCGTGGAAGGATCTAATTTATACTGGTCAAAAAGCGAATCCCTATTTACTTGATTGTTCTCAATATCTCCACGCAGCACAAGTCTAACGTTATCCAAATACCTGTTGGTATAATTTAAAACCGTCACCAAGGAGTCCGTTTTGTACGTAAGTTCAGTGGCCTGCCGTTTCAGCTTGGTTGATGAGTACCCCGGAATATATTCCCTTAGGGGTGTAAATGCAATGATCAAGGTTGTTACTCCAATCAAGACAATAATAAAAAGCGTTCCAGTCACAAAAACATTGAGTCTATTGAGCTTAAAGGAAATCTTCTCCTCAAAGGTGCTTTCATTTAGAATGACCAAGCGATACTTGTGTAACAGCTTGCGCTTTATCTCTTTTCTTTTCTTTCGGTCCTTCGCCATAATGAACAAAGATAATCTTACATTTTGATATTGATGTTAAGCTTTTTAAAATACCTAACATCTTGTATAGCTGTTCAAAACAATTCTATATGCTAATTTTCGTTAATCCCATGGCCACTTACAGTTCTTTTTAGTACTTTTATCCTTCTAATTAAAGGTTTTGACATTATGATTGCTCAAAATATGTTTTTAGGTATGATTGGTCCATGGCAAATCGTACTTATTGTGGTTATTGTTCTTTTACTCTTTGGAGGCAAAAAGATTCCTGAATTGATGAGAGGTCTTGGTAGTGGTATCAAAGAGTTTAAAGATGCCTCTAAAGAAGAGGAGAAATTAGAAGGTGGCAACGAGTCAAAGTCCTAACTTTCTGACTTTTTTGATGTGTACCCCCCCTAAGAAAGCCGTATGCTCAAAGGGCTTTTCGATAAAGAACCACATTTTTTTATCATACACGTCAGAAATTCACTCTTTCACAACAAAAAGTTATCAACCCCTTTACCTTAACCTATTTTAGCTGTTGAAACTGACGTTAAGCTCTCTTTTGCTTAGCCTCCATTTAATCAACTATTGATTATTTGTGCAGACGGAGTGGTAATGAATAGACCGATCTTGCTTTTTTTTATACTATTAACCCTTGGGGTCCGATCCCAAGAGGTTACGCTTTTGCAATTTAATGAAGAGCCCGGTTCTGCAATTTCCCAAAGTAGTCCAACCCATGAATCCCAAACCGATATTGTTAAGCACCTAGAGGGTCTCAGCAACAAAAAACTCATCCGTTTTGTTCGAAAAGAAGGGGTGGCCGCCAAACTTATCAAAAAAGGGGACGAGTACTTTGATCTAATGTGGTACGCCGAGGCTGCCCGCATATATGACATTGTCCTTGAAAAAAGTACTGAAAAACATACGTTCGAGCTTTTGGCCAAAGCTGGGGATTCACATTACTACAGCGGAAATCTGGAAAAATCCTATAAATGGTACCATGAGCTGTATCAAACTTATCCCGACCAATTGTCTGAGGATCGCTTTTTTAAGTATACCCATACCCTAAAAGGCACGGGGAAATATCGCCGCGCCGCCCAACTTACCAAATTGTTCCGTCAAAAAAGGGATGAGCCCCTAAACGAACTGGAAAATGTTGCTCCACCTACTTGGAAAAGTACTGCCCTGATTGAGATAAAGAACTTGGCCATTAATTCCAAATATTCGGATTTTGCACCCATGTTCCACAAAGATTCCAAAGTGGTCTTTGCTTCAGCCCGAGATTCATCGTTCTTGACCACAAGGCGCTATCGGTGGACCAACCAACCTTTTTTAGATCTTTACGTGGCCAAAACCAAAGACGATGATAGTGGGGATCTATTCGGTACAAAAAAATTCTCAAGAAAAATCAACACAAAATACCACGAGGCCTCCGTTGCCTTTTCCCCAGATCAAAAAACCATTTACTTTACTCGAAACAACTATGGTAAACGATTAAAACGCGGAAAAAACGGAATCAACCACCTGAAAATTTACCAATCAAAATTAGTGGGTGGCGAGTGGACCGACGCTGTGGAAGTTCCTTTTAATAGCGAAAACTATTCCACGGGGCATCCTTCCATAAGTCCAGACGGTACAAAAATGTACTTCGTCTCCGATAAACCGGGAGGTTATGGTGAGACAGACATCTATGTTGTGGATATTTTGGAAAATGGAGAGTTCTCCGAGCCAAAAAACTTGGGAAGGGGCATCAACACCAACGGTAAGGAAATGTTTCCTTATATCACGGAAAATGTGCTTTATTTCTCTTCCAATAGGGCCATGGGCTTTGGTGGACTGGATGTTTATAAAGCCGATTATGACAACGACACCTTTGGGATAGTATATAATCTTGGGGAGCCCATCAACAGTAGCAGAGACGACTTCTCCTATATTGTAGACGGTTCAGGGGAAAAAGGCTATTTCGCTTCCAATAGAAAAGGGGGCAAGGGCGATGATGATATCTACTCCTTTACTTCCATTGAAAACCATAATGCCATTTCCGGCACAATTAAGGATGCCACCACTGGGGAGGCGCTTGAAGGGGCCCAAGTCATATTGTACAACAAGGACAAGCTTCTTTTGGCTGAAGTCAATACCGATGCCGATGGTAGTTATCGCTTTGATGGTCTTGAATCAAAATCGGATTACCAAATCAAAATCTCAAAGAAAGGGTATTTTGAAACCGATTCGGACATACAGACAAAGGATAATGTAGTTATAGCAGCAAATCAATCCTTACAACCCCTCAAGGAAATCATTGATGAAGAGCAAAAAATTGTGAATCTGGAGCCCGATGCGATTTATTTTGATTTTGACCGTTTTGCCATTAAGCCAAGAGCGGCCAAAGAGCTGGACAAGTTGGTGGCCGTACTGAATGAGTATAAGGACATGGTCATTAAGATTGAATCCCATACCGATGCGATAGGGAGCAAGGTCTACAACAAATACCTTTCGGACAAACGCGCCAAATCCACTAGGGACTATCTTATTTCCCAGGGCATTGACCCATCACGAATTGCCAGTGCCATTGGATATGGGGAAGAACGCTTGCTAAACAATTGTGGAGACGGCCATAGATGCCCCCCAGACAAGCATCAGGAAAACCGACGCTCCGAGTTTATCATCGTATCACAATAAGAACCAAGCCCCTTGAAAGGGGTTTTTTTGTGCTTCCATTCACCCTTTGTGCATTTCATCGATAATTGAGCCTGTTGAACAGTTCCCTTCAATGTGCCGTATATCGATGAAAAAAGTACCCTTGTGGAAATCTGAGTTACCAAGAAAGCTTTTGTCCATGTTTTAGGGCTTTTTGTCCTATTGTTTTTATTCTCCCTCTCCAAAGCCCAACCTTTGCCTTGTCTTTAAATCTTAAAATCTGACTTATGAAAAAACTTATACTTGTTAAAGAAATCTATATTGAAGGGTTTCGCAACTTAGGACACTATCTCATTGAGAAATACTTTAAAATATTTGCTTGGTTTAGCTTTGTCATGTTTTTCATTGTGCTTTATGCTTTTGTGTACAGAATAGCAACTGGCTTCGCTTTTGATTAACACCCCAAATAAGTATTTAAAGAACAAAAAAGCCCGGATAATCCGGGCTTTTTTGCTTAGGTCTATGTGTGTTCTTAATCCGCTGCTGTTGTATTAAAATCAACGGTTCGCAAGATGGCTTCAAGCTCAAACATATAGTCTCTTTTTTCGGCTGATGGTGCAAAAGCGAACCCTTCCAAAACCATCTTTCTGTTATGCTCCTCATCATTGATGATGTAGGTTAAAAATGGACCGGCCATGGGGTATCCTTGGATATCCCAGATTCCCCTGACCTCAGCAGCTTTCCTTCCGCCAATTTCAGTAGGGAAAACATAGGGCGCAAACGCCATTTCTGTTTTCATGTACGTATTCTCATAGGGGCCTGGAACATATTTCTTTCCGATGGAATCGCGCATTTTTACAATATCCTCTATAAAGGTGGAATCGTTGGAAAAGCTGTTTTCCGGCATTTCGTACGCAATGATGTTCATGGTCCCTTTTGGAATCTGAATGTCCATCCATACAAACTTGTTGTCCCGCTTGCCCACTTTGTACAATGATGGAACCTTCATACTTATGCCAAACTCTTCTTCCAGAGCCCTATCCTTATTCAGTGAACGTTCAAATCGTTTTTGGGCTTCTGAGATTTCCGTTTGTTTGAACGCCTCAATGGCCTTGGGGGCCAAGGAATCCAAATTACGGTTCAGTGCGCCGTGTGTTTGTCCAGTAACTACGGCTACCTTCTGGGGTTTTGAATAGACATTTGTTTTTATATGCGCCAGCGACGAAGAATCTTGCTCCACATATAAAACAGACCGAGAATAGGTTGTTGTCCCTTTAAACACTTTTGGAGGCACTTGTACAATGGAGAAAATGGGCTCTGGTTGTGGGAGTCCCACGACCTGTGCGGCAAAATGTTCCCTAATATTATCGCCCACGTCACTTTGCCACAGCTCAGTGTCCATAACCACCATTAATGAATTAACGCCTCCAGTTGATGGCGGCAGAAATTTTTGTTGAGATCCTGAATTTTTACAAGACCATAGCACCATTACCAAAATGGCGCTACATAGTGTTCCAAATTTTTTCATATTGCGTTAAATTTACGAAGAACAATCGCACAATTTAAGTTTTGTGCCCGGTTTTAGGTTATTGCCACTAAGACCGTTCCATTCTCGTAAATTTTCAATGGAAACTCCGGGATATTTTCTGGAAATGGTCCAAAGTGAATCGCCCGGCTGAACTATATGGGTTTTGGAATTTCCAGCCACTGCTCCAGAAGCCGACTTTGAAGTAGTTGTTTTTGCAGGGATATAGGGCTTTCTCGGGAAAATGGTCAAGCGCTGTCCAATACGCAGATTGTTGCTCCGCAAACCGTTCCATCTTTTAATTTGGCTCACACCCACTCCGTATCGTTCCGCAATCTTGCCCAAATAATCTCCGCTTCTTACTTTGTAGCGTATTTGGTCTTGGGCCGTTATCATTTGCGGTAAAGG
>JBNLBG010000113.1:0-6338 GCA_050303195.1 Allomuricauda sp. | reverse complement strand
CTCCGCAATCTCGACCATGGTGAGTTTTTTATTGTCCCGAAGCAGTTTAAAAACCAAATGCCAACTGGGCTCCACATCCATATCAATCTGTTTAAAGAATTTGCGGGTATCATGAAGCATACTATCACTGATGCGCTTTAGACGGTTGTCCAGTGCGCGATACCCCTGCTCTTTGATAAAGTCTTTTTCCAAATTTCTGCCGTATTTTGTCCAAAGATAGCAAAATTATAATTAGTGCACTACATAGTTGGCTAAATAATGTACTGTGTTTTTGGCAATTTTGAAACAGCAGGATTAATTAATACAGCTTGATTAAGGGTTTCCGTTTTTTGCTATTCTGTTGAGTACGACTCTGAGACGTTTATAAATCCAATATGGGAAAGCAAATGACCGTTTAAACAAAGGACTGCTCCTAGGATAGGCTCCAGATTTTCAAACAAAAAAACCTGCCTCGTTAAAGACAGGTCTGTTCTTTCTTATAAGATCAATGGGGTTCCTATAGTATCTCCACCACTTCAAGATCAAATACCAAATCTTGGCCTGCCAAAGGATGGTTGGCATCTATGATAATATCTTCTTCTTCAATTTTTGCAATTCTAAATTGTTGCTCTTGTCCTGCAGCATTGGAACCTACCAAACCCATTCCTACTTCGGGTTTAAGGTCCTCAGGCAATTGTGATTTAGAGACTTTTTGAAAAAGCGATTCATTAACCTCTCCATACGCATCTTTCTTGTCTATGGTTATGGTTTTCTTTTCGTTTACGGCCATATCAATCAGTCCTTTTTCAAATCCCGGTATAAGTTGTCCCTGACCCAAGGCCACTTGCATAGGTTCTCTTTCCAATGAACTGTCAAAAACCTGCCCGTTGGTCAATTTACCCGTGTAATGCACCTTTACCGTATCATTCTCCTTTACTTTACTCATAATTTTTGTTTATAGTTTTAAAATCAAAACGTTGCAAATATATAAGGTATAAAATGGTTCAACGAAGGAGTTGTGTATTGGTTTTCCAAAAGAAGAGTTTTTTGCCAAAGCCCTTCCCTGCAAATTGGTGGTAGTAGCTGTTTAAAAAATCTTCTCTGTAATGCGTCTTTTCTTGTTTCTTGCGTGGATATTCTAACCTACCGCTCATTATACCCTTTCCCTGCCCTGATCTTGGGAATGCATTTTTCAATTCGTGTCTCACGGGTCTTGGATTGTTTGGCCTGTGCTATATAAATCAAATAACTCCGTTGCCTACCTGGGGTCAAGGCTTCAAAGGCTATTTTAAAATCAGGGTCGTTGTCTAGTTTGGATTGAAATTCTTTAGGTACTTCATAATCCGATATATCTTTCTTTTTCACCTCCAAGCCTGCTTTTTCCACTTCAATGGTTTCAAAAACGTATTGTTTCAATACCTCCCACTGTTCCATGATCTGTTTCACATTGGTAAACCGTGCAAAGCGGACAGATTGGGAGTTTTCGCCCGGTTTTTCCAGAATGCCTTGCTCATCTTTTAACAACGCCCCTTTCAGAAAACTGAGCACGCAGTTATCCGTAAAGGCCGAAATCATCACTACATTCTTGTTATTAAGGGTATAACAGGGCGAACCCCATTTCCGTTCCTCGGTAAGTCCACATTCCAACAGCAGTCTCCGCAATGCCTTGAGTTCCTCTTGCCATGTATGCACTTTGCATTCGGGAGTGCCCACCAAGTCACAACGGCCGCAGCCTTCGGCTAAATATTCGTCAACTTTGGGGTTTGTATTCATTTGGAACTGATTGGAACAAGTTTTCTATTTGTAGGTCTAAAATACCAAGAAATCCCGGTCAATACCAAGAGTAAGGTTGGACCAAAGAACTCTACCATTCCATCACCCACCGCTAAATGGGATGCAAGGGCTCCGATCATGGTAAAGGCAAAGCCTGCATAGGCCCATTCTTTCAGCACTGGAAATTTGGGAATCAAAATAGCAATCACTCCCAAAAGTTTCCAGAGGCCGATAATGGTGAGAAAATAAATGGGATATCCCAGATGTTCCATCATTTGCACCTCTTCTTCCATGTGTATCAATTGTACGATTCCTGTAGATGTCATTCCCAAGGCCAGCCAGAGCGTGGCTACCCAATAGGTAATTTTGCCTGCCTTGCTGGCAGACGGATTTTGTTTTGTCATGAGGTTTGATTTATGGGTTATGTAGTTTTTGAACAATTCCTTGCAATCTATCGTGGGCCATACTGATGCCCTGCTTGAAGGGCAATTGCAGCATACGGTCCCTATCCGCTACAGACTTTAACACCATTTGCATCCGCAATCGACTTTTTCCTTCGGAAATGGATTCAAACTCCAAAAACTCCAGTTGCACCGGAAAACCGGAATTTTCCATCTCAAAAGTGCGGGTGATTTTCTGCTGTGGCACAAACTCGTGGATGGTACCGTTGAACCGATGCTTGTTCCCTTTTGGGTCTGTAGTTTCAAATTGATACCCACCATGCCGTTGGTTTTCCAGTTTCAGTACCTTGGTCCCCATCCACTGTTCCACAATTTCGGGCTCCACATACGCTTTGAACAATTGGTCTACCGAAAGTTCAAATTCCCGTGTAATAAAAATTTCCTGCGTGCCATCTTCGGCATGCACTTGTGTCTTTCGCTCCATTTGATTTAGGATTTTTTTTGATTTTTCATAATGGCTTCCAGCTTATTGAACCTATCATCCCATAATTCCCGGAACGGTTCAATAAAATCCGCTATTGTTTTAAGTTTGGTGGGATTAAAATGATAATAAATCTCCCTCCCCTGCTGGTCTTGTCGCAGCAATTCGCATTCTGTCAATATTTGAATGTGTTTGGATATCGTCTGCCGCGACGAATCAAAGTTTCCAGCTATGGCTCCTGGTGTCATGGCGTTGGCAGCCACTAAGGCAATGATGGCCCTTCGGGTGGGATCCGCTATTGCCTGAAATACATCTCTTCTTAATTCCATTATGCAGTTATTTGACTGCAAATATATATGCAGCTACTTAACTGCGCAACTTTTTGTGAAAAAAAGTGGAATGGGAGGTTGCAAGACCTCCTTTTTTATGCTGCGGTATTAGGCCGTGGCCCTTGCAAAGCCAACAGTATCACGGTACATCTTGGGTGAAATATCAGCATTGTTCTTAAAAAAGCGACTGAAGTAGTGCTCATCATCATACCCCAGATCAAAGGCGATTTCCTTCACGGATTTGTTGGTGAGGTACAATTCCCGTTTGGCTTCAATAATGATACGTTCGGAGATGAGATTGGTCATGGTCTTGTTAAAATGGTTCTTGGTGATCTTGGCCAATGCTTTAGGACTGATGTTCAATAGATCTGCGTACTCCCCTGCCGAATGTTTGGTTTTAAAGTGGGTTTCGATAAGGTCCTTCAGGTTTTGAATGATAAACGGCTCTTTTTCATCCGGGCTGTCCATTAGGGATTCCGGTTGTTGTTTGGTCTTGGCCCTTGAGGCGGTAATCAAGAATATTTTTAGGTAGGACACCAACAATTCATATTGGGCCAAGTCCGCTTTTTGAACTTCAGCACGCATCTGTTCCAACACCATTTCAAACTGATTTCGAATGGTATCGTCCACACAAAAATAAGGTGGACTGTAGATGTTGTTGAACAGCACCCCATTGCAGGCCACTTGCTCTTGGTGTTTGTGAATACAGAAAAAATCAGGATGAAAATTCAACACCACACCTTCAATTTTTTCTTTTTCCATAAGACTGAACGGTTGGTAGGGCGTTAGGGCAAATAGCGTGTCCTCTGTAAAATCAAACTCCTTAAAATCTATTTTGGCGGTACCCTTCCCCTTTTTCACCCAGATCAGGGAATAGTAATTGAATCGTTTTAGGGAACAGAACTGGCAATCGTCCCCAAAATTGGACAGTTTAAAAGCCAATTTCCCGGTCTGTTCGTTGATGAGTGTGTTGGTGTTGTAGACGTCCATTTTTGGATTTTATAAATGTATGTGTCAGGTCGAGCGCAGTCGAGACCTCATTTTATGCTATCGAGATAGAAGACTTCTCGACTGCGCTCGAAGTGACAATGTATTATGATTACTTAAAGTCGTCTGTCGTTGGCGGCAATCGGCAGGTCGTTAATGCTGGCATAGCGTTTTTGCATTAGCCCATGCTCATTGAACTCCCAATTCTCATTTCCATACGCGCGAAACCACGCTCCTTGGGCATTTTGGTATTCGTATTCAAACCGAACTGCTATTCTATTGTCGGTAAAAGCCCAAAGTTCTTTCTTCAATTTATAGTTTTTTTCTTTTTGCCATTTTTCGGTCAAAAAAGCGACCACTTCTTCCCGCCCATTCACAAATTGGGAGCGGTTGCGCCACTCGGTATCCACGGTATAGGCTCTGGACACTTTTTCTGGGTCTTGGCTGTTCCAGGCATCTTCAGCCAATTGTACTTTTTCTCGGGCTGTTTCCTCGGTAAACGGAGGTAACGGAAATTTTTGTTCTATTGCCATCGTATACATTTTAAAATGAAAAAAGGGCAAGCTGAAAACCCAACCTGCCCTTCAAGAATTATTTACTGTCCCTAACCTTTGGCCAGCTGTCGTGGGCCGCTTTCGTCAACTCGGTAGTACGAGCGGTCCAATCCGGTAACGTGTTGAAGGGTTCTCCATTGAAGTCGCCATTGAAAAACAGATAGAGTTTTCCGTCGACCACATCAAACGTTTCTGGGTTGATGGGAAACTTGGCCTGCTTTTCACCAACACCCCATGCGCAATAACCATCAAACTGAGGTAAAAACATGCTTGGAGATTGGGCAAATGTGGCCTTATTGGCCTTGCTGGCAAAATAATAGGTAACCCCATTGTGCTTGGCAGCATAGGCTTTATTACCTTGTTTTGCCTCGCCAGAGAAATAGGATACCACATCGTACCCGCCAATGGCTACGCCATCTTTGCTAACGGGATCAACTTGGGCTTGCGCGACAATTCCCCATACTAGGGCCATTGCCAATAAAAATACGCGTTTCATTGTTTTCATGATTTTGGATTATATGTGTGATTTCTAGATTAAACCGTTTCTGCTTCAACCACTGGAAAATCGATATCCGTATTGGCAGTGTTGTTAAAATAGTTGGTGAATACGTTCAAGGCCACATGTGCCACGATCTCACCCACTTCGCCATCGTTGTAACCAGCGGTTTTAACAATTTCAACATCATCGGAGCTTACCCTTCCGCGTTTTTCAACCAAGGTCTTGGCAAAAAATAGCGCAGCGGCAACTTTTGGGTCTTTGTTTCTTCCCTCACGGGCCATGTGCAAGCTATCAGTGTCAATGCTTACCAATTTTTCCCCGATAAAGGAATGGGCCGATAGACAGTAGTTGCAGGTGTTGGATTCTGCCACTGCCAAAGCGATCAGTTCGCCCAATCGACCACCCAAGGAACCTTTGCTTAGTGCGTCGCTCAGGTTTAGATACCCTTGCAATACTGCTGGAGAATTTCCCATGGTACGCATCATGTTGGGAACCATTCCCAATTTGCCATGGATACCGTTGAACAATTCTTTGGCCTCTCCGGTTGCTTCCTTTGGATCTAATGCTTGTAAACGTGTCATAATTCTGTTTTTTAATTATTAATGTATTGATGCCACAAAGTTGCGGCACGTGCGGCTGGAATAAAATGGACAAACTTCACTTCCTCTTGGACATTTTTCCCGAAATGCCCCTTCTTGAAAAACCAATAGGCGAGAACTGCGGATATTTAAGAAGCTATTAATCCTATTAACCTTTTCATTGTATTTATTAACCAATCATTAATCCTAGCTGAAAATGCTAGTTCTAAATTGCGCGGAATTGGAACGTGACGCGCGTTCCTTTTAAGTACAACCAATCATACATATACAATGAAACGATTATTACTCGCATGTGCCGTGCTATTGACTTCCATGGCAACATCAAACATTTTTGCACAAGGCTGTGTAGCCATTCGGGGATTCTCCTCTTGTAGTGGGGAATTGGCCAACAGAAGTTCCAACGGATTTCAAGCAGGTGAATGGTCCATTAGTGGAAACTTTAGGCACTTTAAATCCTTTCGTCACTTTGTGGGCACCGAAGAACAGGTAGAACGGGTGGAAGAAGGCACCAATGTCATCAACCGCTCCTCTTTTTACGACCTTTCCATTGGCTATTCCTTTACGGATCGGCTTTTTGGGACCCTGATCATCCCGTACGTGGACCACTCCAGGGAATCTGGAAGGAACGGGCGATCCTTTGTGTATTCCCAAGGCTTGGGCGATATCCGCGCCAGTGTGGGCTATTGGCTTTTCGATTTTAACAAACAGGTACGCTCCAACATGTCCATAAGCTTGG
>JBNLBG010000112.1:0-6794 GCA_050303195.1 Allomuricauda sp. | reverse complement strand
GTAATCCATCAAAATACTGATTGGCCATCACTTGTGTGGAAATCAGCTTTGAACCCTTTCCCTTACTAGTTACTGCTTTCGTTATTTTACTTTCTTGATTTTAAAATCTGAAATATTCCTTAGCGTTGTTATAGCTGATGTCCATTACCAGTTTTCCTATCATCTCCATATCATCGGGAAGTTCCCCATTCTTCATTTCCTCTCCCAATAAATTACAAAGTACTCTCCTAAAATACTCATGACGGGGATAGGAAAGGAAGCTCCGCGAATCAGTCAACATACCTACAAAGCAAGATAACAATCCCATATTTGAAAGAGCGTTCAACTGCTTTATAATACCATCTTTTTGATCTAAGAACCACCACCCGGAGCCAAATTGCATCTTGCCTTTGATGGACCCATCATTGAAATTACCGGCCATGGTGGCCAATAATTCATTATCTGCGGGGTTTAAGTTGTACAAAATGGTCTTTGTCAATCGATTTTTATTATCCAATGCATCCAAGTATGAGGACAATGTCTTCGCTTGCTTAAAATCGCCAATGGAATCCCATCCAGTATCCGGACCAAGAACCCTGTTCATTCTGGTGTTATTGTTCCTGAGGGCCCCAAGGTGAAATTGTTGTACCCAATTCTTAGCATGATATTGTTCGCCCAAGAACAACAATATGGCCGTCTGGAACTTTTCATCTTCTTGTTCAGTGAGACTCTTCCCTTGCATTCTTTTTTCAAAAATCGCATCCAGCTCTGCATTGGTCGCTTCGACAAATGGAACGAAATTCAACCCATGGTCTGAAAGCCTACAGCCATGCTCATGAAAATAGGCTATCCTATTCTCCATAGCATCACAAAGTGCCTTAAAGGAGTTTATTTCTATTTGGCTTACTTCAGAAAGCCGTTCCATATATGCCACAAAACCTTTATTGGATATCAAAATAGCATTGTCTGGCCTAAACGCAGTGCTGACTTTTGTGCCAAAACCATTTTTAACCATCGTTTTGTGATATTCCAAAGAATCTGTCGGGTCTTCTGTTGTACAAACCACCTCCACATTCATGTTCCTGATCAGGTTTTGGCAGCTATATTCGGCAGAGTTCAATTTGGTTGAAGCAACTTCATACACCTCATCGGCTGTATGCTCATTGAGCATCGTATCGATATCAAAATATCGTTTTAGTTCAAGGTGGGTCCAATGGTACAAAGGATTTCTTAGGGTAAAAGGAACGGTTTTGGCCCAAGCCATAAATTTTTCTTTATCAGAAGCCTTTCCAGTTATATAGTCCTCGTCAACACCTATGGTACGCATGGCACGCCATTTGTAATGATCACCATAAATCCACACTTGGGACAGATTTTCAAAGACATGGTCCTCTGCAATTTGTTTTGGTGGTAAATGGCAGTGGTAATCTATTATAGGCTGCTGGGCCGCATAGGTATGATATAATTCTTCTGCAAAACGGTTATGCAACAAAAAGTTGTCTGAAATAAAACTAGTCTTCCCCATATTATTTTATTACCTGCCCATCCATCCGCCATCTACGGTTAAGATTGAACCATTCATATAATTACTTGCATTTGATGCCAAAAAAACCACTGGTCCTTTAAAATCTTCTGGTTTGCCCCAGCGACCCGCAGGTATGCGCTCCAATATGGATTTGCTCCTATTCTTGTTCTTTCTGAGAGCATCTGTATTGTCCGTGGCAATATAACCCGGTGCAATGGCATTGACCTGTACACCTTTTGATGCCCATTCATTTGATAAGGCCATGGTCAACTGTCCAATAGCTCCTTTAGAGGCGGCATATCCAGGTACGGTAATTCCCCCTTGAAAGGTCAGTAGGGATGCTGTAAAAATAATTTTACCTCCTCCACGGTTTATCATCTCACGCCCAATTTCCCTGCTAAGGATAAATTGCGCGTTCAGATTCACTTCAATTACCTCGTCCCAATACGCATCGGGATGTTCTGCTGCGGGTTTTCGTAAAATGGTACCGGCATTGTTCACCAAAATATGAATGGCGGGACACTCTATCCTTACCTTTTCTATGAATTCATATAATGACTTACGATTGGAGAAATTGCACTGATACGCTTTAAATTTCCTTCCTAATTCGAGTACTCTATTTTCTATCGCGGAACCGGAGGTTTCAAGACTGACCGAAACTCCAATGATATCGGCTCCTGCTTCTGCCAATGCTTCCGCCATGGCAAAGCCAATACCTCTCTTACAACCAGTAACCAGAGCAACCTTGTTGGATAAATCGAACATTTCCCTCATTTATTGCATTTCGTTCGGAGGACAGACATCCATATCACTATAATCTAAATTTTCTCCCGCCATACCCCAAATAAATGCATAGTTGGACGTACCTGCGCCTGAATGAATGGACCATTCTGGAGAAAGTACAGCTTGATTGTTCTGCAAGAAAATATGACGCGTGTTCTGTGGCTGTCCCATAAAATGACAGATGGTATGTCCTTCCTCTAGGTCAAAATAAAAGTAGGCTTCCATTCGGCGCTCATGGGTATGCACAGGCATGGTGTTCCATACATTGCCTTCGACCAATTCTGTGATTCCCATTTGCAACTGACAAGTTTCCACAATACTGTTTACAATCAACTTGTTCAAGATGCGCTTATTTGCGTATTTAGAATCACCCAATTGTATGACCTCTGCATTTTCCTTACCTACCTTTTTAGTAGGGAAAGTATGGTGTGCCGGCGCTGAATTAATATAGAACAACGGCGAGCCCTCAGCTTTAAAAATAATATTTTTGGCTCCTTTTCCTATATAAAGTGCTTCTTTCTTGTCCAACTCATGCGTTGTTCCATCGACGACAATGGCACCTTTTCCCCCAACATTTATAACCCCCATCTCCCTTCTATCCAAAAAATTCTCTGATTTGAGGTAGGGAATTGTCTTGAGCTTCAAATCTTGCTTTACAGGCATTGCCCCTCCAACAATGTAACGATCATACATTGAATAGGTAAGGTTTATACAATCATCTTGAAAAAGCTTATCCAACAAAAAATGCTTTCTTAATTCTGCTGTGTCGTAGGCCTTTGCATCATCAGGGTGTGAAGCATACCTAAACTCGTAGTTAATCATAATAAGCTTAAATGTAATCGATTACACGAATATAACGGAAATATCACACTCAGCAAGAAAAAAGACTAAAATTAGTAGGTTGACAATTTCCAAAAGGCTTTGCATATCCCTTTTGAGTAAAGCCTAAAAATGTTTGACAAATACTCCATTGTATGAATACTACAAAAATGGGGCATAGTGTACCATTTCGAGCGGATGAAAGTGAGTGGTCCACTTTAACCGTCCTTTCCACCTTGAGTTAGATTTGTTGGGTTTCAAAAGCTAAAACAGAGTAAAGAATACTGTTTTTACTGAATAGGCGTTCCCCGCAATCTCTCAAAAGCCTTGTAAGTTCTGTCCACTTTTTCCTTTGGGGTGGTTTCAAACTCCTTTTCAGTTACTTTGTAATAGGACTGCAAACTGTCCAATTTTTTGTGCATGGAGATTATAACAGCTTTATATTCTTCATCATTGATGGCATTGTGCTGTTCTTTGGGGTCTTTTTCCAAATCGTAGAACTCCCATTCGTCAATATCATCATAAAAATGGATGAGTTTGTATCTATCCGTTCGCACACCATACTGCCTTTTGACCATGTGAAAGGCAGGAAAATCATAATAGTGATAGTATATGGCATGCTTAAAACCCTCTCTTGATCCCTCCAACACATCGCGGAAAGATTCGCCTTGCATTTCCGAAGCATATTGTGAGCCTCCTGCTAAATCGAGAAAGGTAGGAGCGAAATCCAAGTTTTGAACCATGGCATCAATGGTCGTTCCCTGTTCAATTGTCCCGGGTAATTGCATCAACAATGGCATTTTCATGGATTCCTCATACATGAAACGTTTGTCGAACCAGCCATGTTCCCCCAAATAAAAACCTTGGTCCGATGTGTAAACCACCAAAGTGTTTTCATCCAGCCCTGTTTCCTCCAAATAGTCCAAAATCTTACCCACACCCTCGTCCACTGCCTTTACCGTGGCCAAATATTCGTGTAAATACCGTTGTCCTTTCCATTCGGCCAATTCTTTTCCATGGAGGTCGGCCTCATAAAAAGCATTGTTTTTTGGCAGATAGGCCTCATCCCAAACGTTTCGTTGTGCAGGAGTCATCCGGTCAAAATCTGTGGTCCAAGGATTATGGGCCAGTTCAGTACTGCCATACCCATCACTCATTTTAAGATCATGGCCTTCGTACATATCCTTGTAAATGGTTTGTTGTTGCTCTGCCGCAGCGGTTTGGTTCTTAAATTCTGGAAAATAGGTGTCGGGCAACGGAAACGTAATAGAATCATAAAGGTTTAGGTGACGCAACGCAGGCATCCAATTGCGATGTGGTGCCTTATGGTGGACCATTAAATAGAATGGTTTTTGTGTACTATCCCGCTGCTTCAACCACTCCAAACTCTTGTCTGTAATCAAATCCGTAGCGTAGCCTTCTACTACGGTGGTATCCTCTCCTTGGATGAACTCAGGATTGTAGTAATTTCCTTGATCATTTAGAATATCCCAATAATCAAATCCAGTTGGAGCTCCGTACAAATGCCATTTTCCGATAATGGCGGTTTCATATCCCAGTTTTTTCAAATACTTGGGTAAAGTTGGTTGCGTATTATCAAATCGTTCTCCGTTCATTCGAAAGCCATTTACGTGGCTAAACTTTCCCGTTAAAATCACTGCCCTGCTGGGCCCACAAATGGAGTTGGTACAAAAATTATTTCGAAATAGGGTCCCATTCTTGGCAATACGATCTATATTAGGGGTAGGTGCCAACTTGCCCAGTTCATGTCCATACGCACTAATGGCCTGAAAGGCATGGTCATCTGACATGATAAAAATGATGTTCGGCGGGTCTTTTGCTACTTTTTCCTCCAATTTCCCTTCTTGCTTACAGGCCCAAACCAATAGCAAACCTGTCAAAACTATTCCAATTCGCATGTTGTTATTTCAATGTAAAAGATTTTGAGAGTTGAGCATCTGAATTGGTGCCGACAAAAATCTCAAATTCGCCAGGTTCCGATACAAAGTCCAACTGACGGTTATAAAACTTCAAATCATCCGGCGACAAGCTGATGGTCACTTCTTTGCGCTCCCCTTTTTTCAGTAATACTTTTTGAAATCCTTTCAATTCCCGTTTCGGTGGGGTGATGCTTCGCACCACATCCCTCAAATACAACTGCACCACTTCTTCACCATCATAATTACCTGTATTGGCCACGGTAACAGTAGCGGATATCGATTCACCCTGAGCAATGGTTGCCTTATCCAACCTAAGGTTGGAATATTCAAAAGTGGTATAGCTCAACCCATATCCAAAGGGCAACAAGGGTGAATTTGGGGAATCCAAATAATTTGATTTAAATTTTTGGAATTCCTCATTGTCAGGAGCAGGTCTCCCAGTATTTTTTACACTATGATAAATTGGAATCTGCCCCATATTCCTAGGCCAGGTTGCCGTTAATTTTCCAGAGGGATTGTAATCCCCGAAGACCACATCAGCTATGGCGTTACCTGCTTCCACGCCGGGATACCAAACCTGTAGAATGGCAACCGGGAGTTCAAATTCCTCTGGAATGGTCAAGGGCCTTCCACTCATCAGGACCAAAGCTATCGGCTTCCCTGTCTCCACCAAAGCTTTGATGAGTTTCTTTTGGCTCTCTGGAATTGAAATATCGGTACGACTTGCAGCTTCTCCAGTCATCTCCGTGGCTTCACCCACAACGGCAACAACAACATCTGAGTTTTTGGCCACGTCAACCGCCTCCTTCAGCATAACTTCGGGCGAACGCTCATCGATTTCAATTCGTGGTCCAAATACATTCACATGTTTGGCAAATTCAGCATCATCAGAAATATTGGCCCCTTTGGCATATAGCATCGAGGCATTGGGTGCCACATTTTTAAAACCCTCCAAAATGGTAAGGGCCAAATTTACATCTCCCGTTGGCGCCCAAGTCCCCAACATGTTATTTCGACTATCTGCCAATGGCCCGATTAAGGCTATCTTTTGACTTTTTTGTAGGGGTAAGATATTTTGATGGTTCTTCAACAATACAAAAGAATGTGCGGCCAATTTTCGGGCTAAAGCCCTATTTTCTTTGGTCAGGATATCCTTTTCGGGGCGTTTGCCATCCAAATATCTGTAGGGATCATCAAAAAGTCCGGATTTGTACTTAGCCTCCAAAATTCTTCGGCACGCATTTGTGATTTCATCTTCGGTAACCTTGCCCTCATCCAGGGATTTCTTTAAAGTGGTCAAAAAGCCTTCCCCTACCATGTCCATATCCAAACCAGCTTTCAGTGCCAACACTGAAACGGCTTGAAGATCTCCCAATCCGTGTGAAATCATTTCATTGAGCGAGGTATAATCCGAAACTACAAATCCATCAAAACCCCATTTTGTACGAAGCAAATCAGTAAGCAACCACTTGTTTCCGGTTGCAGGCACTCCATCCACATCGTTAAAAGAGCTCATAACACTTGCTGCACCCGCATCAATAGCTGCTTTGTATGGCGGCAGGTATTGGTTGAACATCTTAATTTTGCTCATATCCACTGAGTGGTAATCCCGGCCGGCCTCGGCTGCTCCATATAGCGCAAAGTGTTTTACACAGGCCAACATACCACCTCACCACATACATCATGAGCATTGGATCATTAGAGGTATCTTCATCTGTCTACCTCGAGTTCCTTATGGGAACTTATTG
>JBNLBG010000111.1:0-6844 GCA_050303195.1 Allomuricauda sp. | reverse complement strand
TTCCAACAATACTCTCCAAACCAGAAAACCCAACCGAAAAGATTATTGACATTTTCATATCGAATAAGGTGTGAGAATCACACCTTTTTTATACCTTTTCCCCGCCAAACGAACGAAACCAAAAAAATGAGGCATACCAAACTTTTAAGTGTGAGTATCTTCCTTGGATTGCTCACTACCCTTTCTTGCAAAAAAGAACCCCTTAAACCTATTGAAACCCCGGTTGTAATTGAGTTGGACTCAGCCTACCTCAATGAAAAAGTGGCTGAAGCTGAAAACATGGGCTCAATTCAACTAGCTGATGGGCTTCAACTCAGCCTTTGGGCTCCCGACACCCTTGCACCAGATCCCATTGCCATGGATATTGACACCCAAGGTCGCGTCTTCTTTACCCGAACTAATCGTCAAAAAAATTCAGAGTTTGATATTCGCAGCTATCGGCATTGGATGACCGCCTCCAATAGTTTTGAAACCGTGAGTGACCGCAAAACTTTCCTATATGAAACCTTCACACCGGAAAAAAGTGATGATAATTTGTGGTTGCCAGACTTAAATGGTGATGGTAGCCATGACTGGATGGATTTAGCTGTGGAAGAGGAGGAAGTATGGCGCTTGGAGGATACAGATAATGATGGTGTTGCTGAAAAAGCTACCCGGGTAGTGCATGATTTTCATTCCGTGGAAACCGATGTTACGAATGCTTTGCTGGTGGATGATGAAACACTTTTTGTAGGCGTAGCACCAGATATGTGGCGCATGGAAGATACGAATGGCGACGAAGTTTTTGACACAAAGACTTCCTTGGCCACAGGTTTTGGCATCCATATTGGTTTTAGTGGTCACGGCATGTCCGGCGCAATTATGGGACCCGATGGCAAACTTTATTGGGGCATTGGTGATATTGGAGGGAATATAACCGATAAGGAAAGAAACCGATACCCATATCCCAATCAAGGGGTGATTGTGCGTAGCAATCCTGACGGCACTGACTTTGAGGTGTTTGCCCATGGTCTTCGGAATACCCATGAATTTGTTTTTGACAAGTATGGCAATATCATTTCTTCTGATAATGATGGCGATCATAGAGGCGAGAGCGAGCGATTGGTCCATATTGTTGAAGGCTCCGATGCAGGATGGCGCTCCAATTGGCAATATGGAAAATATACCGACCCTAAAAACAATGGGTATAAGGTTTGGATGGATGAAAAGCTCTACCTCCCTCGCTGGGAAGGACAGGCAGCCCATATCATCCCTCCCATTATGAATTATCACAATGGCCCAACGGGAATGCAATTTAACCCCGGAACGGCTTTGGGCTCCAACTGGGTGGACAAATTCTTTTTGGTTGAGTTTGTGGGTGACCCTGCCCTATCTCATATCTGGTCCTTCGATTTAAAACCCAAAGGTGCTTCGTTTGAACTCAACTCTGAAGTGGATATGGTAAGCGGTATTTTACCCACTGCCATCAAATTTGGACCTGATGGTGCCCTCTACGTAGCCGATTGGCTCAATGGTTGGGGAACCAAAAATTCAGGTCGGGTGTGGAAATTGGATGTGACCGAAGCAGAAAACGATTTGGCAGAGCAACGTACGGAAACCCAAAAATGGATGACCACAGATTTTGATGAATTAAGTAATGATGAACTGGTTCAATTATTACGTTATCCCGATATGCGTATCCGGCAAAAAGCACAGTTTCAGTTGGCTAAAAGTACTTTTTGGGGGTACCGGAAATTAAAACAGGTTGCCCAAGAAGACGAACATCAATTGGCCCGAATCCATGCCATTTGGGGCATCGGTCAACAGGCAGCAAAAGAAATCGACAAAGCCGACATACTAGTGGAGCTTTTGGATGATGAAGATTCGGAGATTGTGGCGCAAAGTTTAAAAGTGTTGGGAGATCTACGCTATACGGAAGAAAGCGATAAAATGATACTCCTGCTAAAATCAGAAAACCCTAGAGTCCAATTTTTCGCGGCTCAAGCGTTGGGAAGAATCAAAGCTGAAAATGCCGTACAGCCTTTATTGGATATGTTGGCCGAAAATGCTGATGAAGATGTTTACCTCCGTCATGCCGGGGTATTGGCCCTTTCAAGAATTGGACAGGTTGAGCCTTTGGCAAGATTGGCCACCAGTGAAAATCGTTCCCTGAAAATTGCCGCGGTTTTGGTCTTGCGCCGAATGAAACGCCCAGAGGTGGCTGCCTTTTTAAAGGACACCGATGAATTTATCGTTACCGAAGCAGCCCGAGCCATCAATGATGACAAGGGCATTGAAAAAGCACTTGCAGATTTGGCCGCATTACTGGAAAATCCAAAATTCACTTCCGAACCACTGATGCGTCGTGCCATCAACGCAGCACTTCGGGTAGGGAATGAAAAACAATTGGATGATTTGATCAATTATGCCAAAAAAGAAGATGTTCCTTCCATCTTACGCGGTGAGGCTTTGGCTGCATTGAGTACCTGGACGGCACCTTCAGTAATGGATCGGGTAGATGGCCGCCACTTGGGTAAAATATCTCGACCCGTGGAACCCATTCAAAATAAATTGAGTGGGAGTATGTCGGAATTCTTGGGGGATAATACCCCTGAGGTACTGGTTGGCGCTTTAAAATTAGTGTCATCCCTACAACTCAAAGGGCATGAAAACCGCTTGGTCCAACTCTTGCGCACCCATCCTTCGCCTCTAGCAAGGTCCGAAGCCTTGAACGCATTGGGGAATACGGATTATGATCAATTAGCGCAGGTGATGCGCCTGGGAATGAATGATGAAAATGCCCAGGTTAGACGAACTGCTGTGGGCTTGATAGGCGAACTAGCACTCTCCAAAGAAGATTTGCCAAACGTGGTCAATCCCATTTTTAGTAAAGGTGGAATCAGTGAACAACAGGCCTTGTTGCAAGTCTTGGCAGCAATGCCGGTTGAAAAAAGTGAGGCAGTCCTTTCCAACTTATTGCAACGGGCCGCACGCGGAAATATTGATGAAGCTGTTATGCTTGATTTGATTGAAGCCACCTCGAACAACGGTTCCGAAAAGCTCTTGGGGCAACTCGCTACTCTCAAAAATCAAGGCTATGGCACGGATGCCTATTCCGAAACCCTTTACGGAGGTAATCGGTGGGACGGCCAAACTGTTTTTGAAAGCAATCCAACCGCTCAATGTGTGCGTTGTCATGCCCTAAATGATTCTGGTGGTAAAGTAGGTCCTGCGTTGGATAATATTGGCAACACCCTATCGCGAGAGCAAATTTTGGAAGCTTTGATTGAACCTTCAAAACGAATTGCCCCGGGCTATGGAAGTGTTACCTTGACCTTGACCAATGGACAGGAAGTCACAGGTTTGTTGGAAGCTGAAAACGAGGAAGGCCTTATTCTTCGCACCTCAGATGCCGAACCCCTTGAAGTGGCTCACTCACGCATACAAAGTAGACGAAATTTACCATCGGCCATGCCGCCCATGGGTAAAATGATCAGCAAACGTGAGCTACGGGATTTGATTACCTATTTAAGTAGTCTTAAAGTTGAAAAATAATTAGCTTTAAAAGTCCTTTTCTCCAGCAAAGAAACTTTAGGGCTTAATAAGGTGGTGTATCATGAATCAACATACGCCACCATCTCGGCCATTACATCCTCCATAAGGGCATAGATGTCCACGGCAGAGACATTTGTGCACAGGGAAATAATTGCTCCTGACTCCAAATCGTATACAAACAAAGCGCGATATCCCCTAACACCGCCCAAGTGTCCCCATTGGGTTCTTCCCTGGAACGAAAAACGTTGCACACCCAGACCATAACCCGTCCAGACGCCATCGGTGAATGACACAAATGAGGTCATCTCGGTTTGAGACGTATTGTTTAAAACTTCATTGGTTGTATAGAGCTTTTGGGCCCAAATTGCAATTTCATTGGGTGATGCCACTAAGGCACCAGCCGCCCATCGTAAACTTTGGGCTTCTTGGTTCTGCAAAAGAAAGTTAATATTGTCCTTGATTCCATCACCATCCATGTCAGACCAACCATCGGCCAAGGGTTCAGGGGCCACTTCTTCTCCCAAAAAATAAAAGGACTGCAACCCGAGAGGAGTCCATAGCCGTTCTCTAAGAACCTGACCAATCGATTTTCCTTCAATGACCCCCACAATGATCCCTAAAATGATGTAATTGGTGTTAGAGTATTCAAAATCCTGCCCTGCCGGAAAAACAGGGGCATCCACAAAGGTCTCCAAAATTTCAAGTGGGGTCCAACCCGCTGTATCGCCAAACTCAGAAGAAGTAGGTGTGTTGGGGTTTGCCAAATAATCAAAAATACCACTTTGATGGCGGAGCAACTGCCTCACAGTGATGTCTGGATCAATATTGCCAATGGTGGGCAGCCAATTACTCAATGGGTCATCCAGAGACAGCTCTCCCTCTTCCACCAATTGGAGTACAACTGCAGCTACAGCAGTTTTTGTGATACTGGCGATGGCAAACTTGGTGTTGGCCGTAATGGGAACACCTGGGACAGCGTTTCCCGCAACTCCATTCCAAACTGCCTCACCGGGAATATGGACCGATACGGAGATTCCCTTTACATCATTCAAAACAGTTTCATTATCCAGGATGTTCTGAATCGAAACCTGTAAATCTTCAAAAGTAATTGTTGGTTCCTCGTTCTCCTTTTGGGTTGGACTTGAGTCACTGGAACAGGAAACTGTGATCAGTAGTATTGTGCACAGGAAAAGTAATCTGATTGTCATGACTGATATTCTGTTTGCTCAAAAATACCCATCTTCATTCCTTCGATCATAAAAAACAGGTTAACAAGTAGAATGTTTACTGCTTTATGTCGTCCAATACACTTTCCAGGATTCCCTTTTATTTTAAGATTGGCGAGGGGCCATTATCTGATCCTGTATCCCCTAAGCATGAGGTATTGTTTAAACTATCTCGAAGAGTTCAGCAATGGGTTTTCGCACCTTTTCCCTGAATTGGGTATGGTCATCCGCTGAGCGATATCCAACGGGTGCTATGATACATGCATTCAGTCCTCTCTTGTCCAAACCCAATATTTTATTGTATTCATCTGATTCAAAACCTTCCATGGGGCAAGCGTCTATCCTAAGTTCCGCACAAGCTATCAAAAGGTTGGACATTGCAAAATAGGTCTGTTTTTCGGACCAATCTTGCCAATCTGCGTCATTCATACGAGATAAACTCTTTTTGATGAAATCACCATACATGGAAAGTTTGTCCAGTGGAGCCCCTTGTTGAATGGATGTTGCCTGTATGTATTCATCCACATGGGAATCATTTCTTTCGGTATAGTTGCAAAACACAAAAAGATGGGATGCCTCAGTAATTTGCGATTGATCCCAAGAGGCGGCTTTTAGTTTTTCCTTCAAACTCCTTTTTGAAATCACCAAAACCTTATACAATTGAAGTCCGTATGAGGAAACGGATAATTGCACTGCTTCCTTTAATTTATCCAAATCATGTTTGGCGACCTTCTGTGAAGGATCAAACTTTTTGGTGGCATATCGCCATTTTAAACTTTCCAATAATCTCATAACACGAAAAATTGTTCAATACTTTAATTTTTGTTCATCAGAAAAATTCCCAAAGCCATGGCAAATATCCCCAATGTTCTTTTAATGGCAAGGGGCTCACTTGGAAGACCAAACCATCCAAAGTGCCCCGCTACGGTGGCAAAAAGCAATTGCCCAAAAAGCCCCAGTGATATCATGGTGGACATCCCCAGTTTGGGAATGGTATAATAGTAGAGACAAATGCCGACCACACTAAACAATGCCCCAGAAAACCATAAATACGGAGGAACTTTTTTATAAAACCCTGAATTCATTGGAATCTTTGCGAGAACCAAAACCAGCACAAGTGCAAAAAAAGCACTAAAGACAAATGCTACCAAAGAAGCCAAAACAGAACTCTTAAGCTGCACGCTCAATTGGGCATTAAAACCTCCCTGTATGGCCAACGAAATTCCACCTATCACCGCCAATAAAAAATAAACGCCTTTGTCCATCATTTTTTATTTACAGCAAAATTATATCTGGGAGGATGGTCAAAAATTAACATAGCTTAATAAAATGGGAATACTTTATTCGTTCTTTAATAAATCCATGGTCACATCTAATTTGTGGAGGACCGAAATCGACCCACATACTGTTTTCATTTGAGAACTCAACTCCTTGGCAGACTCCGGCAGTCTACTTTTCGATTTCAAAAAGGTTTCGTCATTGGGCCATTGGGCATACGCTATGAAGTCACCATTTTCATCCTCATGTAATCGAGACCCCAGACTCATGGCATAATCCAAAAATGCTTGGGTCAATTTGGTCCATATCTCCTTAAATTGTGGTTCTCGTCCTTGAATTACTTCGAATTTGTAAATAACAACATGCATTGTAAACCGTTTTGTATTCCTGAACAAGCTACAAAGAATAGCTTTGCAAAACCCCATGATTCTTGAAACCCATTTTGCTATAAATTCGCTCACCAGCCTCTGAAGCGACCAAAAAAATTTGTTGGCATCCATTTTCTTGCGCTACCTGAATCAAGTGTTGGGTCATTATCCTTCCCAGTCCCTTGCCTCTGCATTTAGGTAATGTTCCGATCATGTGGATTCCGGCAACCTTGTTTTTATCGAAATAAACAATGCCGCAACTGCTGTACGAATCACCAAGTTTACCCAAAAAGAGCCTAAATGACTGTCTTTTATATAAAGGGGATATGGTCGTATCCAAAGCGGGATACCCAAAAGATTGGGATGCCACATCGGCAAAGATTCTTGATTTCTCATCGGAATCCACCGGCTCTATTTGCCCCGTAGTGATCTCAACCT
>JBNLBG010000110.1:0-6921 GCA_050303195.1 Allomuricauda sp. | reverse complement strand
TGTCAATTTGGGCATCATACTCCATACCTTGGGCGTTGGTGCCAAAAAGGAACCCATTTTGCCTATCGTGATAGGTGTCAATAATAAAGAGAAAACTATCCTCATCATTCAGGTCGGCATCACGGCGAGAATCGGAGACCACTATACGGTCTGCATCGGTGTCATAACAAACCACGGAGACATAAAAAGTGGTGCTGCTGTACGCAATACGAACCTCGGTTTTTTCTGAAACAGGTTCTCCATAATTTGGGCGAATCTGTACCATGTCGGTTATAACTGGAATCATCTGCCATACGGGGTCATTGATAACCTCGCCGTCCACAAGGGGGTCTTCCTCCAAGATGGTGGCAGAATAGTGCGGTTGGTTTGCTGTTTGGGACTGTGGCGAAGTTTGTTGGGCTTGCAGTTGACCAAAACATACCAGCACTGCAAGAAATGATAATTTTAAAAGGGGATTTTTCATAAAATGAGGTCTGGTTCACTGTTAAATATACTTCTAAAATCAGAAATGTTACTGAGATTCATTATTTTGTAGTAAGCTTTTGATTTTGAAACAGATGAGGACACTAGTTAGATTTTGTATATGCATATTGACGGCGGCGGCCATGGGTTGTGGAGGAGCCAAGACAACTGCCTCCCCTGCAGAACTGGAAGCTTTGGACAATTTGGTGGCCAAAAAGTCTTTTGAAATCACTGCCCGATGGGCCAGACCTATGCCCAGTGCGGCGCTTAATAGCATTTCCAATGCACGTCTGCTTCCCAACGGGAGCAATGCTGCCCGTATCGATATCACGGGAAACTCGAGCTATTTACGACTGGTTGATAATCGGGTAGAGGCAGATTTGCCCTATTTTGGTGAACGGCAAATGTCTGGTGGGTATGATTCGCAACGAACAGGAATACAATTTGAGGGCACCCCGGAGAACCTTCAAATTGAGCCCAATTCCAAAACCAAGGGGTACACCATGCGGTTCAATATCAACAATGGTATAGAAAGCTTTCAAGTAATTGCTGAATTAATGCCATCGCGTTCCAGTACATTCAGTATTGTGAGTTCACACAGGACCCAGATACGGTATGATGGAACACTTTCAGAATACAAAAAGGAATAGTGCTACCATGAAATGGGGCTATAAGATGGCCCAATCTTCAATTTTTTTCCAGAGGAAAGTAGGGTAAATTCATCACGACCTTCCTTTTCAATGCCAACAATCTCATTTTTATTGACAATATACTTGCGGTGTATTCTAATAAATTCAGGGTGCAGTTGCTTGGCAAGGTTTCCCAAGGTGGTTCGTTTAATATAGGTCTCTTTTTTGGTGTAAAAATTAAGATAATGCCCTTCAACTTCTATCCATTGGACCAAATCAATGGGAAGTGTCACAGTTTTCCGACCCTTAAACACCTTGATAGATTTGGTTTTCTCTTTGGACATATAAACATAAATCCCAGTTCCAAGTACTAACAACAGATGGTACAAAGCCTCACGCCCAAAATAATATCCAGCATAATCAGCATCCACGAAAAAATCAAAATAGCCAAAACTGTGCAGTACAATGTTGGATGCGAGATAAAAAATAATAAGACAACAAAAAGCAGTAAGGAAAGCTAAGGGCCAAAACCACCTTTCAAATCGCAGTTGAATCTTTTTTAAGACATAAAGGCACAGTACCAAAAACGGAAGAAAAAATAGAATGGAGAAACAAAGATACACCACACTCGTCCACAGATTATAACTATCGTGGTGACTATAGCGGATTATATTTTGGACCAGTGTAATTCCAAAAATGATGACGAGCAGTACTATGGATAAAACATAAAACCGCTTTTCATTCGCAATTGGCCTCATTTTCATAAATGATCAGGTGTATAACAAATATAAGGATAATGCCCTGTGTATTTTCTCCTGTAACCGCAAGTCAACTAAAGACACCTTTAAAGATTTTTTCCGTCAGCCCCTTGGACCTGAGCCAAGTTGCTAAATCCTTTCGTTCACCAACTTCTGCATGGTGGAGAAGGGTAAAGCCATGTGGTCCGTAGGAATTGAGCAGATGGGGATAATTGGACACTATTTTTTTAACAAAGTCATCATACCCCAGAAATGCGTAGTTAAAGATGTCCAAGCGTGCTCCCTTGCCCACTAGATAGTCCACAATGTCTTTTCGGCCCATGTGCGATGCTCCCCCGACTGCGGTTTCAAAATCTCCTTTTTTAAATTGACTGGTGCAATTTAGCAGTAATGGGTATTTTTCCAATAGGTGCTGCGTCTCTTCAAGGCTCTTGTGGGCAGCAAATACAAACTCTAAAATTAAATCATAGTCAAAAAGTTCCTCTTGGGGCACATTTTGGTTTGCCGTGAGTAGGGAAGGTGTAACCACCGCCATACCGCCCAGGAACAAATTCTGTTTAATGAATGTTTTCCGATCCATAACGTATTTATTTGTTGTGCTGTAAAGGACATTATTTTCTGGAACATTCAGGATTATAAAGACCCGCTTTGTCCTAAACTTGTAAGAGAACGTCATGAAATTTATGTCGTGGTCCAATATTTAGGTGATTTTGCCTTAGCTTTATCCATCAAGAAACTAAGAAGCATTAAAATTTCTAAAATGAAGACCGTCCAATTCACTTTAAAGTCAATTTGTATTGTTCTCTTTTCCTTTGCTGTTTTATCCTGCAATGGCAAAAAAGAAGAATCCAAGGAAAATGAAGATGAAACCGCCCAAGAGGATGGAAGCGGTGATGTTTCCACAAAATCCAGTTTGCCCTTGGAGCGTCTTAACCTGCCCGAAGGTTTTAAAATCGATACCTATGCCGAAGGTATTGAAGGTGCGAGGTCCATGGCCATGGGGGCGGACGGAACTTTATTTGTGGGAACGCGGAATGAAAACAAGGTATATGCGCTCAAGGACACGGATGGAGATTTTAAAGTGGATGAAGTGTATACCATCGATGAAGATTTGGAACAACCCAATGGTGTTGCCTTTAAAGATGGGGCCTTGTACGTAGCTGCAGTGAGCAGATTGTACAAATACAACAATATTGAACAGTCATTGTCCAATCCTCCAGAACCTGAATTGATCTATGACGACTACCCAACCGAATTCCACCATGGCTGGAAATATATCGCCTTTGGGCCGGATGATAAATTGTATGTACCCGTAGGTGCTCCCTGCAATATCTGTGATCGAACCGATGAGGATGAGCGTTTTGGCACCATCACCCGAATGGACCCAGACGGCTCCAACCGGGAGATTGTGGCACATGGGATACGAAATACCGTTGGTTTTACATGGCACCCAGAAACGAAAGAGCTATGGTTTACAGACAACAACAGGGATATGATGGGGGATGACCTTCCTCCGGGAGAGCTGAACCGAATCACCGAAGCCGGACAACATTTTGGCTATCCCTTCTGTCACGGCGGAACCATTCCCGATCCTGAGTTTGGCAGCCAACACCCTTGTTCCGATTTTGTGCCTCCGGTACAACCATTGGGAGCACACGTTGCCGCTCTTGGGGTAAGGTTTGATACAGGCACCATGTTTCCTGATGAATACAAGGGACACGCATTTCTTGCCGAGCACGGCTCTTGGAACCGTTCCAAAAAAATAGGGTACAGGATCATGTTGGTTAAATTGAATGGCAGCGAAGCGGTCAGTTACGAACCTTTTATTGATGGATGGTTGGACGAAGAAAGCCAAGAAGCTTTTGGTAGACCTGTAGACCTTCTATTTTTGGAAGATGGTTCCTTGTTGATTTCCGATGATGAAGGAAATGCGATTTATAGGGTCACCTACGGGAATTGAGCATACCCAAGGCCAACTCAAGCCAAGAACATTATAAATATTCAAGATACTTGGGAGGGGTCAAATCCTCCATTTTCCAGGTGCTGCGTTGGTTTTGGGTATCGGAAACCTCAAGAAATATGTGGGTTGAACCAAATTTTCCAATAGACACGATACGTTCAACACTATAGACCCAATCTCCACAGGAAAAAACATATTCGGTTTTGTCATTTTTGGGACTTTGCCTGATACTTCCGTTTTCCAATACAAGATTTGGAGGCTCCAAAATAGTCTTTGGTTTGTGCCAACACAGGTATCGAATTTGTCCATTGCAAAGTTCGTCCACACACACCGTGTAGTCGGCATTATGGCATAGGATCAAGATTTTTTGTAGGTCTGGGTCGTTTTGGGGAATAGCGATAACAGTTTCTTTGTTATAGGTTGATTTGGAATTATTGAAACGAATAGTAAGGCGTTGTATTGTTTATATCCGATTTCTCTTTCCCCAATGGGCGCCATGCAGAAAGCCCAATAAGTAAAGAATAAGGCCTACAAGGCCCAAGCAAATCATCTGTAAGAGGTTTATGGTTTCTAGCGTAGTCATTTTCTTGTTTTAGTGCAATCTAGATGGACCTGCTTAGAATTTGTGATTTAAATTGATGAATGAACCTTTAGAATTGATGGATAGTACTTTTGAATTGACGTGTGAAGTATTTGTCCTACAAAAATTCTTGTCATCCATTGTGTATAATTCTGAGGTGTTTCCTTAAAAATCATCATTTTTCCACCCCTTTTCCTTATTTTCATAACACATGTGCAAAGGACAGCACCAAGGAGGTGACCCGCGACTATCTACAAAAGTGGAGCGCGTTAAAAACAGACCTGCAAAAAATTAAGATCCAAGACGTGGTCGCGGTAAAAACGCCCTGGTCAAGAGCGTCTGCCTACCTGTGCTGTACTTACCATAATTCTTTGTATCTAATTGATGCATAGATAAATGAAAGGCTCCTCAGAGGAGTTTTTTTGTACTTTGTAGGAAAATTAAAAATTCACACCTAGATTGTTAAAAGGCTAATGACTAGAGTAACTGGTTTAAAATGGACAAAAGAGAATTTGAAGAAATTAAGGCAAGGTTTGAGAAAGATACTAGAAAACGCAAATGGCAAAAGTATTTGAATTGGCTTTCACAAGGTTTGGCTTTCATTGGTATTATCGTAATCGGAACATTAATCATTAATTCTGTTTTCATTGAAAACGTTCGAAATATTGAAAGTAGAAATGATGCTCAAAAGGTTATTCAAGCTATTGCAGAAAGAAATAGGGCTTTGTCAGAGAAATTGGATAGTTTGAAAACGAGCGTTGACATGCAATCCAAAATTTATTCAATAGACACTTCAAATGCCTTGAAGTTGTCTGATTCTATAATGTATAAACTGCTGCAAACACAAAATCTTTCAAAATTGGAAGACAAAGTTGCTGTTTTAGAAAAGGTAATTTTAGAAACACCTGAAAAAGCTGTTTCAATTCCACTAATAAATAAAGAAATAGAAAATTTAAAAATACAAACAGATTCTAAGGTGGAAATGGTTGAGGAGAAAATAGATACAATAATAAGCTTGAATCGCTGGATACTAGGATTAATGTTTTCTTTATTAATCACAATAGTGATTAAGAATTTATTGGATATCAAAATAGTTAATAAAAAAGAGAGAGAAATAGAAAGGACTATCTCATAAAGTGTGTAAATAGAAAATTAGCGGGGGCATGCCCCCGCTAATTTTTTGTCTAATTTTAAATATTTGCACATTATGAAGAAAGAAGAATTGTTCAACGACGATTTCCTCAAGCAGTTCAAATCGGGAGACGAGCTCAACGGTTTTTTGAAGGAACTCCAAAAGCGCGGCATCGAGAAGATGCTCGAAGGGGAACTGGACGGCCATCTGGATTACGGGAGGCACCAGCGCTCGTCCAATGCCAACAAGCGCAACGGACACTCCAAAAAGAAAGTAAGGACCTCCTTCGGGGAGTCGGAGATATCGGTCCCCAGGGACAGGGATGCCAGTTTCAACCCCATGGTCGTCCCCAAACGGGGCAATATGGTCGATGGCATCGAGAACATCATCGTATCCCTATACGCCAAGGGCATGTCGGTCAGCGACATAGAGGAGCAGGTACGGGAAGCCTACGGCTTTGAGGTATCCACTTCCACCATATCGAGGATCACCGAAAAAGTGGCGGACGACATCACCGCCTGGCAGAACCGCCCCTTGGAACCCGTTTACCTGATCGTATGGATGGATGGCATCGTCTTCAAGGTCAGGGAATCCTCCAAGGTGATCAACAAGACCGTGTACGTGGCCGTTGGCCTGCGCAGGGACGGAAAGAAGGAAGTGCTGGGCCTCTGGCTGGGCAAGAACGAGTCGGCGGCCTTCTGGATGTCGGTGCTCACCGATATGAAGGCCCGTGGCACCGAGGACATCCTGATCACCGCGACCGACAACCTGAACGGATTTACCGATACCATCAAGAACGTCTTCCCCGAGTCCAGGACACAGATATGTGTGGTGCACCAGATTCGCAATGCCTGCCGCTACGTGGTCTGGAAGGACAAGAAGGCCTTCACCGCGGACATGAAGGGCATCTACAACGCCCCCAACGAGAAGGCCGCAAAGGCCGCCCTGGAGGACTTCGCCCAAAAATGGGAGGGCAAGTACTCCTACGCCATAAGGAGCTGGAGGGACAACTGGGACGAACTCACCGTGTTCTATGAGTTCCCCGTCGAGATACGAAGGATAATCTATACCACAAACCTTATCGAGAACCTGAACGGGAAGATCAGGAAGTACACCAAGAACAAGCTTTCCTTCCCGACCGACGATGCGGTGATGAAATCCGTATATTTGGCAACAAGGGAGGCCACCAAGAAATGGTCCATGCCCATCAGGAACTGGGGCATCATTTTAAACCAGTTCCTTACGATCTATGAAAAAAGGGTCAGACTCTAATAAAGTCCAACCCCCGTTATTTTCAACTTACACACTTATTGGGATAGTGTCAAAAAACCCAAGAATTAACTTGGGCCTTTGTTCTTTATTGTAATACAAAGTTGATAGGGATGCTGTATTTTACACTT
>JBNLBG010000109.1:0-7022 GCA_050303195.1 Allomuricauda sp. | reverse complement strand
AGCCGAAGGATTACGGTAACCGCTTCTGTGAACCATGTGGCTTTTAATCGTGCCGTACCACTAGGAAGTGTGGTGACTGTGGAAGCTGCTGTTTCACGCGCGTTCAAAACCTCCATGGAAATCTTTATTGATGTTTGGATTGAAGACCGTTTTACTGGAGAGCGAACCAAGGCCAATGAGGCCATTTACACCTTTGTGGCTGTAGATGATACTGGGAAACCTACGGAAGTCCCTCCTTTGGATCCCGAAACGGATTTGGAAAAGGAACGTTATGCCGCTGCATTACGGCGCAAGCAATTGAGTTTGGTACTTGCCGGAAAAATGAGGCCTTCCGATGCCACCGAACTAAAAGCTTTGTTTACTTCCTAACCTTTAGAAATCAAAATTATCCGGGTCTGGGCCAAATCGTTTCCCGCGATCCAAGCCATCCAATAGTTGTACATCTTCTTCGCTAAGTTCAAAATCGAAGAGATTCGCGTTGGCAATAATGCGATTCTTATTGGATGATTTTGGAATGGTGACCACACCCTTTTGCAGATCCCATCGCAGCACAATCTGGGCAATGGTCTTGTTGTACTTGGCCGCTAAATCCTTCATACTATCCAAATCAAAAATATTGCCTTGCATAAGCGGCGACCAGGCTTCGTATTGAATCCCCTTTGCTGTACAAAAATCAATAAGGTCCTGTTGCACCAAATAGGGGTGGAATTCCATTTGGTTGACCATGGGAACAATTTCCGCTGACCCCAACAAATCTTCCAAATGGTGCTGTAAAAAGTTACTCACGCCAATAGCTCGAATTCTTTTTTCCTTATATAATTTCTCCAAGGCCTTCCAAGTTTCTTTAGACATCTCTCCCTTGGGCCAATGGATCAAATACAGGTCGAGATAATCAGTATCCAATCGGTCTAAACTTTTGTCAAAAGCCCTTAAGGTATTCTCATACCCCTGTTCCGTATTCCAAACCTTGGACACCAAAAAAACATCCTCGCGGTCCACATCGCTTTCTTTGATCCCTGTGCCCACTCCAGCCTCATTGTGATAGAATGAAGCGGTATCAATATGACGATATCCATGATTCAGGGCATCTTTGACCGCATTGATGACCTCACTGCCATCTTCTGAGAGATAAACCCCAAGACCCAAATAGGGCATTTGCACCCCGTTGTGCAATTCAAACGTACCTTGTAGGTTGGTAATTTTCTTCATGTGTTACAATTGATAAATCCAATCCTCTGGATTTAATCGATTGGAATCTTGATACAAATAAAATTTCAACTTTGTACTACCGTCAAACCGATTGGTATAAATATCTCCCAGCACTTCTTTTGCACTCACTCTATCCCCTTTTTTCACATACAATGTGGATAGATTATAATACGTGCTGATATAATTTCCATGCTTAACGGTCACCCCCTTGCTCCCACCGGGAACGGAAATTATGGCAATGACCTCGCCCTCAAAAATAGCCCTTGCTTGACTACCCTTATCGGTAGTAATCGTTACTCCGTTGTTCTGATGTTTAATCCCTGGATAGATTTTATCGGCATAAATACCATAGCCTTGACTTTTAATGCCTTTCTCCACTGGCCAAATGAGCCTACCTTTATTGGCCGAAAAGTTATCGGCCACCAATTTGGCTTCTGGAGTCAAGGCAAACTTGGTGCTACTGGTATTGCTCTTCCCAGAACTTTTATTGGAACTGGCAATGGCGCTTCGTATCAAGCGCTCAATTTCTCTTTCAATCCTGCGGGCTTCTTTTTGTTTTTCAGCAATCGCAGCTGTATATTTTGCTTCGTTCTGCCGAATGCTTCTCAAAAGGTTCCGTTGAGATTCCACTTCTTTGGAAAGTTCATTCTTGGCCTTGGTATTTTCGGCTACAAGTTGGTCTTTTTGTTTACGCTGGTCTACCAAATCCTTATTCAATTGGGCCAGCTCTTCCGTTTTTTGAATGATTCCCTCACCCTGTTTCTTTCGATGTTTGGCATATTGTTGCATGTATTGCAATCGCTTGAACGCTTGGAAGAAGTTTTCAGCCGACAATAAGAACATCAACCTATTGCTCTGGGATTTATTCTGATAGGTCTTTTGAATAAGGTTCGCGTAGTCTTCCTTCAAAATATTTAGGTCTTCACGAAGTTTGCTGATATTTCTAATGTTGACGTTTATTTGTCTGTTCAGCAAATTGGATTGTTGGTTGGTAACCCGAATCAGTTCTTGACGGACATTGATTTTGTTGTCCAACGCCTCCATTTGATCTAAGATGGTCCCTTTTTCCTTACGCTCGGCAAAGAGCAATCTATTGATTTCCTTGATTTCTTCCTGTAAGCGCTCTCGTTTGGCCTCTAGTGCTTTCTGTTCGCTTGTCTGTGCATGTCCAGAAAAGGAAACAATAAAGGTAAGAATCAGATAGTAAGTGCAATATGAAATTTTATTTATCATATTACTTTAATGTGATTTTATCAAATCCCTTGGGTACTTTATAAGGAAAACTCATAGATTTGTTTACTTCCAAGTTCCGAAAACTAAGGTCAATGGTGGTCACTTCACCCTTGTCCTCGGCCAATACCTTTATTTCATCAGGAAACACGTTGCCAGAAACATTCTGATAGGTATATTTTGCCTGTAACTGCCGCAAACTGTCCGGTTGTGCTATTTGTTGAGAGGCAATCTTAAAATTTTTGGGTTCCACTTGAAACAAGATTTTAAACAAGTCCCTGGCTTTTTTGGGTTTCAATTGGTAGTTCCCTTTGGTAACGGATGAGGTAAAACTTTCCTTTCTTAAATCAAGAACTGCATTTCCCAGAAGCAGGTTCTGAACTTTATCAAAATCCAGTTCGGTTCCCAAAACATGGCTTAAATAACTAAAATCACCATCAAAATATTCATTCTGAAGTTTGTTGTAAAAAGATACTCGATTGGGTGTGATGTGCGCCTTTACCATGCCCAGTGGAGCACTCATCCAAATGACCTTGTCCTTCTCCATCCTGAGGCTGACATTTACCCCTTGGCTTTCCTTTCCATTGGAATAATCAATTTTGATACGTCCACTCAAGGTCTTGAAGTTGGGTTGGTGAGTATAGTGGTTATCAATGATATTTTTGGTAGACATCCGAGCATCTACCTCTCCTCCCGTAACTGTCTTGGTGCTTTTACATGCACCCAATGTCAGCATTGACAAAATCAACACCAACAACGGATTCTTTCCGAAATATTTCAACGCAGTCTTCATAATCCCGGTTTTATCTTGTTTAAATATTCATTAGCTTTTGATGTATTGCCAATACTTGTATATGCCTTGGACAATTCGGTGTACATTTTATTGGCCAACTCATCATCATCCAACAGGTAATCCAATCCACTTTCCAAAACCTCAATAGCCTTGTTGGCATTAGCGGTGTTGTTCAATGCAGTTCCATACGCATAATAAAAATAGGGTTGCAACGGATATGAATCCAAGGCTTCTTGGGAAACGGTCAATGCCTGCCCGAAATCTGATTCAGACAATAGCTGTTCTATCTGTGATCGATATTGGGCTGTGGGATCATCTGCTTCTTTTGGCTTTTTCTATAGTTGCTATTGTTTTTCCCTCCTTTTTAATTTGAAGGGAATCATTGATTTTTGAGGTCAACTCTTGTGCGAACTTGGAGTTACCCAATCCTTCCAAAACCTTGAGGGCATCATTATATTTTCTCATCCTGAAATATCCCAAGGCCAGATTTTGTTGTAATTTTTGATTGGCAAAAGGGATATCCTGTTCTATGGCTTCCAAAGGACGCCCTTCTTTTTCCAGTACTTGTAGCAAGTTGTCCAAATACCAAAAATCGGTTGGTTCTGCATTTAAGGCCTTAACGGCATATTCTTGTGCTAGCACATGTTGTTTATTCAATGAATAGGCTTTGGCCAATTCATAATCAACCACGCTGCTGGAAGGATCCAATTGCTTACATTTTAATAAGAGATCAATGGCCCGGTCATAGTTTTGGATTCCTTTTTGCTTTAAGGCCTCGAAGAAGTTTTCCTGAAACTCATCGGTATATTCTTCAAGATATACCTCGGCACTTTCCTTTTCTTCTTGGGCAAAGGACGTGCTCCATGTCAATACTGACATAGTCAAGCACATCCAAAGAAGAAATTTTCCTTTCATACCATCTCAAACATCACACATCAAAAAACAGTCCATTATTCCAAAACGGAATAATCCCCAATACTAATTGTTTCAAAATTACCATTAAAAACAACATAATTGCCAATCATGGCATTATCCAAGTTGGCATTGTAAATTTTACTATTGCTCTGGATGAGGCTGTTCTTTATGGTTGAATTCTCCAGAATCGTATTGGATCCCACAGAAACATAAGGCCCTACCGTAGTGTTTTTGATTACCACGTTCTCCCCAATAAAGCAGGGTTCAATAATATTGGCATTCTCTTGCTTCAACGAATTGGAAATCAGGTTTTCCCCATCTTTTTCCAAAAAGTCCAACATACGCTGATTGGTTTCCACCGTTACATTTTTGTTCCCACAGTCCATCCATTCATCCACTTTACCAGGAACAAATTTCATGCCCTTTTCCATCATTCGTTTAATGCCATCATTAATTTGATATTCTCCTCCATGGGTAATCTCGTTGTCCAACACATACTGAAGCTCATTTTTAAGGACACCCACATCCTTAAAATAGTAGATGCCTATCACGGCCAAATCGGAAACGAACTCCTTGGGTTTTTCCACGAGTTCCACAATCTGGTTTTCTTCACTCAGTTTTACCACACCATACGCCTCCGGATTCTCTACTTGCTTTACCCAAATAACACTGTCAGCGGACTTGTCCAAATCAAAATCAGCGCGAATCAATGTGTCGGCATAAGCAATTACTGCGGGACCACTCAAGGATTCCTTCGCACTCATAATGGCATGGCCCGTCCCCAAAGGTTGATCCTGTCTGTATATGGAGCCCTTGGCCCCTAATTCTGCTGCCAATTGCATCAAACTTTCCACAACATCATCCCCAAAAAAAGCAGGATCTCCCAAAATAAAGGCCACTTCTTCGATAGGTTCTCCTAAAACCTTGGCTATATCACTCACCAAACGGTGCACAATGGGTTTTCCTGCCACTGGAATAAGTGGTTTTGGGATGGTTAAGGTATGGGGTCGTAACCGGGAGCCTCTTCCCGCCATGGGGACTATTATTTTCATAAAATAGTAATTAGTATATAGTAATTAGATTCTTTACGCTGTGCCAGTACTTCCGAAACCCCCACTACCTCGGGTAGTTTCAGACAAGGTCTCAACCTCTTCCCATTCGGCACGTTCGTGCTTGGCAATGACCATTTGGGCAATACGTTCGCCGTTCTCAACGGTAAATTCTTCGGAGGAAAGGTTTACCAGGATCACACCTACCTCGCCACGATAATCCGCATCGATTGTGCCAGGAGCGTTTAATACTGATATGCCCTTTTTGGCCGCCAAACCACTACGTGGTCGTACTTGGGCCTCATACCCTAAGGGGAGTTCCATATAGATTCCTGTGGGCACAATGGCTCGTTCCAAAGGTTTTAATAAAATAGGCGATTCAATATTTGCCCTAAGGTCCATTCCTGCCGAAGCCATGGTTTCGTAATGGGGCAGTTTATGGGCTGACTTGTTGATGATCTTAATCTTCACGTTTTAAAAATATACTTCTTAAATTATCTCCTTCCATTTTGTAAATCAATCCCAAAAATAACAAAAGAAGTAGGCTGCCGGCTATTAAATTTCCATTAAAAACGTAGAATGATAGTGCTGAAAAGAGAATTGAAACAGAAAGATAGAAGATTATTTTGCGCATGTTGTAGGGTATTGGGTAATATCTTCTTCCAAAGAAATAGGATAAGAGCATCATACTGCCATAAGCTGCCAAAGTGGCTAGGGCCGAAGCCATATACCCAATCTTTGGGATGAGTCCCACATTAATGATCAGGGTTATCAGTGCCCCTATGGATGAAATATAGGCCCCAAACTTTGTTTGATCCGTGACTTTGTACCAAACCGATAGGTTATGGTAAATTCCCAAACAAAAGCTCCCCAGTAGAATAATAGGCACCACATCCAGGGCTTCCCTATAGATAGAACTCCCCAACAATACTTTGGCCAGCACATCCACAAAAACAACCACCCCTAATAAGATAATGCTTCCCAGAATGACAAAATAACTGGTAATCTGTGCATAGGTTTTTTGAGGCTTTTCGGTTTTGGCATGACTGAAGAAAAAAGGCTCCACTCCCATTCGAAAAGCCGTTCCAAACAGTGTCATGAAAAGTGCCAATTTATAGCACGCACTATATTTACCTACTTCGGCCTCGGCTATATCACTGGGCAACATTTCGGTCAACAAGATTTTATCAAAAACCTCATTGATGGTAAAGGCCACTCCGGCCAGCATTACGGGGCCAGCATATTTTAGCATTTGTTTCCAGAGAACCCTATCAAACAAGTAAGGCACTTTAAAATAAGAGGGCAACAATATCAAAAGCGTAATGCCGCTGGCTATCACATTTGCCAGTAACACATAATGAATTTCCCAATCTTGTTTATAAATGGCATGGAAGAAACTGGATTCCGTCTCTTGGGCCACCTTGGGCAAAACAAGCAAGAAAAAAACATTCAAGGCAACATTAATAACCACATTGATGGTTTTCAGTATGGCATATTTCATGGGTTTTTCCTGTGCCCTTAACAAGGCAAATGGAATAATCACCAAAGCATCCAGCACTAAAATATAGGTGGTGAACTCAAGGTAATCCGCATTGATGTTAGTAACACCAGACAACCATTGTTTTACTGCCAGTGCTAGGACCAAAAATAAAAGAGATGAAGCCAAAAGAGATATCAGCGAGGTAGATACTATTCTTTTTTTATCCTCTGATTTATGATAGAACCTGAAAAAGGCGGTCTCCATACCATAGGCCAAAAAGACATTGAAAATAGCAATCCAAGAGTAAATATTGGTGTATTGCCCATAACCCGATGCATTTTCAAAA
>JBNLBG010000108.1:0-7041 GCA_050303195.1 Allomuricauda sp. | reverse complement strand
AGTATTTGTACACTGGTCAAAAGGGAAGAAAAGGTGGTTACACCAAGTCTTTTAGCTAAAGATTCAATTTGATTGGGATTAATGCTATCCAATTTCAAAACGTGCGAATTACCTGCAAGAGTTCTTTTATTGCTATTAAATCTTAAAGCGTCATCTTTTTGGATTGCAATTATTTTTTTTTGCCAAAATTCTTTTTCTTCATCCCGTTCTCCTTCCCTTTTACTCTCTTCCCATTTGACATAGTTTTTGAATTGAAGTGTCGGATTGGGGACGAATGGTTTTTGACTTACTATTTTTGAATATAGCGCGATAAGCTTACGGGTCAAGACTGGTAGAGAATTTCCACAGATTATCAGATGGTGGGTTAAAAAGAATAAAAATTTTTCGGATGTGTTGGTTTCAATAACAGCCACTTTAAGCAAAAGTTCGTTTTCAAAGTCAAATTCGTATAAACTAAGCTCACGAAACTTATCTTCTAGTTGAGTCGCACTATTAACCTGATATTTTTCCATTTCGAAAGTTTGGCTCTTATCATTTTTGATAATCATGTAGGGAATCCCATTTTCTTCAATGAAGTTTGTTCTTAAAATTTCATTATTGTTTGTTATTATGTTGAGACATCTTTCAAAGATTGAAGTGCTGATTTCACCCGATATTTTATATGCCGCGAACATATTGTATGCCTTGCCCATGCGTGCATCTTGGCATGCCATCCAAATGGCGGTTTGAGGTCCGGTAAGCTGATAGCGATCTTGCTCTTTATATTCTCCTATAGGCATGAATTCAACACTTTTTAGACGCTTTATTACACCAAGTTGTGATTCAAAATATGGAAATTTAAAAACGTGACTCAATTCAAAATCAACCAAGAAGTCCTGTCTTACAAGGTTAACCAACAAGGTTGCGCTTACGGAATCGCCGCCTGCCAGAAAAAAGTTTTCATCGACCGATGAAATCTTTTTTGCCAATACCTCCTCCCATAGTTTTCCCAATCTTTTTTCTGATTTACTTGTGGGAGCTTTGGTCTGATTTTTTTTTCGGTCAATTGGATTGTCGAATTGAGAACTTGATAATTTTTTGCGATCCACTTTCTTATTTGGAGTTAGTGGAAATTCATTAAGAGGGACAAAGATTTTTGGAATCATATACTCAGGTAAATTCAGTTTGAGTATATCCCTTAGTTCATTTGCATTAAAATCGATTCTTTGGGTTTTAATGAATGCCACCAGGAAGCCTTCATCAATACTATTCTTTTTTATAACAACTGTTGCTTCCTCAATACCCCCATCCTGTATTATCCTGTTTTCAATTTCAGCAAGTTCAATCCTGAAACCTCTTATTTTGATTTGGTTGTCCGAGCGTCCCAGAAACTCTATTTCCCCATTTTCGTTCCACCTACCAATATCACCAGTATTATAGATTTTCTTTGAGTCACAAACCTCAGATTCGATAAAACGTTCTGCGGTTAACCCGGAGTTCTTTAAGTATCCTTTCGCCAAACCAGTTCCTCCAATGTATATGGCTCCGTAACAATTGATAGGCATTGAATTACCGTAGGCATCCAAAATATAGAAAGAAGTGTTATGGATAGGCCTACCAATTATTCTGGCATCTTTACCAGATTCCATAAGTTTTAGGGAAGACCAGATGGTTGTCTCCGTAGGGCCATACATGTTCCATACCGTAGTTTCTGAACTAATCATTTTTGAGGCTAAACTTTCATTGATCAGGTCCCCACCGCACAGTATTTTTTTGATGTTCGTACCGTTCCATCCTGCATTTATCAACATCTGAAAAAAACTAGGGGTGCCCTGTATTACGGAAGGTTTAACCCTAGATATTTCTTCAATAATCTTAAAGGGATCTTTCAAAACTTCTTCTTGGGCAATATGTACTGTGGCACCACAAACGAGCGGAAGAAACAGTTCAAGTATAGAGATGTCAAAGGAAAAGGTCGTTACAGAATACAATAAATCCGTCTTGTCCATGCCTGGCCTCAAGGTCATGCTTTGTAGAAAATTAGATAATGCTTTATGACCTATTTCAACTCCTTTTGGCCTCCCTGTAGATCCTGAAGTGTAGATGACATAGGCGGTATCATCATTTAAAATATTGGGAAAGATCCTATTTTTGGTAGTGACTAGAGTCGCCTTTAATTTTTGAAAATCCAATATTTCAGCATTTCCAAATATGTCAAAATCGTAGTGATCAAAATTCTTGATTATCAAGGTCGATTCACTATGTTCCGCTATATAGCTTAGCCTGTCCTTGGGAAATGAAGGGTCTAAAGGAATGAAGTGGTTACCGGATTTCAGTACTCCTAAGATCACCACTAAATACTCTACATTTCGCCTCATGAGAACACTGATCGGAACTTTCAAACCGGAAAAACCGTAGGAGTCCAGACATAAGGCCAATTGGGAAGAAAGTTGATTAAGTTCGGAATAGGTAAGCTTAGCATTACCGTCGTCCACAGCAATCTTGTTTGGATAAAGCGTGGACATCTCCTGGACTAAGGAGATAACATTTTTATTACCGTCAAATTTGATAAAAGTGTCATTGAAATCGTTGGTCATTCTATGTTTCAATGCTTTTGGAAGAATTTCCAAATCTTTGATTTTGTCCGATGGATTTTCTAAAACAGATTTTATAAGCACCTTAAGGTACTTTGAGATAGCCGCTATTTGTTTTTTTTTAAAGTAAGCAGTGTTGTAGTTAAAGTGGAAACGCCGGACATAGTATACCACCCTCGCCGGGTTAAAGTGACCATAGCTGGCCGGACGAAAGTGACCCACCCGCGCCGGGTGAAAGTGGACCACCTTTAGATTAGATCTATCTGTATAAGGCCTAAGTGCTTTTTTTGTTAAAAAGCACCATGGCGAACAAGCAGATAGACATGCGAAAAATAAAACTGATTTATAAGCTCTACACCTCTGGTGTGAGCAAGCGGAGGATAAGCCAGCAATTGGGCATATCCCGGGTAACGATTAGAAAGTACATTGAATTCTTCAAGCGGTACCGTTTTACGGCCTACGAAGTGGAGAAGATGACCTTGGAGGAACTCCACAACCTTTTTAAGGACGGTCAAAAGCGCAAGAGCCAACGATTGCTGACCTTACGTCAGTACTTTCCCTACTTTGACAAGGAAATACGCAAGACCGGGGTGACCAGACAATTGTTGTGGGAGGAATATTATGCCAAGCACCCCGATGGGTTCAGGCTCTCACAGTTCAAGTATTGGTACGCCGAATGGCGCAAGGAGACCTCGCCGGTAATGCACATGGAGCACAAGGCCGGCGATAAGCTCTTTATAGACTTTACGGGAAAGAAACTCCATATCGTTGACAGGGACACCGGTGAACTGAAGGAACTGGAAGTGTTCGTTTGCATACTCGGTAGCAGTCAATACACTTATGTAGAGGCCTGCCCAAGCCAAAAACTGGAAGATTTTATCCGCTGCACCGAGAACGCATTGTGGTTCTATGGCGGCGTACCAAGGGCCTTGGTGCCCGACAACCTCAAGTCGGCAGTTACCAAGAGCAGCCGTTATGAGCCAAAGGTCAATGAAGCGTTCGCCGACTTTGCCGAACACTATGAAACGGCAGTACTGCCAACGCGCACCTACAGGCCAAGGGACAAGGCCATAGTGGAGAACGCCGTGAAGATAATCTACACCAGGGTGTTCGCCCCTTTACGGAACCGGACCATACATAGCATGGCCGAGATCAACATGGCGATAAGGGAACTGTTGGAAAAACACAACGGTATGCCGTTCAGGGGCAGGGAATACTCCCGCCGTTCATTGTTCCTCGAGGTGGAAAGGCAGGAACTGATGCCCCTCCCCGAGAAACGACATGAAATGAAAAGGTATGCACGTGGTACCGTACATAAGAACAGTCATATCTATTTTGGGAAGGACAAGCATTATTACAGCGTGCCCTACCGACACATAGGCAAACAGGTCAAGCTGGTCTATACCGACAGCATCGTCGAGATCTACCATAAGCACGAAAGGTTCGCCATACATACAAGGAACAGGAAAAAATACGGTTATACCACTTTGGCCGACCATATGCCATCGCACCATCGTTTTGTAAGCGAGTGGAGCAGTGAAAAGTTCATCGATTGGGCGGGCAATATCGGCGAACACTGTAAAGGGTACATCATTGTCATCTTGGAAAAGAAGCAGCACCCCGAGCAATCCTACAAATCCTGTCTGGGCGTACTCCACCTTGCCAAAAAGTATGGCAGGGACCGTCTTGAGAATGCGTGCAAGCGTGCCTCGGAATATGGGGCATACAATTACAATATGGTCGAACGCATCTTGAAAAAGGGATGGGACCAAATCGATGAACGTATCGACGGGGATTTGGAAATGCCCGAGCACAACAACATAAGGGGAGGAAAATACTACGAATAGGAACAATACTTAAAAACAAACATATGAACGAAAAAACAATGCACCTGATGAAACAAATGAAGTTCTTTGGAATGCACAGGGCCTTTGCAACAACAATGGAGACCGGAGGTGCCGATACCACCTATACCAATGACGAGCTCATCGCCTATCTCATCCAAAGCGAATGGGACGACCGGCACAACCGTAGGATAGAGAGATTGACCAAATCCGCAAGGTTCAGGTATACGGCCGTTATGGAAGCCATAGATTACCGTCCATCACGACAGTTGGACAAGAATCTGGTACGGCGACTAGGCTCTTGCGACTTCATCCCAAAAAGGGAAAACATACTTATTACCGGCAGTACCGGTGTGGGGAAAAGTTATCTGGCCTCGGCCATCGGCCACCAGGCCTGCTCCATGGGGCGAAAGGTCATGTACTTCAACACGGCCAAGCTCTTTACTATGTTGAAGACATCAAAGGCCGATGGTTCATATCTCAAACAGATAAACAAACTTGAAAAACAGGACTTGCTCATCTTGGATGACTTCGGCCTGAAACCGTTGGACAACATCAACAGGCACACACTCATGGAAATCATCGAGGACCGGCATGGCCAAAAATCGACCATAATAGCCTCTCAGCTACCTGTATCAAAATGGCATGACATCATCGGGGAGAAAACACTGGCCGATGCCATACTTGACCGCTTGGTCCATGCAGCACACAGAATCGACATAAAAGGAGAATCAATGAGAAGAAAATTGAAAAATAAAAACTAAGTTTAACCCACAGTTGGGACGGATTTTGAAAGCCACCGGCCCCAACCAAGTCGCTACATTGCTGCGCAATTCCCGCCCCTTGGACATCCCGTCCCAACGCCCCGCTAAACCAAATTGGCAATGCAGTCGGGACTCGAAACCTGCGGCTCCACGATTAAAATTACAAAAAACCCGACCCGACATCACCTAAAAGCAATTTGGCAACGTTCTTATTGTCTTTCAAATTATTTGTGAATAAATTCGCATAATTTAAAACCCAGAACGTCACTGCGTTTAGCAGGGCGTTGTGGCGCATTAAAAAAAATTGACCCTGAGACAATTACTGACCATATTGATTACTTTAACCTTGTTGACCTCCTGCGGACAAAAGGTTGACCAAAATACTGTCGACAACCTTGACAAATACAAAATTGCAAAGGACGTTTTGCTCGATAATTTTGAAAATATAAAAGAAGCCGTAGACTATCAACATTACGACAGTGTGAGTCAAGTCCATTTCTCGACAATTACTCAAGCGAACAGATATTTTTTTGAAAATACGATTTCTAAGGACAATGACAGTTTAAGGCAACTTCTGTCACTTTGGGACGATGAATTGATCGTGAATGAGAAGGTGTTTGGCACCCTCTTCTTAAATGGGGACAGCGTAGTAATTTTCACAACAGATTATGAAGACGGATTTTTTTCAGGCATTGGTCATTACGTAGTTTACGACCCCACAGACAAAAATGAAATTCTTGGAAAAAGTGGAAATGAAATCCTAGAAAAGAAAGAGCTTGAAAAGCATTGGACCTACATTATCGAAAAGAAATACTATTGGGACGATTAAAAAATGAAAATAAAAACGCGCCACAACAACGGTAACCGTTGCACAAGCCCCTGAGCAGCGGAAAAGAAACCTGTTTTAAGCCCTTTTTAGGGGCTTTTTTATTTTCCCATCAACATTGAAGATTGGGTTTTAGGTCTTTTTCAGGAGCTCCAAAGAGCAAAACAAGGGCGCTTTTCAGCAAAATGGGCAAAGTAAGTTGCCCCGCCACACTTTTCATCCGTTTCTCTTCGAATTTCAGGTACTTTTTCAGGTTGTATGCGATGGCCGAGAGGTGCATCACCTTGTTGGCCTGTGCGAGACCTATGGTATTTATCTTCCTCAGGCCCATGAACTGGGTCAGGGTGCCGAACACGGGTTCCACAGTGCTCTGCCGTTTGCCCTTCATGTAACGGCCCTGCGGGCTTTCCACCCTTTGGATGTTGCGTTCGTATTCTTCGCGATAGTAGGTGACGCTGAACTTCTTCTCCTGTGCGCTCTTGCCAAGACAGGCACTTCGTATGGGACAATCGATACAGACATGCTTTCTTGCACGGTACTCCTTCTTCTTGGTGCCCGTACGATGATCGTTGAAGACCTTGGTGAAAGGGATCACCTTTCCTTGTGGACAAAGATAGTGGTCCGCCGTTGCAATATACTCGAAGCCCGTCGGCCCGCCCTTGTAGGTGCCGTGGAGCGGTATGAAACCTTTCAGTCCCTTTTGTTCCAGCATTGCGTAATTTTCCCCGCTACTGTAGCCCGTGTCGGCCACGCAGTTCTCCCACACAAGGCCTTGCTTCCACAAGCGTTTCTTCAATCTATCGACGATATCGGGCAGCTGCTGGTTGTCCTTCCCGTCGGCATGGTACGCCCTGATGTCCGTTATCACATGATGTGCGGTGTCCACGCTCAATTGGGAGAGATAGTTCAGCTTCCGGGCCTTGCCCGGCTTTACGCTGATACGTGCATCGGGGTCCGTAGGGCTGTAGTGCGTCTTATTACTGGTGTACTTGCTGCCCTTGTTCCCGGCCCCGGGGCGTTGGTCCTGGTCCTTG
>JBNLBG010000107.1:0-7086 GCA_050303195.1 Allomuricauda sp. | reverse complement strand
TTTTGCCAAATCCTTAATTTAGACCAAGAGGTCCAGTCTGCCCAGAAACTTAAATCAGCTAACCGGTCGAGCTTCCGACAGCTGTAACTCGTAAATCGCTAACCGTTTGGGGCCATGTTATGGACCATCGGAAAGCTGAGAAAGTTGGCTACCGTAATGGTATTTGGGACTTTCGGTGCCCAATTTTTTGACCAACGCCCTATATAATGACGAAGTGGCTACCATCGTGGAAGACAACATGCAGTTCAATGTTATAGGGGGCTATGTGTTCCAGATTTCGGACCAGACCAAGTTTAAACCCGCTTTTTTGGTAAATTACCTTCAAGGTGCCCCGGTAAATGTGAACCTATCGGCCAATTTTCAATTTATTGATGCCTTAACCATTGGGGCTTCCTACCGGTTTGACAATGCGGTAAGTGGTCTGGCCGGTTTTCAGATTTCCAATGCTATGTTCATTGGCTATTCGTACGATTACAATACCAATGGATTGGGTGAGTATAGTGGAGGCTCTCACGAGGCCATTTTAAAATTTTATATTGGTCGGGGTGGTTTTGGCTCTGGAGGGTCCAAATCAAGAAACAAGAACAAGAAAACAAACAACAAAGGAAAACAGATAGATTCCCCAAGATTTTTCTAAAATGAACAAAGCAAAAAAAATTCAGTTAGCACTTTTGGCAACCCTTTTGGGCGTGGTTTTCTGCTTTGGTCAAAAAAAGTCCAAAGGAGACGATTTCTTTTTTCAATACAAGTACCAGCAGGCCATAACGGCATATGAAGCCCAAATGACTGAGGGAACTTTGACCGAACAACAATTCTTGAACCTGGCCGATTCCTATTTTGAGACCGACCATTTTGATAAGGCTTCGGAAGCTTATTTGGAGCTCTACAAAAAAGATACCTTAATGAGCGGGCACCATTTTAATAAAATGTTGCAGAGCATCTCAAAAACATCCAATACGGAACGAAAAAATGCCTTTTTGTCCACAATGTCCGCTAGTTTCTCAAAAGAACTCATGGAAAATATGGAGTTCAACCAACAATTGATGCAAAATAATGTTGCTGAATCGGGATTGGATTATCAAATTTTCAACTTGGCGGAAAATAGTCCGCAAACAGATTTTGCCCCTTCGTTTTACAAGGACCAACTTTTGTTCACCAGCGGTCGGTTGCGGCAGAAGGGAAATAGATACGAACCGGGCAACGAGGATTATTTCAATATTTATGGCGCCCGTTTGCAACCAAATGGGCAAATTTCGGAAATACAACCTTTTACGGAAGTTCCAAGTTCCAAATTCCATAAGGCCACACCGTATTATTCCGAAGGTTTGGAGAGTATTTTTTATGTACTGTCCAATACAGAGGATGGCGAACTGGCTTTCGACTCAAATGGGAAAAATGCATTGGCTATTGGAAAGCAGACCATTGGAGGTTCATTTCAACTACTGCTGAAGGATTTAAGCACATCGTTTTATTATCCTTTTTATGACGAACCCAGCGGAAAACTTTATTTCTCTGCGAATTTTGGAGATGGTTACGGCGGCACCGATATTTATTATGTGTACACCAATAACGGTCAGGTGATGTCGGCTCCCATTAATTTGGGTCCTCGAATAAATTCATCAGGGAACGAGATAGCTCCCTTTATTTTTGAGGGCAGTTTTTACTTTGCTTCGGATGTATTCTATGGTTTTGGGGGAATGGATGTGTACAAATCAAACATGGAAGGTGAGGGCTTCAGTATTCCCATTAATTTGGGTAAGGGGATCAATTCCACCGAGGATGATTTTGGGTTGATTATTCGGAATGAAGGTGAAGGCTTGTTGGGATATTTTGCTTCCAACAGACCCGGAGGAAAGGGCAAAGATGATGTTTATGGGTTTAAAGTGGATGAAAAACCAGGGCTAAAGACTATCACATTTTGGGGTAAGGTCGTTAAATCGTATGATGCTTCCGAAGCTGTGGACAAGGCTGCTGTAAGATTATGGGATGTGAACGGTGAACTTATGGTCGAGACCTATTCCGATGAAGAAGGCAATTATCGTGTGGAAATTCCTTGGGTGGAAGAAGTGATCTTGGAATCCACCAAAGAGCGGTATTCCCAGTTTACCAAACGTTTTAATAAAGAAGATTTGGAAGGTGAGGAAGTCTTGGATTTTGATATTGGTATTTCCCTTTATGATGATTTGGTGGAAGAAAAAGAAGGCCAAATGGTCGTAAAAATGAAAAAATTCCTCTTTGGAAATAACCGTACCCAACTAACCCCGGAAATTAAAGCTGAATTGGATAAGGTTGTGGCTTTTGTGGAAGGCTTTCCATCGGCACAGCTTCGGATAGAGACCTATACCGATAGTAGGGGAGGAAGCTCTACCAACTTTAGGTTGACACAGAGTCGCTCCGATGCCATAAAACAATATTTGATCGATCAAGGAGTACCTACTTCCAACATCCTATATTCTGTTGGGTATGGGGAAGATAAGATTCTGAACAACTGTACCAATGGTGTTTTCTGCTTGGAAATGCTCCACCAACAAAACCAGCGCTCCTTGGTGGTCATACTCAATGACAATATTCTTTTTGACTGATTTGGGTTTAGCTCCAGATCATCCAACAATAATATAAAGCAAAAAACGAGAGGAAAACTATGCCGCACCAAGTGAGGATCTGTAACCCCATTTTGGGCTTGTAGGCTTGGGGAATATCCTTGCCCATGACAGTTTTAAGGTTCATCCATCCGAGTAGCGGAGCCAATACAAATGAAACAAAAGTGGCCAAGGCAACAAGACTGCCCATATTGGCACCAAAAAGGGTGATAACCAACCAGTTGATCACTGCCATGATGATGACAGTGATGGCAAAGGCATTCTTGCTCTTAAAAACTTCTTTGTTGGGATACAATTTGGCAAGTACATCAATACTGACCCGTGACACGGCATCATGGGCGGTCATACACGTACTGAACATGGTGGCAAAGGCAGCTATGGCGATGAAAAAATAGGCCCAATCCCCAATATTTACTGTAAATAAGGTAACCAATTGGTCAGCAAACACCACTGCCTTGTCGCTCAGTTCAGTTCCTGTACCATAAAGGGTGAGCCAGCCGATGATCAAAAAGAAAACGGCCAAGATTGCCGTTAAAAAATACCCCACATTAAATTCTTGAAGGGCCAATTTAAAAGAGGGCTTTTCTTTCATGGTCTTTAAATTTTCTATGCTCCACATACTTACCCATCCGGAAGCTTCGACCGCAGTGGGCATCCATCCAATAAGTCCGATCAAAAATAGAATGCCCACTTCATTGAAGATCTCTGGACGTTGGTACGATTCGGCATGAGGTACGGGTCCTTTTTGAATCACCAGAACCGTGGTCACCAAAAGCGCCACAAATAATATGGTAATGACCGCTTTTAATGAGTTTTCCAAAAAGCGGTATTTCCCGATGATGAGCAGCAAACCGATAAATACAAAAAGGCACAAAGCAATTCCGCCTGTACCCATGCTCGAAATTTGGAACAAGTTCATAAAAAGCCCTGCCGTGACCACATAAAGAGCGGCCAAAATGGTGAATGTTGATATTAAGGTCACAAAAGCATAGATCCACAGATAGGTCTTTCCAAGGTTTAGATACCCTTGTATCAAACTTTTTTCGGTGACCGTGGTATACCGCACCCCAAACTCAAAAAAAGGATATTTTAAAAGGTTGGCAAGCAGAATGGGGATGATCATGACCCACCCATATTGGGCTCCAGCCTTGGTGGACAATACCAGATGAGAGGTTCCAATGGCCATGCTGGCAAAAAGCAAACCGGGGCCAAGGACTTTGAGAAGTGCTTTCAGTTGTGTCATGTGAAGTCAATAGTGCGTGGCTCTAAAAATAGTATATTTAAAGCAGTCTGTAAAAAAGTGCCTTTTAGTGTTCCAGCATGATCAATAATGATATGGAATAGGGGTTAAGGGGTTGAATTACTTGTCTTTAAGTCCTAATCCGTAGTTTTTGTTGGGTTGAAGAATCCCATTTTTCAGATGGAACAAATCTGAAAAAGGATCATTTTTAAACTCCAAATGCCCATCTAGATCGGCGTATTTTACATTAGATCGTGACAGGGCAAAATGCAATCCCGCTGAGATGCCAAGACTACATTCATCCAAGCAGCCCACCATAGCCTCTAGATTGGCTGCTTTGGCCACAGCGTTGATGTGCATTCCTTCCCGGATGCCCCCAACTTTCATTAATTTAATATTCACCATATCAATCCGTTGGTTTTTGGCCAGTCGGAATGCATCCTTGACAGATTTTAGACTTTCATCGGCCATTATGGGAAGGTCGATGCTATTTCTGACTTCTCCCAAATGTTTGTCGAACCCTGGTTTTGTGGGTTGCTCCAAGATTTCAATGTTCACATCTTTTACAGCCTCATCAAAAGCGATGGTTTCATCAACAGAGTAGCCTTGATTGCCATCAAACCGAAGTTGTATTTTGGGAAATTGTTCCCGTATTTTTAGCAGTTTTTCAATATCCCCTTCCAGCGAAAGTCCTCCCTTTATTTTTAAAATAAAGAAACCTTGTTTCACATATTCCTCAGCCAGTTTTAAGGTTTCTTCCAAAGGAAGTATCCCAATGGTAATGCTGGTAGCGATTTTATGGCGATACCCACCCAAAAATTGATAGAGGGGCACTTGCATTTTCTTGGCGGAAAGATCCAAAAGGGCCATGTCCACCATGGCCAATGCGGATGATTTTTGAGACAATTGATGTGAAAGTTCTTCTAGGATTTGTGAAACCATAAAAGGATTCTTTCCCTTTAAAATGGGTATAATGCTATTTTGAATAGCGTGCTCAACATCTTCAGGAGTTTCATGGGTAACGGTTAAATCCGGTGCCGCGCAACCAAATCCAACAGGGCCGATATCGGTCTCAATTTTGAGAATAAAATTAGTGGCCCGCGAAATCTCCTCATAAGCGATGGTATAAGGAATTAGGAGTTCCAATTCCAACCGCTCGTACTCAATATTGGTGATGATCATGATTTTAATTTTGCTTTGAGCAACTCAATAAGGTCCTGTGCCCCATAAGCCAGAACGTCAAAAGTGGGCAAACCGGTTTCCTCTTCCAAGGCTTCACAGGCTGGAAGGATTTCGGAGGGTGACATATCTTCATGATTGAGGGTGATGGCAATCACTTCTTTCCCCGAAATCACCTGAACGGCATTGATCTGTTCTTGAATGGAATGCATCTTGTATCCCGGGAAACCATCATATTCCAAACGTTTGGGTGCATGTTGGAGGATGACGTAATCGGGTCTACCTGCAGCCAAAATCTCAAATCCACCGGGATAGGCGGGATTCATCAAACTCCCTTGGCCTTCAATCACAATAACATCTGGGTTCTCATTACGATAGGCACTTACTACCGCATGCTCAATCTCTCCCGAAACAAAATCGTTGATGCAACTGTCCATGATCATGCTGTATTTGGCGCCCTGCATCCAAGCTGTCTGTCCCGTTCCGATCATCTCGGCTTTGTAACCTGCATCCCGAAATCCATGGACCAAAAGCCACGAAGTGGTTCGTTTGCCCAGGGCGGAATCGGTACCCAAAACGGCCAGTTTTAAACAATCAACCTTTTCAATACCACCTGTAAAGAAATGCAATTTATCGCGGTCTGGTGTTTTACGAACATCACGAATGGTACAATGGTTTTCTTTGGCCAGCTGTACCAATTCTGGGTCATTGGTCAAGAAATCATGGAGGCCACTGTCCACATTCCAGCCCATTTGTAAGGCTTTTTTTAGGGTTTCCTTGGCGGACTTAGGTAACCGGCCTCCATCAGGAGCCAGTCCAATGACCAAATAATCTGGAGTTTGATTGTTTTTGGACAAAGTTTCAGTGGCTTCTTGAATATTGAAAAATATGGGAATATTGTTAGGCTTGCTATCCAAGACCATTCCTGAATCTTCACCTGCATATGTACTGTCCAAAACACCTACTACTTCGTATCGTTCCGTAAAACGAACGAGTCCGTGTGCTGTTTTTCCATTGGGTGTGTTGAATGCTCCTTCGCAATACACCAGAGCCTTTCCGTCAATTTTTTTCATACGTACTAATATTTGGCAGTGAGTACCGCCACAAATCGGTTGGGTTCGAAATTTATTTTTTCATCCAGTTCCAAAAGAGCGATCAATCCGGCGGTGGAGGCAGGGAGTATTCGAAGCCCTTCCTTCTTGAGCAATAGTGTGCTACATATCCCGCATTTTCTTATCGCTGATGTTAAAAGCTTCTCCATTGGACTGATGTAGCGCATAGAGTGCCTCATCCCCATCAAAACTATGCCAATTGATAAGCGGCTCGTTGTATTTGGTCTCCCTGACTTTTTCGGGTTGAAGATCCTGACAGTGGTCCAACCCTTTTTTGAACGATTGGATAATGGGGTTTTTATGGGTTGAAGAGGCAGCGATCATCTTGGGGACCTTGGAGGTCTTTCCCCGTTTGTACAAGCTGGCAAAACCCCGATAAATCCCTGCCAAGAGTGTTCCATTGGATACGGGAACGGCGCAATATTCTGGGGCGTCACCCAATTCATCCACAATTTCAATGGCTATTTGGGCGTACGAAGCAATTTGTAATGGAGTATTGGCTCCACCTGGATTGGCATCGTACCATTCCTCTTCCACGGCCATTTCACTCACTCTTTTGACCACATCTTCATAACTGCCATCGAGCCTCAGTATGTTGGCTGAAAGTGATTCCATTTCCTTGATACGTTCCGTATGATAACTGGATGGAATGGCAATGATGCATTCCAATCCTGCGAGATCAGCGGCCAGTGCCACTGCAACTCCATAATTTCCGCAGGTAGCAAGGCTAATGGTGTTGAACCCACGTCTTAGGGCATCATAGACCTGGGCAAAGGCAATACGGTCCTTTTGTGTCCCAGATGGGTTGTCCCCCTCATATTTGATATAGAGCTGCCGAATGTCAAATTCGCGTTCCAAGGATTTGGCACGGGTCATGGAGGTATCACCCACCTCAATATTGATGATATCCTCAAAACTTTCCAATCGGTCTACCAATGATTTGCTTTTATCCCTG
>JBNLBG010000106.1:0-7145 GCA_050303195.1 Allomuricauda sp. | reverse complement strand
TAAATTGATCTTTTTGTTGAACGCCAGTTCCTTAAAAGAGTCAAAAATGTTTTTGGAGTAACCTAAGATATCGGTTTGTGTTACCTTAAGCTTTAGTTCACCCGATTCCGCCTTTCTAAAGTCCAAAACTTGATTTACGAGATTAAAAAGTCTATTGGCGTTTTGGTATATTAGACCGTACCTACTTTTTTGATAATCATTGGACGTGTCCTTGCTTTCTTCCATGAGTTGTTTGGCAGGACCCAATATTAAGGTCAAAGGTGTTCGTAATTCATGTGATATATTGGTAAAAAAGCGAAGTTTCTCGTTGTTAAGTTTTATATCGTGTTCTCTATTTACCTTTTCAGTGAGCAAATCTCGTTTTAGCTTAATCCTATGCTTGATTTCCTTTCTGATAAAGAAAAAAATGAGTCCTAATATGGCCAAAAAGAGTAGAGAGGCTTCCGCGGTCAACCAAAATGGGGGAAGTATTTTGATTTTATATGCTGAAACTCCGCTCCAACTACCATATGAGTTGCTAGATCTTAGTTTAAAAGTATAGTCACTAGGGTAGAGGTTGGTATATTGGACTGTCCTGGAATTACTATTTGCTGTAATCCAGTCTTTGTCGAAACCTTCCAGCATATACTGAAATTTGTTAAGCTTTTCATTGGTAAAGGACGGCGTGGAAAATTGTAAGGAAAAGTTCCTGTTTTCATAGCTAAGTTCAACTTCCCTACCGTAATTAATGTCTGTCTCAAGTGGAACCTGTCCATTCATCTCCATACCAGGAAATACCTCCTTGTTTTGGACTTTAAATTCCGTAATTATTGGCCCTGGAGATCTTTTGTTTTTGGTCACGGTCTTGGGCGAGAAATGAATTATCCCATTTTTGCCCCCTAGGAATATTTTGGAATCATTGAAATTATAGAACCCACTGGAACTGAAGACATCCAATCTATTGCCGCTGTTCACATGGTACACATTAAGATCCTTCAGATTTGCACTTAACCTGGCCACACTGTTATTGTTTATGTTTAGCCATAAATCCCCACTTTCTTCGGATATGATATCCGTAATCCATTTTCCAGCAAGTTCCTTCGGTTCTGTTAGGTATGTGAAGTTGTCGTTAACGGCGTCATAAAGACTTAGACCTGTCCGGGTAGAGGCCCATATGTGGCCATCCCCGTCAATCATAATATCGCTGATATTTTCATCTTGCGGCAATGTGTTTTTACTGATGGAAGACACATTGTATATTTTGTAATCTTCCGCTTTCACATCATATTTTGCAATACCTGTTTCCGTTGCAAACCAGCACATGTTATTTGCATCTTTTTCAATGGCATTTATCTGAAAGCCGGGTAAAAGCTTTTGTTTGGGATTAACAACCTTTAAAGTGTTCGTGTTCAGAACAACGGCTCCTTCTCCAAAAGAGCCCACAATTAATTCGTCCTCACTGATTTTGGAAAAGGCAAAAACGGAAGCTGTATCAAATCCGATATCAATCTCTTTAGAACTATTCCGAAGGTAATCATATACCAACACCCTTCCATTCCATAGCCCACCATAGAACGTTCTGCCATCGGTGGAGTAAATACAGGCAATGTCTTTTTTATTGTCGTATAAGGGCACAAAGCCTTCATTGTTCGAAATAAAGAGGCCATTGTGCCTTGTCAATACTATGATTTTATTGTCATAGGTTTTTGCAAACCCCCTTATTCTTGGTGCTTGGTTGCCTATATATTTTGATATATCCTTGTTTACGATAAATTGGTTTTTGAAAGGATCGTATTTGTCCAATCCATCTTCCGTTCCGATCCATAGGACACCCGAAGCATCAAAATAAAGGGCATATACCAAATTGTCCACAAGGGACATGCTGTCGGAAAGGATGGAATAGTACCATGTATAATCTCCGGTTGCCACGTCTTCCAAGTTATTGCACACCAATATTCCACCTAGTGTCCCTATCCAATATTTACCATCGGGTGCTTGGGCGACAGATAGGAAATGAGGACCCAAACTGGCCCTGGTTTCCTTGTCATTTATATATAAATTTTCAAACTCGTTTAGGGATTTATTCAATTTGTAAAGTCCTTCTCGGGTTCCAACAAAAATGTCGTTCTTGTTGTCCTCATAAATAAAATTGATGTAGGGATTGATTTCGGTAGAATTGGGAATGGACAGCTGATAGTGTTCCAACTGAACCATTTTTCCTGTCCCGTCCAAGGTTATCTTCGCAACACCAGCTGTTTGAAAGCTGCCAATCCATACATGCCCCTCTTTATCCTCAAATATGTCCTTTACATAGTTATATCCGTCCAAAGGCACTTTTTCAAATTTATGGTCCTTGGGTGAAAACAGAAATAAACCTTTGTCCTTGGTTCCAATCCAAACCTTTTTAAAGCGATCAACATGTACGGCCCTTATTTCCTCATCTTGCAGGCTATTGGGATTACCTTCTTCAGGTAAATACGTAGTGAATGTATTGGAATCCGTTTCATAAAGGGTCAACCCTTTTCTGGTGCCGATCCAAAAATTATTGGAGGCTTCGTCAAGCTCCAATGCCGTAATATCGTCATTGTTCAATCTGTTTTTTCCAGGGGATGAGCTTAAATAGGTTTTAAATTGATAGCCATCAAATCTATTGAGCCCATAAAAAGTTCCGAACCACAAAAATCCATTACTGTCCTGAACAATATGCCTTATGGAATTGTGTGATAAGCCATTATCGTCACTGTAATGCTCAAATTCTATATTTTGGGAATTGCAAACCTGCAATGCACACAAAAACATAAGGAACAAAATGTGATTTTTTAATTTGGGCATATCAAACTACTATATTTTTGGGCTGGGTCATCATTTATATAGGGATACGTATTATTTCTCCCGAATTTAAATCCATTTTGAAATGATTGGAGGGCATACCTTTCATACATTTCAGAAAAATAGTGCCCCAAAGCACCATTTGGGCGTTGTCCGAAGATATCAATTGTTGGCAAACAAGCTGGTATTGTTCCCTTCGCTTCTTTCCAATTTCCGTTAAGGCAAGTTCATCTGCACTTCGAATCCTGAAAAAATCGAATACCATATCTTCTCCCGTCCAAGTTTCAAAATCGGTTAATTCCAGATTGTTGGACATCAATTCGGTTTCCACTTTCGTAAAATTCCCATGGAGTAATAATAGTTCTTTTCCTGTACTTTGTGTGAATGATTTCAAAAAACCATCGGGAAAGTCCTCTGGCATAAACCGGAGTCTTACCAACTCCTTCAAATGCCATTCCATAAAATCTTTATATGATTTTGCGGTTAACACGTCCCTGTTCCAGATTTCAGAATCTTGGGAGGCCTTCAAAAATGCATATTCTTCCTCGTAAAATGGGAATAAGCTGTTATATTTTGAAACCTCTTCCACAATTTTCGTCTCCACCTCCAGTTCCGTGGGGGTATTTATGGTCAATATCTTATATGCAGGCATATAAGCTGCCAAAGAGGGCGTTTGAATATTAAATAATGTATGACCTTCCTTGGTTTTTTCAATACCGGTATCGTTTATATGCATATGCCCTCCAAAATGTATTTGAATTCCCGCATTGGCAAAAGCCTCGGCCACTTCTTTCTTGGGAACCCTATGCAATTGCATTTTGTCTTCTCCAAAAAGAGATATCATTTCCGAGGAGGCATTGTCATTGAAATCCACCATGGGATAATGACTGAAAGCAATGAGGATTTTATCCTTTTTTTTGGCCTCATGGGATACTTTTTTTACCCAGTCTATCAAATGCTTTTTATAAATAAGCACATTGTTGTAACCTATGCTTGCTCCTGAAAAATCTTTTGGGTTGTCCAATGCACCCGATAAAGTTTTATTGGGCACATAGGCATTGGCATCAATCGACAACAACCAAACCCCGTTAACTGGCTCTACCAAATAGCTGGCATCGGGAAGCCATAGGTTGGTATCTTTAATGGCATACGTTCTGTTTTCCAATGCAGATTGCCTTAAGGATTCCATGTAATGGTAGTCATCATAAGTATAGGTTGAAAATGGGGTTTCCCAGTACAGATAGGGCTTCTTTGGATAAAAACCAAAATCTTTCATCTCACCTAATATTTCCTCATAACCCCAATTTTTGATTTCAGATGTAATGATTGGCTTCAATTGACTTTTGTCGACAGGCAATTTTTCCATGTAACTTGTTATAATCTGTTCTTTACCTCCAGCCCCTAAAAAATCGGTTTTGGCGTCGTTTCGGGTAAAGGGCCTAACCACGTCATGGTTTCCGGTCGCTATAAAAAAGGAGAGCCCGTGTTTTGCTGAATAGTCGTCCAAAATTTTTCGTAGCCCCTTAACATGGATGGGCTGTCCATCATCACTGAAATCTCCTGGAAGTGCCACAATTTTAACGCCCTGTTCTACGATTTCATCAAGGGCCGCTATGAATGCAAAGTAGTTCTCGTTGAAAATACGGGTGGAATGCAATTGGGATTCCATGGTTCTAATATTGGCATATTTACCTGTTTTAGGATTGGGGATCCCATGATATCCCACATCTTCAAACGTGCCAAAAATATCACTGAAATGGACATCAGATATAAAGGCGATCTGCGTCCCTTTTTTAAGGGGCCTTTGCTCTATTTTACATGAGGCAAATAGAAATATCGCAAATGCAAATACCGATAGCCACTTTATAAGCCTCATCTGATTCTTTTATTTTTTAAAGGTTTCGTTTGGGAATGCATAGCTTGATTTCCAACCCCCCAAATCAATTAAAATTTGGTCGAGCATGACGCCAGCATCTACCATCCATATTTTTAAGGTATGCTTTCCTGCTTTGTTCACCGTTTGCTTGGCCGATTTTACACTGGCGTTTTTCAGCACATTCTGTTTCCATGCATCGCTTCGCCCAAAAGTCTGAAAATCTACTAAGACCGGCTCGGAATCATCTATAGCCACAGCACAGCGAACCCCTTTGCCTTCATAACTGGCATGTGTTGGTACAGCCTGTATTTTAACCTCTGCCTCCGCAAAATTAAAGGTGTAAAAATCATATTCCAATTGTGGGCTATTTTGTTTTATAGACTCTAAATTGGTTATAGAAGGTGCATTGTTTGGAACGGATGAAATTACTTTTCCGGTATAACCTAGTCCCTCGATTGTTTTCCATTCGGCTTGCTTTCCTGCTATATTCCGAGTAGGGTTTTCAGCATTTATGGAAACAAAACCTTTGTCCTCTACAAAACCGGTATAATCCTCTAAAGCTTCAAATTTAGGGTTATAGGCCGAAACGCCTATGCTTATGATACTATCTTTAGTGATGAAATCGATGGCACTATTAACTTTATAACCTGGTGGGATCAACTGAAAGTCATGCCCCAATGGTGCTTCCTTCTTGTTCTCACCTTGTGGCACTTTATCCCAATCAATACGTACCCACAAACGCTTTTCCTGATTTCCCGATACAGGACTCAATTCGCCTTTGGTTTCAGATATTTTAATCCAATCGGCCTTGGGAACGGCCTGCCACTCCAAATTGCCATTGCCTTTTAAGAAAATATCTATGAAATAGTGGTTATCTACATAGCCATTAAAAACCGGAAGAACGTTTGCGTAGCTATTTACAATTTCGTGGTTTACTTCCATTTCATAGCCCTCTAAAGCCAAACCTAAAGCCGTTTTTTCTTCAGTAGGCACCTCCACATAAGCTGGCTTTGAGAACACGGGCAAATAACGGGGCTCCATGGACATAATATGGTTCCATTTCCCTTGCTTGAGCGTGTTGTTATAGTAATCGGTTTCTTTTACAATACGCTCATAAGCTTTTGCCGATTGTTCGCCATAATAATTGGCACTCACTTTTCCCTGCTGTGCTGCAAATTGATTTTTATTCCAGTACAACCATTTCTGATTTAATTTGGAAGCACCAATCACAGGATAATAGACCAATTCATAAAACGCATCTTTTCTGTGTTCGGCAATCTTTGTGTAGAGATTCTCAACAGTCTGTTCTAAATGCTGATAGGCTTTGATCCTAGAGTCCACCTCATCACCATATTGAAATTGGGTCATTTCGGTTTCTTTCGGCTTTGTTACCGGTTCTACCTGGCTCCAAGCCATAAACTCAGGACGCCTCATAAAGGCCAATCGATTATTTTCAGACATAAGATTTGTAATGTCTTCTGCCAGCATAGTGCCAAATTCCCTAGAGGCCCAGGATTCGGAATGTTTCTTTACGGCACTACTTTCTTTGAAAGCATCCATATTCCACGCCATGTCCAAAAACAACTCTATATTATATTCATGGGGTTTTATATCGCCGCAATTTAAAATCCATAAGTTGCGAGACTGAAATTTGTAGGCCTTGGACATTTCTTCCCACATTAAAACAGGATTTGTTGAATTTAACCATAAATAATCGTGCGGTCGCCCCCAGTAGGAAGTATGGTAATACACGCCTGCACCCCCTATGCGTTTTTGTTCGTCCAGATTGCTTAATTGGCGTATATAGCCGTAATTATCGTCCGTCCAAACCAACGTGATATCTTTAGGTAGTTTTAACCCTTTTTGGTAATACGTAAGCACTTCTTTGTAGGGGATAAATGCCTGAGGGATGGTTTTGGGGTCTTTCTTGGTTTCCTTTTGCAAAATGGCCCGCTGGTCCAAAATAATGTTTTCCAGCAATTTTACCTGATAATCGGTGTCGTCATCACCAACTATCATTGGGGAATCGTGCTCCCCACGCATGCCTGTTGTATAGATGTTTTCAAATTTGGCGGTTTCCTTTGCACGTTTGGAAAACAGGTCTTTTATGACTTCAGCATTCGTATCATACCGATATTCCCCCATGGTTTCATGGTTCCATTCCATATTGATATTGCTCAACATGGGTTCGGCATGCGAAGTTCCTATAACAATCGCATAATCATCTGCAACTTCTTTATTCCGAGGGTATGAATAAAAAGGTTGGGTACTGGAATGCATGGCAGGCCAAATGGTATTTGCCCGCAAACGCAATAATAGCTCAAAAATCTTTGCATAGGTCTTAGGACCGATATCGCCTGTTTCTGGTTCAAAATTTAAAGCGGCCCAACGTTGCAACCCCCAGTCTTCATCGTTTAAAAAAATACCCCTGTATTTCACGGAAGGACTTTTATAAACTTTA
>JBNLBG010000105.1:0-7564 GCA_050303195.1 Allomuricauda sp. | reverse complement strand
CCGTTGAAAAGCCTCTGAACACTTTCAACATTATGAAATTCGGCAAAGTAGACCACCCAGAACTCATCGATTTTACCATACCACCGGACCATCCAGATACCGCTGTGGTCTTGTCCAAGAACCAACAGGACGGGGAAACCAAAGTATTTGTGGGCTGCGCCAAATGGAACCGGCAAGATTTGAAGAACTTTTACTCGCGGGGCACCAAAGACGAGTTGACGTACTATGCCACTCAGTTCAATTGTATTGAGTTGAACGCCACTTTTTACCGTATTTTTCCGCCAGATACCTATGAAAAATGGTACGACAAAACCCCGGAAGGTTTTAAGTTCTTCCCCAAGATGACCAATGAGGTCAGCCACCTGCGTCGCCTTAACGATAAGGTCTACGAAGTAGCAGACCGCTATTTGGAGGTCACTTCACTGCTCAAGGAGAAATTGGGTACCATCTTTTTGCAGATGCACAACAATTTTGGCCCCAAAAACTGGGATAGGGTCGAACGCTTTGTAGAGTACTGGCCCAAAGAGTTTCCATTGGCCCTAGAGTTTCGTCACACAGATTGGTTCACGGATGAAACGGTTTCCCAAGAACTCTATCATTTGTTGGAAGAAAACGGAATTGCCAATGTTTTGGTGGATACAGCAGGTAGGCGAGACCTTATGCACATGCGATTGACAAACAACGAGGCTTTTATTCGCTATGTTGGAGCTAACCATGAATCCGATTATCCCCGTTTGGAGGATTGGGTGGAACGTTTGGATGCATGGAAAAATATGGGATTGCAAAACATCCATTTCTTTGTGCATCAGAACCTCGAGTTGGAATCCCCCTTACTTTCGGCCCATTTAATTGAGCAGTTAAACCCCAAATTAGGGTGTAATTTGACCATTCCCAAGTCCACATTGAGTCCGCAGAAAGATTTGTTCAAATAATTAACGGATTGCAAAATCCCAAGGTCAAAAATTGTTATCTAAACACTTCTAAAGAGCAGAAAATTTCAAATTCATAAATAACCGAAAACAAAGCAGTAATTAACTTCAACTTAACACCATTCAACTAACTTTGCACCTGAATTAGTAAAGTTTCAATTATGCGATTTCATACTAGAAAATGGGTAAAACCAGGGGATTTGAACGCCAATGGAACTCTTTTTGGAGGCAAGGTCCTCGCCTGGATAGACGAAGAAGCAGCACTGTATAGCATCATTCAGCTGGAAAATAAAAAAGTGGTCACTAAATACATGTCCGAAATCAATTTTATGAGCACCGCCTCCGAAGGTGATGTCATTGAAATTGGGATTGACGTCATTAAATTCGGAACCACTTCAATTTCCTTGAACTGCGAAGTACGGAACAAGATGACCCACGAGAGCATTGTTACCGTGGACAACATCATCATGGTAAATTTGGACGATAAGGGCAACCCCAAACCTCATGGGAAGACCAAAATAGAATTCGTTAAGGACCGATTGGCCCAAAAAGAAAAGGAAGAAGAAGCAAAATCCTAGTTGAGGGATGCGGCATAGGCCTGCACCTCATCCAAAACCCGTAAGAGGTTTCCACCCCACAATTTTGCAATTTCTTCTTCGGTATAACCCCGTTTTACCAGTTCCAAGGTAACATTAAAGGTTTCCGAGGCATCAGACCATCCTTCTATACCACCTCCGCCATCAAAATCGGAGCTGATACCCACATGGTCTATGCCAATGAGTTTCACCATATAGTCGATGTGATCTACAAAATCAGAAACATTGACGGCCGGTGGTGCATCAGAGTTTGCAGCAGCCATTTCATCCCCCAATTGGGTGACTTTGGGGTAATTTTCCATGAATTCCTCTTGCTGCTCCTTGGTCAAGGACCCAAATTGGGAACGTTCATACCAATTCACACCCAAGGAATCTGCCGCATCTTGGTAAATATCCTTCATGTAGGCCGCTCGTGCCTCATGCTTTTCCGTGTTCAAATACGAACTGAAGGCCACGGTCTGCACGACCCCGCCATTATTCTTGAGCAACAGCAATTGCTCATCATCCAGATTTCTACTGTGGTCACATAACGCTCTGGCTGAGGAATGTGAGGCAATGATGGGAACTTTGGAGAGTTCAACCATTTGGAGCATGGCTTCTTTGGAAGGATGCGAAATATCGATCATGATGCCCACGCGGTTCATTTCCGCAATCGCTTGCCTTCCCAATTCACTTAAGCCGTTGTGCAGCCAAACACTATCTTTTTCCCCGGTATTGGAATCTGAAAATTGACTGTGACCATTATGGGCCAATGACATATATCGGGCGCCACGCCTTTGGTATTCTTCAATTTTGGACAAATCCTCACCAATGGGATAAGCGTTTTCCACCCCGATCATGGCCACTTTTTTGTCAGCGGCAATACGTCGCACATCGTCAGAAGTCAAGGCCAATTCAATCTGGTCCGGTGCAATCTCTTCACAGAGCTTGTGGATGGCCTCGAATTTGGAAATGGCATTTTCTGATGCAGCAGCGTATCCATCAGTGCTCAATGTATCCTGTCCGGTATACACAATGAACCAAGCCACGTCCAATCCGCCTTCTTTCATCTTAGGTAGATTTACCTGTGTATTGAGATTTTGGGTGTAGTTGATGCTGTCCGTAAAGTTGTTCACATTGATGTCATCATGCGTGTCAATGGTGATGACCGCATCATGGATGCACTGGGCTTTTTCTTCCAAGGTTTCTGTTTTGTTCGGTTGTTTTTCTGCACAGCCCACAAACAGGGCTATACTGCACAATAGGTAGAAATATCTCATGGTGGGTTATTTACACCTACAAATAAAGCAATTTGACAACAAAATCCACGGCCTACAGAACAATAAATTGGTGTCCCTTGGCTTATTCCAGATTTTTAAAAGAGAATAACCAATTGAAGTAAAGAAATTGAAAACACGGGAACTACTCACGTATTTGGAAAAGTTGGAAATAGGGCTAAGCAGTTTTTCATATGAAGAATTGGGCACCGTAGAAGCTGGAGAACTCAAAAAATCTTTTGAAGTGTTCAAGCACGGATTGGAAAACAAGGTTTTTGGGATTTCTGAAATGAAGCAATTGGAAGTAATCTATGAGCAAATAGGCATCCAAGGTTCGGAAAGGAAACCCCAGGAAATAAAAGATCATGATCTACTCACCTTGATAGATTCCTTGGAAAAGACCCGTTTATCACAAGATCAGAAAGAAATTGTATCCGCTTTGCGTGAAATAGCCCAAAGTCTAGATAAAGAAACCATAAAGATGTCAGCCAAAAGCAAGTTATTTGAGAGAAGCCTGGAATCCAGCTTCTCATCCAACAATATCAATCTAAAGCCAGTTTTGGAAGATTGCATGGGGCAGATGGACCTTATGGAAGAATTGGTAAAACTGTTCAAACAAAACGTGCTGGAATTTGTGGGCAGCGCCAAAATGCATTTACAAAACGAGAATTTTAAAGCGTTGGATCTCTCGTGCCAAAAAGTACAATCCTGTCTACGAATGCTGAAAACTGATGGACTATTGCAAATTACCCAAGAAATCATTGCGCTATGCCGAACAGACAATGACCGCAAACACCATACTTTTCTATACGATCAATTTGTAAAGGAATATCCCAAAGTAGAAGAGCAGGTGGATTTTGAAATGGAATTGCTACGAGCTATGTAATAAAGTCAATTGTCATGGTAGATAATGAACTCCCAAAATATCTACAAAGTATTTTTTACCCATTGTTTCAACATGTCACAGATGTGGAATGTAGGCTTATGCTATTGGATGAAATGTTGGAGGTAGGCGACAAAAAAGAGATTCCTTTTCTTGAAGAATTGGAAAACTGTGAGGAAATCAAGATTAGAAACAAAGCTTTTGAAATCAAATCGGCTCTACAGGAAAAACTGGGAATTCTTGCTTCAGAAAGGGAGCGAAGAAGATTGCCTATGAGCCTCTGCTTTATCTACGATGAATTCAATATAAGGCCCCATAAGGTAGATTCTGATCTTGATTTTGAAGTGGCTTTGGATATCATGGAAATGGAGAAATGAGTTGACCCCATTTTCACAACCAGAAAGTAGGATTTCACCACAATTTATTGTTTCACCATAATCTTTACAATAGATTCACGTTATAACAAAGACCCAAACATTTAAACGTAAGATTACCATGTTATACGATACCTACGGAGAAGAATATTTGGCCTTTCTGCAAGAACTTAACGAGATTTTGAGCATAAACCAATTGGCCGAACTGGATTATTTATAGACAACACCCCAAATGCTTTACCATGAAAAATCATAATCAAGAAAATTCCGCTTACTTGAATTTCATTCAAAATTTGAACGAAATGCTGACTGATTTTGATATTACTCAGTTGAGCAGACCTTGATAGTTTTAAGTGAATATCATGAAAAAGGGGATGTTTTGGACATCCTCTTTTTTATTTTCTTTTTCTTCTGATTTATCCCAAATAAGATTTTAAAATCTTGCTTTTAGACGTATGGCGCAACTTACGGATAGCTTTTTCCCGTATTTGTCGCACGCGCTCCCGGGTTAAATCAAAGGTGCTGCCGATCTCTTCCAAGGTCATGGAAGGTTGGTCACCAATACCGTAATACAATCGGACTACGTCCGCTTCACGAGGAGAGAGGGTATCCAATGCCCGGTTGATTTCCGTATTCAGGGATTGGTGCATCAACCCTTTATCCGGTTTTGGCGAATCCCCTGAATTGAGCACATCATACAAATTGGAGGTTTCCCCTTCCTTCAAAGGTGCATCCATAGAAACATGTCGACCTGTGTTCTTAAGAGATTGCTTCACTTCGGAAACTGTCATATCCAGTTCCTTGGCAATTTCTTCTGCAGATGGTGGACGCTCGTGGGCCTGCTCTAAATAGGAAAATGTCTTTTTGATTTTGTTGATGGACCCAATTTTGTTCAAAGGAAGCCGAACCACACGCGATTGCTCTGCCAATGCCTGAAGAATGGATTGGCGAATCCACCAAACGGCATAGGATATAAACTTGAATCCACGTGTCTCATCAAATCGTTTGGCAGCTTTTACAAGACCCACATTGCCCTCATTGATCAAATCGGGGAGTTTTAGGCCTTGATTTTGATATTGTTTTGCCACAGAGACCACAAACCTCAAGTTGGCATTGGTCAATTTTTCCAGTGCCACTTGATCACCGGCCCGAATCCGTTGCGCCAATTCCACTTCCTCCTGAGCAGTAATCAAATCAATTTTACTGATATCCTGTAAGTATTTGTCAAGGGATTTGGATTCTCGGTTGGTGACCTGTTTGATGATTTTTAACTGCCTCATTCTTAATTATGGTTTGTACGTGTTATAAGCTTACATTATACATTATAAAAGCCTATTTTCCAAGTCTCAAATGTTATTGTTATCAAAATGTTATGAGCAAAACTTGGATAAGCTCCAAAATCTTACATTTTTCCCATTGTTGATAGTATCTTAATAGAAATGCGATCCAAGTGTTCCGCGGTACTCTAAAAAACTCCTAATTTTGTAGGGTTTGTTAATTCGGAATACAAAAGCCATTTTTCACTTGGAAGTACAAAAAAGAGTAGACAAAAAAACATTATACGATTATCAGCAAGAAGATTTGCGTAAAATCTTCAAACACCTTGATGAAATGCCCGAGGGTACCAATCTGTTGTATCAGCTTCCCACGGGCGGTGGAAAAACTGTAGTTTTTTCTGAAATAACCCGAAAGTACATCCAGAACACGGGCAAAAAGGTCATGGTGCTCACCCACAGGATTGAGTTGAGCAAACAGACCTCACAAATGCTCCATGGATTTGGTGTGGCCAATAAGGTCATCAACAGTGAGGTCAAGGAACTGTACGACCAAGACGATTATATGTGCTTTGTGGCCATGGTGGAAACCTTGAACAACAGGCTTCAGGAAGAAAAGGTGACCATTAACAATATAGGCCTGGTCATTATTGATGAAGCCCATTACAATTCCTTCCGAAAGCTGTTCAAATATTTTGATAAGGCCACCATTCTTGGGGTAACGGCAACACCGCTGAGTTCCAATATTAAACTCCCCATGAAGGACAATTACAAGCACCTGATTATTGGGGAATCCATTAAATCACTGATTGAAAAGGGATTTTTGGCCAAGGCCAAACTCTTTAATTATGATGTGAGCCTTAAAACCCTTAAGCTGGGGATTCATGGGGACTACACCGTAAAATCGTCCGATGAGTTTTATGGCAATCACAGCATGCTGGGTAAATTGTTGACGGCTTACGAAGAAATTGCAAAAGGGACCAAGACTTTGATTTTCAACAACGGGATCAATACCTCGCTGTACGTGTATGAAACGTTCAAAAAGGCTGGCTATAACATTCGCCATTTGGACAATAAAAATACAGCTACAGAAAGACGTGAAATTTTAGATTGGTTTGCTGAAACCCCGGATGCCATTCTAACTTCGGTGAGTATTCTTACCACCGGTTTTGACGAGCCTACCGTCCAATCCATCATTTTGAACAGGGCTACGCGCTCGCTTACCCTTTATTTTCAGATGATTGGTCGGGGTTCCAGGGTATTGCCGGATAAAGACGATTTCAATGTTATTGACATGGGGAACAACATTGCCCGCTTTGGGCCGTGGGATGTTCCGGTGGATTGGCAAGAAATTTTCCATTTTCCTGATTTTTATTTGGAGAATATCAAAAATGATGAGGAAATTGAGCGAGAATTTGTCTATGAAATGCCCGATGAACTCAGGGCCAAGTTTAGCAAATCGGACGATATCACCTTCGACATCAAAGCAGAATACAAAAAGGTGTTTGCCGAAGGTAAAAAATCCAAAGAGGTCTTGGAACGCAGCATTGAGCAACACGCCAAAATCTGTGTGGAAAACAGTGAAGACGTTTTTGATGCCCGGATTCTGGCCAAGGAACTCAAGGAGGAAATCGCATACCGGGTCCGACAATATTCCTATTGCATCATGAACAACACCAAAAACTACAAGGAGTGGTTGGAGGAGGATTATGAACGTAAACTCCGTTCCAGTATTTCCAAGAAATTTGCGGCAATGCTATAGCCATGAAAAAGGCCTTCTTTATCGGTTATGTCTGGCCCGAACCCAGCACCACTGCCGCAGGGCAGCGTATGATTCAATTGTTGGAAACCTTTCAAAGTTTTGGATATCACATCACTTTTGGTTCCACCGCGGTAAAAACCGATTACAGCTTTGATTTGGATAGTTTGGGTGTGGAATCGGCATCTATTGCATTGAACGATTCCAGTTTTGATGATTTCGTAAAAGCCCTAAAACCTGATGTTGTAATTTTTGACCGTTTTATGATTGAAGAGCAATTCGGCTGGCGGGTTGCCGAATTTGCTCCGCAAGCAGTCCGGATATTGAATACCGAAGACCTTCATGCCTTGCGAAAGGCTAGGGAAGAGGCCCATAAAAAGAACCTCCCCTTTTCACTTGACGATTGGAAGAACCATCCCATGACCCTTCGGGAAGTAGCGAGTATCTATCGTTCTGATATTACGTTGATGGTTTCCATTTATGAAATGGACAT
>JBNLBG010000104.1:0-7727 GCA_050303195.1 Allomuricauda sp. | reverse complement strand
CTTGTGGTAGAAATCTGGAATTTGGTTTTCATCCAATACAACCGTAAGGCCAATGGGTCTTTGGAAGACCTTCCAGAAAAGCACATTGATACCGGGATGGGCTTTGAGCGCTTGTGCATGGTGTTGCAGGATGTAAAATCAAACTACGACACCGATGTTTTTACCCCTTTGATTCGGGAGATTGAGACCATCACGGGACGTAAATACGGGAAAAGTGAAGAGACTGACATAGCCATTAGGGTAATCGCTGACCATATTCGAGCCGTTGCCTTTGCCATTGCGGATGGACAGTTACCGAGCAATACGGGGGCAGGATACGTCATTCGGAGGATATTGCGTCGCGCCATTCGGTATGGATTTACCTTTTTGGATACCAAACAGCCATTCATCTATCGGTTGGTCAAGGTGTTGAGTGAAAGTATGGGAAAAGCATTTTCAGAACTTCCAAAGCACCATCAACTCATAGAAAATGTGATCAAGGAAGAGGAAAACTCCTTTTTGAGCACGTTGGAGCAAGGACTGGTATTGTTGGATTCCGTTATCAAATCATCAAAGAGCAAAACCATAAATGGCGAAAAGGCCTTTGAATTGTACGATACCTTTGGATTTCCTATTGACCTTACATCGCTTATTCTGGAAGAAAAAGGGTATCAACTGGATGTTGAGGGGTTTGAAAAAGCCTTGAAGGCACAAAAAGATCGTTCCAGAGCAGCTTCGGAAGTATCCAAAGACGATTGGACGGTGTTGCTGCAAGATTCTGAACAGGAATTTGTAGGATACGATACCTTGGAGGCCAACGTAAAATTGGTAAAATACAGAAAAGTCAGTAGTAAAAAAGGCGGAGATCAGTATCAATTGGTCTTCAATTTGACGCCATTTTATGCTGAAGGTGGAGGTCAAGTTGGGGATAAAGGCTATTTGGAAGCCCCCAATGGGGATGTGGTGTACATTATAGACACCAAAAAAGAGAACAACGAAATTGTCCATTTTGCGGAAGACCTTCCCAAGGATGTTTCAGGAACCTTTAAAGCTGTGGTGGATAAAGAACAACGCTTCCATACAGCTTGTAACCATACCGCAACGCACTTGTTGCATCAAGCACTGAGAGAAGTTTTGGGGCCACATGTGGAACAAAAAGGATCGGCAGTACATGCCAAACACTTGCGGTTTGACTTTTCCCATTTTTCCAAATTAACCGTGGACGAATTGCGTGAGGTTGAAAATTTTGTCAATGCACGGATTGAAGGGCAGCTTCCTTTGCAGGAAAACAGAAATATCCCCATCAATGAAGCTATGGAACAGGGCGCTATGGCCCTTTTTGGAGAAAAATATGGGGATACCGTCCGTACTGTCCGTTTTGGGCAGTCCATTGAATTGTGTGGGGGGACCCATGTGAAGAACACAGCGGATATTTGGCACTTTAAGATTGTTTCGGAAGGTGCTGTAGCTGCCGGAATCCGAAGGATTGAGGCCATTACCTCAGAAGCGGCCAAGGAATTCTTCTTCAAGAACAACCGTATGCTGTATGAAATCAAGGATCTGTTGAATACGTCCCAAGACCCCGTAAAAGCTGTGGCCAATTTGCAAGAAGAGAATGCTACCCTGAAAAAGCAGGTGGAACAATTGTTGCGGGACAAGGCAAAGGGACTCAAAAATGAATTGATTGGTGAGTTGAAAGACATCAATGGGATAAAATTCTTGGCCAAAAAAGTGGATTTGGACGCTGGTGGTATTAAGGATTTGGCCTTTGAAATGGGAGGTGAGGTCACTGATCTGTTTTTGTTGCTGGCCTCTGAAAATGATGGAAAAGCAGTGTTGTCGTGTTACATTTCCAAGGACCTGGCGTCCAACAAAGGATTGAACGCTGGAAACATCGTCCGGGAATTGGGCAAACACATTCAAGGTGGCGGGGGTGGACAACCTTTCTTTGCGACCGCTGGGGGTAAAAATCCCGGTGGCATTCCAGCTGCCTTGGCCAATGCCGAGGAGATTGTTTTGGCAACATCGTAAGGTATGAGATTCTTCAAAATAAAAGAGTTCAACTGGAAGTATATCTTCGGGGAGCTATTCCTGTTGTTTGTGGGCATTAATCTGGCCATTTGGTTCAATGAATGGAACGCCTCCAAAACCATTCAGAAGAACAAGGAAATCGCTCTTGAGAAAATTGAGGAGGAAATCAAAGCAAATCTGGACCAATTGGTGGAGAATAGCACCTTGAACCAAGAAATTACCTCATTCTTTTCTGAAGTAAAAAGCTTAAAAAATGAGGAAGGAGCGATTATAACCTCTTCGCAGGTCATGTATGCTTTCACCAAAAAATATCCTCGTTTTGTGGAAAAAGTAGATTCAACGGCGATGGATAGCGGGCTCTACCATTACAACTTAAATACCTCCATATATCTTGAGATTACTGATTTGAGCAGTATAGCATGGGAAGTGTCCAAATCCACGGGAATATTCCATGAATTTGGCTATGATTGTCTGTATGACCTTCAAGCACTGTACAATACCCAGGATTTGGTAAAAAACCAGATGAACAAGGCCACGGAGGCCCTGAGAAATAAAGCTATGCAGGATTTGTTGCATACCCTAGGATTTATGAAACAGTTGGAAGATCAGTTGGAGGAGGGGTATCAAGATATGCTGGAAAGCATTGATGACTGCAAATAACGTATCTTACTTTCCATGAAACTCCAAACCACAGTTCCTTTAGAAAAAGCGGACAATTCTATCAATTATCAAAGTAGGCTACTGTTGATGGGCTCCTGTTTTGTGGAAAATATAAGGGAGAAGCTCAACTATTTTAAGTTTCAACAACTGCAGAATCCATTTGGCATTCTATTTCACCCATTGGCTATTGAAAATCTGGTGCAAAGGTCTTTAGAGGAATGGTGTTATAGAGAAACCGAGGTTTTTGAGCAGGACAACATTTGGCATTGTTTTGATGCCCATTCCGAGATTCGGGCCCGGTCACAAGAAATTTTGCTCCAAATGCTAAACCAAAAACTGCATGAGACTCGACTGGGATTGCGTAATGCAACTCATATCATCGTTACTTTGGGAACAGCGTGGGTGTATCGGCACAAAATGTCGAATAAAATAGTGGCCAATTGCCACAAAGTGCCGCAAAAGGAATTTTCGAAGGAATTGTTGTCCATCGATACGATAACCGCTAGCTTGGAAAACTTGATTAATAGGGTTGCTGAAGTCAATCCTGAATCGCAATTGATATTCACCATTTCACCGGTGCGCCACCTTAAGGATGGTTTTGTGGAAAATCAACAAGGTAAAGCCCACCTTATCGCTGCAGTTCACAATTTAATGTCTCCTCGAGCGCCCGCTTACCGGACGGACAGGCAGTCGAGAGGTCTCGATTACTTTCCAGCCTATGAAATTATGATGGATGAGCTCCGGGACTACCGTTTTTATGGAAAGGATTTGGTACATCCAAACGAATTGGCAGTGGATTACATCTGGGGAAAGTTCAAATCGGTTTGGATTACTACGGACTGTTACCCCATAATGGAGGAAGTGGACACCATTCAAAAGGGGCTTATGCACCGACCGTTTAACCCAGATTCCGAAGCACACCAAAAGTTTAAAACGTCTCTCCGGTCAAAAATTACGTATCTTCAAGAGAGGTATCCTTTCATGAAATTTTAAAAAATGAAGAAAGTACTGGTTGGAGCCATCATTGCGTTGGCTTCAGTTTTGATTTATAAATCTTGCGCCGATGAGCGCGAACGGAAGAGCTTGCTCCAAGAGAATTCCATGCTCATTCAACAGGAGTTGAAAAACGTTTCCAAACTCATCGTGACCGAAGGTCATTTTGTGGAAGTCTACAATTACAAAGACTCGCGGGAGTTGTTCGGTTCCTTGGTTACAGCGGACAAAAAGGCCTTGGTGGTGGCGAATGCAGAGGTCACCATTGCCTACGACCTTTCCAAAATTGCATATGAAATGGATGAGGCCAACAAGACCATCACTATCACCCAAATTCCAGAAGCCGAAATCAAGATAAACCCAGATTTTGAGTATTACGATGTTACCGCAGATTACTTGAACCCGTTCAAAGCTGACGATTACAATTTGATTAAAAACAATGTAAACAAGTCATTGTTGAAGAAAATTGAAACCTCTTCCTTGGTGTCCAACGCAGAAAACCGACTGCTCAGCGAACTTTCCCGAATATATGTATTGACCAATTCCTTGGGTTGGACATTGATTTATGGCGAGAACAGCATTGACTCCACAGAAGAACTACTTGACCTGCGTAAGACTGTGGTCGATTAGTTGAATTCCATCATCAATCAAATGCCCCACTTTGGGTTTGTTTAGTTTGATAGACTCCAAATGGTCCAAAATTTCTTGCTGAAAGGCTTCATCATTGCCCTTTTTGGCCAATTCGTACAACTCTACAGGCAATAGCCAATCGTTGGGATGGTTTTCTTTTAGTTCTTTGAAAACCTTGTTTCGGGAAATGGTGGTGTTTTTACCTTCCCGAAACTCCCTGATCTGCAAATAGTATTGTTCCAGTTGTTGGCGCTCCTTACTTTTCTTGTGTTTGATGGTAGTTTCAGTAATTTGATGGGTAATGAGGTCAAAACTGTTCAAATCGGCCGGTCCATTGAAAGCTGAAACCACATCTTGCCCCACAGCCATATTGTAGAGCCCCCAATCTGGCTTAAAGAGGACTTTCCCGTTGTAGGTCACGGTGCAATCTTGGAAGGTTACCAAAATAATCTTACCACGAAGGTTTCGGGTTCCGGTAATGATGGTTCCCTCAACGGTAACGCCGCCTTCAAATTCCAGCCTCACCTGTTCTCCTTCATAAATTTTATAGGCTTTTAAATCACGTGGCCCCATATCCTCAATAGCAATGTTGATGCCCTTCAATTTACCGATAGGCGTCCCAAAACCATCGGGATGCTGTGCTGTGCTGTGACCCACCAATTCCTTTTCTCGATACGCCAGAGCCGTTGGCCCATGGGTTTGGATATAGATAGGCTTGCCATCATGTTCCATTACTTTGTCAAAATTTCCGGAAATCTGAAGTCCCGTACTGAGTTCTATGGTGCCCAGTTCTTTGGATTCAATCAGTTTTTGAACCCCGGAGAGTCCACCTTTCCGCAAGGCCATGGTGTTGGCAAAATCTTCCAAAACCTGACTCAAAAAGGCAAAATCAGGCGTAACGAAGAGTTGTGGTTGAGGTTTGGTGATGTCAAATTCGGTATGGGCTGCTTCTATGGAATACGGTATCTTTTTCACCTTATCCGTCATGCACCAAGCACTTTCACCGATGGATGACAATAAGCCCGCCCCATATATTTTTGGGTTTTCCACGGTTCCGATAAGACCATATTCCACCGTCCACCAGTGCAAATTTCGAATCAGGGCCATTTCACTGGGGGTGCCCATGTTTTTTTGAAGGTGTTCAATGTGCTTTTCAGCCTTATTAATCTCTTCTTGTGGTGTTCCTGCTGCTTCTTTGATAATGGATAGATGCCGTACGGCATGATACAATTCGTAATCTTTGGCACTTGAAATCGCTTTGCAGCCAATTTCCCCAAATCGCCGTAAATATTCAGCATACTCCGGATTGGCAATGATGGGCGCATGGCCTGCCCCTTCGTGGATGATGTCCGGAGCTGGGGTGTACTCAATGTTTTCCAACTGGCGAATATCTGAAGCAATTACCAGTACATTATACGCCTGAAACTCCATAAAGGCTGAAGGCGGAATAAATCCATCCACGGCCACGGCGGCCCACCCGATTTCCTTCAAAATGCGGTTCATGCCATACATATTGGGAATATGGTCGATGGAAATCCCGGTTTTCTTCAATCCATCCACATACGAACTATGTGCCATCCGACTCAGGTAGTCCACATTTTTACGCATCACATAACGCCAAACCGCTTGGTCAATAGGGGAATATGCCTCATAATGCTGTGGTTTAATAAACTGCTTGAGGTGCTTGGGCAATTTGTCCAATATGGGATTTGATTCGTAGCTCATAAACGTTTTTTCCTTTCATTAAAGATACAAAATCGAAATGGGTCTGCCCTAAAACTGGGGGTATGGGAAACAAAAAAACCGCCCAAAGGGCGGCTTGTATTTTTAGTTGGAGGCAACAGCCGTAGTGGGCGGATACTCCTGTAGAATTTGGGATACAAACTCTCGTATGCGTTCCTCTTTCTTTTCAATATTGCTGGTGTTGTTCAAGGTGCCTACACCGCGACCTTGCCATACCAATTCTTTTTTATTCGCATCGATGACATCAATGTAAAGGGAACCTTCAGTACGGGTGCTGACGTTATTGCCCCAGCCCCAGCCCCAACCGGGACCCCAGACCCAAGGGTTGTAGAATCCACCATAACCCCAACCAAAGTTGTTGTTATACACATCAACGCGCTCACGTTCCTTGGTAAAAATACTGATGAGCACATCGGGATTTTCAGATTTCACAAAGCCACGGGAACCCAATTCGTTTTCAATGGCACGTAGAATACGTTTTTTGTCCAAATCAGAGATTTGGGCTTTATCGATACCAGTTTTGTAAAAGGCGTAGCTCTTATATGTGTTAAAGTCCGCCTGTTGATCGTAGTCAGAAACCACCCTGACGGAGCTGCATGAAGCCAAAAAGGTAAGTGCCAGCACGGCCAAAGTGAATAATTTTACATTTTTCATAGTACTGTTTTTGAATTCGTTGAGATTACTAAATAGGTCACAAATATTATGCCGAACACGATTTTAGCGTCTCATGTTTGTTTTTGCGTTGTAGCCATAAGGGCAATGCCGACAACCACTTTCACAGCAATAGCCCCTTTTTAGGAGATATTGTTCCGTGAACACCTTGTATCCCTCCTCCGAAAAGTAAAAATCGCCCTCCTCCAAGGGAATGTATTCCTTCATACGCACAACGCAAGTTCGCTATATAAAGTTACGATTTTCAAGGGAAAGCCCCTAGCGTTTTAAGATTTCAAAAACAGGGTTATTCACCGAAATTGTTAATGGTATTATAGATTGCGTCCAATTTTCTCCGCTTTTAGCAGTTATATTTGTAAGGAACCCATGATAGTTTTCAAGTGATATTGGTTTTCAAACACTTTTTTTATAAAAACTACGTCGGACTGTCGGTGTGGCCCTTTATCATCCTGAAGGAAGGATCTCTGAAAGCGGATGAAGTGCTCATCAATCATGAACGCATTCACCTGAAACAACAACGGGAACTGCTTATTCTGCCATTTTACCTTCTTTATATTTCAGAATGGCTGTTCCGTACATTACTCTATTTGGATAGCTATCGCGCCTACCAAAATATCAGTTTTGAACGTGAGGCCTATGCCAATGAGAAGGACATGGACTATCTTTCCAAACGAAAAGCCTTTGGCTTTGTCCATTACCTGACACGTTAAGGTCCAAGTTTGAAAACACCCAATCAGAAAATAGAGTCGCCCCTTCTTGATGAAAAAGAGGTGACTTTGCACGTCAAACGGGAAGATACCATCCATCCGCTTATATCTGGGAACAAGTACCGAAAGCTGAAATACAACTTGTTGGGGGCGAAACGACTAGGTCAAACCACATTACTCACCTTTGGTGGAGCCTTTTCCAACCATATTGTGGCAGTGGCCTGCGCCGGACATGAACAGGGATTCAAAACCGTTGGGGTGATTCGCGGGGAAGAGTTGCAAGATGCTTGGCAAGACAACCCCACCCTAAAA
>JBNLBG010000103.1:0-7763 GCA_050303195.1 Allomuricauda sp. | reverse complement strand
GATTCGGTGGCCTATGCTGCTGGGAGGAACCGGATTTCGAAGTTGGTTTTTCGATAAAATTCGAGACTTGTTTGTACACCTGAATGAAACATCCACTTATCGTCTTTTCGTGGAAAACTTATGGATGTGCCTTACCTTTATCACCACTCTTATGTAAAGGTTAAGGCCCCTTGTTTACTGTTGGTCGGACTTTCTAAAAAGCATTGGATATTATGACTCATGCTCCTGGTTTTATTTTTGACCTTTTTTTGAGGCGAGAACTTCATCCATTTTATTCCAATCCCATCCGGAATTTGATTACAAACAAGGAGTTTACCGCAATACCTTCAAGCCCATTCCCTGCTAAGATTGCCAGTTTTTCAATGGTCACCGATGTTCCAGATTACCTTGATGTGGCGCTTAAGGCTGAATCAAATCAACTACACACCAAAAAGATAAGGCAGTATCAGGGTTTTTTATGTGATTTGTCGGGCTGCGAAACAGTTTTGGACTATATATCTACCAAATTCAGTAAAAAGTCCATCAAGAACATTAAGGCGAAAAAAAGACAACTTGAGACTCATTATAATATTACCTACAAGAACCATTACGGGGAAATTGACAGGGAGCATTACGATTTTTTATTTGACAGATTCTATGACCTGTTGAAAAAAAGGTTTGATGAAAAGAAGATTCAGAATAGGTATCTGTTGGTTTGGAAAGCGTACCACGAACTGGTCTACCCCATGATTTTGCGCAAGGAAGCTTCATTGTTCGTTATATATGATGACAAAGAGCCCATTGCCTTGGCCTTGGATTTTTATGTTGAGGATATTTGTTTTGGATACATTCAGGTGTTTGATGGGCATTATCAAAAATATTACATGGGAGATGTCTTTATGATGGAGCGTTTGGATTGGTTATTGGGGCACAATTTCAAAGTCTTTGACTTTTTAATGGGGGAGACGTATTACAAGGTGAAATGGTCTAACCATAGCTATGTGTACCATCATCAGCTATTTTATAAGCCGAATTCGTTCATGGGGAATTTAAAAATGCAGTATACAAAAGCGGAGATACAGTTGGTACAATATCTCAGGGACAAGGGGATCATAGGCAAACTATTCAGTATGGACCGATTGCTTTATCGCCGAATGTCGAAAAAACTGAAAGGGTACAATTGGAAAAACCCGTAACGTACAGGAGTTTTAGGCTAGAAAATTAAGTGAAGCGGACTACTTTTTCAGAATTTTTTCCCCGAAACAGATATTGCCCATTGGAACCACGATATACCTCGACGTCCTTGGTGACTTCATTGTTCAAGTACAAAAAATCAAAAAACAGTTTAACCACCAGCGGGCTATAGTCGTTTACTTTTACAACGGATGAACCATCTTGTGCTTCGGCATTTCCAAAAACAATGGTTTTGTTATTTTTGTTCGGTGTACTCGAGGTATCCCACCCTTTTTTTGGGTTTGAAACGCCTGCCTACCACAGGCGGGAATTGCGCAAATTTTCTCGAATATGTCATTCTGAGGGAAGCGAAGAATCTCTTATAAGGCGATTGAAGAAAATGTTTTACACAGAAAACGACTGCATTTCCACAAGCTTTTTATACCCTTTTTTGGATTTCATCAATTCGTCATGGGTGCCTTGCTCCACAATTTTCCCTTTGCTCATCACCACAATGGAATCTGCATTTTGAATGGTGGATAATCGATGCGCGATAACAATGGAAGTCCGATTCTGCATCATTTTTTCCAGGGCATCCTGTACCAAGCGCTCACTTTCGGTATCCAAGGCTGAGGTGGCCTCATCCAGAATCATAATAGGTGGATTTTTGAGCACGGCACGGGCAATGGACAAGCGTTGCTTTTGTCCCCCACTCAATTTATTGCCACTATCCCCAATGTTGGTGTCGTATCCATGGGGTAGGTCCATAATGAAGTCATGTGCGTTGGCCACTTTGGCCGCTGCAATGATTTCTTCAGTAGTAGCATTTTCTTTGCCCAAACCGATGTTATGCTTCACTGTATCATTGAACAAAATGGAATCTTGGGTCACCAAGCCCATGAGTCCCCGGAGGGATTTCTTGGTGATGCTCTTAATGTTGGTGCCATCAATCAGCAATTCTCCTTCATTGACATCATAGAAACGGGTGACCAAGTTGGCCACGGTACTTTTCCCACTACCGGATTGCCCCACCAGAGCGACCGTATGTCCTTTGTCAACCTTCAGGTTGAGATTTTTCAGCACATAATCATCCTCATACTTGAACGAAATGTTTTTGAGCTCAATTCCTGAATTGAAATCCGTTTTCTCCACGGCTCCTTCCATATCCTTGATGGGATTTTCAGATTCCAAAATTTCCAAGACCCGCTCTGCAGCGGCATTTCCTTTTTTAACGCCGTAGGATGCCTTGCTAATGGCCTTTGCGGGGGTAAGGATGTTGTAGGCCAGACCCATGTACGCAATAAAAGAGGAAGCATCCAAAGTTTTGTCCACCAATACCATTTTACCGCCGAACCAAAGCAAGACCCCAATGACCAAAATCCCCAAGAACTCACCTGTGGGTGAAGCTAAATTCTGCCTATTCAGCAACGAATTGGAAAACTTGAAGAAACGGGTTGTAGAAGTTTTGAACGTGGCGTAAAATTTAGATTCAGAATTAAAGGCCTTGATGACCCGAAGTCCTCCCAAAGTTTCTTCTACAATGGAGAGAAATTCTCCCTGTTCCTTTTGGACCCTATCTGATTTTCTTTTCAGGGATTTTCCAATTCTGGAAATCAGCATTCCCGCTATAGGAATAAAAACAAAAACAAAGAGGGTCAGTTTGGCACTGATGCCGAACATCACCAAAATGGTGAAAAGGATGGTGAGAGGTTCACGCACGATCAATTCCAAGATGGATAGAAAGGAATGTTGGATTTCCAATACATCCGAGGTGATTCGTGCAATAACATCCCCTTTTCGCTTCTCTGAGAAATAAGAGATGGGAAGGTCCACTATCTTTTTGTACATGGTATTTCTAATGTCTTTGAGCACCCCATTTCTCAAAAATGTAATGAAATACATCGCCAAATAATTAAATGCATTTTTCAGAAGGAAGAGCGCCAGCACCAAACCGATGACCAGCACCAATCCTTTCATATCGTCATCCCCGGAATAGGCAGTCACACGATAGTTGATATAGTCCTGCAAATAATCCTTTGATTTGGAAAAACCTTCATAAATGGGTTTCACATACACCTTTTGCTCCGGTTTGAACAACACATCCAACATGGGAATGAGTGCAGCAAAGGACAAGGCACTGAAAAGTGCATAAAGAATATTAAAGAAAATATTCAAATAACCGTATTTGCGGTACGGTCCCGCAAAACGGAGAATCTTTTTAAAGTAGTTCATTCACCTACAAATTCAGTTCAGAAAGGATACCTTCTATTTTGGTATCCAACTGCGAATTTACGGATTTATACTCCTCGGCCTTATCTAATTTTGCATTGGTGCTGATGTAGAACTTCACTTTGGGCTCGGTACCGCTAGGTCTGGCCGCGATTCGGGTGCCATCTTCTGTTTCGTAAATCAAAACGTTGGATTTGGGCAAATGCATGGTGCGTTCTTCCCCAGTCTGTACATTTTTGGCAATGGAGGTGTTGTAATCCTCAATCCACAGCAATTTGGAGCCTTGTACGGATTCTACAGGATTTTCTTTAAAGTCGATGAGCATTTGCTTGATTTCTTCTGCACCGCTTATACCCTTTTTGGTAAGGGAAATCAATTTTTCCTTGTAAAACCCAAACTGGACGTAACAGTCTATCAAATCTTTGAAAAAAGAGCTGCCATTGGCCTTGGCGTTGGCAGCAATTTCACAAGCCAATAGGGTGGAGGTGACGGCGTCTTTGTCCCGGACAAAATCGCCTACCATATAACCAAAACTTTCTTCCCCACCACCTATAAATTTGGAATTGGGGAAATCCTTGATCATTTTACCAATCCATTTAAAACCGGTAAGTGCAGTCTTGAACTCCACGCCGTAGGCTTGGGCCATTTGCTCCATCATAGGGGTGGAGACGATGGTAGTGGCAATAAATTCGTTGCCCTTAAAGCCTTTTTCCTTGTATTGGTCCAATAGGAACTTGGTCATCAAGACCATGGTCTGGTTTCCATTGAGCAGTTCTATCTTGCCCTCCAAATTTCGTACAGCAATCCCGAGCCGGTCACTGTCCGGGTCGGTTCCTACCACCATATCGGCACCGATTTCCTCAGCTTTTTTAATGGCCATGGCCAAAGCTTCGGGTTCTTCAGGGTTGGGTGATTTTACCGTTGGAAAGCCTCCATCAGGTTTTGCTTGTTCCTCTATAATGGTGACATTGTTGTACCCGGCCCGTTTCAATACTTCGGGAATGGCCGTAATGGATGTTCCGTGCAGGGAAGTGAAGACAATTTTGAAGTCGTCTTTTCCTTGGGCATCAAAACTTCCATTTTCCACGGATGCTTTACAAAAGGCTTCGTCCACTTCTTCATCAATTAGATGAATTAGGCTTTCATTGGCAGTAAATTTGATGTCCTCAAAAGACAATGTATTGATTTCAGCAATGATCTCGCCATCCTGAGGGGGTACAATCTGACCTCCATCGGCCCAATATACTTTATATCCGTTGTATTCTGGTGGATTATGTGAGGCGGTCAACACAATACCGGCGTGGCATCCCAAATAGCGTACTGCAAAGGAAAGTTCCGGGGTAGTGCGAAGCTCTGAAAACAGATGCACTCGAATTCCATTGGCGGAAAAAACTTCCGCTACGGTTCTTGCCAGCGTATCAGAATTGTGCCTGCAATCATAAGCGATTACCACTTTGATATCGCTATCGGTATACGATTTTTTAAGATAATTGCTGAGTCCCTGGGTATTTTTCCCTAAGGTGTATTTGTTGATCCTGTTGGTCCCAACCCCCATGATGCCGCGCATCCCTCCGGTACCAAATTCCAAATCCTTATAGAAACGTTCCTTGAGTTCTTCAGTGTCGTTTTCCAAAAGATTTTGAATTTCCTTTTTGGTGTTTTCGTCGAAAAAATCGGTTAACCAAGCTTGCGCTGAGGAAGTTATGGTATCCATAGAGTATTGATGTTTAGTGTTGCTTAAAAATACAAAGATTATCAGTTTTGGAAGGTGCTAAATGTTTATTTTATCGGAAACGGAATAGCGGGTGTCATTTTTACGGGACCGCACCATGATTTCTCCGATAAAACCTGCCAAAAAAAGCTGTGTCCCTATGATCATAGCCGTTAGGGCAATGAAAAATTGAGGTCTTTCTGTGATCAATCGCCCAGTGGGATTCAAAAATAATTTATCGACACCCAAATAGAGGGAAAATCCGAACCCTACAATGAACATGAGTACGCCCAAAGCTCCAAAAAGATGCATGGGCTGGCGTCCAAATTTGGACACAAACCAAATGGTGATCAAATCCAAAAACCCGTTGATGAAACGTTCCGCCCCAAATTTGGTGGTGCCGTATTTTCGGGCTTGGTGCTGTACCACTTTTTCGGTGATTTTGGAAAAGCCCGCATTCTTGGCCAACACCGGAATGTAGCGATGCATTTCCCCATGGACATCAATGTTTTTTACCACTTGGCCATTAAAAGCCTTAAGGCCACAGTTAAAGTCGTGCAGTTTAACCCCAGAAGTTCTTCGGGCGGCCCAATTAAAGAGTTTGGAAGGAATGTTTTTGGTGATTACGGAGTCGTACCGTTTCTTTTTCCAACCCGAAACGATATGGTTGCCTTCGTTGACAATCAATTCATAAAGTGCTGGAATCTCTTCGGGATTGTCTTGAAGGTCTGCATCCATGGTAATCACCACATCACCTTGGGCTGCTTTAAAACCAGCGTGTAAGGCTTGGGACTTCCCATAATTCTTTAAAAATCGGATACCTTTTACGTGCTCATTCCCTTCCGAAAGCTCCTTGATGACCTCCCATGAGCCATCCGTACTGCCATCGTCAATAAAAATGATTTCGTATAAAAAATGATTGGATTGCATTACGCGTACAATCCAATCATGTAGTTCGTTAAGCGACTCTTGCTCGTTGAGTAAAGGAATTACAATGGAAATTTGCATTGCTTGTTTCTCGAATTCCCTTCAAAAGTAGCATTTTTTGGTTTAGTATTCCGACTTGGATTTTTTTAGGATGAGCCCTGTGATAAGGCCAACGACCAATCCAATGACACAACTGAATATCAAACCGATCGGATACCGGAGCCATCCCAGTTTTTTCTGCATGCCCACGGCTTGTTCCCATTGTTCATCGGTCATGGAAGGATTTTGTTCCAAGGCCTTTGGTTTTGCCAAAGCTAGGGCCTTGTCCATAAAATCGGGTTCAATAAAATTGATGAGCACATACTGATACAGCAGTGAGATAATGGCGGATACCAAAGCTATTCCAACCCCAATTTTTAGTCCTTCGGAAATGGTTAAATAGCCTCCGTTGGCTTTTTTGTAGGCATTTACCCCAAGAAAAATGGCCACAACGGTCAATAGGATAGAGATGACGATTACGGGCGTACTCATTTCGTAATGCATCTTTTGGGTGTAGAGCATTATACCGAAGACTACTGAAACCAGGCCCAGAATAAGGCCGTAGTTCAACATAAATTTACTGGCTTTTGGTTGTTGTTCTTCCATTTGTTTATTTTTAGTGTTGATTATGGTTTATTAGTGAATTGAGAGAGGGATTTGTTACAGTTAAAGGTAGTTTTTTTCTTTTTTTCTTTTTTCAGTTGGAAGAATCAAAGAAATCCTTAAATTTGCACCTCGAAAAATCTGAGATTAAGTAGTTAAGACGATGAAAAAAGGCATACACCCAGAGAATTATAGATTAGTGGCTTTCAAAGACATGTCCAATGACGATGTGTTCATCACTAAATCAACTGCCGAGGCCAAGGAAACCATCACGGTTGATGGTGAGGAGTATCCTTTGGTAAAGTTGGAGATTTCTAGAACCTCACACCCATACTATACCGGGAAAACCAAATTGGTGGATACCGCTGGTAGGATTGATAAGTTCAAGAATAAGTACAAAAAATTCAGCAAAGAAGAGAAGAAGGCCGAGTAGGTCACTCTTTTTGACGAAATATATGGACGCTCCTGATGATTTTCAGGGGCGTTTTTTATTTTTATACCATCAACACTGAGCCATGAACCATATTCTTTCGGACGGAACCCATAGAACATCTCTTTTTCCATTTACATTCACGCGGCCTGTGGCCGAAATTCGGGTGGGCATATTGACCATTCGCGAGAAATGGGAAAAGTGGTTGAATGTCTCGGTTAGCATAAAAACGGAGGACTATCTTTCTACTAAGTTTCCCCTAAAAACTTCTGAAGAGAATGTGGTCATCAACGCCGGTTATCTTCCGGATGCGGATTTGGTGGAAACCATCCAAAAGCTTCAACTAGGGGAGGCCTTGATGGAAGGGGACACTTACATTGCTTATGTAACTGCTCAAGCTGAAATTGATTTTGATCCATCCAATTATGTATCGGTGGATTATCAACCCAAAGGGTTGACCATTAAAAATACCTGGGATATTTTTGCGAAGAACGGAGAAGCCCTGCAGGCCGATTTTGAATTGCTCACCCGGGGCAGGAAAAGCGAACCTGTTCCCGCACCTTCTTCTACCTGCTCAACCGGGAATTCGGACATCTCAAACCCCTGGAAGAACGCGCTTCGGACTCTCTGGCGGGAGGCATCATGCAGGAAGGCCACCAATGCGGAATGCTT
>JBNLBG010000102.1:0-7895 GCA_050303195.1 Allomuricauda sp. | reverse complement strand
GCTCAGGAGTGATTCTAGTACCCAGATTGGCATTGCAAAATTGGATGAGATTGGGTAAGGCTGTTGGGTTGGAATACCAATCGCCTCCACCTCCATATTTGAGGATGGCAATCTCCTGCGCAGGAACCAAGCCCATCATAAAAAACGTTAAAATACAGCTGAACAGGGTAAGTTGTCTCATGAAATTCCGATTAACCAACTAATCAAAAGTACAGTATTCATGTTTAAAAGGATCATGTTTTTCTCATTTGCCTTTTTCGGAATGTCACTTATGGCATTGTACACCGTTAAATATGAGAATGATCATATGCCGGAGATGTTCAATAGTACGGAACGGCCATTTGTGGTATTGGAACTTTTCACCTCACAGGGATGTTCTAGTTGCCCTTCTGCAGATAGGCTGTTGGACAAGGTGAAAAAGGAGTTCCCTGAAATGGTTTTTGCCCTGTCCTTTCATGTGGATTATTGGGACTATATTGGTTGGAAAGACCCTTTTGCCAAACCCAGTCATGCCAGAAAGCAAAGTGAGTATAACCGTGAGTTCGGGTACCCTAACAATTACACCCCACAAATGGTAGTAAACGGAAGGGAACACTTTGTGGGGTCGAATCAGGCCAAAGCCTATTCAAAAATCGGTTACTATACCTCCCAGAAAACGGAAAATTCGGTTGCAATTTTGGGTGCACAATCTTCAAATGGCAAAATTTCGTTTCAATATACCCTAACCGGTGATTTTAGCCATAAACTCCTGCGCGCTGTTTTGGTCATCGATGAACGTACTACTGAAGTAAAAAGAGGGGAGAACAGGAATAGGACCTTGCACAACAGCAATATTGTGGTCAATGAACGCTATATTGATTTAGAAAGTCAAAACGGAAGTTCCTCCATTGCCATTCCAGCCTTGGTGACCTCAACAGATAATTTGACCCTTATGTTATTGATGGAATCCGAAAATTTGGATATTACCGCAGCAACAAAAACCTCCGTTACCAACTAACTATTAATAATGGCAACCGTTGTGCAGGCCACAATGGCAGCGGTCTCTGTGCGTAAACGGGTATTCCCCAAAGAAATAGGAACAAAACCTTTTTCTTTCGCTGTATCTATTTCCTCTTTGGAGAAATCACCTTCTGGACCAATGAGAATGGTAATGTCCCTATCAGCGATCACCCTTCTTTTCAATTCCATTTTTTCACCATTGTCACAATGGCCAATGAACTTTAGTCCCGTGTGCTCTCCTTCAAAGAAAGTTTTTAAAGGAATTGTAGGATTGAGCTTGGGCAAAACGGTTTGCAGGGACTGTTTCAAGGCAGACTGTAATACTCGTTCCATCCGCTCCAATTTTAAAGTTTTCCGTTCCGAATTATCACAAATAATGGGTGTGATTTCATCCACCCCAATTTCTGTGGCTTTTTCCAAGAACCATTCGTAGCGATCGTTCATTTTGGTGGGAGCCACGGCAAGGTGCAGCTTGTACCTCTTGGGAATGGATTTTTTTGTGGATATAATCCGGGCTTTGCACTTCTTTTGGTCCGCCACCATAATTTCTGCCTCAAATAGATACCCTTTTCCATTGGTGATGTGAAGAATATCCCCTTCTTTTTTCCGTAATACCCGAACAATATGTTTGCTTTCCTCTGGTGAAAAGACAAACTGTGTGGCACTGTAATCTAAGGAAGGGTTATAAAAGAGTTGCATAGGTTATACTTTACTTTTTGCGTGTTCCAGGCCCATTTCTATCCAATGCTGTAGTTGTTCCTCATTTTTAAAACCCTGTGGTGAAACAAAGACAAATTCTTTCATGGGTTTTCCCGTAAAATCCATGGGTCTAACATGTTCCTGTTGCAATACGGATTCCATTTTATTTCCCATTACCCGTACCATGAGATCATCTTTTACTACCCCGACGGTCATTTTTCCGTGATATAGAAAAGCTATGCCTCCAAACATTTTCTTTTCCGTGAAATCCTCAGGAAACAATGCAATTGCCTGTTGAATTCTTTTTGCTATTTCTTCATTGTAAGCCACACGCTAAAACTTAAAAGGAAAGTTAGGAATTAATTATGAATTGAAAGAGGTCAACTACCAATGGCATAACGCGCCTTGGCGGCTACACTTTGATCCGAAAAATCACCTTTCATAAATTTAAGATACCCTACAATACCAATCATGGCCGCATTATCGGTGCAATATTCAAATTTAGGGATATAGGTTTTCCAACCAAGGGTTTCCTCGGCTTCTTTTAGGCTGTTTCGTATTCCAGAGTTGGCCGCAACTCCACCACCTATGGCAACATGGGTAATCCCAGTTTGCTCCACGGCAAGTTTGAGCTTGTCCATTAAGATTTCTAAAATGGTGTGCTGAACAGAGGCACAGATATCAGCTATGTTTTCGGAAACAAAATCAGGATTTTTTTTGGTCTCTCGCTGTAAAAAATACAGGATGCTGGTCTTTAATCCACTAAAGCTGAAGTTTAGGCCATCCACTTTTGGTTTTGGAAAATCGAAAGCCAAAGGGTTCCCTTGTTGGGCATATTTGTCCACCAACGGACCACCAGGGTAGGGCAATCCCATAAGTTTGGCACTTTTGTCAAAGGCTTCTCCCACGGCATCGTCCAAGGTTTCCCCCAAAACTTCCATGGTAAAATGATCCGTGACCTTTACAATTTGCGTATGTCCTCCACTTATGGTCATCGCCAAAAAGGGAAATTTTGGGGCGGTCTGATTTTCATCGTTAATAAAGTGGGCCAATATGTGAGCTTCCATGTGGTTTACCTCAATCAAGGGAACGTTTAGACCAAGGGCCAACGATTTGGCAAAAGAAGCCCCCACAAGCAACGAACCCATGAGTCCAGGGCCACGCGTAAAAGCTATGGCAGATAGTTGTTTTTTGTCGATATTTGCCTTGGCCAAGGCTTGGTGTACCACAGGGACAATGTTTTGTTGATGGGCCCGCGATGCCAACTCTGGGACAACACCTCCATATTGCTTGTGGATTTCTTGTGTGGCCACCACATTGCTCAGTACTTTTGTATTGCAGAGAATTGCGGCGGACGTATCATCACACGATGATTCAATTGCAAGAATGTAATTTTTTGAATTTGCCACTGGCTTTGGAACAAAAATTGGACATCAAAGGTAAAACATAAAGCCCTATCAAAAAACTTCGGAAAATACTGCTTCGTTTCTTCTTGGCTATTTTGCTGATCATGGTATTGGGCTCTTTGATTTTATCTATGCCAACGGTGCAGACCAAAATGGCAAAATATGCCATGGAATCCGTCAACAATGAATTTGGCACCAACATCCAAATAGATCAGGTTAGCCTTTCCCTATTTAATCTCAATGCAGGAATCAAGGGCATCTATGTTGAAGACTATAAAAAGGATACATTGGCCTATATCAATAAACTTACCACTTCCATACTGAACATCAGGAATATGGCCAACGGAAAGTTGGAGTTTGGGGATATTGAGATTGATGGTCTTTTCTTCAATCTGAAGACCTACGAAGGAGAATCCGATACCAATTTGGATGTGTTCGTGGCCAAACTGGATGATGGCAAACCCAGAGCTCCCGGAACACCACCTTTTTTTATGTCTTCTGATGGGATAGAAATCAATGAAGGACGGTTTATGCTCAGTGATGAAAATCTGGAGTCCGCAGAAGTCCTGAATTTTACCGACCTAAAAATATTGGCCAACGACTTTCAAATTTTGGGACCGGAGGTTACTTTAAATATTGAGGATCTTTCCCTTGCAGCCAAGCGTGGACTTCGGGTTAAAAAATTGGCTACGGATTTCACCTATACCAAGCAACAGATGCGATTTGATTCCCTGCTCATCGATACGGAACAATCGGAACTAAAGGGCAATCTTGTGTTCAATTACAACCGTGAGGATTTTGCGCAGTTTGTGGACCGCGTACAAATTGATGCCAATTTCACGGAATCCACTGTGGCCTTGAATGAAGTGAATACATTTTATAATGAATTCGGTCAGGACAGAGTGGTCACCCTTACCGGTGATTTTGGAGGAGTACTCAATAAGTTGGAGGTTGACAACCTTTTTCTCTATACCGACAACACAGGTATACGCGGTGATTTTGAGCTTGACAACATATTCACGGATCAAGCTCCGTTTGTAATACGTGGTGATATTGATAATCTAACCTCCAGTTATTATCAATTGCGAGCACTTTTGCCCAATATTTTGGGTAGGAACATACCAGAATCTGTACAAAAACTGGGACAGTTTACCGTTCGGGGAGATGCAGAGGTGACCGAGACATCCCTAGATGTAAAAGCAAATCTTAACACTGCAGTGGGAAGCAGTTATATGGACGTGCAAATGACCAACATCCAAACCAAAAATGATGCTTCTTATATTGGATTTATCTCACTGATAGATTTTGATTTGGGGAAATTCACGGATGATGATGAACTGGGCCTTACTTCCATGGATGTGAATGTAGAGGGAAAAGGCTTTGCTGCGGAAAACCTAAATACAGAGGTCATTGGAGAGGTTTATAAAATCCAGTTCAATGATTATGAATACAACAACATAAAAATATCAGGGATATTAAAAGACCAATTGTTTGATGGTACCTTGCTCTGCAACGATGAAAACTTTCGGTTCGATTTTAAAGGATTGGCAGATTTTGGTGGTAGAGAAAACAAGTTCAACTTCATTGCGGCCGTGGATTATGCCGATTTAAAGGAGCTGAATTTCATTGATGACAGTATTTCCATCTTTAAGGGGCACGTGAACATGGATATTGAAGGGAGCACCTTGGATGATATGGCAGGACAGATGCGCTTTTCCAACACCACCTATCAAAACCAAAATTCCACCTATTATTTTGAGGATTTCTCGGTGTATTCCTCTTTCGACCAAGATACGGTAAGAACGGTGGAAATAAATTCACCCGATATCATCACGGGATATGTGAGAGGAAAGTTTAAGATTAATGAAATTGGAAAATTGGTACAAAACTCCGTGGGGAGCATTTATACCAATTACAAGCCATATGAAATTTCAGAGGGACAGCATTTGGATTTCAATTTTAAGATATACAACAAGATTGTGGACGTCTTCTTCCCAGAAGTGACCTTTGACCCCAACACGTTTATTAGAGGAAACATTGTATCGGACGAAGGGGATTTTAAACTCACTTTTAAATCGCCCAGCATTGAAGCTTTTGGGAATAGATTCGACAATATTGAATTAAAGATTGATAATAAAAACCCGCTATTCAACACCTTTGTTTCTGTTGAGGACATGTCTACAAATTATTACGATGTTAAGGATTTTAGTTTGATCAACACCACCTTGAAGGATACCCTGTTCTTTAGAACAGAGTTTAAGGGGGGTAGTGAATATAATGACAGTTACAACCTTAATTTCTATCATACTTTTAATGAAAACAATAAATCCGTTATTGGCTTAAAGAAATCCGATGTCAGTTTCAAAGGGAACACCTGGGTGCTGAACAAGGATGGGAACAGCCAGAACAAAGTGATCATCAACAGAACATTGGACAGTATCCGAATAGAGGATGTAGTGATGGACAATAACAATCGGGAGCAGATTCGTCTCAGGGGGGAGTTAGCCGATTCAACCTACAAGGATTTAGATCTTCAGTTTAAGATTGTTTCCCTGAACAAGATCACACCAGCCATTGACAGCCTAAAACTAAATGGTTCCGTGGACGGTTTTCTCAATATCCTTCAAAAAGATGGGAAATACCTGCCTACATCTAGCTTGAACATTGGGAATTTCAGCGTCAACGACATTCGATTAGGAGATTTGGAAGTGGGTATATTCGGGAATAACGACCTTACCCAGTTTGGGGTGAGCACATGGCTCAACGATAATGGAAAGGAGAAAATGAGCATCAATGGGAAGGTCACCAATATTAACAACAAGCAAGAACTGGACCTGTCGGTAAATCTTACGGACTTCAATTTGGAACCGTTCGCCCCTTTGGGTGAAGATGTCATAACCAATATAAGAGGTAGCATCATCGGAAGTGCAAAGGTCACTGGAAGTGTAAGTAACCCTTCCATCAATGGTTCGTTGAGTCTAGTAGATGCAGGGATTGGGATTCCCTACCTTAATGTGGATTACAATTTTGCACAGTATTCCCGTGTCCGTCTGTTTGACCAAACCTTTTATTTTGAAAATGTGGGTCTTTCGGATGTTGCGGAGGGCACAACGGCAACCTTGGACGGCACCATTAGCCATACCGGTTTTGATGATTGGTATTTAGGGCTGGATGTGGACACCAAGAACAACCGTTTTATGATCCTAAATACCGAGTTTAATGAAGAATCCCTGTATTACGGAACAGGTTTTATAGACGGAACGGGGAGTATCTATGGCCCAACCGATGCGTTGACCATCTCCGTGGATGCTACCACGGCCAGGGGCACATCCCTAAAAATTCCTTTGAGCGATGTTACTAGTGTAGGGGACTATTCATTCATCAATTTTATTGAAAAGGGAGAATCAGAATCCTTCACTGCAGAACGGGTTCTGCAGGATTATCAAGGTTTGGAAATGGCATTTGATTTGGCCGTAACCCCAGAGGCCGAAGTGGAGATTGTGGTAGATCGGAGTACGGGGAGCTCCCTTAAGGGAACTGGGGAAGGAATTTTATTGATAGAGATCAATACCAATGGCAAGTTCAATATGTATGGTGACTTTGTTGTGGTCACTGGGGAATACAACTTTAAGTATGGTGGAGTTATCGATAAAAAGTTTAAAGTGCGTCCCGGAGGAACCATTCTTTGGGAACGAGACCCCTTGGCGGCCCAGTTGAACTTGGAAGCGGTGTATTCCCTCAATGCAAATCCGGCACCGCTGTTGGACAATCCAGGGTACACGGGAAGAATTCCCACTGAGGTGGTGGTCCGTTTGGATGGGGAACTGGAGAGCCCGACCATTGATTTTGACATCGATTTTCCAGGAACAAACTCAGTGGTACAGTCAGAGTTGGAGTATAGATTACAGGATCCCACCGTAAAAGAGCGAAATGCCTTTTTCCTTTTGGCACAGGGCACTTTTGTGAATCCGCAGTCGGGGATAAACCAACAAGCCGTAACGGGCAACCTCATTCAAACGGCATCGGGACTGCTCAATCAGATTTTGGCAGGGAACAACGACAAATTCAATTTGGGGCTGTCCTATGAGCAAGGTCTTATAGATCCCAATGCAGACATCCAAACCGAAAACAGGATAGGCGTTACCGTTTCCACACAGATATCGGACCGAATTTTGGTCAATGGAAGAGTGGGGGTTCCCGTTGGGGGTGTTTCTGAAACCGTGGTTGCTGGTGATGTTGAGGTCCAGGTATTGCTGAACGAACAAGGAACCCTCAGTGCCAAAATCTTCAATAGGGAAAATCAAATACAACAATTTTTTATTGAACGCCAAGGGTATACCCAAGGTGTAGGTCTCTCATATCAAGTTGATTTTAATAGTTTCAAGGAGTTGATGCAAAAAGTTTTCAATAAAAAAGAAAAAGAGAAGAAGGTGGATTCCTCCGAGCAGGAAGAGCCACAAGTACCCATCGAAACCATGGGGCAAGACAGTTTGATACGCTTTTTACCCAAAAAGGAGTCACCTCTAAAACGACGGTAGGCATAATTGATTTTTTTTCACTGTTTTCATTAAAATTCTTACGAAAACGTTTGAGGTTTAAAGGGAAAATAAATAAATTCTTAAGGCATTCGTAAATTAAATAAAGTTTCCTAGTTTTGACCCTTTAAAATTTTGAATGGCCTCAGAAATTAAGAAAATAGGAGTTTTTACCTCCGGTGGAGACTCTCCGGGGATGAATGCGGCAATTCGCTCTGTTGTCCGTACTTGTGCGTATCTGAAAATTGAATGCGTC
>JBNLBG010000101.1:0-8788 GCA_050303195.1 Allomuricauda sp. | reverse complement strand
ATTCCCTCAACCCTTCGGGATCCGGGGACATGGAAAAGGTCCTGCCCATGGACAGGTCGGTGGCACAGTGCACCTTCCAACTGCGTTTGTGTATGTCGATGCCAATGAATAACTTGGGTGGGGCAGTTTGTCGTATTTTCATATCTTTTGATTTTGGTGAATCTTAAAGATACTCGACAGGCTGCTTTTACATAGATGCTATAAGTAATTGCTTGTTCTCACCTACTTCTGAAAATCCTTGCGGATTTTCAGTTTGGTGTGTACTTGCCAAAGTAAGTCCACACCGGAGCCTACCACTTTTTTGAGAGCACGTCCTTGAGCATCTTGTTGTCAAGGGCCATGTCCGCATACATCTGCTTGAGCTTGCGGTTCTCCTCCTCAAGTTCCTTCAGGCGCTTGAGCTCGAGGCTGTCCATCCCCGAATATCGTTTCTTCCAATTGTAAAATGTGGCCTTGTGGATACCCATCTCCCTACAGATCTGGTCCACTTTGACCCCTGATTCGTACTGCTTGATGCAGGATACGATCTGGCTCTCGGTAAACTTGGTTCTCTTCATAATATCTGACTGTTAAAATTAAACTTTTTGTCTAATTCAAACCAGTCCGATTTTTAGGGAGGGTTACACAATTAATTCATCAGTCCGAAAGTTTGACTTTTGTTTAGAACAAGCTGAAAACAACATAGAAATCAGTAGAACAAGAAGTAGTTTTGTTATTGCCTTCATAATCATTGACTTAGAACTAATTTGCATACATATAATACGTTAGAATGATTGCAGACATATTATACACCCCATGAGCTACTATTGAGGCTGTAAGTTTCTTGGTAGTTATAAATAGTAAGGTGTACATTATGGTTGGCACCAGGATATCAAACCAATCCAATGCAGTAACCGGCATATGCCCAAACGAGAATATGAGAATGGACAAGATTGCCGATATCCACAAGCCTGTTTTTGGGCTTTTAAAAACATCCTTTAGGATATTGATAAAATAGCCTCTATTGAAAAACTCTTCCGTAATACCACCACCAATCACACCAAGAGCAATAAATGATAGAAGTCCTACGATGCTACCATCATACATCTCTAGCATGCCCTTAATATCCTCACGATTTGCTCCTCCTGTGTTGGGAATTAATAAAGCAAATTGTAAGACGGTCCACAACGCTCCAAAACCAATGCCCAAAAGCAGGTCTTTCTTGAGATTTACGAATTGAAGACCGATATATTTAAAGTCTTTTTTCAGAAGTTTTAGCGACCCATACAGTAATGCCGTAATAGAAAAAAACTGAAACAAGGCCATAAACAATAAGTTGATGCCCTTTTTTCCGCCATTGATTTTTGTCACGCCAAAGAATACATCCGGAATGATAAAAAGTGCATAGCCCAAAATGATGGTCAGGATAAAAACGATTACCGTTTTTGTTTTACTTACTGTGTTTTTATTAGTTGTCATAATCAAGGTTTTTAAATTTCTTGTTGTAATTTTTATTCTATTCCAAACTGCCCTTCTATTTCTTTTAAAATCAAATTGGGGTCGTAGCCAATACCCTTTTTAAAAACCGTTTCCACGTTCTTAATGACAGAAGCATCTTCTGCTAAATTTCCATTTAAGATAACAAAATCGGCCCTTTTACCTACCTGAATGGTTCCTATATCTTGACGTTCCAATGCTTTGGCTCCGTTACTTGTCAAAATCTGAATGGCTTCCCCTGTTGAAAAACCAGCTTCAAGCAGTAGCTCATAATTTCGTTGGTCACCAAAACCCGGAAGCACATGCCTGCCCGCATCGACACCCGCACATAACAGCCCGCCCATTTTATAGTACTGATACTCGAACTGCATGATTCTTTTTAGTCTGTTTTCCCTTGTGGCATCATCCATTTCTTTGTCAAAACTTGCTCTTCGCTCTTTGTATTGATTCAGCAGAAAAGGCGACATGGCATTTAAGGTTCTTTCATCTGCATAGGCTCTATTGGGGACACTGGCTTCATAAATGGATAAAGTGGAGGTAAGTACCACTTTGTTGTCAATCATTAGTTGTTGCAATCGTTTTACGTTTGGGCTATCAATAATCAATTCATCCATATACTCCCTGCCGCCCCCACAAATGCCATTTTTCTTATCGGTTCTAAAATCACTGGCACTGTTCAAGCCGTGTTCAATACCGTCAATTCCTAATTTGGTGGCTTCTTCAAAGGTTATGGAGCATAGATGCCCTCTTACTTTGCAATTATTTTTATGGGCTTCCTCTATAATTATTTTTAAATCATCAGGGGTTGTATTACGGTACACTTTAAACCATTTTACACCTTGATTTATATAGTACTGCATGGTGTCTCTTAAATGCTGTTCATTTCTTGGAATAATCATATTGGGATTGCCACCTTTTCCCGTGATGAAGGGTGCACTGGGAATTATGTCCGGTCCAATTTGTATCCCTTGTTCTATGGTATTTGAAAGTGCTATTTCTTTATTTGGAGAGGCCGCTCCACAAGTTTGAATAGTAGTCACTCCTGATGCCAGGTATAATTTAGCTGCTACGTCACCTACATCGGGAAATCTTGGAATATGTAAATGGTTGTGCATACCAACAATGCCCGGGATAATGGTCTTTCCTTTAAGATCCAGGATTTTTGCATTCCTTGGAACTTCAATCTTGGTATGCCCGCCAATGGCTTCGAACAAACCGTGTTTAATTACAATGGTTTGATCTTCCTTTAAGACCGCACCGGTTCCATCTACAACATTGACATGCATCAACGCCAAAGTTGGATAATTGTACTTTACATATTTAAGGATGCTATCTGAATAAATGTCCCGTGTGGATGAAACTTGGCTATTTCGATACTGGTGGGATTTTGATCCATGAAAATTATTGCAACCCAAAAATGGAACCAAAGTAAGGATCAATACTAAAAATGATATTGGTATGGTGTTTTTCACTGCGTTTTAATTGTTTTGCAAGGTAATCTTTCGCTCTTGACGGCATTTAGATTTTTGGGGGCTCATTAATTGTGTTATATGTCAGTAAGTTGCTTCCCCAAAGAATTGTCTTAAAATAAGCAAGGCTCCCACGCGGGGTCTTTTTCTCCTTAATGAACGAACATAGAAAGTGCTGCTCCTACCTAAAATTTCATCTTGTATGTATTGCTCTTCAGAAGAGTTTCCATGATCGGATATACTTTTTCCATTATTTATTTTTTGAAAACCATATAATTCAAATTGGTACTGATAAGCTGCCCAATACTCCAGCCATCTTCTCCGTGTTGGACTGATGGAAAAGTTCTTGAATTTTCTTTTCATTTTTTCATCAAAGTCCGAATGCCCATTTTCATCAAAAACAACAACCTTAATGGGGTCTGTATTCTTCACTGATGCATTGTCCCATGTTATTTCATGCTGCGCATAATATTTTTTGGGCTTCAAGGCTTTACGTCCTCCATTCCTAAGTTCGCAGGTCAATATCAGTCTTAACTTATCATATTTTTCAAAATCCCCAACGTTAGCAATCTTCAGCACCATGGAGGTCATATCCTCATAGATCAAAGTGTCAAAAGGTTGAATACGTTCTTCAAGATTTCCAGAGAATAGCACTACCCGGTTTTCTTGCGCCCATAGTGGGCTACTGGAAGAAATAAGAAAAATGATAAAAAGGATAAACTTCATAATAGTCCATAAAAATAAACCACTGTACAGGCATTATGCTGTACAGTGGTCTTGGATTTAAAAACCATGAATAAGGGCAGTATGTACCCATTGATTACTCACAATCTGTTTCATATTGATTTCCCGTGGCATAGTGGAAAAGTGTTTTGCTGTAACCGCCATTCTCATGCATGGATATCAAGTCAAAATACTGGAAGGTACAGTGACCATCAGGCCATGTGGCCTTTGCTGCCACCTCAACAATACGGCCAATGTAGGATGCGGTGATCACATCGCTCCAACTCCCGGAAGTAATTACAACCTCTGTGAAATTTTCTTTCCATCCTTTGTCCTTGGCATGTTTCTGAAGGGCCTTTAATGCTTCCGCCTTTATTTCATCGTCGTTTATGGCAGCAGAAGGCATTTTTGGCTTGTCCGTCCAACTGTTCATAAATATTTCCACCTGTTTCCAGAATTTCTTTTCGATATCTTCTTTGGCCTTGAACTCCATTTCCGTGATCTCTTGGTCGCTATATTTCTTTTTCTTTTCGTCACCGAACAGAAATATGGATTTGTCCCCTTCATTGTAAATGTAGTGGATGCCATCCGCTCCAAAGTATATATACTGGTTGGGACTGCTTCTTCCCCAATAGTTTGGGGTGTCATAGTACATGAAGATGTTGGGGTTCAAGTGGTGCCTGTAAAACCTTTGGGTATCCGTTCTACCTTTAAGGGTGAACATTTTTACCTTGGCTCCAAAATCTATATCGATTGTGTTTTTATCGATCACTTTTACGTTCATGGTACTCTTCTGACCTGTTGAGCTGATACCTCTATAATATTTATCAACTTCAAACCTTTCGTTTGCCGGTGCTTTGGCATATTTGGTCAACAGTCTTGGAAAGTAGAATTTTTCCTTTCCGCTTTCCAGCATTTTTCGTCTCAATTCCGCCGAACTCTTCTTGGAATTGACCAAGGATTGATCTTGGGACAGAATCTCATAATAATCGGCTGGATCTGCGGTGGCATAGTTAAAGTTGCCGTTGAATATGTATCGCTCAAGATACCCATCGCTTTCAGCGATAAAATAAAAGAAACCATCACCTACATATAAATACAGGCCATCAGTACCTTGTACAGATTTCAGTTCCCGGGTATTTTCTGTTCCGTCCGTGTTTTTAAAAGTGGCTGTGATCTTGCCATTTCCACAGCAGTCGGATATTTCAATGGTACCATCGCTGGCCGTGCGATAATAGGTGCCATTTGTTAATTGTTGTGCCTGGACCAAAAAACCCAAACAAGCTAAAAGTAGGCATAAGGCCATTTTTGGTGTTTTCATATAAATGAATTAGATATTAAAGATGAATTGATAATTGTTTTTGATATGTTGGGGATTCCCAGAATTGGCCACTTTACATGTAAAATGACCAACAGGTTGATTTAATAAAACTCTAAGGGCAATCCACGGTGCTATAATTGGCGGTATCGTCTTTCAACCAATCATTGGCAGGTGGGGTGAAGCCCTCATCAATTTGAATACAGTCCAAGTCATTATCTTGAGCCTTCATCATGTATAATTCTTCATTAAAACCGTTGGCAAGGTTAAGACTGGTAAGCTGATTCTGTTCACAGGTCAAATATTTCAAGGACACATTGCTGGAAACATCCAATGCTGTCAATTGATTGACCCCACAGTACAAGGCCTGCATGGCCGTATTTTGGGAAACATCCAAGCTGGTCAGGGCGTTATTGAAACAACTCAATGAAATCAATTTGGTGTTCTGGGAAACATCCAAATCGGTCAGCGCATTATACGTACAGCTCAGGCTTTTCAACTCACTGGTATTGCTTAGGTCAAGATTTGATATTTGGTTACTGCCACAGGACAGTTCTTCCAATAGTGTAAGCTTGCTCACATCCAAGGAGTTCAACTGGTTATTGGCAAGGTTCAATTCCGTTAAAAAGGTATTTTTTGCAACATTCAATTGTGAAAGTTGGTTGGCTTGAGCCCACAGTACAATTAAGTTGACATTGTTGGTGACATCCAAGGAAGTAATTTGGTTGTTATGCACCCTCAATTGGATCAAGTTGACATTGTTGGTCACATCCAAGGAAGTAAGCTGATTGTCCGAGGCTGAAAATCGTTCCAAGTCCGTGTTTTTGGAAACATCCAAACTGGTCAGTTGGTTTTTATAGGCAAACAGACCCTTAAGGGCGGTGTTGTTGGATGTATCCAACTGGGTCAGTTGATTGTCGCTACAATGCAATCCCTGAAGATTGGAAAGCTCTGACACATCCAATTGGGTCAATTGGTTCAGTGGTACGGATACAAACTCCAAAGCTGTGTTTTTGGAAAGATCCAAAGTGGATACCTGGGTACCGGACATCAAAAACGCCCTGATGTTTACAAAGGCTTCTAAACCTGTCATATCGGTCACTTCGCCATCCAGACACATGATGAGGCCTTCTTGGGTCCACGCCTCACTGAGCTGTATCTCTCCATCTTCATTGGTGTCGATTACGGATGTTTCATAACCTTCAAGGGTTCCATTGGAAGTTTTGCCATGCCCCAATAAGAATGCTTTAAACTTAGCATCCGGTATCTGGACCAGGCCATCAGGATCCAACGATTCACCCGAAAGTTCCAAGCTATGGACCCCCACACTACTATTGATGATCAACACGGCTTCCTTCGCTCCCACCTGCTTAGGTTCGAAAATGACCTCCAATTCTAGGGAACCTCCTACTTGAACGGTTTGATTGGCCTTATTACTGCCCAAAACAAAATCAGCAGCGTTCGTTCCCGAAAACTGCAACTCCTTGAGCAACAAATCGCCTTCTCCGTCATTCGTGACGGTTGCTTTTATACTTTTGGACCCTCCGTTCAGCACACTGCCAAAATCAATGGCATTTTGGTCAATTTCAAAGGTGCCAGGCGGAATATCCGCTCCATTATCCTTGCTACATCCAAGAGTCCACAATAGAGCAATGGCCATTACGACCCATGATAATTTCATGTTTTTCATAATTGATAAGATTTAGGAATACACCGAAGCCTCCAGAACACTTCGCTTGCATTTTTTGACCAAAATTAGGCGGTCATTTCACCTTGGGCAAGGCTAAAGTACGTCCAACGTTAACATAGCGTTAGCAACCGTAAAAACATATTGTCATCGAGAGCAACCCTAAGACCATAGGGCATCCCAAAACAAAACCATCATCAAAATATCTTCAGGACCAAAAACCCTTGAATCCATCGAACAACCAATATTTGATCTTTCAAGACACAATCACTTTTTTATATAGACACAGCATGATAAATTTGTACCATCCCTTAGGTCAAAGGGAAACAAAAGTCCACCGATGAAAGAGACTCAAAGCCTAGGCGAGGAAACCGAACTACTATTGCAACTACTTGAAAAGGACAAGAACCTTGATGGGGAAGCATTGGCTCGATTATTGGCACTCCAAAAACTCGACAAGTTGAAGCTGATTGCCGAAAACACCATAGATGTGGTCTGTTTGCACCACCCCTCCGATGGGCGATATCTGTATGCAAGCCCTTCAACTGAGCGCATTATGGGATATACTTCTGATAATCTCAAAGGGAAGGCTCCATATGACTTCATTCATCCTGATCATTACTCCAGACTTCTAAAAAATGTTTCAAACTCCTCGGAAGGGTTGACCTCTATGCCTGAAAAATTGGAACTGAAATTCAAAACCAAACACCATGGTTATCAATGGTTCGAGGGATATACCAAACCAATTTTTGACAAAAAGGACAATGTAGTACTGGTATTGAGCTGCACCCGGAACATCCAGGACAGGAAACTGGCAGAATTGGAAAAAAAGGAAAAGGAGATCATCCAACAAAATCTCCTGTTATCTTCCATGCTCTTTGAAAAAAAAAAGAACATCATCAAAAAAATCGAAAATCGGATACTGGACGTTGAACCGGACATAAGAAAGGAATTGAGGAATATCCTTTGCCATATCCAAGAAACCATGAACCTGGACGAGGACTGGGAGGATTTCATGTTGCACTATAAAAAGGTACATCCCGACTTTTATTCCGCTTTGTCGACTCGATATCCCACACTCTCCCAAAAGGACATGAAACACTTGGCATTCATCAAAATAGGCATGACCTCTTCGGATATCTCCCGGATCATGATGATCAAAAAAGAAAGTTTAAGGGTGGTGAGGAACCGGTTGAAAAAAAAGTTGGACCTGGATGCCTCCGAAGACCTGACAGTATTTGTGAAGGGTCTATAAAACAATCCGAAATGGCTCTGTGTAGAATTACCATTGTTGGTATACAGAATACACTTTTAAGTAGCATTTACTTTCTGATTGCCCTTTGTTTTACTGGTACTGCTATAAAATTCCAAGCCACCATCAATGTGCGTACAGGTAACACGCCCCATCTTTTTAATAGATCCTGACAACAACCTTTGTTTTTGAACACAACCATATTCCACATAACATCTGTTCCATCCACTTATTTGATTGAATCAAATATCAAAAGGATTTCCTCATCTAATAATCGTGGATTTATTTAGACTATCCATTAAGATCAAACGTTTACAATTCAGTAATCAAAATGAGATTCCAAGATAATGTCAAGTATTGCAATTATTCAAAATTCCTAAAGAATGGCCAAGGTGGAAACGTCGGACATAGTATACCTCCCTTTCCGGATAAAATTGAACACCCATCATAAAAATGCATGAAACTGACTTTCAAATCATTAAAACCAAATATTGGATGGCTCAAATTTTCCGTTTTTAGTGGACTCGACAATCCGGCCTATCCAAACTGATGTCAAAATGTAAATGATTCATGTCAATCGTCCTTAGTGGTTCTCCATCCATTCTAACAATATTTAGGTTCAAATCCATGATTGATTGGAACCATAATACAAAATCCCTTTATTGGCGGGCACTAAGAAGATATCCAATAAAAATAGGACACCCTATAGGACACCTAACATTACGTTTTGGTGCGTTTCGAATTGATTTGGGGTTTCGTTCAAAAAACAAAAAGCACTGAAAATCAATTGATTAACAGTGCTTTAATACCACCTATTTAGTGGTTCGTCGGGGTGGCAGGCCCATCCCTATAAACGTAAATAG
>JBNLBG010000100.1:0-8938 GCA_050303195.1 Allomuricauda sp. | reverse complement strand
GATGATGTTCCTCGCGATGCGTCCCTCAAAATTCGGTATTTGGGCTACCTCACCAAATACATCAATGTTGAAAATCTGTTACAAGAAGGAGGTTGCCCCAAAATATTGATGGCCCAACATTATGAACAACTGGATGAAGTCATTGTGTACACATTCCTGACTACAGGACTCATCAAGGAAACCGATGCCAGCATCACCATGAACACAGCCGAGTTTGGTATTCTTCCTGGACTCATTGAGCCCGATATCCTACAAACCGTTCAAGCGTTGCCGGGCATTAAAAGTATTGATGAAACGGTGTCCGACATTAACGTAAGAGGAGGCACAAACGACCAAAATCTCATTCTTTGGAACGGTATTAAAATGTATCAATCCGGACACTTTTTTGGCCTGATTTCAGCATTCAATCCTTATTTAACGGATAAAATTTCGGTGATAAAAAACGGAACTCCAGCCAACTTTGGCGATGGGGTGAGCAGTGTCATTCAAATGGAAACCAGCAATCATATCGCTGATGGTTTTGAAGGTGGTGCTGGCTTTAACTTTATCAGTGGAGATGTTTTTGGAGAAGTTCCGTTACATGACAAACTGGGATTCCAATTCTCCGCTCGTCGGTCCACAACAGATTTCTTGAACACCCCAACCTACAATAAATTCTTTGACAGGGCCTTCCAAGACAGTGAAGTTACTGACGAGGACAACGTTGCCGTAGATGATGAGATTACCCGTGACGAAGACTTTTTTTTCTATGACTTCTCCGGAAAACTATTGTACGACATCAATGACGCCCATAAATTTAGATTGAGTGCCATTAGCCTGAACAACAATCTACGATATGTGGAAAACAACATGACGGACAACGAAACCACCGTCAGTTTGTTGAAACAGACCAATTTATCCGTTGGAGCACAATTGCAAAGCCAGTGGACCAATCAATTTTCTTCCCACCTAAATGTGTATTATTCCAAATACAATTTGGATGGTCAAAGTGTGTTCAACCAAGTACGGCAGCTGGACCAAAAGAACATCGTAGATGAAAGAGCGGTAAAGCTCAATACAGAATATAAGGTTTCAGACCAATTGCAATGGACCAACGGGTTTCAATATATTGAGACCGGAGTTGAAAATTTTACTGATATTAGTGTACCTGAATACTATAGTAAAATTATAGATGTAATTCGGATACATTCCCTCTATTCCGAGATTGGGAGTACATCTTTTGAAAATAAGTTTATTGGCAAGTTTGGGGCACGGTTCAACTTCATTGAAAACCTGGACACCTTCAATACATTTTTGGTGGAACCCCGTCTCAACCTCAACTTTAGACTTGCAAATTATTTGCGTGCCGAGGTCTTGGGAGAATTCAAGAGCCAGACCACCAATCAGGTCATAGATTTAGAACAGAATTTTCTGGGCATCGAAAAACGCCGATGGATTCTGTCCGATGACAATACCCTACCCGTAACCCAAAGCAAGCAAGGTTCGGTGGGCGTCAATTATGAACGGAACAATTTCTACGTGGGGCTGGAAGGATTCTATAAAAATGTAGATGGCATCAGCACCAGTACCCAAGGATTCCAGAACCAAGATCAGTTTAGTGGGGAAATTGGCAGTTACGATGTAAAAGGCATTGAGTTTCTGGTCAATAAAAGAGGCGACCGCTACAGCGCTTGGTTGAGCTATGCCTACAACAAGAATGACTATACCTTTGATTCCATAGTACCGCATAAATTTCCCAATAATTTGGATATTAGACATACCATCACTTTTGCGGGTACGTACACCTACAAAAATCTAAAATTGAGTGTTGGGGTCAACTATCGCACCGGAAAACCGTATACCCAACCGTTGGAAGGGGATGAGGCACTGGACACTACGTTCTTTCCAGCGCGAATCAATTACGAGGAACCTAACAGCAGCCGACTTCCCGAATATTTTAGGGCAGATGCCTCCGCCATTTATGGCTTTGACCTAACGCGGGGCATTAAGGCCAATGCTGGGATTTCTGTGCTCAACATGACCAATCGAAAAAACAGTCTCAACCGATACTATCGGGTCAATGATGAAAACCAGATTGAAACCGTGGAAAGTGTTTCACTGGGCATAACGCCCAATGTAAGTTTTAGGGTGAGTTTTTAATTTAGCCCAAATGTCATTCCTGCGAAGGCAGGAATCTAAAAACACTTAAAAAATATAGATTCAACATCATGTACGGAATGTCAATTGAGTCATAGCGTCATGCCGAACTGGTTTCGGCATCTCATTCTCACAACATGAGACCCTGAAATGAATTCAGGGTGACGATTATATTTTAAAAATGGGTGATTCAATCAAAATAAAAACTGTTAATACCAATGAAATGAAGCAGTGTGACATATCAAAGCTCGCACTATTTTCATATACAAATCACTCCAAAGAATGGATTCCTATCTACGCTGGAATGACAACTCTTGTCAAAGCTCGGAGGGTTTGAAGAATTACATCCGTTCCGGAACATCAATGCCCAATAGCTTAAAAGCAGATTGAATCACCTCACCTACTTTTTGGGACAAAAGCACCCGAAACTGTTTCTTCTGCTCATCCGGTTCACCTAAAATAGATACTTGTTGGTAGAACGAATTGAATTCCTTCACCAAATCATACGTATAATTGGCAATTAAAGCCGGACTGAAGTTCTCCGCTGCCAATTGCACGGTTTCCGGAAATAGTTGGATACCTTTCAAGAGTTCCTTCTCTTTCTCATGGAGTTCCAATGAGGTCTCGACTGCGCTCGACCTGACATCTTCAGCTTTGCGGAGAATGGATTGTATCCGTGCATACGTGTATTGAATAAAAGGCCCCGTATTCCCTTGAAAATCCACAGACTCCTCTGGGTTGAACAAAATCCGTTTTTTGGGATCCACTTTCAAGATGTAGTACTTCAACGCACCCAAACCGATGGTACGGTACAATCCTTTCTTTTCTTCTTCGGAATAGCCTTCCAATTTCCCCAATTCGGCTGAAATGGATTCTGCGGTCTCTTCCATGTTTTGGATAAGGTCGTCCGCATCCACCACGGTACCTTCCCTACTCTTCATCTTCCCACTGGGCAAATCCACCATTCCATAACTCAAATGGTACAACTGTTCCGCCCAAGAATAACCCAATTTTTTCAGGATAAGGAACAACACCTTAAAATGGTAATCCTGTTCGTTGCCCACGGTGTAAACCATCCCATTGATATCCGGAAAATCCGTGACCCGTTGAATGGCCGTACCAATATCCTGGGTCATATAAACCGCCGTACCATCGGAACGAAGGACGATTTTTTCATCCAAGCCCTCATCCGTAAGGTCTATCCAAACACTACCATCCTCCTTTTTGAAAAAGACCCCTTTTTCAAGACCATCTTTCACCACATCCCGACCTAGCAGATAGGTGTCACTTTCGTAGTACAGTTTGTCAAAATCAACCCCCAAATTTTTATAGGTGGTATCAAAACCGACATAGACCCAGCTGTTCATTTTTTTCCAAAGGGACACCACCTCAGCATCACCCGCTTCCCATTTACGGAGCATTTCTTGGGCTTCACCCATTAGGTAAGTTTCCTTCTTTAACAGCCCTACGATTTCAGCATTGAATTTTAAGAAGTCGCTTATTATTACATGCTCTGGCGAAGTATAGGGCTTTGGTTTAGATATTATAGATTCATATTTATCTTTTTTATCTTTCCAAACTTTGATTTTGGGTTCAAAATCATCCCTAAGCTTTTCGTAATTTGAATAATCTCCATCAATTGCTTTATACAAAAAATTAGCTATTTCCTCGTTGTTCCTTTTCTCAAATTCCACATAGTATTTCCCCACCAAATGGTCACCTTTCAAACCTGAGGATTCTGGAGTTTCCCCATCGCCAAATTGCTGCCAGGCCAACATACTCTTGCAAATATGGATGCCCCGGTCGTTGATGATTTGGGTTTTGTATACCTTCTTTCCCGAAGCCTTCAAGATTTCTGCTACGGAATAGCCCAAAAGATTGTTTCGGATATGCCCTAAATGCAAGGGTTTGTTGGTATTGGGGGACGAATACTCCACCATAATAGCATCTTTCGAGGTGGACTTCACATAACCATAGTCCACTTCATCTTTGATGCTATTGAAAAAGTTGAGATAATAGCTGTCCTCGATCACAATGTTCAAAAAACCTTGCACCACATTGCATTTGGCCACTTCGGCCACATGTTTCTGCAAATACTCTCCAATTTGGGTGCCAATCTGCACCGGATTGCCCTTTACAAAACGAAGCATGGGAAAGACCACCACGGTGACATCCCCCTCAAAATCCTTGCGGGTAGGTTGAAATTCAACCGTGGGCAATTCCACTTGGTACAGTTCTTTTACGGCATCTTTGACCTTTTGGCCCAAATCGTTTTGCAAACTCATCTCAAAAAGCGTTTCAGCCCGCAAAACTACGTATTTTTTATGCGTTTGACATAAGAATGGTGTTGCCAAACTTGATAAGTGCTCCTTATTTTGAGTATTTTTATACATGCTTCTAAACGTTTCCTATTCCGACAAGAACATCACCCGAAAAATAGACGAGTCGGTAGGCAAGCCTTTCCCCTTAAAGCAACGCTTTACCTTGGGTGGAATCGGTTCACCAAGATTGTACATTACCGAGACCAGTGTTGAAATCCAAAACCTGCTCATCTTGGACAATAATCTGGATACTTGCAATATTGAAATCCGGCCCAAGGGCATCATTGTGCGGTTCCGATCGTTATTGGAAACCTATGGCCTTATCATCCCCTACTACAAATTAAAACTGTACAAGGGGGAAAGTACCATTCATTCCATTTATAGGGATCACCATTTCATCAAGGTGAAATCGGATACGCAGGCCATACAGCGATTCTTCAAAAAGTTGCTGGATCACAAAGCGGATAACATGCCCACTTCCATAGAAGACCTATGAGCTGGTTCAAAAAACATCCACGAATCGAGGTAAAACCTTCACAAGCCGACCTCATGCTCAATCGGGCCGGCTGGATGGTGGTAGCCTTCAACGTTTTTTTAGTCCTTGGAGTCTATTTTGACCTTCCCGAAACCATTCCCACGCATTTTAATTTTCAAGGAAAAGTGGACGGTTATGGACCAAAATCAGTACTTTGGGCCATTCCCATGCTCAGTGCCGGGCTCTATCTGGCCATGGGACTTATCGCCACTAAAATGAAACCGTGGCTCATGAACTATCCGGTAAAAGTGACCGAAGAAAATGCCCCAAAACTCTATTCACTGGCGTTCCGCATGCTGGCAGTCATGAATTTCTGTTTTGTGATGGCCTTTTTGATCACCACGGGAATCATCCTCCTTAAAATAAAGGGATGGGTAGATGCGCTGGATGTGCAACTCCTCATCGGGTTATGGATTCTCAACGGTATGGTCCCCCTGTATTATGTGTACAGGATGGTTGTGGTTGTGCGGGAGTAATTCGTCATTTCGAAATGACAAAAGAACATTCGTGAGAATTCGTGTCATTAGTGTCAGACTAACAACACCCCTATAATCCCCTCAAGGGGATAGCACAATACCGAACGTCATGCCGAACTCGTTTCGGCATCCCACCCCAAAGCATAAGACCCTGAAATAAATTCAGGGTGACGTACATTTGCCACATCGAGCGCAGTCGAGATGTCTTGTCTACCTTTCGACTCCGCTCAAGATGACAAGACTAAAGCACGTCTGTTACAAAATCCATCCCAGTTCGTCTAACCCTTGTGCAACCTTTTACAGTTTGCGTAGTCTTTATAAAAAACACATCAAAAAAACGAACAGATGACCTTGTCCAACACCAAGATCTTCCCAGTATTACTTTTTCTCATGGCGCTGCCCATGACTGCCCAGACCATCAGCTCCAAATTGGTGGATGCCAAGACCCAAAAAGGCATTCCCTATGCCACCATCCAATATGGCGAGCACAAGGGCGTAATCACCAACGATGAAGGCCTTTTCAGTTTCACCTTGGACGAAGGCTCCACCGACCTCGATTCTATCTACATTTCCTCCATGGGGTATGCAAAAAAGGGCTTCGCCTTAGAACAATTGCAAGACAGCTTGGTGATGCTCCAACCCAAGGCCATTGAACTTAGTGGGGTGTATGTCTTCGACAGGGAACTGGACGTGGACGAAATCATCGAGAAAATGGTGGAACGCGTTCCGCAGAACGTGAACAAAGCACCGGTAAAACAACGTTTCTTTTTGCGGCAGTCCGAGTTTGTCAACATCAACAAGGTGGACTTCGGTTTTAAGAAATCCTCCATCGAGGAGCTCAACAAGGAACTCATGGACAGTATTGCCCTTTCCATTCCCAGAAATGGCCACCACTATACCGAAAGTCTGGGCGACCTCTATAAAAACAACGGCAAGTACAAACTGGACATCATTAAGGCCGCCGACCTGTATGATAAGAACCAAGTGGGCTCTTTTGAGGAACTGGGCGAGCGCATGCAGACCATTTTTACCCAGAACATTAAACCAGATTCCTACCTGAAGATCAAATCAGGCATCTTTAGCCAAAAGGTGCAAGTGGATTCCATCCTCAGCGATATGGAAAAAGAGCGGGCCAAGGAGGCCGAAGAGCTCCAGCAAAGCCTCGACAAAAAGAAGAACACCGGATTGGTGGACAGCCAGCGTGGTGCTTTCAAGGAACTGCTCAACGAGCTGTACTACAACGAGGACAGCAAACTGGACCTTATTGAAAAGACCAACCGATACCGATTTACCTTGGCGGGCTATGCCGAAATTGAAGATGCCGGGGTGTATGTCATCGATTTTGAGCCCAAGCGCAGCAGTGCCGAGTTCAAGGGCCGCCTCTATATAAATATAGAGGACTTTGCCCTATTGCGGCTGGATGTTCAGAACACCGAGCGCCTACGCAATTTTAGGCTGCTGGGCATTACCTACCGCGAAGTGCTCTACAAGGGCACCATGCGCTTTGCCCAACTGCCCAATGGCAAGTACGACCTCCGCTTTATGGACTTTACCTTTGGCCGCTACTTTGCCGTGGACCGCCCGCTAAAAGTGATTGAAAAGAATAAGCATGTAAAGGGTCGCCGCAAGCAGAACGAACTCTCACTGAACATTGATTTTAGGATGAGCCCCACCCAAAAATGGGAACTGGTGGTCTTTGATCAAGCCGTGGTGCCCGAAGACCAGTTCACCAACTTTAAAGAGGACAAGACCGCACGCGCCACCTATATGCCCACGTATGACCCCGAGTTTTGGCAAGGCCATACCATTATGGAGCCCAACCAAGCGATACGGGAATTCACTGTAGAAGAGTAATTTTAAAGGTTGAGTTTTTAGTGTTGAGTTTCCCACTTTTACCCTTCACCTTTTACCCAACAACTTTTACCCAACACCCTTCATCCTCTTGCCATATATGACATGTACCCATTGCCGAAAAACGCTTTTCTTGCTCCAACTATGGAAAAAGACGAAACTTTTAGTGATTGGATTGAAGACAGTTACGGCTCTCCCGAAAAATTAGCCCAAATTTTAGAGCTTGGGATTTTTATGCTGTTCTTTTTGGAAGAAGACACCTTCTCCCGAAGGGAGGTACAAGATGTGGTGGAAGCGATAAGAGGGATTGTGTTTGGATTGAGGGCATAGCAATCAAACTTCATTTTCACTTTAATTTACTAGAAGTCGCTACTTTTAAAGACAATCCTAACTAGCCTTCCAATTCTACCTTATCCACGCCTTTAAATCCGGCTGTTTTGCTAAACTTCATATTGTGAATAAAATTTTGCATACTGTCCGAAGGATCTATTGATTCAAGGTTTAATGACTCTATGGTTTCTGGCGGCATGATGACAGAAAGGATGGGGGTTTCTTCCAAATGTCCTGTTTTTGAATTCAAGAGGTTAGAAATGGCATTAACCCTGACATATTCGACAGGTAGATAGGCAAAAACCTCTCTGGCTATCCTTATTACTGCACTGCAAATGTGATCCTGATATAATTCATTGAATTTTGACTTCGGCATATGCTTTTTTGAAAGCTTGCCCGTTGAAGTTAAGCTCAACACATAATCAGGAAGTATGTCAATGCTGTTGACATGTACATTAACATCAATAAAACTCTCAGAAAATGAAATATTTAATCTTGAACCTAGCTCTCCAATATCTGAAAACGGGTTGAAATACTCTAATGCCTCTCTATAACTTTCAGTATTTCTTGTCTGAACCCCCTTACATATGTCCTGTAATTCTTCCCAATTTTTTAAGTCTGTTTTGTATTCTTCAAAATTGAGATCGTTTTTCTTTTTATCTTTTTCTTTTGCTTTCACTATTTCCTCTTTTAATCGCTCAATTTTCTTTTTTGAAGAACCAAACACTTTATCCATTAATGATGGTTTAAAAGTGTCCAATTTCTTTTGGGCAATAACTTCAAAAGTATCCGAAATTTCAGGTTCGTCAGGTTTTGGTTCTGTTTTTATTGCTTCCCAACTTACTTTTTCCGTACAATTTTTATGTACCGATTGTAATACATCTATATAGTAGTCGTAATCAGAAACCGCCTGACTTGCATCTTCAATGGCTTGCATCTTTTGTTGTTCCTTAAATCTTTTTGCTGCTTCTCGTGCCTTTCTTTGCTGCTCTCGTTCAGCTCTTCGAACTGCAGCACTATATGATCTTAATACTTGATTAACCGTTGTCATTTTGATATGTTTTTTAACATGAAGGCAAGGATTATCGAAAATCCTACCTATTAAAACACCTTATTTCGTGTGAATAAGTGTAATTTGATAAATTTTTATTTAAAATATTTGTTTAAATATATAATATTATAAATTATATTAAATTTTATTTAGTAATAAAATAAATCATAACAATTTTTTTTAAATAAGACAAATGATCAAACATAACTTAAAAAGTTAATAATAATAAAAAAAAGAA
>JBNLBG010000099.1:0-9466 GCA_050303195.1 Allomuricauda sp. | reverse complement strand
TTGGAAATATGGAAGCAGGAAACGATGAGGATATCAATGGAGATGGTACGGTCGATGCTCTGGATTGCCGAGGAGCAGATGGTGCTGATGGTGCTGATGGACAAGGAACTACTGCGGAACGTATTATTATAGATACCAGCGGTATTGCTAACGCAACCAATCCTGTAACACTCATTGTAGACCAATTAACCCAAGAAGTATTGGATAACAATGTTGTTTTGGTATACCTTTCAGATGGTTCAACTTATTTTCCTGTTCCCGGAACAATAACGGCTGGGGGGCTAATTCTAGCTGATTACTCTGTTCAATATAACGTTGGCCAACTAATTCTAGAAGAGTTGACTCTCACGGGATGGGATGGTGGCACATTTAGCGAAGTTCACATCGTTCTTATACCAACCAACTCCACTTCTAACCCCCCATTAGTAGCTAAATCCCAAGCTGAGGTTAAAGCTTCTTTAAAAGATCTTGGGGTAGACACCAGTGATTACAAAGAAGTAATACGTTATTTCGGCATAGAAGAATAAGAAATACCTGCCTACCTAATCACTATAACCAAAGAGGGCTTCCGTTAGGGAGTCCTTTTTTTGGGGTGATGGGTGTCAAAGGTCAAGGGTGATGGGGATTCTTCAATCGCTTAGTGCTTTCAGAATGACAGTTACTAGTTTGGAAAGCCATACTTGTACCTATCCTAATTCCTAACAACTACTCCCTAACTCCTTATTCCTAACCCCTTATTCCTAACTCCTATTCACTCCATAATCTGCTCAAACCATTGGTAGAGTTCACCTTTGGTGATAACCGCTCCCTGCCTGATAATCTCAAACTTATCTGCGTTTTTGTCCTCTCCATAGGCTTTGGAGGCGGTAAGGTATTCCACAAAATCGGATTGAAAGTTCCGCTTGAACCAATCAAAGCCTATTTTAGTACGCAAATCAATTTCAGGGTTCATGACTTTCACCGAGAGGAGTTTCATTTCCTTATCGGTCAAATGAAAAAGGTGCATGTGCCGTTCGGAAACATTTTCCAGATACTCCACCTTGGAAAGTACTCCTTCCCAAATTAAATCACTGAACACGTCGATTTCCTCTTCGGCCACTTTGGGTTTTTCTTCCTTGATGGTTTTCCACTCTTCCGCGGTAATGGACTGTGTGGCCAAAAAGTTGATGAATTCGGGATGCAGTTCCTCTAACTGCTCTTTGCTCAATCGTTTGTATTTCATCTGCTGTATTCTATCTATTTTCAAAGGTCAGATGTAATTCGCTCAACATTCATATCAAGCTTTATATTCCTCTGGCTCATTTCATGCTGCAAAAATAAAAAAGCTCTTTACAAAGCGATTATTCCGATTCGCTTAAAGCAAAAAAAAAGAGCTATGCATGCATAGCTCTTAACAAGTTATTGACGAAAAAATAATGTTTATTTCGCTTCAGCGATTACCTCAAAAGGAAATTCAACAACTACTTCTCTGTGAAGTCTGATGATGGCTTCATAAGGTCCTACCCTTTTGATGGCCCCACCTTTAATATTGATAAACTTTCTATCAATTTGGTGTCCTTCTTTGTCCAAAGCAGCAGCAAGATCAATTGTGGTCACAGAACCAAACAATTTATCTCCTGCACCAACTTTGGCTGGGATACGGATTTCCATTTGTTTCAGGGCTTCCGCTGTTTTATTGGCCGCATCAATGATTTTCTTCTCTTTGTGGGCTCTTTGTTTTAGATTCTCCGCCAAAACTTTTTTGGCAGATGGAGTGGCCAAAGTGGCCAAACCTTGAGGGATCAAAAAGTTTCTGCCGTAACCGTTCTTTACGGAAACGATATCATCCTTAAATCCCAAATCCTGTACATCTTCTTTTAGAATAAGTTCCATTCTCTGGTATTTTTTTATTTCAACATATCGCCTACGTACGGCATTAACGCTATGTGACGGGCACGCTTAACAGCCTGCGCCACTTTTCTTTGGTATTTCAAGGAAGTACCGGTAAGTCTTCTGGGAAGTAATTTCCCTTGCTCGTTCACCAACTTCATCAAGAAATCTGGGTCTTTGTAATCAATGTACTTGATACCCGATTTTTTGAACCTGCAGTACTTCTTTTGCTTATTGGTCTCAATATTGAGCGGGGTCAAATATCTGATTTCCCCGTCTTTTTTTGATTTTGCTTGTTGTTCAATAGATGCCATAACCCTATGCCTTTGCTTTTAATTTGGTTCTTCTCTTTTCTGCCCAAGCAATCGCATGCTTGTCCAACTTAACGGTCAAGAAACGCATAACGCGTTCATCTCTCCTGAACTCCAATTCATAAGGGCCAATGGCCTCACCGGGAGCTTGGAATTCAAATAAGTGGTAAAATCCACTTTTCTTGTGTTGAATGGGATAGGCCAATTTCTTAAGTCCCCAATCTTCTTTGGAGACCATTTTGGCACCACTCTTAATCAAGAAATCCTCAAATTTCTTGACTGTTTCCTCTATCTGCGTTTCAGACAGAACGGGATTTAAAATGAAAACAGTTTCGTAATGGTTCATATTATATATTTTAAAGGAGCGCAAAATTAGTAATATTTCCTTCACCCTGCAAGAAAACCAAAAAAACTTCGTTTAAAGTACAAGAGTTATTAACAGAATTAATCCCTTTGAACTTACATATCGTATATGGTAATATACACAACAAAATAGACCATGTTTACATCTTTTGTTGCCTTTAAACGTCTTTTTTGTGTAATTTGCCGATGATTTAAAACCCTACAAATCACCCCATTCTATGAAATTAAAAAGTATAATTGTAGACGATTCCTCCATGCAGCGTATGGCTGTTGCAAAATTGGTCAACAATCATCCACATCTTGCTTTGGTTGCTGAGTACAGCAACGCCATTGAAGCGAAAAATGGCCTTAAAAACCATGAAGTCGATTTGATCTTCTTGGATGTTGAAATGCCTATTATTAGTGGTTTCGACCTTTTGGAGGCCCTAGAGAACCCACCACAGGTCATCCTTATTACAGGAAAACCTGATTATGCCCTTAAAGCATTTGACTACGACGTAACCGATTATCTTCACAAACCCATCACTTTGGCCCGTTTTGAAGCCTCTGTAAAAAGAGCTGTGGCCAAATACGAGCAGATGAACCGCGTTGATGAGGACGAGGAACATATTTTTGTGAAGAGTAACCTTAAAAAACGTAAGGTTATCTTGAACGATATTAAATGGATCGAAGCATTGGGAGATTACATTAAGTTGGTAACGGATGAGGCTAACATCGTAATCCTTTCCACTATGAAATCTTTCGAAAAGCAATTGCCTGCCGATAAATTTCTGCGAATCCATAAATCTTATATTGTGAATCTGGAGAAGATTGAAAAATTCAACAGTAAAAATGTTGAGGTAGGGGGCAGACAGATTCCACTAAGTAGAAATAAAAAGACTGAACTGGCAGAAGCACTGGCCAATGTATAATTATATGTGGTCCACATTGTAGACCAGTCTTACACTTTTATACTTGGAAATAGCATTAAAGGATTTTTCAATTCTTTTAATGCTATTTTTTGTTTGTGCCAAAGATTGTTTCTTGGGTATCTTAATCAAGATGTTCTTCAGGTAATCTCTTCTAATACGCGCCACAGGAGGATATTCTGGTCCTAAAATCTGGTGTCCCAACACATTTCGTAGAGAACCGGCCATCCATTGGGCCGCCTCATTTAATTTATTGAAATCCCTATCCTTCAGAGTTACCTTAATGATACGCACCACGGGAGGATATTTAAACTGTTCCCGCTCATACACCTGTTCGGCAAACATTTTTGTGTAATGGTTGGTAGTGACCTGCTGCAATATTTGATGGTAGGGATTGTAGGTCTGAATCAGCACCTTGCCTCTTTTTTGAGTACGCCCTGCCCTGCCCGCCACCTGCGTCAACATTTGAAAGCTCCGCTCATGGGCGCGATAATCCGGAAAATTCAGCATGGAATCCGCATTCATGATACCCACAAGACTCACATTTCTAAAATCCAGGCCTTTGGTGACCATCTGGGTACCCACCAAAATATCCATCTCTTGGTTTTCAAAGGCTGAAATGATTTTTTCATAGGCGTATTTCCCTCGGGTGGTGTCCAAATCCATTCTCCCGACCGATATTTTTGGGAAAAGCTGATTGAGTTCCTCCTGAATCTGTTCCGTCCCGAACCCTTTTTTATCCAAGGTGGCATTTCCACAGGCCAAGCAAGCTTGCTGTAAGGCCATGTGATAACCACAGTAATGGCACCGCAACTGGTTTTTGTGCTGATGAAAGGTAAGGCTGACATCACAATTGGGACACTGGGCCACATGTCCACAGGTGGTGCATTCCACCACAGGGGCAAATCCCCTTCGGTTTTGAAAAAGAATCACTTGTTCCCCTTCCTCCAAAGTCTCTTCAATAGCTTTGAGTAAGATTTCAGAAAAATGACCTTTCATGCGTTTTTTTCGGGTGGCTTCTTTAATGTCGACCAAATTGATATCTGGCATGAGTACATCTCCATAGCGATATTGAATTGATGCATATCCATATTTTCCCTTTTTAGCATTGTCCATGCTTTCAATGCTAGGGGTAGCCGAGCCCAGAATTACATCAGCCTTATGCAGGGAACCCAAAACAATGGCCGCATCCCGGGCATGATACCGTGGTGCGGGGTCAAACTGCTTAAAGGAACTCTCGTGTTCCTCATCCACCACCACCAATCCCAAATTGGAAAACGGCAAGAACAAGGAAGACCGTGCTCCAATGACAATCTGCGCCTTTTCAGCCTGGGCCAAAACGTTGTTCCAGACCTCCACCCGCTCATGAATGCTGTATTTTGAGTGGTATACCGATACTTTATGCCCAAAATAATGTCGCAGCCGATTGATCAATTGGGAGGTCAATGCAATTTCGGGTAAAAGATATAGCGCCTGTTTTCCTTCTTCCAAGCATTGCTGAATGAGTTTTACATACACCTCGGTCTTCCCTGACGAAGTGACGCCATGCAATAGCACGGGTTTGTTTTGCCCAAATCCAGCATTGGTGTCCTCTAGGGCTCTGGTTTGATACTCATTTAAATCGATGTTTTTGGATTCTTCGGATTCTTCCGTATAGTCCACCCGATCTTTTCTTATGTGATATTCTTCCAGAATATTTTTATCAATGAGAGCTTTGATCACAGCCCGTGAACCACCACTTTCTTTTTCAAGTTCTTCAATGGGAATGGGTTTGTTGTTTTTAGTACGTATCTGAAAAAGGGAAAGTACTACTTGACTCTGTTTCGGTGCCCTGGACAACTCATTGAGCAATGCTTCCAACTGGATTTCATCGTCGTAAACCTCTGAAAGTTTTACATATCGCACCAATTTGGGTTTGTACTGCTCGTACAGTTCCTCTTTTTGGTTCACCACCCCTTTTTGCACCAATCGGTTGATCAAGGATAGCACATGTTTCTTATCAACAATATCGCTGATTTCACCAACTTTAAGGGTTGTCTGGTGTTGAAGGGCTTCATAGACCAAAAACTCATCATCCTTGAGTTCCATTTCATCTACATCAGCTTCTTTATTGTACATAACCAAAGTTTCACTTTCCAATAAAAAAGCACTGGGCAGGGCACTGCGAATTACTTCTCCCAAAGTGCACATATAGTATTTCGCTATCCATTCCCAATGTTTTAGTTGAAAGGAATTTACAAGAGGTGTTTCATCCAAAATCTGGTAAATCCCCTTGGCCTCATAGGCTGTTGGAGCATTGTTATGAACCTGATACACCAAAGCGGTGTAAATCTTGGATTTCCCAAAGGGAACTGCTACCCGCATACCAGGCTGTAAAAAATCTGCTTCCTGCGGGGTGATGGTATACGTGAAAAGACGCTCCAGAGGAATGGGAAGAACAACGTCCAAAAAATAATCCATAAGCCTATTCTTCCATTATCCTATGCCACGTCTGTGTTCTGTACAAAAATGCCAAGTAGCCTCTAACCTTCAGTCGATTTTCATTTTCATCGTCCAACCAGACTTTACCACGAAAGGTCATGCCCTGTTCTGGGTCAAATAAACTGTCTCCTTTATATTCACCCTTTTTATTCTGTTCAAAATCTTCCATGATTTTCATGCCCACAATGGGTTTATCCTTACGTTCCCCATCGCATTTGGCGCAAAGCGCATTTTCTTTCCCTTCTTCCAGGATCTTGATGACCTTTGCTTGCAAAAGCCCTTCCTCCTTATAAATGTGGATGATAGCTTTGGTAATCCCATTTCGGTCATCCACCGTTTTCCATTTTCCAAAAACCGTCTGTCCCAACACTCCTTGAATGAACATGAGAAAAAGGGGCAGTATCCACTTATTGCGCATCTTGTTGCTTTTTATGTTGTTTTTTTAATGAATTAAGGGTTGCATTCAGTTCAAATCCTAATAGGAGAATGTTGGAATTCAACCAAATGAACACCATCAAAATCAACAATCCTGCCAAGGCCCCATAAAGTTCGTTATATCTAGCAAACTTTTCCACATAGATTCCGAAGAGATATGAGGTCAATAAGAACAACAAGGTTGTCATTAATGCCCCTATGGAAAAGAAGCGTGCTTTTCTACCTTCAGCGGTACCAAAATAATACAGGATTGAGGTGGTTAGATAGGAGAGGCTTACAAAAAATAATATTTTGGCTATTTGAATGCCCAGGATATCCCCTTTTTCGATATCGTATCCAAAGGTTTTCCCCAGATATTCACTGGTGTATTCCACTATATAGAACTCAAAGTACACAAAGGCCACTGCACCAACGATCAATAGGATGGAGAGAATCAACCCCACCATAAAGGCATAGGCGTATTGACGAAAAAAATTCCGGGTAAGTTCCACATGGTAAGAGTTTTCAAACCCGCCAAATATGGCATTTACTCCATTGGCCATCAAAAAAATGGAAACCAAGAAGGCAGATGACAGCAATCCTCCTTGCTTTTGGTCTTTGATTTGCTGATATACTTCTCCAAAGTATTCTCCTGTGGCCGACGGCAGAAAGGATTCCAAAAACATCAAAAATTGCGCATCGAAATTTTCGTTGCCAACCCGCACATACGGAATCACAAATGGAATCATGGTGACCAAAAAAATAAGTAATGGAAACAGGGCCATGAACAAACTGAACGCAATGGAACTGGCTCGCGTGGAAAGAGCCCCTCTTACAATGCCCAGCAGGTACATTTCCATCAAATCATAGAAAGAGAGTCCTTCAAAAGCTTTCAACTTTATCTTTTTCAACAACCGAACCATCCAATTGATGACCGGAATCTTTTCCAATTGCTTTTCTATAACTTCGGACATTAAACCGCTTTTAAACTTAGGTCCATATTGTGCACGGAATGGGTAAGCGCCCCAGAGGAAATGTAATCCACCCCACATTCGGCATATTTTCGGATGGTATCTTCATTGATTCCCCCTGAAGATTCGGTCAGGCACTGGCCCCCAATTAAATTGACTGCCTTTTTGGTATCCTCATAATTAAAATTATCCAACAAAATCCTATAAACGCCTTGGGATTGGAGAATTTCTTGAACTTCATCCAAATTTCGCGCCTCCACTATAATTTTTAGATTCTTTTGTTGGTCTTTCAAATATTGCTGTGTTTTTTGAATGGCTTTGGTGATGCCCCCGGCGAAGTCAATATGATTGTCCTTTAACATGATCATGTCGTACAACGCAAATCGATGGTTCTCTCCTCCCCCGATCTTAACGGCCCATTTCTCCAAGGCCCTGATTCCGGGTGTGGTCTTTCTGGTATCCAAAATCTTGGTGCCTGTACCCTCCAAAAGATTCACGTACTGTTTGGTCTTGGTAGCAATGGCACTCATACGCTGCATGGCATTGAGCACCAAACGTTCTGCCTTTAGGATGCTATGGGAACTTCCCTCTACATAAAAGACTATATCTCCATATTTTACCGGACTTCCATCAGTGATCAATACCTCAATCTCCAGCTCTGGGTCCACTTTTTGGAATATTTGCTCTGCAAATGCGACACCGGCGATAATACCTTCGTCCTTGACCAATAATTTTGCTTTTCCCATCGCAGTGGAAGGAATACAGGCCAAGGAGCTATGGTCACCATCGCCTACATCTTCCCTGATGGCATTGGCAATGATCAAATCAAGTTCGTTTTGAAATTGTTCTTCGGATATCATCCACTTGGGGTTTTAACGAAAATAGTAAAAACATTGTTCCTTCTCCACGATTCCTATTGCGATGTATTTCACTTTAAACCTTATTTTTGGGTATGCAGATTACCTTGATTGCCATTGGGAAAACGGATAGTGTTGATTTGGAACAACTTATATCGATTTATGAGAAGCGACTGCAACATTATATAAAGTTCCAGTTTCAAATCATTCCTGATATAAAAAACAGTAAACATCTTTCAGAAACACAACAAAAGGAAAAAGAAGGAGAGTTGATACTGAGTCAACTTCAATCCTCTGATGTTCTAGTCCTTTTGGATGAAAAAGGAAAACACTATACCTCGATGGAATTTTCCCAATTTCTGCAAAAGAAGATGAACAGTGGTATCAAAAACATGGTTTTGGTGATTGGTGGACCGTATGGGTTCAGTGATGCTGTTTATGCCAAGGCTCATGGGAAAATCAGTCTATCCAAAATGACCTTTTCACATCAAATGGTCCGTTTGTTCTTGGTGGAACAACTTTACAGAGGATTCACCATTTTACGAAATGAACCGTATCATCATCAATAAGTAGAAAAAAGATGGCTTCGCTCTAAGACTCAAGAGTAAAGGCTGGTTCTTGGGTCTTACCATACGTAACTAGTAAAGCACCCTGAATTTAATGGTGTTTTCCACATTTTTCAGTGCCTTGACCACCTCTTTGTCATACTCCTTGTCCAAATCAGTAATCACATAGCCCACTTCTGGATCTGTAGATAAGTATTGTCCTGTAATGTTCAAACCATATTTGGCCAACACTTCATTGATTTTGGCCATGATGCCCGGAACATTTTTATGAATATGTAAGAATCGGTGTGCTTTGTTCTGTTTGGGCAGTCTGATATTAGGGAAATTAACGGCGTCCACGGTATTACCAGAATTGATGTAATCCATGATCTTATTGGGAACAAAATCCGCGATGTCCCGCTGGGCTTCCTCGGTGCTTCCTCCAATATGTGGCGTTAAAATCACATTGGACAATCCTTGTAAAGGAGTTGAAAATTCGCCATTGCTTCGGGGTTCGGCTGGATATACGTCTACCGCGGCACCGCCCAATTTTCCACTCTTTAAAGCAGCAGCCAAAGCATCAATGTCCACTACAAACCCTCTGGAAAGGTTAATGAGCATGGCACCATCCTTCATTTGGTTGATTTCACGTTCCCCAATAAAGTTCTTGTTCGCCTTATTATCGTCGATATGCAAGGTGACCACGTCGGAAATGGACAACAAATCCTCCAAAGTACTACACTTTAC
>JBNLBG010000098.1:0-9490 GCA_050303195.1 Allomuricauda sp. | reverse complement strand
ATTTGGTTCTACCCCAGTGGCGGTATATCCAGCTTTTTGGGCCACTGCCAAAAAATCTCCGGTACCTGCACCTATATCTAAGAGAGATTTACGCTTATTTACCTGATTATCAACTATTTGTAGTTTATTAATAAGGTTTTTACGCTTTACAGCCTGATACAACTTGTCCATAAATGATGCTTTGGCATCTGTATGTGAAATATAGTCTTCACTTTCATAATAGCGACCAAGATTTTCGGGCTGTGGCTGGGTAACCAGCATGTCCAGATCATCATCTCGATGCAACTCGAAAGTTTCCCCAGAAACGGAAAAGTCCTTAGTTCTTAAAAACAATTTCATTGATTATTGTGCGTATCCGGATATTCTCTTTTCAGGTTTCGAAGATAGCGCAAAACTATCTCCTTTGAAACAGATCATTACTTTAAACCTCCTTCTTCTATTTCAATGATAAGTAATGCAGAATTAGCAGTGGTTCACTCAAAGCGGTATGCTGCCTCCTCTAATTATTAAGATGAAAAATGAATTACATAAAGGCAACAAATGTCCAATCATTTAGGGCCATTAAATTGTTTTGATGGTAAAATTATACTTTTATAAGAGTTAACAAATCAAGTAAGAATCCATGTTGAACAGATTTATTTATTCTCTTTTTCTTATGACTATTTTGGGTGGTCAAATAAACGCTCAGTCTAAAACAGCAACCTCGGGTCAAGAAGTGCGTTTATTTTTTGTAGAAAGCTTGGTAGAAATTTGCGACCCGGTATTAACTAATTTGGCCAAAGACCAGCTTAAGGCTAAGATGCCAATAGAAATAGCCGATGAGCCATATGACTTTAGGGAAGAGGTAGTACACCTTGAAATTGTAGGACGGACTTTGGCAGGAATGGCTCCATGGTTGGAATTGGGTCCTGATGATTCAGAAGAAGGACAACTCAGAAAAAAATACATTAATTTGGCGGTTAAAGGAATTGCAAATTCGGTGAATCCCGAAGCCAATGATTATCTAAATTTTACGGAACATTTACAGCCGTTGGTGGACGCCGCATTTCTTGCGGAAGCTCTAATACGGGCACCAAAACAATTGTGGGGCAATTTAGATGAAATAACCCAACAAAGGGTGCTTAAAGAGCTTAAAAACACCAGAAGTGTGTCTCCTCTATATATGAACTGGTTGCTGTTTAGCGGCATGATTGAGGCCGCCCTGTTAAAGTTTGATGATACTGCAGATATGGTACGTATTGAGTATTGTCTCATAAAGCACGACGAATGGTATTTGGGTGATGGGATGTACGGTGATGGACCAGATTTTCATTGGGATTACTACAATAGCTTTGTTATACAGCCAATGATATTGGACATCCTTTCTGTACTAAAAGAAAAGGAAGAGCAGCTTGAGGAATACAACTACAAAGACAGGTTCATTACGGATAACAATGTGTTTTTAGAAAGAGCTCAACGCTATGCTGAAATTCAAGAACGGCTAATTGGGCCCGATGGAACATACCCTCCGATTGGACGTTCTTTGGCTTACCGTTTTGGTGTGTTCCAGGCACTATCTCAAATAGCTCTATTTGAAAAACTTCCACAGCAGATTGCCCCAGCTCAAGTCAGAGAAGCTTTATTCAAAGTAATAAAAAATCAACTATCTGCTCCCGGAACCTTCAATACAAATGGTTGGTTAAATATTGGGTTTTATGGACACCAAAGGTCAATTGCAGAGCCTTATATGACTACAGGAAGTTTGTATTTATGTACTGCCGCATATTTAGTATTGGGGTTGCCCGAAGACAATGCGTTTTGGTCAGATGCCGCTGAGGAGTGGACGCAAAAGAAAATTTGGAGCGGTAAGGAGACTCCCATTGATCATGCGTATTATCCAAAAAAGGCGGAAGAATAGCATTTATGTAAAGGGGTGCCCCAAGCTAAACCCGCGCCGAAGATATGGTTTGGGGCCGGTAATATTCAGTATCCAATAGTATCCGATTGTTTTGTGCGCCATTACCAAAGAGGGGCATAAAGCAAGAATGTGTTCCACGTGGAACAAAACGTTGCCTATCTTCCTAAATAAACCAATAAAACGCTAATGTCTGCCGGAGAAACACCACTTATCCTGGATGCTTGGGATATGGTAACAGGCCGTATGGATTCTAACTTTTCTCGAGCTTCAAAAGAAAGGGACTTAAGTTTGGAATAGTCAAAATTATCAGGAATTCGAACATTCTCCAGTCGTTGTAGTTTGTCAGCATTGTTCTTTTCCTTTTCAATGTAGCCTGAATATTTCACCACTATTTCCGCCTGTTCCATCACTTCAGTATTCAACTCATGCTGTTCTACAAATTCAGAAACGGAACTGAGTTGAAGCATGTGATCCATGGTTACTTTTGGACGCGAAAACACCTTGAAAAGTTTGTCAGACTGACGCACCTTTGCAGAATCTAAAGACTCTAAAATAGGGTTGATTTCCTCTGGATCAAAACTTGTTTTCTTGAAGAACTTAATAAAGCTTCTGGCCTTTTCTTGTTTATTTTCCATTCTTCTCATCCGCTCCTCTTTGGCCAAACCTATGGCATATCCTTTGGGTGTAAGCCGCAAATCTGCATTATCTTGCCGCAGCAAGGTTCTATATTCGGCTCTCGAAGTAAACATTCTATAGGGCTCTTCAGTTCCTTTTGTGATTAAATCATCAATCAAAACCCCAATATAAGCTTCGTCCCTTCTCAGCACAAAAGCATCCTTTTCATTGATTTTTAAATGTGCATTGATGCCTGCCATTAATCCTTGTGAGGCAGCTTCTTCGTATCCTGTGGTTCCATTAATCTGTCCTGCAAAATACAGGTTGTTGACCAATTTGGTCTCCAGCGTATGCTTCAATTGGGTGGGTGGAAAATAATCGTATTCGATAGCATATCCTGGCCTAAAAAATTTGACCCGCTCAAATCCTTTTACGGATTTCAGTGCTTTGTACTGAATATCTTCAGGCAACGAAGTGGAGAATCCATTTACGTATACCTCCACCGTATGCCACCCCTCTGGCTCAACAAAAATTTGATGGGAATCTTTATCGGCGAAACGGTTAATCTTATCCTCAATGGAGGGGCAATATCGCGGTCCAATGCTCTTAATTCTACCATTGAACATGGGTGAACGATCAAATCCTTCACGCAATACATCATGTACCAAAGCACTTGTGTGGGTCATATGGCAGTCACGTTGAGTTGTTAAAATAGGAGTGTCCAGATAGGAAAATTTTTCAGGTTTGGCGTCACCAGGTTGGGGAATCATAACCGAATAATCCAAAGATCTCCCATCCACTCGAGGGGGTGTGCCGGTCTTCATTCTACCACTATCAAAACCGAAATCAACCAATTGCTCAGTGATTCCAGTAGCTGCCTTTTCCCCTGCTCTTCCGCCACCAAATTGCTTTTCTCCAATATGGATAAGTCCATTTAAAAATGTGCCATTCGTCAGCACAACCGCCTTGGACTTAATATCAATTCCTAGAGAAGTTCGTACTCCAACAACTTTGTCGCCTTCAACCAATAGCCCGGAAACCATCTCCTGGTAAAAATCCGCATTGGGTGTGTTCTCCAAAGCCAACCGCCATTCCTCCGCAAAACGCATACGATCATTCTGTGCCCTAGGACTCCACATGGCAGGTCCCTTTGACTTATTGAGCATCTTAAACTGAATAGCAGACTTATCCGTGATGATTCCGCTATATCCTCCTAGTGCATCAATTTCACGAACAATTTGTCCTTTTGCAATTCCGCCCATGGCGGGGTTGCAAGACATTTGTCCAATGGTTTGAAGGTTCATCGTAACCAATAGCGTTTTTGAACCCATGTTGGCCGCAGCGGCAGTCGCCTCGGCACCGGCATGACCACCTCCAACTACAATAACATCATACTCCTTTTCAAACATTGTTATGGTTCCACGTGGAACATTTTAATCTTTTCATCTTCTTTCTTCCGCATCAATTCCTTTTCTGGAATAGATTTATCTCCATATCCCATCAAGTGCAGAACACCATGGCTCATCACCCTTAAAAGTTCATTTTCAAAATCCACTCCATACGTTTCGGAATTCTCCTTTACGCGTTCGGTGGAAATAAAAATATCTCCAGAGATAGTCTTCCCATTTGAATAATCAAACGTAATAATATCTGTAAATGTGTCATGGTGCAAATACTCCTGGTTCATCTGCAACAAGAATTCATCAGAGCAAAAAACGTAATCCAATTGCCCCAATTGACATTCCTCTGATTCTAAAATTCTACTAATCCAATCGGAGTAATTGGTTGTGTCATGCAATACTAAATCCGACTTAAAATGAAATTCAATCATTTTTAAAATACACCTTAACCTTACGCTCGAAATTTTGCCGCAAAGGTAGTGCTTGTCTATTTAATATTTCAATGTCGTTTTGGTAATCTTTCAGCAGTTCAGGACGAGTCGTAACTGGGTTGGTAAAACTTATAGTATTGGTATTACTTTCCCTTTCCTTCTTTTTGCCTTGCTCTAACGACGCATTCTCCAATTTCATTAACTCATGTTGAATGGTGTTTGCCTTACTCCGTGTTCTTTCAGTAATACCGTTTTCAAGCAAATCGTTTTCAAAATCCTCCATTTGCTTGAGTAGCTTCTTGGCCAAATCTCCATCCTGTTTATTGATCATGTCTTGCAACTGTTGCTCCAACTGTTGGCGCAAAAACTGCTGCTCTTTATAGATTTCATATATCTCATTCAGTCCCATTTCATCTTGACCCTTTCCTTGATCGCCACTAGGGCCATTTTGATGTCCGCTGTTCCTCTCACCTTGCTTTCCACTTTGCTGACCTCTTTGGCCATTATCTCCTTGCCGCTGCCCTTCCCCATTCTGTTCTCCCCCACCATCTGAAGGCTTACCCTTTTGCCCATCTCCTTGCATCTTTTCCTGTATGCCTTGCTGTCCTTTGATGATATCCGGTAATTGAAAATCTGAACCCTGACCACTTCCTTGCCCGGCTTTCATATTTTGCTGCATGTTGTCCAAAATATTCGCCAGGAAGTCAGCCAGTGCATTCGTGGCATTTATCACATATTGCTGATAGGAGGCTCCTTGATAAATTTGATTTTCGGCTATACTTTCCAAAGACTTGTCGATGTTGTAATACACCTCGGTAATTTGTTCATTTACAAATTCTGAAAGTTCCACCCTACGCAACGAAAGGGCGAACAAACTATCATCAACATGCTCAAACAATCCTCGCAATTCATTTTGGTCACGAACAGTTTTAGAAAATTGAGAAATGTCCACATCGGCACTTTCAATCTTATCAAAGAGGTTCTCCTGTTTGAAAGAAAATGTAACTAAATTATCCAAAATTTGCCTCAGCATTTCGGCATCCTCGGTGTCCTCTGAACCTCCACCACCCATGGCGCCTTGCTGAAGGGCCTCGCTCATTTCCTTCATTTTCTGGGCGGCTGATTGTTGTTGTTTTGATGCATCTTGCTGCGGAGTGTTCCCGTCATTGGGTTTATTTTGGAGCTTATCCAAGGCTTCCTTTTGGTCGTTTTTTACGTCCTCTTGCTGCTGTTTGGAAACATCAACATCAATCGGCTTCTGAAGTGCATTATTATCGTTTTTCAGCTCATCCAACTCCTTGGACAACTGGTCAAACTTTTCATTTAGCCTTTCTTGATCCTCAGCAGAATTGTCCTTCTTATTTTGTCCAGAAAGTTTGTTTTGTTCCTCGGAAAGTTCATTCAATTCCTTGGACAACTGAGACATCTTTTCTGTTACATAATATCGTTTGGTCAGTTCTAAAAGCTGTTCCAAATTTCTTGCGTTCTTCCCTTGATTTTTACCCAACTCCTCAAGTTTTTGCTGTAGCTCTTCCTTCTTAATTTTATCTGACAATTCGTCTAACTCTTTAAGGAGCCTTTCATTCTTTCGAGCCTGCATTTCTTGCCGTTCCAAACGCTCCTGAAGCATTTTCTTAAACTCGCTATCCTTATCATCCTTATCCAAGCTTTCCTTTAAATCTTTACTGAACTTCTCCATCAACTGCTCCTGTCGTTCTTGCTTTTCTAAAAAGTCTTTGATTCGAGTTTTATCTTCAAAGGTCAACGATCGTTCTTCCTTTTGAAGCTCATTTATTTTGGACAAAGCCTCTCTTTGGTCCTTATACTCTTCAAGGGATCGATTCATTTTAGACAACGTAGTATTTTGAAACTCCAACTCCTTGTTTTTCAGTTGGTTAATGTCATAAAGCGTAGCATTAAAAGTTTCACTTTTGGTGACTTTCCCTCCCCTAATACCATCATTATCAACAATTTCAAAATATATCTTATAGTTCTTCCCTTCCTCTAAGTGAAGGCCCGAAGGGAACGTATAATAAAACTGATATACATTAGTGTTTGGTGACTCCAAAGAAACTCTCTGAATGTTTTCTGTATTGTCTGAAGGATAACAAACCAATCGAATCTCACTGATTCCATAATCGTCAGCAGACTGACCTGTATAAAACGATTGATTGGGGTTCAATGAATCCAATACCTGTTCTACTTTAACGGTGGGCCTAGCATCTTTAACCACATCAATGCTGTAGGCCAAACGTTCAAAATCTGAAACATACTGATTAGATGTACTCAATTCATATTCAAAATCATTGAACAATCGTTTGGTATGTGAGAATATATTCCCATTCTTTTGAAAGACATAGCTGGTGTCTGTAGCGTTCATTCTGATGCTATCAACACTAGTACCTTCAATCCGCCAATTTAACCTGGTGCCTTCAGGGACAATTGCATTTCCGGTTCCAGCAACAACCTCTGAAGGTAGACTGAGATATTTTGGATAATCCAATTGTATCTGAAAATCAACCAAAGCTGGCGTACTAAAACTCTTGATAACATATGTTCTTGAATTCCATCCATTGGCCGTAAGATAAAACGAGCTCTCATTAACAGGTGCCTCAAAAGTATACGTATAGAAATCACCCTGCTGCTTTAACAAAAGTTCTTCCCCATTGACGACCATGTACACATTCTCCGGTTTAATACTGCCCTCAGTGGCCACGGTTATGGTCAACGGTTCACTGTCCAAAACTTCCAACTTATCGTTCAAAACGCGAAAGGTGAACGGTGCAGGACGCTCGTACGCCATATCATAATGCACAACCCTTTGGTACGAATTAAAAAAAGAAGCGATGTTGCCTGAAATCCATATAAAGCCCAATAAGCACAAAGGAATCAATACATATTTACCATACCTATAACTATCCTTAAAATTGATGGCCTCCGCAAAAGGGACCGGGCCGAGTTTATTTGCCCGTTGTTCAATGCTGGCCAATAACAAATCCGATTTTTTTGGATTTTCGGCAAGCTCCAGCAGATTGAGCAGTTTATCATCCACATTTGGAAAGTGTTTGCCGATAAGCAAAGAAGCCTCATGATTATCAATCCCCTCTCGCAATCGAAACAAATACGCCAGTGGAATGGTTATAAACTTGTATAACAACAAGAGCTCAATAGCAATGAAGAGTAAAAAGAGAGTCAACCGCCAATCGTTGTTGAGCCAGAGCCAATATTCCAAAGACATGACAGCCATCCAAAACAACAATCCAAGGGTTAGAAAGAGCAGGCTTCCCTTGATCAGCTGCTTGGTATAGTACTTCTTGGTGAAGCGTTCCAACTTGGCCAAAATGTCCTGATAACTTCCCAAAACGTGTAATTTTTACCACCAAGATACCTGATACATGGGAATTCATCTGAAAATTTTTGTTAAACCTTAGGCCGTCAGTCCCTTCGTAAAATGGAAAACCTGAACCCAATCCCTTTTTAAAATCATAACGGGGAGTGTATCTTTGCGGCTCAAGCGCATGAACCATGAGTGACACTGTTCGGGTACGTTTTGCCCCTAGCCCCACCGGGCCATTACATATTGGCGGTCTAAGAACTGCTCTTTTCAACTATCTATTTGCCAAAAAACATAACGGTGATTTTATCCTTAGGATAGAAGATACCGATCAAAACCGTTATGTTGATGGTGCAGAGAAATACATCATCGAAGCATTGAACTGGTGTGGGATTCCCTTTGATGAAGGGCCAGGAAAAGAGGGTGATTTTGGGCCATATCGACAAAGCGAACGCAAAAATTTGTATAAAGCTTATGCGCTGGATCTCATTGAAAAAGGGAAGGCATATTACGCATTTGATACGGCAGAACGATTGGATTTCCATAGAACACATCATGAAGCCAAAGGAAAAACCTTTATCTACAATTGGCATAACCGGTTAAAACTTTCCAACTCGCTGTCCCTTTCTACTGAAGAGGTACAGGCAAAGCTGGATGCTGGTGAAGATTACGTAATCCGCTTTAAGTCCCCGCAAGATGAAAAATTGGTGCTGAACGATATTATTCGGGGTGAAATTAAAATAGATACCAATATTTTAGATGATAAAGTGTTGTTCAAAAGCGATGGCATGCCCACCTACCACCTGGCCAACATTGTGGACGACCATCTCATGCAAATTACCCATGTGATCCGGGGAGAGGAATGGTTACCTTCCTTAGCATTGCACCAACTTCTTTACAATGCTTTTGGATGGGATGCTCCCCAATTTGCACACTTGCCTTTGATCATGAAACCTGTTGGAAAAGGAAAATTGAGCAAACGCGATGGTGAAAAAGGAGGTTTCCCAGTTTTTCCTTTGTCCTGGAACGAATCCAAAGGGTACCGTGAAGCTGGATTTTTCCCTGAGGCTGTGGTGAATTTCTTGGCACTTTTGGGGTGGAACCCCGGAACAGAACAAGAAATCTTTACCTTGGAAGAATTGGTCGATGCTTTTAGCCTAGAACGTGTGAACAAGTCAGGAGCTCGCTTTGACCCAGAAAAGAACAATTGGTATAATCAACAATGGCTGCAACGAAAGAGCAATGAAGAACTTACTGAGTTGTTTATGGTTCAGTTATCATCCAAATCTATCAACGCTACAAAAGAATATGTTACACAAGTGGTTTCCCTCATCAAGGAACGGGCAAGTTATGTTTCCGATTTTTGGGAATTAGGTGATTACTTTTTTGAAGCTCCAACTTCATATAATGAAAGGGCAGCTAAAAAACAGTGGAAAGAAGATACCCCTGAAATCATGAATGAGGTAATCTCCATTTTGGAAGGAATCCATGATTTTACTTCCTCCAATATCGAAACCATCATTAAAGATTGGATCGGCAAAAAGGAGCTTTCCTTTGGAAAAGTGATGCCTCCCTTTCGTTTGGTGATTGTTGGTGATATGAAAGGTCCACATTTATTCGACATTTTGGAGCTCATCGGAAAAGAAGAAAGTATACAACGCATCAAAAAAGCCATTTCTGCTCTGCCCAATTGATGAATGTGTAACAAAACTTGACGGTTGCCTACTGATATGTTAGAGAGTTTCGTAATTTCCATTTCTAACATAAAATATAAACACTATGGTCAACTATTTATTAATACCTTTTCTTTTTG
>JBNLBG010000097.1:0-9513 GCA_050303195.1 Allomuricauda sp. | reverse complement strand
TTTAAATCGTCCTCTGTCTTGGTTCTTTTTTCTTTTTTCCATTTTCAGACCAAATAAAAATGGACACTCCTTACATTTTAAGATTTTGGGCTTTCTGACACATGAATCAAAGCAAAAACAGCATAATTGACCATGTCTTGATAATTGGCATCCACACCTTCGCTTACCAAGGTTGCTCCTTGATTGTCCTCAATCTGTTTTACGCGAAGTACTTTTTGTAAAATGAGGTCAGTCAACGAACTTACCCGCATATCACGCCATGCTTCTCCATAATCGTGGTTTTTATCCTCCATCAGTTTTTTGGTGATGGCCACTTCCTCATCATACAAAGCTACCGCCTGCTCCGCGGTTAAATCAGGTTGTTCCACAATGCCTTTCTTAATTTGAATGAGGGCCATGATGGAATAATTAATGATGCCAATAAACTCCGATTGTTCATCTTCATCCACTTTTCGCACTTCATTTTGTTGGAGGCTGCGAATGCGCTGGGCCTTGATAAAAATTTGGTCAGTTAGCGAAGGAAGCCGCAAAATACGCCATGCGGTACCATAATCTTGCGCCTTTTTCAAAAACAATTCCCGGCAGGTTTGGATTACCGCATCATATTGTTGGGAGGTCTGCTGCATGTATTGTTACTAATTTGCGTAAATTTCGTCCAATTGAAAGTGCTCAAAAGCACTTCGCCAAAGATAATGAAACCCAAACGAAGCAGGTATTCTTTATGACCATAAACTGCAAAGGAGAACTCATAGATCTATCGGTGCCCAAGGTGATGGGTATCCTTAACCTTACCCCGGATTCTTTTTATGACGGTGGAAAATACAAGGATGAAGCCACTATTTTGAAACAAGTCGAAAAAATGCTCATAGATGGCGCCTCATTTATCGATATGGGTGCCTACAGTTCCCGCCCTGGAGCGGAGCACGTTGATGAAGATGAAGAGCTAAAACGGATGCTCCCTGTTGTGGAATTGATCCTGAAGCATTTTCCCGATACCTTGATTTCGGTGGATACCTTCAGAAGTAAGATTGCAGCTGAAAGTTTAGAACGAGGTGCCGCCTTGATCAATGATATTGCGGCAGGAAATCTGGATACTGAAATGTTCAATACCATTGCCCAATATCAAGTTCCTTATATTATGATGCATTTGAAGGGTACGCCACAGTCCATGCAAAAAGAGGCTGTATATGACGACTTGGTCAAAGACCTTCGGTTTTATTTTTCGCAGAAAATGCAAGAGGCTACTTCAAAAAAAATAAACGACATTATCATTGATCCTGGTTTTGGCTTTGCTAAAACCATATCACAGAATTACACTTTATTGAACCATTTGGATCTGTTCAAAACTTTTGAAGTACCACTTCTTATTGGGTTAAGTCGAAAATCGATGATCTACAAGATTTTGAACTCTTCACCAAAAGAGGCATTGAACGGAACCACCACCCTACATACCATCGCCCTTTTAAAAGGAGTCAATATTTTAAGGGTGCATGATGTAAAAGAAGCCGTGGAATGTGTTAAACTTGTGGAGGCATTGAAGGCAAATGCCCTCTAATTTTTGGTTCTTCTATTTTTGCTAATTTTACAAAAACACCGCGGTTGGAATTTTTGAATTTTCTTGAGTTTAAAATCACAGACATTATCGACATTGTGCTCGTGGCCGCGTTGCTCTATTATATTTACAAATTGGTCAAAGGCACGGTGGCCATCAATATTTTTATAGGCATTGTCATTGTTTGGGCCCTGTGGAAACTCACAGAACTCCTACAAATGAAAATGATCAGCAGCATGGTGGGCGGATTTATGAACATTGGGCTCATAGCCCTGATCATTGTATTTCAACAAGAGATACGGAAATTTCTGTTGATGATAGGCTCCACCAATTTTGCTTCCAAACGCAATTTTATCCGTCATTTTAAATTCCTGAAACAGGAAGCGGTTCCCACCGATACGGATGTGGAAGCCATTGTGGCGGCGTGTGAACGGATGGGAAACACCAAGACCGGGGCTATCATCGTTATTGAGCGCAACAATTCCCTGGATTTTATAAAATCCACTGGAGATGCCATGAACATTGAGGTCACACAGCCCATTTTGGAGAGTATCTTTTTTAAGAATAGCCCCCTGCATGATGGAGCTGCTGTGGTCCAGGATAACTATATCACGGCAACCCGGGTGATTTTGCCAGTTTCCAACGACCGAAACATCCCCCTCCGCTTTGGATTGCGTCACAGGGCCGCTGTGGGCATTACTGAAAAGACTGACGCGCTTTGCTTGGTGGTCAGTGAGGAAACCGGTTCCATTTCTTACATTAAAAATGGGGAGTTTGTTCCTTTTAAAACTTCGGAAGAACTGATCCAATTCATCAAGAAAGATTTAGGGTAATGAACTGCAAGAATTGCCATACCAGTTTAAGGTCGGATTTCAGTTATTGTCCCACCTGTGGTGGCAAGGTCATTCATAATAGGCTCACTTTAAAAAATGTATGGGAGGATTTGAGTTTTCAAGTTTTTAATCTGGACAATACCTTTCTTAAAACGTTTAGACATCTCTTTGCCCAACCCGATATTGTCATTAACAGTTACATTTTGGGGACTCGGAAAAAATATATGAACCCCATCAGCTATTTTGCTATAGCCATTACTCTTGTTGGAGTTCTGTTTTTTGTACTCAGAAGGGTGTATCATATTGACCTTACCCCAACCAATTTTACCAAAGGTGAAGGGCCAAACGTGGATTTTGTATTTGATTACCAAGGACTCATCACTTATTTAATTGTGCCGATGTACGCTCTAATGACATGGTTTCTTTTCTTCGACAAGAAAAAATTGAATTATACAGAACACGTAGTGGCCAATACCTATATTACCGGACAGGTTTCTTTTGTTCAAGTACTTATTTGTCTCCCTTTATGTGGGTTATTGGACATGAGATATGACCTGTTCACTTGGATTTTTTTGATTCTGACCGTCTGCTACCAATTTTGGGTGTTCAAAAGAATTTACCAAGTCGGTTTTTGGAGCGCTTTTCTCCGTGGATTCATCTACCTTTTTCTTTTTGTGATACTCATGTTGGTGATTGGAACTCTGATCATAACTGTTTCCTTGATCACCGGTCAAATGACCATTGAGGATTTTAGGCCAAAGTAATCAGGCCACTTCTTCTTCCAAAAACTGGGCAGTGTATAAGTCGTTGTAGTATCCGCCTTTTTTAAGGAGTTCCTTGTGGGTTCCAATCTCTACGATCTGTCCCTCATCCATTACAATGATCTTACTGGCTTTTTTGATAGTGGCCAAACGGTGTGCAATAATAATCGATGTTCTACCTTCGGTAATCTTATCCGTGGCTTGCTGAATCAGCTGTTCTGAATAGGTATCCACAGAAGATGTAGCTTCATCCAAGATCAAGATACTGGGGTTGCTTACATAGGCTCGCAAGAAGGCAATCAATTGCCGTTGGCCACTGGAGAGCATGGTTCCTCTTTCCTTTACATTATATTGATATCCGCCCGGAAGGCTGGAAATGAACTCGTGTACCCCAATCTGTTTGGCTGCCGCTTCTATCTCTGTCACGGAAATGTTTTTATCTCCAAGGGAAATATTATGGGCAATGGTATCAGCAAAAAGAAAAACGTCCTGCAACACGATCGCAATATGGGAACGGAGGGATTGTAAGGTATAATCCCGAATACCCACGCCATCAATCAATATTTGTCCTGAATTGATCTCATAAAAACGGTTGAGCAGGTTGATAATGGTCGATTTTCCTGCTCCTGTGGCACCCACAATGGCTACGGTTTCTCCGGCCTCTACCTTAAAAGAAATACCATGCAGTACCTCTTCGTCCTTACTGTAGCCAAACCGAACATCCCTAAATTGGATGTCTCCTTTCACATCATCTTTTACCACGGAACCCTCATCCGCAATATGGCTATCGGTATCTAAAATTTTGAATACTCGATTGGCAGCCACCATTCCCATTTGTAGGGTATTGAATTTATCCGCAATCTGTCGCAAGGGGCGGAACAAAAGGTCCATCAAAAAGAAAAAAGCTACAATGGTTCCTTTGTTATTGTCCAAACCTATATTTTGTATGTTTTGAATCACACCAAAATAGACCACGAGTCCTATTCCAATGGAATTGGAAATTTCAGCCACGGGAAAGAAAATGGAGTTGTACCAAACTGTTTTTAACCAGGCATTCTGATGTTTTTCATTAATAACCCTGAATTTTTCCTTTTCAATCTCTTCACGATTAAACAACTGAACGATTTTCATGCCGGCAATACGCTCCTGCACAAAAGAATTGAGATTGGACACTTGGGCCCGGACCTCAATAAAGGCTACCTTCATGGCTTGTTGAAACAATCGGGTTGCCACCAAAATCACCGGAAGAATTGCAAAAACAATCAATGCCAATTTCCAGTTCATGATGGTCATAATGATTGCGGCTGAAATCATTTTGAGCACATCCGCTACGATCATGAAAAACCCCTGACTAAAAATCTCACCGATACGCTGCATATCCGCAACGGCCCTAGTAACAAGGACACCTATGGAAGAATTATCGAAATAGGTCATTTTAAAGCCCATCATCTTTTTGAAGAGCCTAACGCGGATATCCTTGATAACGGATTCCCCCAAAAGGTTGGCATAGTAGTTAAAAGCCAACTGCATGGTCACCTGTCCAATAAGGAGACCCAGCATCAACATTATCGCGGAAAACAAGCCTTGAGCGTTTTTACTGCTCAATGCATCATTGATAATATCTTTAACCAAAATGGGAATGCCCACAGCAAATGCAGCGGATAATATCGCCGCAATGGCCACTACCCAAAAAATGGCCTGGTAGGGCTTGGTATGTGCAAATACCCGCTTGAAAAGTCTAAAATCAAACGCTTTGCCTATTTCGTCACTTTTACTCATCAAATAGTTCTTTTGGATACAAAACCTTGGTCAAATATAACCCTTTTGCAGGGACAGATACCCCGGCCTTACTTCTGTCTTTACTCGTGATGATGGAATGGATTTTTTCGGGAGCCATCTTGCCCATACCCACGTCCAACAGAGTCCCCACCACTGCACGTACCATATTCCGAAGAAAACGGTCTGCGGTAATTTTAAATACTAATTTTTCCTCCTTTTCTTCCCAAATTGCTTGCCGAAGATCACATATATAGGTCTTCACATCTGTATTGGATTTGGAAAAAGATTCAAAATCCGAATGCTCCAATAGATAGGAAGCAGCTAGGTTCATCCTCTCCACATTCAAAGGATATTTTACAAAATGGGCAGAGTCTGCATAAAAAGGATTCTTTTCCTGTACTACCCAATATTCATAAGTTCGTTCAAACGCATCAAACCTAGCATGGGCTTCTGGGGGCATTGTGTAAATCTGCTGCACAGCGATGTCATCAGGAAGAAATGCATTGAGGCGATAGGCCAATTCCTCCTTATTTTCAATTTCACCAAAATCAAAATGGGCGAACATTTCCTTGGCGTGCACTCCCGCATCGGTCCTACCCGCACCAACAACCTCTATTGTTTGTCGCAACAGGGTGGCCAGGGCATTTTCCAACACTTCTTGCACCGTTATGGCGTTGGGTTGGTTCTGCCATCCGTGGTATGCTTTTCCGAAATAGGAAAATTGGATAAAATATCTCAAAGGAATGCCTTACTTTTAAGTCGTTAAAGATAATTCAATCCCTTCCAAAAGGAATCCAACCTCTATTTTTTAGCATATTTTTAGCGTTATGACCAAAATTCTATTGCTCTCGGACACCCATGGCCATATCGATACCACCATTCTAAAATACGCGGCCCAAGCCGATGAAATCTGGCATGCGGGCGACATTGGAAGCCTTAGGGTAACCGACCAGTTACGGGCCTTGAAACCCGTTAGAGCGGTTTATGGCAATATCGATGACCACAATGTGCGAAACGAGTTTCCCGAACATAATAGGTTTATGTGCGAAGGGGTTGATGTTTGGATCACACACATTGGTGGCTACCCCAATAGATATGATGTACGGATACGGGAAGAAATAAAGCTGAATCCACCCAAACTGTTCATTTGTGGCCATTCGCATATCCTTAAGGTGATGAACGACAAAAAATTGGGATTGCTCCACATGAACCCAGGTGCTTGTGGCAAACATGGGTTCCATCAGGTACGTACCATGCTCCGATTTGTAATTGACGGGGATAAAATTTCGGATTTGGAAGTCGTGGAACTGGGAAAACGATGAATAAAGCATAAAAACCCCGGCCAAGGCCAGGGTTTTTTCGCACTAATACTACTAAGATGTTAGGTTCAACGTAAGCGATCAACAGATTTTACAAGATCTTCATCCTTTTTGATAGCCCTGTTGGCCAGGACCAGAAAAACGATAGAAAATACAGGAATCAGCATCCCAATACCCTTCTCAGAAACCACAGTTTCTCCGGATAAGCTTAGCGATCGATAAACGAAAAATCCTAGTAAAAAAAGATTCAATATCATATTCAATCTGTTTACTACAAATTGATTTTGTCTGTTCTTGTACATAAAAATTGAAATCACGGCCAAAACTGCCGAAGCATAGAATGCAATACTAATCCAAAGTTCGTTCTCGGCATAGACTTTGGTGCCATCCACCTCAATCCATAAATTCAGAAAAAAGGGCAATACACCAGTAAGAAGTGCAACAATCCCTAGAAAAAACGTCTGAATTCGTTGAATCATTGTATAATTTGATTTCAAAATGCAAAAATAGACGTCTTTTTGATAAATAAGGCCTTATTCTTGAAAAATTATTTGTATACTTGTGTCGTTATTAGCGAAGCACTTACCTAGGAAATCTTTCCTCCAGTAGCAATCAAATAACTTTTTACTTCAATATTTTCAGATTATACACAGTTTAACTTATTCATTACTTAATGTTCGAGATTTCAGATCTAAAAGCTAAAAAGCTTCCTGAGTTGCAAGAGATTGCCAAGGGCCTTAACGTTCCTAAATTCAAATCACTGAAAAAGCTGGATTTAGTATATCAAATACTAGATGTCCAAGCTTCTAATCCAAAGGCCGTGGCAGAAAGCACCTCAGTACCTCAAAACAATGGTACCCCTACCCCAAAACCTACACGTACCAGAACGCCAAGGCCCAAAAAAAATGAGCCAAAGGAAAAGGTGGTCGAGGCCACCGAAAAACCAGCATCTGCTAAAGATGATACCCATATCAAAAAAGAGGACCCTAAGGGACCACCTCAAAAAAAGGACCACAAGCAGAGCAATACTGCATCAAAGGGACAAAACAACAATAGAAGAACCAGCCAGCACCAAAAAAGTGGTGGCCACGATAAAAAGAACAGCAATTTTGACAAGGACTTAAAAAACAGGTACAAAGAACCTGAGTTTGAGTTTGACAGCATTATTGAGAGTGAGGGCGTACTGGATATTATGCAGGATGGTTATGGATTCTTGCGCTCTTCGGATTACAACTACCTTTCTTCTCCTGACGACATTTATGTATCGCAATCGCAGATCAGATTGTTTGGGTTGAAGACGGGCGACACTGTTTTGGGGAACATTAGACCTCCAAAAGAGGGTGAAAAATATTTCCCACTGATCAAGGTGAACAAAATCAATGGTCTGGACCCACAAGTGGTACGGGACCGGGTATCTTTTGAGCACCTTACCCCTTTGTTTCCAAAGGAAAAATTTAAACTGGCAGAACGTCAGAGTACCATTTCCACGCGGATTATGGACTTGTTCTCCCCTATTGGAAAGGGACAGCGTGGCATGATCGTATCCCAACCCAAAACGGGTAAGACCATGTTGCTAAAGGATATTGCCAACGCCATTGCCGCGAATCACCCAGAGGTGTACCAAATCATTCTTTTGATTGATGAACGCCCTGAGGAGGTTACCGATATGCAGCGTAACGTTCAAGGTGAAGTGGTTGCCTCAACGTTTGACAAAGAAGCTACGGAACACGTTCGGGTGGCCAATATTGTTTTGGAAAAAGCCAAGCGTTTGGTGGAATGTGGCCATGATGTGGTTATTCTTTTGGATTCCATCACCCGATTGGCCCGTGCCTACAACACTGTACAACCTGCCTCTGGCAAGGTATTGAGTGGTGGTGTGGACGCCAATGCACTGCACAAGCCAAAACGGTTCTTCGGTGCGGCCCGTAACATTGAAAATGGAGGTTCACTTTCCATAATTGCAACAGCATTGACCGAGACTGGATCCAAAATGGACGAGGTGATTTTTGAAGAATTTAAGGGTACCGGTAACATGGAGCTTCAGTTGGACAGACGAATTTCCAACCGAAGAATTTTCCCTGCCATCGACCTTATTTCCTCTTCTACCCGAAGGGATGATCTATTGTTGGACGAAAACACTATTCAACGTATGTGGATCATGCGCAAGTATTTGGCAGACATGAATCCTGTGGAAGCCATGGAATTTATGGAACAGCGCATTAAACAGACCAAAAACAACGAAGAGTTTCTGCTTACGATGAACAATTAAATCAAATAATTGATATACAGATATTTAAAAACCCTTTGAGAAATCTCAAAGGGTTTTTTCTTGATAAGTCTTAAAGAAAAAACTTATCTTTAAATCGGTTTCCCCAAAACCGAACTCTAAAACACTTTAACTATGAAAAACCTCAAAAAAGTTGCCACTGTATTGCTAGGTGCTTTTTTATTCACACTTACTGCCTGCCAACAAAGCCCTAAAAAAGAAGAATCCACGGAATCAAGAGCGGCGGAAGAGCAAGAAAGGGTATCGCCTCCAGAAGGCATCATCTCATTGGAAGAATCAAAGTCTTTGTACGACAATTACTCCAAAAACCGGTTGGACATCATCCAACGATATGAAGCTGAGCGAAGTACCGAAAAGTTTGAAGCTGCTCGGTTTAGTTCATTTAGCTACGCGGATATTAAACAATATATCGCCTATATAGAACAAGAGGCTAAAGGTGCCCAAGTGGACATTTCCTCATTACGATTTTATTTTGCCAATTATCCTGATAAGGCAGATTTTCCCGATGGCAAAAAAATAGTCCACCCGAGACAAAACTCCATATTTGTTGTACCTACGATGAACGTCAATGGTGAGGACTATGGGTTTTATATTGGTGCGGATGGCAAGGCCAAACTCATTAAAAATGCTGTTGGAGAAACTGCCGTAGGCAGCAATATAAAGGAGGACGATAGATCTTATGCAAGTTTTGCCCCCAGTTTTGCCTCACCAGTAATGCTACAAGAAAGCAAAAGTCTTAACTTAAATCATAGCAATTCAGGACCACCGCCTGATGGAGATTTTTAAAAAAGATGACTACCGAAAATCTTGTGAAACTGATTAGCGGTCAGTTTGCCGTACTTCTTTATTTAGTAACCTGGATAGTTTCTGTAATTCGGTACAAGAGGTTTTTTGACACCCCTTTAAAATACCTCCCTATGCTCATTATTTATACCTTTTTTACTGAGCTTTTAGGGTATTTTATCAAGTATAATGATGCGTT
>JBNLBG010000096.1:0-9521 GCA_050303195.1 Allomuricauda sp. | reverse complement strand
ATTTTAATGTATCTAAAGAGCGGACAAATATAGAACCTTTGGTCATATCCTCTCGGAAACAGAGTCGTAGTTTTTAAACGAAACTTATCCCATGTAATCCCATTGATACGATGTTAAAATTCTAATTAACAGACTCTAAGCCAAATAATTCTTTGGAGCATACGTTCAGAATGCGTAAATTTTGAGTAACAATTAAATCGCTAAATGAAAATTCAACCCAAATACCTTTTTTTGATGCTTACGGCTTTGGTCATGGGGTCATGCACAGAAAAGCAATCTAAAGAAGAGATTTTATCACTCAATCCTAAATACGAGGAAATTGAAGATATCATTTCAATCGCCAACTGTAGAAGCCCTTTTGGCACATATACTACCGAAGTCCATTCAATGGCGGATGGAAGTTGTTATTTCATGCAAAAGTTCAGTGATATGGAGGCTCCCTTCAAAGTCCATGTTGATTCCATTTACCAAGGCTATGTGATGGATGAAACGAATGTAGTTCTGGATACTTTATTGAAAGAGGACGTGGAAATGATTCGAAGTCATGAAATCCATAAAATGAGTATTGATCCCAGTAATTTTTATTCAAACCTTCAATTCAAAAACAAGGTCGTCCACCAAGAAAAGGAACATGAATTGTATTTAGGTGAAGACGGGTTAGGAAATCTTGTTCGACTTTTATTTAGTCCTGATGAAAAATTGATTTCCAAGATTGAGATGCGAAATCCGAAAGACACCACCCAAACCATTGAACTGTTTTATGATAGCTGGGTGCCAAGTAAATATGGAGAAATGGCCAAGGAAATTCGAATAGTTCAGGCCAAAAAAGATACGTTTTTCTTTGATTTTCAGTCTTTGGAAATAAAAGGTGAAAATGGGATTACCAAAGTAATCTGAAACATAAGTATTCCAAACCATTAAATAGAGGGCAACTTCTTGGCCTCTTCCCAAAAAACGTCCATTTCTGCCAAGGTCATTTCTTTTAGGGTTTTACCGGATTCCTTGGCTTTTCCTTCCAAATATTGGAACCGGTGGATAAACTTTTTATTGGTGCGTTCCAGGGCATTTTCAGGATTTATATTCAAAAATCGAGCATAGTTGACCATGGAAAACAGGACATCACCAAACTCTGATTCAATTTTATTAGCATCATTGGATTCCACTTCAACCTGCAGCTCGCCCAATTCTTCCTTTAATTTTTCAAATACCTGCTCCGGATGTTCCCAATCAAATCCTACTCCTGCTACTTTTTCTTGAATTCGATTGGCTTTCACTAGGGCCGGCAAACTGTTGGGAACCCCTTCCAGAACACTCTTCTTGCCTTCCTTGAGTTTGATGTTCTCCCAATTTTGTTTCACCTCTTCTTCATTCTCCACTTTTACATCACCATAAATATGGGGGTGTCGGTTGATTAATTTTTCACAGATGCCATTGGCTACATCGGCAATATCAAAATCTTGGGTTTCTGAGCCTATCTTTGCGTAGAAGACAATGTGCAATAACAAATCTCCCAATTCCTTTTTCACCTCCTCCAAATCATTGTCCAAAATGGCATCACCCAGTTCATAGGTTTCTTCAATGGTCAAATGACGAAGGGTTTGCATGGTCTGTTTTTTGTCCCATGGACATTGTTCCCGTAGTTCGTCCATGATGTTTAGAAGTCGTTCCAATGCCTTCAGCTCCTCAGATCTTGCGTTCATCTATAAAATTTTATTTAAAAGTACAAAGACCGTAAATAGCATAGGTTGATTTTTTATCCATAGTTATAAAGACTACGGAATACGAAGAAGCGATAAAATGATGGTCGCAGCATTTAACCATAGTGCTCTATTGAAAATTGTACATTTGGGAAAACACCAATAATATGAAAGCACTAGTATCCTTGGCAATCTTATGCTGTGGGCTTTTCTTGAATGCCCAAGAAATTATAAAGCTACCTAACACAGAGGGGCCTCCCGTAACATGGGAAACTCCCGAAAACGCATACTTTTCGGATATATGGGAAGTTAATGTCGTCACTAATGTTTCAGAACCTACTATGCAGGTTTTTCGACCTAAGGAAGAAATCAATACTGGAACGGCAGTAATTATTGCTCCAGGAGGGGGATTATTTGCCCTGAGTATCAACAGTGAAGGTAACGATGTGGCCAAATGGCTGAACGCAAAGGGAATTACTGCCTTTGTTCTTAAATATCGATTGGTCCCAACGGGAGAAGATGGTGTTGCTGAAATTGAAAATGATGCATCTAAAGAGCCTGAAAAGTTTATAGAACGTGTCAATACTGTTCTCCCCTATTCCATTGCAGATGGATTAAACGCGATAAAATATGTTCGTGAGAATGCAAACACCTACGGTGTGGACCCCAATAAGATAGGTTTTATGGGCTTCTCTGCGGGAGGTGCTGTAACCGTAGGTGTAGGCTACAATTATGCAGAAGAAAGCAGACCCAATTTTTTAGTGCCTGTCTATTATTGGGCCGACGTGGTTCCACTGGAAAAACCCAAAGAAGATGCACCACCCATGTTTTTGGTCTGCGCCTCAGATGATCCATTGGGCTTGGCTAAGGGATCTATTGCCCTCTATTCTTCATGGTTGGAAGCTGGGAAGAGCGTGGCCTTGCATATGTACAGTAAGGGTGGACATGGTTTTGGAATGCGGAAACAAGGATTACCTTCAGATACGTGGATAGAACGTTTTTATGATTGGAGTAAAACTCAAAACTTGGTCAATGAGAACTAATCCCTATCACACAAAACTCATCGGCATGAAAAAATTCTTGATCCTTTTACTGTTACTTCCAATTCTTGCATACTCACAAGCTCCCAATCGTTTTGATAACGAGGTCATGGAAACCCAAAAAAAGAACGATTCCCTCTGGGATGCCTCAAAACCAACTTTGGTATTTACCGGTAGTTCCAGTATTAGAATGTGGAAAGACCTGCAAGATAGATTTCCAGAACAGCAAGTCCTAAATACAGGGTTTGGTGGCTCTCAATTTTCGGATTTGGAATTGTATTTGAACGAATTGATTCTCAACTACAAACCGACAAAAGTCTTTATTTATGAGGGAGACAATGATGTAAATGCCAAAGTAAGGCTCAGAACCATACTGGATATTTCAAAACGCATATTGAATGAGCTCCGGCAAAAAGCACAGCACATGGAGATAGTGCTGATTTCCCCAAAACCCAGCATTTCTAGATGGAAATTAAGAAGAAAGTACAGACGGTTGAATCGAAAACTCAGTAGGCTTACGGAAAAAATCAATGGTGTAGATTTTGTGGATGTGTGGCACCCCATGCTCAACAAACGAAAAGTAAAACAGGACATTTTCATTGAAGATGGCCTCCATATGAATACCAAGGGCTATGATATTTGGTACGAGGTATTGAAAAATCATGTTAAATAACTAATTCAAAACTACTGTGATTACAAGGACGTTACTGCTCTTTTCCGCTATGGTTTGCTTAGCGGCTTGCCAACCCGAAAAAAAAGAAATTCTTTACCCAAAAACAGACCTGAGCGTAGCTCCACTGATTCCAAAACCCCTAAAAACTGTGGCGACCCACAGTGCTTTTGGGTTAGATTCCACTACGTTTATCTATACCTCTACCCAAGACCCGGCGTTTGAAAAGGTGGGGCAATTCCTTTCAGAAAAGATAAAGGGAAAGATTGGATTGGACATAGCAGTCAATGCCACAAATAACCAAGATATAGAACGGTTGATCTACATCAACCAATCGGATAGTACAACATTAGAAACTCCTGAATCGTATCAACTGTATATCAAAAAAGATTCCATTTTCGTCAATGCCAAAACTGCCGCGGGTGCGTTCAGGGGAATCCAGACGTTGCGACAGCTTATTCCTGAAAAAAGTAATGATACGCTTACGGACCATCCCCTATGGTTGATTCCATCTGGAAAAATAATGGATGCCCCAAAGTTTAAATACCGCGGTGCCATGCTGGATGTGGCTCGACATTTCTTCACCGTCGAAGAGGCGAAAAAGTACATCGACATTCTGGCTTACTACAAATACAACACCTTTCATTTACACCTATCTGATGACCAAGGTTGGCGGCTTGAAATCAAATCGTGGCCCAAGCTTACCGAAATTGGGGGCCAAACCGAAGTTGGTGGTGGCGAAGGCGGCTTCTACACGCAAGAGGAATACAAGGAATTGGTGCAATATGCTGCCGACAGACACATGACCTTAATTCCCGAAATAGATATGCCCGGGCACACCAATGCCGCTTCATTGAGTTACCCCTTCTTACATGCTGGGGGAAAAGCGGAAAAACCAAGGGTTAGAACGGACATGAAAGTTGGTTACAGTTCTTTTCACACGCGAATGGATACAGTTTATGCATTTCTGGATGATGTTATTGGTGAAATTGCTTCCATCACATCCGGATCTTATTTCCACATAGGTGGCGATGAAAGCCACGTCACCAAAAAGAGCGATTATATTCATTTTGTGGAAAAAGTGGAAAAAATTGTTCAAAAGCATGGAAAACAAATGATAGGATGGAACGAGATTGCCCAAGCCAAACTTAGTCCATCTTCTGTTGCTCAACTATGGAATGAATCGCACAGTGCTATAAAAGCTGCCGAAAATGGGTTGAAGGTCATTCTTTCTCCAGCCGAGAGAGCCTATGTTGATATGAAATATGATTCCATTTCTGAATATGGTCTGGATTGGGCCGGTTTTATTCCTGTTGATGTAGGTTATAATTGGGACCCTGAAACCTATGTGGAAGGCCTTCCAAGGGAAAGCATCCTGGGCATTGAAGCCCCGTTATGGTCCGAGACCATCAGCAATAGTAATGAATTGGAGTATCTTGCCTTTCCAAGGGTTATTGGAATTGCAGAATTGGGTTGGTCCCCAGCAGAACATTGCAATTGGAACGATTACAAAGAGCGCTTGGCCCAACAGGTTCCGTATTTAAATATGATGGAAGTCAACTATTATCCAAGTCCTTTGGTGGACTGGGAGCAGGAATAATTATTCCTCTTCGCTGGAAGCCACGGAAGTTGGCTCTTCCTCAGTATCCTCCTCTTTAACAAAATCAGAAATGTTGTTATCGATGAGGATGTTGTACCACTGGATTATTTTTTTGATGTCACTGGCATACACACGGTCCTCGTCATAGTTGGGCAGAATTTCGAAGAAATATTCCTCCAACTCAATTTTTTCGGCTTTGTGGCTAATTCCAGTTTTCTTACTGTCTTCTTTTTCCTTGATTTTTTGGAAAACCTCACGAAGGGGCACTTCTTCTTCCAGGGTGTAGATGGCTATTTCGGAAAGGACACTGACATTGCTTCTCATCCCGACGGTCACTCGTTTTCCGTCTAAAAGGGATTCCCCAACAAAACCACTTCTTGTCTGGGTCAATAGTTTGTAAAGTCCAGGCTTACCACCAATCGATAAAATTTTGTCCAATGCCATTCAAAATAGATTTATGCGCGCAAAAATATAGTATTCTCTGAAACGTCAATTTTTTTAACGTCCTTTTTTGATATTGGGGAACCGCATTTTGTAGTCCACTGTGATTTTTCCTTTCGAAATTTTCTCCAATCTACTTTTTAGCAAGCGTTTCTTCAAAGAAGACAATTTGTCCGTGAACAGGATTCCTTGGATATGATCATATTCATGCTGAATAACCCTTGCCAGCAATCCATCATAGGTTTCGGTGTGGGGCTCAAAATTCTCATCCACATAACTAATGGTGATTTCAGGTTTTCTTTTGACATCCTCCCTGATATCCGGTATACTTAAACAGCCCTCATTAAAATCCCATTCCGTCCCCATTTCTTCTTCAATTTTTGCGTTGATAAAGACTTTTTTGAAGCCATTTAAAGCTTCTTGGTCCTCCTTGCTCAATTCTTCATCATCGGAAAAAGGAGTGGTATCCACCACAAACAAACGAATGGGCAATCCAACTTGTGGAGCCGCCAATCCAACCCCATGGGCGTTATACATGGTCTCCCACATATTGGTGATCAATTCGTCCAGTTTTGGATATTCTGAAGTGATATCCTTGGCCATTTTTCGTAAAACGGGGTCCCCGTATGCAATAATGGGTAAAATCATAAATTAAATTCTGTTAAGGTATGCCTGCAAAATCAGCGTGGCACTTATTTCATCCACCAAGCCTTTGTCTTGGCGCTTTTTCTTTTTCAATCCACTGTCCAACATGGATTGGAATGCCATTTTGGAGGTGAACCGCTCATCTTGGCGCTCCACGGGCATTGAAGGAAATCTTCCTGTCAACTTCTTTAAAAAAGACTGAATCAGTCCTTCAGATTCAGATGAGGTATTGTCCATTTGTTTGGGAAGCCCCACTATAAACTTTTCTACCGATTCTTTCTCTATATAATCCGCAAGAAAGGGAATTAATTCCTTGGTTTCAACGGTGGTCAATCCAGAGGCAATCAACTGAAGTTCATCGGTAACCGCAATCCCTGTTCTCACCTTTCCATAATCCAACGCCAAGATTCTAGCCAAACCAAAATTTTTGGCAAAAATAACCTTAAAAATGTTATGCCCTTAAAATAAGCCCCATTATTCTATTGAGGAGCCTATCTTTGTCAAAATTTTAAGAAAAATGACAGACTTAAGGGGACTTATTGAAAAAGCCTGGGACAACCGGGAGTTGTTGAAAGAGGAAAAAACCCAAATAGCCATCAGGGAGGTGATTGATTTGATAGATATGGGTGAATTACGTTGCGCGGAACCCACAGCTGATGGTTGGCAAATCAATGAGTGGGTCAAAAAGGCTGTTGTACTGTATTTTCCAATTCAAAAAATGGAGGTGCTTGAAGCTGGCATTTTTGAATATCACGATAAAATCCCATTGAAAAAAGGCTATCAAGAAAAAGGAGTCCGGGTGGTTCCCCATGCGGTTGCAAGACATGGCGCCTATATTTCCAAAGGAACCATTCTTATGCCTAGTTATGTGAACATTGGTGCTTATGTGGATGAAGGCACCATGGTGGACACTTGGGCCACGGTCGGTAGCTGTGCACAAATCGGTAAAAACGTCCATTTGAGTGGTGGTGTTGGCATTGGAGGCGTTTTGGAGCCTTTGCAAGCTGCACCTGTCATTATTGAGGATAATGCTTTTATCGGATCACGCTGTATTGTTGTTGAGGGGGTGCGCGTGGAAAAAGAAGCTGTTTTGGGTGCCAACGTTGTGTTGACGGGCTCCACCAAAATCATTGACGTGACTGGTGACCAACCCGTAGAACTCAAAGGTCGGGTTCCCGCAAGATCGGTTGTGATTCCCGGAAGTTATACCAAAAAGTTCCCCGCAGGGGAATATCAGGTACCGTGCGCCTTGATTATTGGAAAAAGAAAAGAAAGTACTGACAAAAAAACCTCGTTGAACAATGCCCTACGGGAGCATGATGTAGCTGTGTAAACGCGTATATTGAAGAAATTCTTGGAGATTCTGTCTGTTTACTTCTTCTTGCGCATTTTTTATGGATTCTATATTAATGTCCACAGAATGTACAAAGGCATTATTTTCTTTTGCCCATTTCCCAAATACCATAGTGGCTGACCCGTTGCTTTTGGTTCCCCTAAGACCTTCTCGTGAGGTTCCTGTTTCAACAATGGTTTTGACTTTGGTCTTTTTCATCAATTCCATAATTTTTAGAAAGGTGTTTCTTCTCTTCCTAAAATCGTACCTAAAGGGCATAAAAGGATAAAGGGATTTGTGCTTGATCAGTTTTCCTATAAAAAACCCAGCTATGCCCAAAAGAAGTATGGTTAGTGTTATCTTCATTATTTTGATTATCAAAATTTTTAAAATATAAAGCAACCATCCCTTTTTTTCTTATCTATTAGTAGGAAATCACCCTATCATGGCAATTTTAAAGGCAAAAAAGTAGGGTATTCATATTTTTAGTTGTTGTAAGAAAAATAAATCACCAAACAATTTTTGCACTATTTTTTTGTTATAGTTTTGTAAAACCAAACCTCGTACAAAATATTATTTATGGCTGGATTGAGCACCCCAAAGCAAAAAATATCAGCACTCATCATCACCTACAACGAAATGGGTTACATTGAAAGGTGTATCGATTCCGTTTCATTTGCCGATGAGATTATTGTAGTTGATTCCTACAGTACAGATGGCACTTATGAGTACCTGCTGGACCATCCAAAAGTGAAAGTGATCCAAAATCCCTTTGATAATTTTACCGCCCAAAAATCCTTTACACTGAAACAGGCCTCCAATGATTGGATTCTTTTTTTGGATGCCGATGAGGTGGTAAGCAAAGAACTCCAAAAGGAAATTCTGGACACAGTCAACAATCCCAATGCATGTGAGGCCTACTGGTTTTACAGAAAATTCATGTTTCAGAACAGTACACTCAATTTTAGTGGTTGGCAAACCGATAAAAACCATAGGTTGTTCCGAAAAAGCAAAGCGTATTTTACGGATAAAAAGATTGTTCACGAAACACTGGAAGTGGATGGCACATCATGTATCCTTAAGGAAAAACTTACCCACTACTGTTACAAAAACTACGAAGATTATAAAGGAAAAATGCTCCGTTATGGCCAGTTAAAGGCCAAAGAAGATTTTTATAAGGAAAAGCATTTCAATTACCTGTTGATGTTGGTGAAGCCAGCTTGGAAGTTTTTTAACCACTTTGTACTACGGCTTGGTTTTTTGGACGGCAAAAAAGGAGTAACCATTTGCTACTTGAATGCCTTAGGGGTCTTGGAAAGATATAGGGAACTTAAGCGGTTGGAAAAGAAAAATGAGCTTGCCTATTATTTAGTGATGCCATAGTGGGTCCAAACCACTTTGTTTGATCGCGTCTCTTTTCGAATAGATTGGTTCTTTGCAATGGATTCCGGGGTCTTATACCCTCTTTTATGATCTAAGTGCACGCATACGGCACTATACCGCAATTGCTTGGATTTAATCCCAAAATTGAACAAACGCTCCCCCAACTCACGGTCCTGCCCTCCATATTGCATCCGCTCATCAAACCCGTTGACATTTAAAATGTCCTTCTTCCAACCCGATGAATTATGCCCGTTCCAACTGGCGTTGGTGGGGGTAACCGTATTTAACAGTTTGGATATTACCCCACTGGCGGTAAGCTTATTGTTCTTAAACGTTTTTGGAATCCCCTTTTCCTTTAGCCAATGAATACTAAAACAGTTCTGTTTCTCAATATCTTCCAGGGTTATCATTTTGGAAATATTCATGGGGAGCATATAATATCCGCCAGAAATGAAATACCCATTTTCCTTGTTAATATAATGCACCTCCACAAAATCTTCACGAGGAATGCAATCGCCATCGGTCATGATAATGTACTCCGCATTGCAGGCCTCCACGGCCTTGTTAAGAATGCGTGATTTTTGAAAACCATCGTCTTCCTGCCATACATGGATAATGGGATAGAACACTTTTTTGGAGAGTTCATCCAAGAGTTCCTTGGTTTTGGGGCCAGAACCATCATCCGCCACAACAACCTCAAAATCCTTGAAAA
>JBNLBG010000095.1:0-9752 GCA_050303195.1 Allomuricauda sp. | reverse complement strand
CCAACCCCCGTTTGGTATAGGAGGGGAGGAGGGCTTTATTGATTTTGGCAAGAATTTTATAGAACATGGTCTACTAGGTTGGTCTATACAAATATAGCCAACATACAACGAATCGCGGTTAGCGTGGATTTAGAATTACAAAGGACCATCACTGATGGCCCTTTTTCTGTTGTATTATTTGTTGGCTTCTATCCAGTCGTCAATCTTGTCCTCCAACAATGCCAAGGGTACGCATCCTGTTTCCAATACTTGGTTGTGGAACTGACCAATGTTAAAGGTGTCTCCAAGGGCATCTTCCGCTTTTTTACGTAATTCACGAATCTTCAACTGTCCAATTTTATAGGAGAGTGCCTGTCCCGGATTGGCCATATAACGCTCAATTTCAGAAATGATACTGGCTTCAGACTCAGCTTCATTGTCCCAAGAATATTGAATGGCCTGCTCACGCGTCCATCCTTTGGAATGCAATCCGGTATCCACCACCAAACGAACGGCTCGATGCATTTCGGCCCCCAGCATACCAAAATATTGATAGGGGTCTGTGTACAATCCCAATTCTTTACCCAAAGACTCGGCATAAAGGGCCCAACCCTCACCATAACCACTGTACCAAAGGGTTTTTCTGAATTGTGGTAGTTCTTCATTCTCCTGTGTCAATGAGATTTGATAATGGTGCCCGGGAATGGCTTCATGCAAGAATAAAGACTCATCTGAATAGGTATTGTATTCCGTTGCATTAGGGATTGGTACATAAAAAACACCAGGACGGGTACCATCCAAAGAACCTGGATTATATTCTGCACTGGCTGATTTTTCGCGGAAAGCCTCTGTTCTTCGGACCACAAAAGGGGTTTTGGGCTTGTTGTCGAACAGTTTTTCCAATTGGGGTTTCATCCGCTCATGGATCTCATTGAAATGGGCAATCACTTGCTCAGGCTCTGTATAAGGCATGAGTTCCTCATTGCCACGGAAATAATCGAAGAACGCTTTTAGATCGCCTTCAAAACCTACCTGTTCCTTTATTTTCTCCATTTCGGAACGGATACGGGCCACTTCGCTCAATCCCAATTCATGGATTTCAGCTGCCGTCATATTGGTCGTGGTATATTTTTTTATCTGATGTGCATAATAGGCATCGCCATTGGGTTCACCCTGAATCCCACTGGATTCCCTTCCTGCATTCAAATACTCATCACTCATAAAGTTGTGTAACTTGGAATAGGCAGGAACAATTTTGTTGGTAATCATGTCCGTATAGGCCTCTGTAAGCATGGCTTTCTCCTCATCCGTAAAATCAGCAGGCATGTTTTGTATGGGTTGGTAAAACAGATGTTGTTCTACATCTTCCTCCATTTGAGATTCTAATTGGGGGAGTACTTTAACAATCAATGATTTTGGCAATACATGCCCTTTTTCCATACCTTCCTTCATCTTGTCTTCGGTACTGGAAAGCCATTCCAAGTATTCATCCACACGTTTCATCCATTTTTGATAGTCCTCAACGGTCTCAAAAGGTTGTGCACTGGCACCGCTGGCCAATTGTCCCATGAATAGGTTTTGGGACCACATTTGGTCGATGGGGGTGAGGTCGGCATTAAAATTAAACTCATCCAGATTGATGTCGCACTCCCAGGCCAGAATAGCCTTGCTCATTTGCTCGCTTTCGGTTAGATTTTCATCAGGAAACTCGGAAAGCTTTCTCTTATAGGTTTCGTAGTATGCTTTTTTCTCGGCTTGGTACGCATCGGAAAGCAGGTTGGGAAACGAATCATCGTATCTGTGGTCACCTGCAAGTGTAGCCGTAATGGGATTCAACTTCAGGCCATCCTCATAATAATTGTCCAATAACGCTTCAAACTCCGCATTATGGGTGGGCATTTCTTCTTTTTTGTCTTCTTGTTTACATGCGCTCATGACAAGGACTGCCACAAGCAAAATTGTTATTTTATTCACCTTTTTTGGTTTGATTTGTTACAGGTGTAAAGTAACTAAATCCTATGGACAAAGAGATGTGTCTTAAGATTTTTTATAAAAAATCCCGCCATTTGGCGGGATTTATAAGGAATTGTTGGTTACTTCTCGGCTTTGTTCATCATTTGTTTGGCCAGGTCTGCACCAATCAAAGATTGTAACAAGGTGTTGTCCGTGTTTTTGGAAGCACCACCTTCTATAAAGATTTCAGGTAATCGTAAATCCTTGAGTTCACGGGCCACACCTACAGCCTTTTTGTATTCCCATTCGGCACGCTCCTGTGGGGTTAAACCGGCACTTACCAATTTAGCGTTTTGATACGCTTCGGCATCGGCAGCCACTTTTTTGCTCTGGGCCTTGAATTTCTCTACTTCAAACTGCTTTTTCTCTTTCACGAGATTGAATTCAGCCACTTTGGCTTCCGTTTCCGCAGCAATGGTTTTCTGGATTTGCTCTTTTTCCAAACGTGCACGCTCTGCGGCTTTTTCAGCCTCACCGCGGGCCTTCTCCTTTTGAGCACGGTAGAACTCACGTTCTGCCTGCTGTTTTTCCAACTGCGTCTGGGCTACTTCCTCCTTTTGCAATTGTAGTCGCTTGTCAAAGGTTTCTTCCCAGTCAATTTCTGTTACAACGGCCTGAACCACGGTCAAACCATAGGCCTTCAAAGAGTTTCCTTCTTCCCGAATGGGCAAGCCATCAGCACTGTGTTTGATTCGAAAACGTTTTTGTTTCGATTCTTTGTTCACAATGGTACGCACGGTGGCACTGTCTCCTATGATTTCCTTTTGCTCATCATACGTATACTCTTCCAAAACGTACATTCCGTTTTCCAGTTGATCTCTAAAATAGCGGTCAAAGTCGGAAGCTTGGCCAGAGATATAGTCCTGGGCATCCATAAGTTTACAGGTATTTTTGATGGACTGGTCTATGTTGGGGATGATTCGTGAGCGAATCAGGTTTTCTTCCGTTTTGTTGCGATCGGCAACGGATAGAAATTGGGTTTCATCCTCAGTATTGATGCTAATGACCACTGAGGTTGCAATTCTGGCTTTGACCGCATCGCTGAAAGCCCAATATTTGGCAGCATCCACATTGGCATACTCACTTTGCTCACCCAAATTTCCATCAGTGGATGGAATGACATACTTGATGGGTAATTCAAATTGAATAGGGATGAGCCTTCCCCACATTTTGGTATGAACTCCTTGTCTAAAGACAGCCTTCTGACCTCCCCACGGGTATTGAACGGCATAAGCAGTTCCCGGTTCGGCATAGAAAAAAGTTCCCGTGACGATACTCATTGCAATTCCCAATCCTATGATTTGAAGGCTTCGCTTGGCGGTGAACCATTGCAATAACCGGCTATTTTTAAACAAGGGTTTGGAAATTAGGGTTGTAATTCCAAAAAGAACGATAAGTATTCCAAATAAAGTAAGCATGATGATTGGTTTTAAAGGTTAGACTAAAATGTAGGTGACGAGCTGTATCAGCAACATCACTAAAAACTTGACGAGAGTAATCATTGTATTGATTGATTTAAGGTTTAAAAACACGCATTAACCGGTTATGTTTTTTGAAGATAAAAGGAGAAAAATCATGTTTCCAAACTTTTAGAAGGAAATCTATACAATTGAATACAAGATTGTAGCTTTTTAAATGAGATGCTGCTATAATTTTTTAATAGTCCCTTGAATGAAATTACAAAGTGTAATAGTAAATTATATTTATAATTTCATTTTGTAACATTTGTAGGGGGTTTTTGAGTCTCTTTTTGAAAACCTAGGGAGATTTCGTTTAAAAATGGGCCTTTTTTGGGCATTTCGTTTCTGAGGGGAAATAAAAAAAGCCAACCTTGGGAGGTTGGCTCGTGCTTTTTTTGAGTCTTTTTCAGGGTGTTATTCCTCCTTTTTGGTGGTGATTTCAATGACGCCGTTATTCCCTTTTTGGCCATACTTTTTCACGGCTGTTTCATCCTTCAAAACATTCATACTTTCAATATCTTCTGGTTCTAAGCCAAGGTTGTTCATATCTGCTTTGGGTTGTTCTTTGCCATCGATGACAATCAGTGGGGGGTTCTTTGAAGAAATACGAATGGAAACTTTTTCATCATCTTCATTGACATTAATGGAAGAAGTACCGTTGTTCTTTTCATCTGCTTTAACTAAATGTTGACCGTATCCAGTCACTTTTATTTCAGTTTTGGAACCTTTAAATTTTTTCGTGGTGATTTCAACTACGCCATTTTTGGCCTTTTTGCCATATTTTTTGATGGCCCCATCTCCTTTTAAAACATTTATGCTTTCAATCTTGTTGGGAAGTAGTTTTTTAACATCTTCTTCCTTAGCCTTTTTACCATCAATATAAAAGAGTGGCTTTCCTTTCCCATCAGTATCAATAAAGAAAAAATCTCCAGTTTCACCGATCACTTCAATATCATCCTCATCATCAGAATCTTTGAGTATCATGACATTCTTGTCGCTTTTGCTACGAAAGGTAATGTGCTTATCATTTTCGGTATCTGAAATAACATGGACCTTAACATGTTCATCATCCACATCTTCATCGTCAAAATCCTCGCTCCAACTCATGGTATGGTCACCCGAGCTGTGAATTCGGACATGCCTATGTTCTGTACCTCCGAATGAGACCATATTGGCTTGATCATCGTAGAAAATGACCAAGGGCTTTATTGTGCCTTCGGAATTGGTACTATAGCTACTATTAAAAGTTTCGCCTTCAGAACTTTTACCACTTATCTGAACGGAGATGTCTATAATCTCCATTTTATCGTTCCGCACGACGGTGTAACTAAAGTCAATCCCATCTTTTGCCAAATTCTGTTTCATTTTTTCCAATGCTTCATTGGAGGTATTCTTGTTGATGATAAGCTTAACAGATTTATCCGTTGTGTTTTTTGGGGTTGCTTTGGATGTTGGGTAATGGTATGCCTTCTCTACATTGAAACTCAAAAGAAAAAAGCCCAATAAAGGGATTACCAACAGCGTTTTGAATGCGCCTATTTTTTTGGATCGATTTTGATTTAACATGACTATTCGTTTTTTGATTATTGAATTATAAAATGAATTTGAAAAATGGGGATGCGCTGCACCAACTGTGTTTTTCAACAGTAAGTTTTGATACCCAATCCTGTCCCTACCTGATTTTAAAGCCCCATGGTCCGCAATAAACTCAAGGTTGTGCTCTATACTATCCTTATAGAACCAGATGAACGGATTGAACCACTGTACTAGGATAACGGCATGTATCAGAAGTATGTCCAAAGAATGTAGACCTTTAATATGTATGCGCTCATGCGCGATGATTGTAGCAAAATCCGATTTGGATAAACGTTCTGGGTTGTATATCAAGTAGTTGAAGAAAGAAAAGGGAGTTGTATTCTTTTGGGTTTCAACAAAATTGATGCTACCTTTCTTTTGGGTACCTCCTTGAGCAATGACCTGTTTTAAAGATAGAAGATTTACCAAAAATCGGATTAAGAAGAGAGTTGCTCCTAAAATATAAAGTATCGATAGTACAGAAATCCAATCAAATGCCCACTTGCCATTGGGATCGGACTCAAGTAAACTTGTATTGTTGATGGCGGGGAGGGTGGCGGGTTCAATCCAAACAACCTCCTTAATGCTGATCAGAGGGATAATGAATGATAAGATCAACCCAACCAACAGAAAAACCCGATTATGGTTGAAAAAGGTTTCTTTTTTCAGGAAAATCACATAACAGAGCAAGAAAAGGGTAGAGACCCCTGCCGACTTCAAGATGTAAACTAAAAAATCCTCCATTTATTTGTTCTTTTCGATGAGTTCAAGGATTTCCCGTAGTTCCTCCGCTGAAATTTTTTCTTCTTTGGCAAAAAAGGAGACAAGATTTTTATAAGAATTGTCGTAATAGTCCATAATGGTCTTATTGATGAACTTTTTGCGATAATCTTCTTTGGAGATCAATGGATAATACCTGTGCGTGTTCCCAAAAGCCTCGTGACCGACATAATTTTTTTCCTCCAGATTTCGGACAATGGTGGATAAGGTATTGTAGTGTGGCTTTTCACCGGATAATTCCCCCATAATTTCTTTGACAAAGGCTTTTTTCAAACCCCAAAGTATTTTCATTACTTCTTCTTCTTTATTGGTCAGTTTTTGCATGACATGGATTTTATGGTGACCAAAGTAAAACTATTTTTTCAGTTAAACAACTGTATTTATAGTTTAATAACTGTTAATTTAGTTATTTCTTTTTTGACCTTCTCCTTTAAAGCCATAAATCTTCTTCTATATTTGCCATAAATTCTGCTTTTTGGAAAACATACTCTTTATTGTTCTTGGATTAGCCTTGCTTATTGCTGGAGGAAATTGGTTATTGAAATCAGCGGTTGCCTTATCGCTTCGATTGGCCATTCCCAAAATTGTCATTGGAATGACGGTGGTCTCTTTTGCTACCTCAGCACCGGAACTTATTGTAAGTGTGAAGGCCGCTTTGGATGGATTTCCAGACCTCGCTTTGGGCAATGTGGTGGGATCTAACATAGCCAATCTTGGATTGGTTTTGGCCATTACCGTTATCATGGGCAGTATTGATGTGCGTAAAAGTTTTTATACCACAGATTGGCCCGTAATGATGCTGGCATCGTTGCTCTTTTGTGGCTTCATTTACTTTGATGGGGTTTTACAGCAATATGAAGGAGTTGTTCTTGTAGCTTTGTTATTTGTGTTCCTTATCTACTTACTCAGATTCCAAAAAACGGCCGTTGTGGATGAAATGCCCGAAGATGATATCATCCTTCCATTATATAAAATTGTATTGTATTTGGGTATTGGAGGTACTGCACTTTGGGGTGGTTCGGAACTTTTGATCAATGGAGCTGTTGGAATGGCCTCAACCCTTGGGGTAAGTGATAGGGTCATAGGCATAACTGTGGTATCGGTTGGCACCAGTATTCCAGAGTTGGCTGCTTCTGTCATTGCCGTACTAAAAAAGGAAAAAGCAATTTCTTTGGGAAATTTAATAGGTTCCAACATTTTTAATCTTTTGGCCGTACTTGGTATTACATCCATAATAACCCCCATCACGGTTATGGATCAAGGATTGCTCTCCAGTGATATTTTTTGGATGTTGGGCATCTCTTTCCTGATATTGCCCTTGGTATTTTTTCCGAAAGGATTGCGTTTGGGATGGCGAGATGGTTTGGTACTTCTCTTATTTTATGGAAGCTTTGTCTATATGACCATAAAATAAAAACCGCCCCAAAATTGGGACGGTTTACATCTATAATATCAACAACTAATTTATTTGCGTTTTATACGTCAGCAGATTTAACCGTTGTAATGATTCTAGCTGCAACTTTGTACGGATCGGCATTGGAAGCAGGTCTTCTGTCTTCCAACCATCCTTTCCAGCCCTTTTCAACAGTCATAATCGGAATACGGATAGATGCACCTCTATCGGAAACCCCGTAGCTGAAATCAGTAATAGAAGCAGTTTCGTGCTTACCGGTCAATCGCTCATCATTGTACTCACCGTAAACTGCGATGTGCTCTTTGGTTACAGGACGGAAAGCCTCACAAACTTTTTCGTATGTTTCTTTAGAGCCACAAGTTCTCAACAAAGAATTGGAAAAGTTGGCGTGCATACCGGAACCGTTCCAATCACCTTTGATGGGTTTGGGATGGTACTCAATATAATATCCGTAGCTTTCTGTTAGTCTTTGAAGAAAGTAACGCGCTACCCAGATTTCATCACCCGCTTTTTTGGCGCCTTTGGCGAACAATTGGAATTCCCATTGTCCCGCGGCCACCTCTTGGTTGATTCCTTCAAACTGAAGACCAGCTTCCAAACAAAGATCGGCATGCTCTTCAACGAGGTCTCTTCCCCATGTATTTCTTCCACCCACTGAACAATAGTATAGACCTTGAGGTCCAGGATAACCTCCAACTGGGAAACCAAGCGGTAGTTGTGTGGCAGTATCCATGATGAAGTATTCTTGTTCAAAACCAAACCAGAAATCATCATCTTCATCATCAATTGTGGCTCTTGAGTTGCTTTCGTGTGGGGTTCCATCTGGGTTCATAACCTCGGTCATAACCAAATATCCATTTTTTCGCGCAGGGTCTGGATAAATGGCAACAGGTTTTAGCAAACAGTCAGAAGAACCACCTTCAGCCTGTTTTGTTGATGAACCGTCAAAAGACCACAGTGGGCAATCTTCCAACTTTCCGCTGAAATCTTCCTCGATCCTTGTCTTGCTTCTAATGTTGGCCGTTGGCTCATAACCATCCAACCATAGATACTCTAATTTAGATTTGCTCATAATTCTGGTAGTTATTTGTTCTCAAATTCACGATTGACAAAAATAGTTTTTTCATTGAATAATATGCGTTTTGCAGGGTTAAAATCACAAACTGTAACCTATTATTTATATTACCCCATATTTTAGGTAGGGTTGACTGAAAAAAAAGTATTTTTTTGGGGATTTATTATTAAATTGTTAATTGTAGCTTTGCGGAATTAATACAAATCAAGATGCCAAAAACGAGATTTCAGGCTTTGGCTGAAAGCCAGAGAAGGGAACACAAGAATATAGACGAATCGGGAAAGCGGTCAGAACTTTTTGGGAAGCAGGTGTTCAATGAGGAAAAAATGCTCCAATTTCTAACAAAGGAAGCTTTTGACAACGTAAAATCGGCCATTTTTCATGGCAGCAAAATCGATAGAAAAATAGCCGACCAAGTGGCCGAGGGTATGAAAGCGTGGGCCCTTTCTATGGGCGCAACACACTATACCCACTGGTTTCAGCCTTTAACTGGGGCCACAGCAGAAAAGCACGATGCCTTTTTTGATGTTTTGCCCGAAGGGAAGGCCATGGAAAAATTTGGGGGCGCCCAATTGGTGCAACAAGAACCCGATGCATCCAGCTTTCCGAGTGGCGGGATTCGAAACACTTTTGAGGCTCGTGGTTATACGGCTTGGGATCCAACCTCACCAGCATTCATTTATAAAACAACGCTTTGTATTCCAACCATTTTTGTGGCGTATACAGGGGAAGCTTTGGACAATAAAGCACCCCTGTTGAGAGCTTTGCATGCCGTAGATCAAGCCGCTACCAATGTGGCCCAATATTTCGATAAAAATGTACGGAAAGTGTATGCTACCTTAGGATGGGAACAAGAATATTTTTTGGTGGACAAAGCATTGGCGCAATCCCGATTGGATTTGACCATGACGGGTAGGACTCTTGTCGGAAATTTTTCGGCAAAGGGCCAGCAATTGGACGACCATTACTTTGGAGTGATACCGCCTCGGGTGCTGAGTTTTATGAGCGACTTGGAAAAACAGTGTACCCAATTGGGAATTCCGGTAAAAACCAGACATAATGAAGTGGCGCCGAACCAGTTTGAGTTGGCTCCGGTTTTTGAAGAGGCCAATCTTTCCGTAGACCATAACCTGTTGTTGATGGATGTGATGGAAGAAGTTGCTGACAAACATGATTTTAAGGTGCTTTTCCATGAAAAACCTTTTGCCGGAATCAACGGTTCTGGAAAGCACAACAACTGGTCTTTGGCAACTGATACGGGTGTAAATCTGTTGAGTCCGGGTACCACGCCTATGAAGAATCTCCAGTTTTTAACCTTCTTTGTCAATACCATAAAAGCGGTGGACACCTATGAGGAACTGTTGCGTTCTTCAATTGCTTCGGCCAGTAATGACCATAGGTTAGGAGCCAATGAAGCACCGCCGCCCATTCTTTCCATTTTTATTGGAAAGCAATT
>JBNLBG010000094.1:0-9805 GCA_050303195.1 Allomuricauda sp. | reverse complement strand
GGTCAATGCCACTGGAGCAAGCTCCATTTTTGGAGGTGCCCTGCCCACAACGCCATGGTCCCAAAATCAAGAGGGGAGAGGTCCTGCATGGTCCAACTCCCTGTTTGAGGACAATGCCGAGTTTGGATTAGGATTTCGATTGTCTTTGGACCAACAGGAAGTAGAAGCCAGGGAACTGCTCAAAAAAGTATCAGCCTTCATCGGTGACCGATTGATTCAGGATATTTTGAATGCGAAGCAAACCACCGAGCGTGAAATCAAACAGCAAAGAAGTCGTATTGAAGACTTGAAGTCTTTGTTGGAGAAAGTTAAAATGCCAGAGGCTCGCAAATTGGCTCGAATAGCCGATTGTCTGGTGAAGAAAAGCGTATGGATCGTTGGTGGTGATGGGTGGGCCTATGACATTGGTTACGGCGGATTGGACCACGTGTTGGCATCCGGGAAAAACGTCAATATTTTGGTGTTGGACAATGAGGTGTATTCCAATACGGGGAACCAAATGTCCAAAGCTACCCCTTATGGTGCTGCTGCTCGATTTGCCGCAACCGGAAAACGGAAGCCTAAAAAAGATTTAGGAGCTTTGGCCATGCACTACAAGGATATCTACGTGGCTTCTGTGGCCATGGGTGCAGATCAGGAGCAAACCTTAAAAGCTTTTGTTGAAGCTGAAGCCCATGATGGACCTTCCCTGATTATTGCCTATTGTCACAGTCCAGCGCATGGAATCGATGTGAGAAATCCGTCAAAATATCATAAAATGGCTGTGGCATCTGGGCAGTGGTTGTTGTATCGAAATAATCCCGCCAGGGCGATAGAAGGACTACCAACCTTACAATTGGATTCAGAAGCACCCAACATTGGGATAGAACGGTATTTGCAAATGGAGAATAGGTTTAGAACCATTTTTGAAACTGATGCGGAAACCTCGTGGGAAATAATCCAGAATGCGCAACAAAATATTAATCAGCGTTATGAAAAATACCAGCACATGGCTTCTCCGATCACCTTGGGAGTGAGTTTAGTGGAGCAGCTAAATTAATGGGTTACTTTTCATGCATCACCGTACCAGATTTCCAGTCCTCTGGAGCTCCCAAAATTGCATATTTCTTGGACTGGTCATTAAAATAGTGTGCCACCGAATCTCCGGGATTTTTATATAGGACCCATTCAAAAGCGGTGGAAGCTTCATTGAACTGACTATCAAAAAATAGCTCAATACCTTGGTCGTAATGGGTTTTGGTCTCCAGTTTTAAGGAAATACTTTCAATACTGTCGCCATCAATACACTCATAGATTTCGAGGGCTTTTTGCTTGCCTTTGACCCGTACTTTTCCCAAATATCTGAAATTGAAACCGGAAGGGTCGGTCATCAACTCCAAACTATCCCCACTAACAATGATATTGGCGCCAAAATGCTTGGTCATTCCTTCTACCCGGGCGGCGCTATTGACGGTATCAGAGATGACCGCGGGGTCATTTCTTTTGGTATCCCCAATAATTCCCATGATCAATGGGCCAGTATGCAATCCAATACCCACCGATAAGGGTTTGTATCCTTTTTCTTCCACCCGTCTTTTGTTGTAGAGCGATAAGGTCCGTTGCATTTCTATGGCAGCGTCCAATGCATTTTCTGGATTTTTTGGAAAAAGTGCCATGATACCATCGCCCATATACTGATTGACAAAGCCTTCATTTTCTTTTATAACGGGACCCATTCGGCCTACATAGGCATTTACAAACTTAAAGTTTTGTTCAGGGGTCATGCTTTCCGCCAATGAAGTGTAATCTCTAATATCAGAAAACAAAACCGTAACATTCTTCTCGATATGATCCCCAAGCTTGATATCGGTTATGGACTCTTTTCCTACTGATTTCACAAATTCCGAAGGAACAAATCGGGATGTAGCCTTGTGGATGGTGTTAAGGTTGAGGTGCGTTTTTATGCGACTCAAAAGCTCACCTTTGGAGAAGGGTTTGGTGAGGTAGTCATTGGCCCCGGAATTAAACCCAGTGACCAAATCATTCACCGTATTTTTTGCTGTGAGCAAAATAATGGGAAGATCACTGGTGGAATAGTGCTCCCTGATTTTCTCGCAAACTTCGTAACCAGACATTCCAGGCATCATAATGTCCAATAAAATCATACTAAAATCGGTCTCTTCCCCAATCAATTTTAATGCTTCTTTACCATTATTGGCCTCAACGATACTGTATCCTGCCATGCTCAGGTGGTTTTCCAATACCCTACGGTTTACGGGTTCATCGTCCACAATAAGGATTTTGGGAGCTTCAAGGGGAAGCTTTGGTTTTTCCTTTGGTATGACCTGAACCGGACCACTACTAGGTATAGCCTGAACTGAAGCCAAGGGTTGTTGTGCTTCAATCTTAAGCTCTTTTCGGGTTTTATCACTTAATGGAAGCGTAAAGGTAAATATGGAACCCTTCCCTTTATCTGAAGTAGCCGTTATGGTTCCTCCATGAAGTTCCACCAATTGTTTGGTCACCGAAAGGCCTAGGCCCGTACCCCCGTATTCTCTTTGAACAGAACCATCGCCTTGCTCAAACGAATTGAAAATCTTGTCAATTTTATTCGCAGGGATTCCAATGCCCGTATCTGAAATGGAAATAGAGAGTAGGTCTCCCTTAACTTCGGCAAATAGACTGATGTACCCTTTTTCCGTAAACTTGATGGCATTACCTACCAGATTGTGCATAATCTGTTGCAACCGGTTCTCATCTGCAACCACCAGGGGTACATTTTTGGGAATGGAATTGATGAACTTAAGCTGTTTGTCTTTCAGCAGGGGTTGGGAAAGGCGCAATACAATATTGGAAATGGCATACACGTCCACTGCTGCTTTGGAAAGTGCAAGGTCTTGGTTTCTCAGCTTTGAAAAATCAAGAATGTCATTCACCAAATGGGAAAGTCGTCTTCCACTATTGGCGATCATCTCCAAATTTTCAAGCGCTTCTTTGGGCAGTTTTCCCGCCACGCCATCCTGAAGAGACTCCGTTAGTCCAACAATACCTACCAAGGGTGTACGCAATTCATGGGAGGTGTTGGCGAGGAATTCATCTTTGAGTTTGTCAATTTTTTGGAGTTCCGCCACCCGTTGCTTTTCATGTTCGGTCCTTTTGCGTTCTTCCAAAACGGCCCTTTGCTTCTCTTCCTCGGCTTGTTTGGCCCGCTGTCCTTGTTTATATCGATTGAAGGCAAACCACAGAAAGAGTAGCGCCGCTGCAGCAATACCAATAATGATGTTTCGTAGGGTTTTTTGCTGATTCAGTTTCAGGGTACTGATTTCGGCATCTTTCTGTAAAGATGTAATAGCATCCTGTTTCTTTTCAGTATCAAATCGGACTTGAAGTTCTTCTATCTGTTTTGACTTTTCTACGTTGAAGAGACTATCTTTTATGGAAATAAATTGATTTTTGAAGGCCAATGCTTTTTTAAAATCGCCTATTTTTTCATAAATGGAAGAAAGGATTTTATAATTCTCCTGAAGCTGCTCCCTGGCGCCAATATCCTCGGCAATGGCAATGGCAGATTTAATGTTCTCTTCAGCCTTGGCGTAATTTTCCATTTCAAGATAAATGGCGCCTATTTGGGTGTAGCTCATGGACAGCTCCAATCGCTGCCCCAACTTTTCCCGAAGCGCCAAGGCCTTTTTATGGTACTCCAAGGCTTGTGAATGTCTTTTTTGATAGCCGTACACTTTCCCCAACGCCTCGTAATCAAAGGCAATGCCCCATTCACTGTTGGTTTTCTGATCTAATGCTAGGGCGTCATTAAAATATTGTAGGGCAAGATCATACTCCTTTTGCTGCAGGTGCGTATCCCCAATATTGAAGAGGCAATTGGCTATTTCGGTTTTATCATCCAAGTCTTGAAAGATTTCCAATGCTCTTTGGTAACTTTCCATAGCCTGGTCTATCTTTCCAGTCTTTTTTAAAATCTCCCCTAGGGCATTAAGTGTAGTGGCAATGCTGAATGGATCATCATGCTCTTCGTAGATTTTAAGGATATCATAATAGATTTTAAGACTCTCATTATAATTCCCCAAATTGTCCAGAATAATGGCTTTTTGGTACAACCCATTGGCCAGAGCAAAGGGTTCTTTTTTGGTTTGGTCAAAGTTCAGATACCCATCAATATGGGTCAGGGCTTCGCTATAGTTTCCTTTTTGCCGTTCAAGAACAGCGTATTGGTAATCCGCCATGGAAAGTCCCCAAGGCATATTGGCTTTTTTACTGATGGAAAGGAGGCTGTCAATATGCTTTTTGGCTAATTCTGTGTTGCTACGATTATTTAGATATTCCCAGGCAATATCTTTTAAGTTACGGACCCGCAAAGAATCCGATTTTAAGGTTGGAAAGATTTTCTGAAGACTGTCAATACGGCTCGTTTGCCCTTGCATTGTGTATACAACAAGGCATATAAAAATCAATATGGAGGTTGACCGTTTGATGGTTTTGGTTTTAGGTTGATGTACAGTAACTTAAATGTACTGCATTAAAATCTTCCTCCCAAAAAAAAGAAACCCGCTTGTGCGGGCTTTTACTAAGTTTTATCTTCAACAAAAAGGAAAACCTATCTAGGCTTTATCATCATTGTTGCATTTTCAAATAATAATCGGCGGAATGTTTTCCAGACCCATAAAGTGCAAAGAAAATACAGGCCAAGAACACAATCAGGGCCAAAATAAGATTGGACAAATCCATTACTCCCAAAAAGTTGGTCAAAATGGCGCCTAACAATATAGGGAGCTGAGCAAGTACGGCCCATCGGGTGAGCAGGCCGACAACGATTAAAAATCCACCCACAAAATGTGCAGGGGCAACATAGTGTAGAATAATCATGCCGCCGGGCATTCCTTGAAAGGGTCTGGCTATCTCGGACATTTGCTCATAATTCGTCATGAACTCAATTCCCTTGATAAAAAGAAATACCCCAAGGGCAACACGCAAAAGGTCCAAAGGATAGTAAGTGTGGGCGTTGGCCCATTTGTTCAAGCTTTTAACTGTTCCCATGGTTTCTGAATTTAAAATTTACACTTTAATATACTCATTTTTAACGATGTATAAAAATGAAAATGTCCCAATAGGTTGATTTAGGGGTATGGTGTACAAGGGATGGCCATAGTGGGCATTGCATGATTGTGGATAATTGGTTAAGAAGGGGAGAGGTCCAACTCCATCTGAATATCACTGCGTTCGTAAGGAGAACTTGCACCAACAATTTCCTTGAACCCCAATTTTTGATAGAGGTTGAGCGCAGGTTGCAAAACCCGATTACTCTCAAGATATAATTTTTTGGCTCCCATTGATTTGGCTTTTTCCACTATGTGTTGGCCCAAAAGTTTACCAATACCTTTTCCTTGGGCTTTGGGGGAAACCCCCATTTTGGCCAGTTCAAAGTCATACGCCTCACGGTTACTGGGAATGAGCGCACAAACACCAACAGCTTCATCATTGAGCAGGGCAACGCCTATATATCCACCTTTGTCCAGAATGTATTCCTTTGGGTGGTTCAATGAAACATGGTCCATTTCCTCCATCTTAAAATATTTGGTGATCCATTCTTCATTAAGCGATTTAAAAGCAGTGGCATACGCTTCGGAATACGGAACTATGATCACAGGATTGCCCATGGTATAAAAAGTTGAATTAAGAAATCATAAAATTAATCGGAAAGGATGAAAAAAAATAAGGGTAACATGCTCTTTTCTAGGTGAAACACTCAATTTTTTTTGGCTAATTACGTTGTAGTATCGAGTAAGCTTGTTTTTTAACGAAAAAATTAGCGGTTTACCGATAAAATACTTAAAATTGTATGTAATTTAAGTAATAAAACTCTTACAAGTTTCCCAAATCTTGCTAATGAGACCATACAAAAGACATCAACCTGCCCCCATCAGGTCTATTAACCTACAAACCCCCATCGGCTATGGATATAAAACTACGTTTATTTTCCAAATACATTGCCCTGTTTTCATTTGACCGGGTTTTTTATTTGATTTTATGCTGCTTTTTGCTGGGTCCCATTGTCCATTCACAGGATAGTAACCCCTACGTCACCTACAATGTGCCATTTCAGAATTTACTGAAATTCAACCGATTTCTCATCAATCCTACTTTTTCTTCGGTCAGGGAGGATAAATCGTATGTAAACCTGTTCCATAGAAGCCAAAGTGCAGACTTTGAAAACAATACACAAAATTACTTTTTGAGTTATAGTGGGCAGGTGAATGATAGGATAGGGGTAGGATTTAGTATATACAATCAGCAAGAGGGGGTTATCTCGAACCTAGGTGTAATGGCCAATTATGCACATGGTATTCAATTGGGGAGGGAGAGTAGCCTGACTTTTGGAGTAAACATACCCTATTATGTTAGTAGTTTTGATCCGGATAGAGCGGTCACTATAGAGGAAGACCCCTTCCTCAACGATACATCCAAAAACTCCATCATATCTTTTCAACCTGGGTTGAACCTGTCTGTTGGCAAATTTGATATTGGGGTATTTGCCCATAATCTTTTGGATTACAACATGAGTTCAGGAAAATCATTGACCGACCTGAACGAAAAAACATTTTCTGGCCATATTCAATTTGCACAGGAATTTAAAAACGGCTCAGGGATTTTTGAAGATGGGCGATTGTTGCCCTTGGCAAGGGCAAGGTTTGAAGGGGACAAGGATCCCATTTTTGGTGGTGGTATTATTTTGGATCTGCCCAAATTGGGATGGATCCAAGGGGGATACGATCAGTTTTATGGTGCCTCTGCCGGTACTGGATTTAATCTTAACCGTAGACTTTCCTTCGGGTACAATTTTGAGAAAAATCTGAACAGTGATTTCGTAAACCTGGGGGTAACCCACGAAATCTCAATCGCTTATTCCTTTGTACCTATGATGGCAAAGAACATTATGGTGAACAATGAGGATGACCCTAAAGCCCCAAAACCCATTGAGGGAGGTTTGGTGGCAGATACCAAAAAAGAAAAGAAGAAAAAGGGGAAGCTGGATGTTGATACCACTTTGCGTCCAACCAATAAAGAAGATTTGGCGTTTTGGGAAGAACAAATAGCAACACTGAAAGCCCAACAAGAAGATAGTTACGCCGTGATTGACGAATTGATCTATAAAATGGACTCTTTGGAAGAGAGTCGCCAAAGGGATCTTGAAAAACGATTTGAAATGGTCATGCGTATGGTAAAACGGCAAACGAATGACGAGCATCCTGATATTGAGTCCAAAGCTCAAAAACTATATTTTGCCAATAGTGAAGATTTGGACTCCATTTATAACACTATGGATGATGAACGTTTGGCGGACAATTCAACCATAGTCAAGAAAGAAGCTCCGGGCAAAAATGGAACATTTGCCGGGGGTGCCTATAAGCCTATTGAAAAGTTCATCAATTTGGATGGCGTGGGAAAGGGGCATTACATTGTGGCCAATGTTTTTAAGAACGAGCATTATCTTAAAAGCTTTATGGAAAAGCTTAAGGCAGAAGGGCTAAATCCGAAGTATTTTAAAAACCCGGATAATGGCCTCAACTATGTCTACTTGGCCAAATACGATGAAAATACAGAGGCCTATGCTGCATATAGTTCCAAAATGAAAGGGAAATATAGCGATGAAATTTGGATCATGCATGTGGACAATCCACGTTATTCCAATTGGGCCGATGCCATTTTTCAAGATATTGAATAAGGAAGCTTAGGAATTCCTCTCCTGCATTTCTTTGGCAATGGCAGCACTATCAGGATTATCCTGTTCCTGGAGTTCCGAAATGATTTTGGCGTGGTCTTCGGTTCGAGTTTGCGAAAGCTTGTAGGTAGCTTGGATATCGCGAATCTCAATCTGGAAACCTACCACACCTTTCACTTGTCGCAAGGTTTTAGCCGACATGTTTTTGAGCGAAATAGGATGCTTGGAGCCTCGCTCATACTTCTCCACCAATTTGTGCATAGAAGCCATCGTTTCCTCTTCTGTTAATATTTTCAACTTACCATATATATGCACAGCAATGTAATTCCATGTTGGGACCTCCTCTTTTTTGTACCACGAAGAAGAAATGTAACTGTGCGGCCCGTTAAAAATACAGAGCACCTCCTGATCTTCTGAAAAGTGTTTCCATTGGGGATTTGCCTTGGCGATATGCCCCACAAGAATATCTTTTCCATAGGGGGCTTTATCCAATTCCAAAGGGATGTGGGTGGCCCAAGGTTTGTTGTCCACCGTATTTATTAAGATGCCAAAACTGTTATTGACCAAGAATTCTTTTATTTCATCAAGGTCCTCGTTCCTGTAGTGTTGGGGTATATACATGAATTAAAAAGCGTATTCTTGATTAGTTTTGGTGATGGGCTGCGTAGTGCTCTTGGATAAGGTCCCTGCCAAAATCGCCATCAAAATCGCGCCAAACTGTATGAATGTGATTGGCATTGTTCTGGGAATTGTCAAATTCGATTAAAAAAGACTTTCCTTGGATGCTATAATAATGAGGTTTGCCCAATTGGGTGGCCCCGGCCCATGCAAAATGAATATCTTGCTTTTCTTCAGATTCCAATGTTGACATTCTGATTTTGGCAATCTCATCAGGTACTGCTGAGATGTATTCATAAATCAGTTTCATCAAAGTCTCTTGTTGCGATTCGTCCAACTCTGGAAAAGGAATGCCTTTAGGACTATCCGCGGATACCCTCACGGAGTTCTTTGTTATAATGTCCCCAAAGGTTTTTTCATTAAAGATGGCTTTGGTTTTTTGCTCTGAAAAAAGGGAATTAATGAGCTGTAATCCCAAGTTTTCTTCCATGGCCAATGTATGCTTTCCTTTTTTTGGACCCGATTGGACAATGGCAGGATTGGCGCCAAAAAACCGTGGAGTAAAAGAAATTTTGCCGTCCACACTGGTGAAACTTAGTAATATGTGGTGTCCTTCAAAAGTCCAGCTCCAAACTTGGTCCTTAGCCGGGTCACCGTATATGGAGATATGATATTTGTTAATGTCCCGCATGTGGGTGTCACCCGTTTCTTCAGCGAGTACGTTTTCCAAACTCATAATATCCATGGTCTTATTATACCCAGCTTCACTCAGATGATACTGTAACATTTTGTGGAATAATTCTTTTTGTTTGGCATTCAGTTCCCCCAATTGAATCCCAGATCTTGGCCACATAGTTGCTGGAAAATAGTGCCAGGTTTCACGGGATACATCATCAAATTGTAATTGGGTCTTGCTCAGTTGGGCATCATCAAGGGCATTCAAAAAATCCAAGACAGGGTCTGTGGCATACGACTGCAAAGAGAAAACGAAAAGAATGCAGAAGAAGAATGGGATATTTTTTTTCATGGTCTAAGATAATCCGGCTTTTAGTGCTTGATTCTATGGATATTAATCAATTAAAGATAGGGCAAATTGTTCTCAAAAATCGATGAATAAAAAAATATCACAATAAAAAAGCGGGACGTTTGTCCCGCTTCTCTCTATTCGGTATGACTAGGCTTAATTGCCTTCTTCTTCAACAACTTCGGCTTCCAAAACAAAATCTTGTACGGTTTTGTTGGCAGCCACAATATTGACCTCTACAGTATCACTGTTTACATAGCCAGTCAAAGAAGCAAAAGCTTTATAAGTACCAGCTTCAAGACCCATAATGGCGTAATTTCCATCGATGTTGGTAGCACCGGAGGTGATAGGCTCATCATCGGCATCCAATATGGAAATTTGGGCATTTTCCAAGACAACGGTTTCTTCACCTTCCATGGTTGTCACAGTTCCGCTTAAGGTTCCTGCTG
>JBNLBG010000093.1:0-10287 GCA_050303195.1 Allomuricauda sp. | reverse complement strand
GTCCTCATCATCGATGGGTTTGAGCAAATAATCGATGCTGTTCAACTTGAATGCCTGGAGCGCATATTCGTCAAAAGCCGTGGTGAAAATCACAGCACTTTTTACCTCGACGGTGTCAAAAATTTCAAAGGATAAACCATCGGATAATTGTATATCCAAAAAAATAAGATCGGGGTGTGGGTGGTTTTGAAACCATTCAATGGATTCATCCACCGAGTGCAACATGGTGGACACCTCCACCCCTTGATCTGCCAACAAGCGACTCAATCGTCTTGCGGCCGGTTTTTCATCTTCAATGATGATTACGTTCATTCTATTTTGATATTGGCTGTTCTTGCTATTTAATTTCAACGATACTTTCTGGATTCTCCCTCCTCCTTTTCCATGTACTTTTGGATTTGGCGCTCCTCCCACTTCTGAAGAAATGGCAATTTATAACGGAACAGATATGCGGTATGAACTGCCAATATGGCTATCCAAATGACCAGATGAAGGTCTACCCAATTAAAATAATACGGTTTTAAAGCAATCCCCTCCGGCAAGAACCGTTGCAACACGCCTGCTTTCATCAGGTACAGTACCGCATTCACTGCGATAAAGATTTTCAGGTGCCTGTAGAAATCCTTCAACTCCTTGACACGCTTCGCAGCCCTGGTATACTTGTTTTCTATATCTTCCATGTTGTACTGCTACACGTATTTATCCGCGTCCTTTTTGTCTTTGTCAATGTACTTCTGGATTTGGCGCTCTTCCCAGTTTTTGCCAAATATCAGATTGAACCCAAAAACCTTTGCCCCGTGCAAGGTCAATCCAATACCCCAAGCAAAAAGTGTTATGAAGTGGGGCCATTGCCAAAAATGGTCGGTTTGTAGGTAAATGTTCACCAGAATAAATGTGTTGATTATTGAATAGATGGCCAAATGGACATAAAACCCCTTCATTTCCTCCACCCGTTTTTTGGCTCTTTTATATTTTTCCTGCTCCAAATTTTCCATGATTATCTCCATTTTTTCGTTTTCTCGTCTTCTTTCATGAACTCGCGTATCTTTCGTTCCTCCCACCCTTTTCCAAAAAACGGATTTAGGTTAAATGTACCAACGGCATGGAAAAATACGCCTATGCCCCAACCGAAGGCGACCCACAAAAACCACATATAACTGAATTTATTGGTGAGGTAATTGATCAAGGCCAAAATTGAAATGACCAAAATATAAGACCAAAGGTTGGCATAGAACTTTTTGAGTTCGTCCACCCGCTCCTTTGCCCTCATGTATTTGCTTTCTTTGTCCAACTTTTCCATCTGTGTTGCCTTAGATATTGTCTTAAATATAAGTATTGTTAGAATTCTTTGTTGTTCATTAATTCTTGGATTTTCCGTTCCTCCCAATCTCTTCCAAAGAGGGGACTGTATCCCATAGCGCACAACCCCAGCAGCACAAGTCCAATTCCCCAGCCCACAGCAGGAAACAACACCCACGGAAAGCTTGTTGTATGGTAATTGATATAGGCCAAAAATGGGATTACAATGCAATAGGCCAAAAGGCTTGAATAGAAGGACTTGATCTTTTTAACCTTTTCCTTTGCTTTATCATATCGGTATTCGTCTAGATTTTCCATAATGGTTGATTTTGTTTTTTGATTACACTCCAAAACTCATAATTCCTACGAGGATTTGGAAAAGTAGTGTCGCGAACTGTTGTTTTTAGGGGATGAATTGTTGAGGGTCTATGGGCTATAGGTTAAGGGTTAAAAGGTGAGATCCAACGCTCTTGTCTCTTGTCTAAAAAAATCAAAAATCCTCCTTGTCCATGAGTTCCTGAATTTTGCGCTCCTGCCAACGCTTGCCCCATAGCGGATTGTATCCATAAGCCTCCATGCCATGGGCCAAAACACCAAATCCCCAACCTATGGTTGGAAAAAAAGCCCAAAGAAAATCGGTGGTCCTAAAATTGAGCCACCACAGAAAAGGGATTACAATACAGTACGCCATCAGATTACTATAGAATTCCTTAATGGCCTTTACATGCTCTCTAGCCTTGGCGTATCGCTTTTCTTCTATATAACTTTGCTGGGTCTCCGCCGAAGACACCTGCTGGGTGAGCATGGGCAGCGAAACACTGAAGTCCAGGTTGGTTTTATCGATGACCACCTCGCGATCCGTAAGAATATTATAGCGTTGTTTGATATTCTGCAGTCCCACCCCGCTACTTTTCTTAACCACCTGTTTTTCCTGAAGGTTGTTGCTCACCACTAACATTCCAGCTTCCTCATATACCTTAATGTGCAAAGGTCTGGATGTGGTAACCACGTTGTGCTTCACTGCATTTTCCAGTAGCAATTGCAAGGAAAGGGGAACAATTTTGGCATCGGGAAGGGAACACTTTTCAGGAATTTCAAAAACAATGCTGTCTTCAAAACGCATTTTTAGCAGCCGCACATAGGTGCGGGCAAAATTGAGTTCCTCATCCACTGTGACCAAATCTTTGTTCTTCTGCTCCAATACATACCGATAAACTTTGGACAAAGAGGTGGTGAACCGCTGCGCTTGGTCTGGGTTTTCCTCAATGAGACTTGTGAGCACGTTCAAACTATTGAACAAAAAATGGGGGTCCAGCTGATTCTTGAGGGCATCAAAACGAGCAGAGGCGGTCCCAGCAATGATTTTTTGCTCCTTAACCCGTTTCTCCTGCCAATTTTTATAAAAATAGACCGCGTGGAAAAAAATCGAGATCACAATGGTGATCAACAAGGCCACAACATAAAATGCAAGTTCCTCGCCTGCTATGAAGGTTTCCCAGTCTTTTCCTTCAAAACCCAACCCAAGCACCATTCTAATCCACAAAATACCGAACATGGTCACAAGTACGCTTCCAAAGCCGCTTATGGTCAAGCGATATTTGGCATATCGTTTCCACTTTACTTTATGGTTCACATAATCATAATAAAAACTGTTGAGGAAGGTCAGTACAATGGAGTAAAAGATGTAGTAGCCCACCTCGCGCATCATATCGGCATTAAAACCCACCTTTTTACCGGAAAGCGCTTCCAATCCAATAAAAATGGTCGCCAAAACAAGGGCAATCAGTATGGAAATGGATAATAGTTTTCCGATATACTTGATTGTTTTTTCCATTTCGGGTATCGTTTACGACTTCTTCAATTAAAGTAAAAAGAGCGTCGGATTGCTAAAAGTAGCAAAAACTTTCAACGCCCTTTTCTCTGTCTTGACTGATGATTTTTTGATTGATAAGTCAAAAATGCCCAGAAAAAAGACTTTTAAAAAGAAAGCGTTACCCAATTGTTGTTTTGAAGGGATGAGTTGTTTGCAAAAAAAAGCCCAGCAACCTAATGACTGCTGGGCGAACACTCAATAATTAAACAACTATTTCACACTATACTCTTTGTGGATAGCCTCTTCAAAGGCTTTCCAGTGGGCCTCGGTCATTCTTTCCGGGGTGAACAGGCAAATTCCTGTTGCACCATTTTCCATAGATGCCTTGATGGCTGTGCCTATTTCTTCTGGAAGCAAGCCGTGGTTCTCAGGGTCTTTTTCACTTCCTTTTTTCTCCGGTTTTGGACAAATGAACAATCCGCTGTACACAGGAGCGTCATTTTTAGCCGCGGCCACTTCCTCATTCACCATGGCCCCAACCCATTCCGGACCTTCCAAATAAAAATCATTGTAGTTCATGGGATAGATGGCATCCAAATTCCATTGGCCCCAATCTTGCCGCACCAATTTTTTGGCAATGGAGGGGCCTGGAAAAACCGCTGCATTTATTTTTTTGCCTTTGGCATGCACCACATCAGATAGTCGGTTGACGATACTCGTGATCAAATCATATCGGAATTGTTTCCATTCAACCACTTGTGATGGGTCTTCCGCTTCCATAATGTCAATCCCTGTTTTTTCCTTGAAGGTCGACGTACAATCATCGCAATAACAATAATCAAACTGTGGGAATTCGCGGTCCATCACCAAACCGTATTTGTCCCAAAGGCCGCGTGCGAGAATAACATCTGGAAAACGGATGTAATCCAAATGAATCCCATCAACCTCCTCAATATCAGATACGCTGCCGTAGAGATCGGCCAAAAAGTTATAGGTGCCTTCCTTGCTAGGGCACAAGAACGTATAATGCGGCACATACGCAGGTTTATCAAAAGCCGATTCCCCGTTCCCATTGATCGCATACCATTCTTTTTTCAACTTGGGATTTTCTCCCTGCACCATGGTCGGAATCCATGTATTAAACTCCAACCCGGCCTCTTTTGCCAGTTTTCCAACCCGTTTATAGGTTTTTGGGTCATGTCCGCCATTGTACATCAGTCCATCCACACCTTTCTCCTTCAAATCTGAAAATTGGGTTGTTAATTCTTGGTCCGTGGCATCACCTGGGCCTCCTACCCACGCGTATACGGGAATCTTGTGTTTTTCTGCACATGAAACCAAGGAAAGCACCATGGCCAACATTACGAAAAGTCTGTTCATTGTTTTGGGTATTATGTAATCAAGGAAATTTAACCAATCTTTTTGATCATTCCTTTGAAACTTAGACGAACAACGTCTCTGCCCAAACGAACACCCCCAGTTCAATGTTAATTTCTTTTTTTCTCTCTCCATGCAACCCTTTCTTTTTTGAAATGTCATTAAGAGGAACATATCAAAAAACGAATATTAAATTCTCAATCAAATCATTAAATGAAACAAAACAAAAAAAGGTTTGGGCCCACCATAGGGTGTTTGGTCCTTAGCCTTCTGTTGGGCTCATCAATACTCTATGCCCAAAACAATTTCACCATCAGTGGAAAAGTAACCGACCAAAGCAACGGGGAAACCCTTTTTGGTACTTCTATTTTTTTGAAGGGAACCGATATTGGAGCCATCACCAATGAATATGGATTCTATTCCATAAGTGCCCCTGCCGGTTCCTATACCCTCATTTTTTCCTATATGGGATTCAATGAAGTGAGCAAAGAGGTGGTTTTGAACCAAAATATTACAATGGACATGGAACTTGTGGAGTTTTCTACCCAACTGGATGAAGTAGAAGTTACCGCCGAAGAGCCAGAGCGTGCCGCCCTCCGTAAACCAGAAATGAGTGTTTCCAAACTCAATATCAAGACCGTAAAGCAGATGCCCGTGGTTTTGGGTGAGGTTGATATCATAAAGTCGTTACAAATTCTCCCTGGGGTTACCAGCAATGGAGAGGGCTCCAGTGGTTTTCATGTTCGTGGAGGAGCCGTGGACCAAAACTTGGTGTTGCTGGACGAGGCCATCATTTATAACACCTCGCACCTCTTGGGTTTCTTTTCGGTATTCAATGCAGATGCAGTTAAGGACCTGAAATTATACAAGGGCGGTATTCCTGCCAGATTTGGAGGCCGGGTATCCTCTGTCTTGGATGTACGGCAAAAGGATGGCAACAGTAAAAACTTTACCATGACTGGAGGGATTGGAGCCATTTCGAGTCGGCTTGCAATTGAAGGCCCCATGTTTAATGAACGTGGTTCTTTTTTGGTGGCCGGCAGGGGTTCCTATGCCCACTTATTCCTAAAACTTGCCGGTGAGGACAATAGCGCCAGTTTTTACGACCTCAACCTAAAGACCAACTACAACCTTAACAAAAACAATCGTTTGTATTTATCTGGATACTTTGGGCGTGACCTTTTTGATATAGGTGACTCTTTTAGTAGTAGCTATGGAAACGCATCTGGAAACCTTCGTTGGAACCATATTTTCAATGACAGACTGTTTTCCAATCTATCACTCATCTATAGCAATTATGATTATGAGCTTAACATCAACGATTTTGAGTTCAATTGGGTGTCTTCCATTCAAAACTATAATATTAAGTATGATCTGAAGTATTATTTCAACGATGCCTTTAAGTTGGATTTTGGAGTGAGTACCATAAAGTATGAGTTTGATCCAGGGCAGATAAAGCCCAAGAGTCCAACCTCTGCCATTAATGAATTGCAGTTGGACAAGAAAAGGGCATTGGAAAGTGCAGCCTACATCAATGCAGAGCATAAACTCACTGATAAGCTAACGGCACAGTACGGGATTCGGTTCAGTCATTTTAATAGGATGGGCGGCCAACCTTTGAATGATTATTTGGGTGACCGTCCTTTGGTGTTCAACAGCACCCTTCTTATTTACGAACGGCAAGACCCCATCGGCGAAACCGTGTATTCCAAAAGTGAGAGCATTGAGACCTTCAGTAATTTTGAACCTAGGGCATCCTTGGCGTACCAAATCAACGAAAGCTCTTCGGTTAAATTGGGGTATACCCGCGCAGCCCAGTACATTCATTTGTTGTCCAACACCTCAGCAGTGACTCCTATTGATGTTTGGACGCCTAGTGGTAAATACATCAAGCCCCAGCTTTCCGATCAGTTTGCGTTGGGGTATTTCCGAAACTTCAAGGATAAAATGTATTCCATGGAAATGGAAACTTTCTACAAGACAGTGGATAATCGCATTGATTACATCGATGGTTCCGACCTGATAGGTAACAACACCATAGAACGCGAGGTGCTGTCCGGAGAGTCCCGAGCGTATGGTTTGGAACTGTTGCTGCGCAAAAATGAAGGAGCATTCACAGGATGGTTGGCCTATACCCTTTCCAAATCCGAACAGCGTACCCCAGGTGGCAATGCAGGCGGTCCAGGAATCAACAATGGGGAATGGTATAGCACCCCTTATGACCGAACGCACGACATCTCCCTTACCGGCGCTTATCAACTGACGGATAAATGGAGTTTTGGGGCCAATGCCATTTTTCAAACGGGACGGCCCGTTACCTACCCGAATGGGCAATACCAATATGAGGGTGTCTCCATTGCCAGCTATTCAGACCGGAATGCAGACCGATTGCCCGCCTATTACCGCTTGGACGTCTCGGCCACTTATCGCCCCAATAGAAGACCGGACAAAAGATGGAAGGGCGAATGGGTCTTTGGCATCTACAATGTATTCAATCGTAAAAATGCGGCTTCCATTTCCTTTGGTCAAAATTTGGAAACCGGGGCCAATGAGGCCACCAGAACTGCCATTTTCGGCATTGTTCCTTCTGTAACCTATAATTTTAAATTCTAAATCGATGAAACCATTCCATATATTTTTTATCAGTCTTTTACTTTTTGTTACCTCCTGCACGGATGTCATTGAAGTTGATGTGCCCGAGGGTCCCACCCGACTCACTATTGAAGCTTCGCTGGATTGGGAAAGAGGAACCCCCGGAAACGAACAGACGATCTTGCTGAGCACCTCTACCCCCTATTTTGCGGAACAGAAGATTGCGCCGGCTCTGGGAGCTTCGGTAAGGGTGACCAATCAAGATTCTGGAGCAGAATTTGTTTTTGATGACCAAAATAATGGCCAATACATCACCTCCAGCTTCATTCCGGTTATTGGCGACACCTATTCCCTAGAAGTCGTTTACAACGGGGAGCGCTATACCGCAACGGAGACTTTGGTGCCGGTTAGTGATATTATTGATGTGTACCAATCCATGGAAGATGGTGAGAACAAAGATGCCTTAGAGGTCAATGTTACGGTTCAGGACCCTGCCGATGTTGTCAATTATTACCTTCTTCGTTTCAAGAGTGAGGTTGACCTCTTTCCAGAACTTTATTATATAAAAGATGAGTTTATTGATGGGAATGACTTCACCCTCTATTATGAAAAAATTGAGGATGAGGATAACAATATTGCCGAGTTTCAGCCCGGTGAGACCGTTGCCATTGCCTTTTATGGGATATCTAAACAATATCATGACTATCTCCGACTTCTGGTGGAACAATATGAAAATGCTGGGAATCCCTTTAGCCCAACTCCGGTACCCTTGGTGGGCAATTGTGTAAATACAGACAATCCCAAAAATATAGCTTACGGATATTTTCGGGCCACCGAAATGATCCGGACCAGTTACACTTTTCAATAAAACTTCCCAACAAGCCCGGATAACTTTATCTGGGCTTTCTTTTGCTTCGTAATTATCCAGGAATCTTTAAAAACCAGATTTTGAGAGGATGAAATTAGGTATTTGTAAGAAAAAAGATATTTAGTTGATTTTATGCTATATTATAGCAACTAAATTTGGTATTATCCTATTTTATTAACATATTTTTTAATATATTTAAGTAGTGATAACGGTTTATCTGTTACCCGTCCCATATTCTTTAGTTCCCTTACATTAAAGTAGACCTTCCACTTGCACGGGACTTGATTCACGAAGTTGAAAATTAGGCAAGTTGTTTTCTCAATCGAATCCATTGATTGCAAATCTGTAATACATCAAACCTAAATATCAACATTATGAAAACACTATCAACGAAGATTCTCTTTCTATGTGCTGTTTTGGCACTGACCCTTAATGCCTGCCAGCAAGGTCCGGTACGGTATACCCAAAATTCCCCTGAAATTGACACTGTCAAAAAGGTGATTTCCAATTATGATACTAAAAATTATGACAACAGCATGTTTGCAGACACCTCAAAGACCTATTACAACACCAAGGACAACCCGCTGTCTTCCAGTGAAGCCATTGACTATCACAAACAAGCGGATAGTGAATATGCCTCTCGTGGGTTTGGAGACAATCACCAAGAGTATGAAATGGTGGTAACGGACGATGGTGAGACCTGGGTAAACTGCTGGTTGACCTGGAAGGGCGAATTGGCGGCCAATGGAAAAGAATTTGAAGTACCCGTGCATTTGACCTTTCAATTTGTAGACGGAAAAATTGTCCAGGAATACGGGTACTGGGACCCCACTCCCATTGTTTTGGAGCTTCAAAAGATAGAAGCAGAAGCCAAAATGATGGAGGAAAAACAAACTGAATGATCAAAACTAAACAACTACAAACACTAAAAAAATGAAACGATTACTATTGATTCTAGCATTAGTGCCTCTTATCGCAATGGCACAAAACGAGCAACCCCCAATTTTCATGAACGTAATGATGACTCCGCAGCCTGATAAAATCGACGCTTTTGAAGCAGGCTTGGCGGCACACAACAAAAAATATCATGCAGATGGTGCAGGTACCGTAAGTGTATTTTGGGTGGCCAGTGGCAAGAATTCCGGAAAGTATATTTGGAGCATGGGTCCAACCGCATGGGTAGCTATGGACGAGGTGAACAACTATGATGATGCCCATACCTCGGACTGGAATACAAACGTGGCTGCAAATGCCCTGCCAGAAATGGAAACCACCTACTGGAAAAATGACCCAGCCCATTCCAATTTTTCCAAAGATTTTGATCTTAAAAACCTTTCCATTTTTATGGTAGACATCAAAAGGTTCAAACAAATGGAATTCAATTCTATCTTGGACCGGGTATATGAAGTTTTCAAAACCAAGGATCCAGACCAGCAATGGGGTGCATACTACAATGAATTGCCCAATATGGATGGACAGGATTTTGTTTGGGTCGATTTTTTTGAGAAATCTGCATGGATGGGCCAAGAGGACAAATTTCCACAATGGTATGAGGAAGTTCATGGAGCCGGTAGTTTTGCCAATTTTCTAAAGGATGTGGAAGCAGCCACAAATGGTGATATGGGTGAACTCTGGATTTACCGAAAAGATTTAAGCGGTTCCAGTGGTGAGGTCATGGCTCGAGGCGATCAATAAATTTGTAAGTTTTTACTTATGTAAATATTATAAAACCATGTAGTTCATCGAAAAATTGGTGAGCTATCAATCTTTAATCGGGGTTTTCTGCGTATTTAGTTACGTTACTATTAATAAATAAAACCCCGATGTATGAGAACTAAAATCTTTTTTTATGCATTGAGCCTTGCTTTTTTGACATTCATTGGCTGCTCTGAAGATGGAAACAATGGAAATCCTGGTGACACCACCGGAAGAATTACCGTTCAACTTACAGACGCCCCGTTTCCATTTGATATGGTTGCGGAAGCCAATGTCACTGTCTTTAAAGTAGATGCGCGATTAAAAGATAGCGAAGGTGAAGAAATGGAAGATGATACGGAAGAATCTTCATTTGTTACCTTAATGGAAGAAGAAATATCCGTGAACTTGTTGGATCTTACCAACGGTGTTACTGAGGAGTTGGCCGATGTGGAAATCCCTGTAGGCACTTATGATTTGGTACGGGTGTATGTAAAAGGTGTGAATGTCGTCCTAACCGACGAACGCACTTTTGATTTGGATGTTCCCAGTGGAGCCCAGACCGGCATCAAAATATTTATTGAGCCAGGCTTAACGATTGCAGGAGGCCTGTCCAGCGATTTATTGTTGGATTTTGATGTAA
>JBNLBG010000092.1:0-10379 GCA_050303195.1 Allomuricauda sp. | reverse complement strand
CAAGTATGAAGAAGGTTTTTGATTACGTGGTCCTCTTCAATCCAGATTTGAGCATTAAAAAATCGAAAATCTTGATTTACCGGGAAGATTATGGCCGACAGGTGGGAAGTCAACGCTGGTTGAAACAGTTTATAGGCAAAAAAGCCGGGGAATCTTTGGCCTACGGTAAAGATATCGATGCCATTTCCGGAGCCACCATTTCTGCCAAATCCATGACCTTGGCAGTAAGTAATGTATTGCAGAGCATACAAGTGTTGCAGGAAAACAATTTTTTTGAATGATTGAAATGTTGTCAAATTCAATCAGGCCACCCAAAATGGGGTGGCCTTTTTTGTTTCTAGGTATTCAAATTTAGTCCGATAAGGTTACGTCGATAGGTTTAAGAAAATTATCTACGGCATAAGCTCCTATTTTTTTGCCCAAGAGAACGCCTTCTTCCGAATCATACCTAAAATGAATGCCCAAATACACCCGGGATAGGGCCGCTTCACGAGCAGCTTCGGAGAAACTTGTAAAGGAACGGGTAGGGGGATTCATTTTAATTTTCTGGGAAAAGAGTCCTGCTTTATCCACTTCAGGAGTTACCATGGTAAAGGAATAGGAATCCCCGGTGCCCAAGGTGTTGGCCAAAACGGTCATGGCAGCACTGCTGGCTGTTCCATGCGCGGAAGGATAGGATGGAAAAGGATAGGTGTGCAAATGAAGGTTATTCCATTCTGGATCAGGTTGGGTATCCGGATTTTCATCATTTTCCGCCCACCGGATGGCCGTGTATGGTCGCCAGTGGTTATAATGGAATTTGTTGTCAAAAACATTGATGTACGCGTCATAAATGGTCATATTGAGCAGGGCAAACAAACGGCTTGCTTCCCATAGATCCAACGTTTCCTTAACTACCAGTTGCCGAGCCAGTCGGTTATGGGAATTCTCCACAAAATCTTTCCACCACATGGCCAAATGGGCTTGATCTTTGGTCCGAGTGGTACTTTCTGTGCTTCCCACTTCCTTCACCTCATTATATGCTTGGGTATAGGCTTCACTTTGAATTTCAGGTGGAGGTGGCGACCTAAAATAATCTTGTTTCGGCAGCATAAAAGTTTTGGCCTTGGCCCAACCTGCACCAAAAATAAAACCTTGAGGAGTGTCACTGTGCTCATTGAATTCGGCATAAACACCGGGAGCCATGGGGTGCCAGGTATATTCTGATTCCGTATCCCACCCATCATTGTACCGAACCTGTAAAATGGATATTGCCGCTGTCTCACCCAATATTTTGGCGGTTTCTTTGGCTTTTTCGGAAATATTCTGGGTCCAATGGTGTAGTTCTTCCCGAAGCGTTTCCTTTTCATCGGGATATTGATGTAGTGCTATGGTATAGGCAGCATAGGCAGTTGTAGCCAGAGGATCTGCAACTATTTTATCTGAGGTAAAGTGGTAGGCATTGTATTTTGGAACAATACGATTAAGGGCATTGTGCATGGCAATATGCATTAAGGAAAGTGTTCGTAGTCCCTTAAGGGTGGATAAACCATCTTCCGCAATGGCCATGTCCATGACTTTTTGGTTCCATGCAATGACAATTTCAGGATTGTAATCTTCCGGATCAATGGTTTCTTCCGAACAACTTAGCAGAAAAAAAAGAGCCAGAATGATACTTGCAAGCGAGTAGATAGATATTTTTTTCATGGTATGATAATATTGACACCATTGTAAATAGGCTCATTGAATTCAAGGAGTTTTGATTTGGGCCTTTTTGGAGAACTAAATGCAATAAATGCTTGAGGGGGAAGTGATTCTTAAGATACTACAAATTTCTATCAATCAATATATTACAGTCAACTTTTTAGATAAACTGCAACAAGTATTTGTACAATATGCCAGATAGAATGGCGAATCCAAAACTCAATAGTGTGCCAATAAGCACATATTCGGTAAGTTTTCGGTTTTTGCCTTTGTTGAGGTCTCCAAACCGGAATACGGATTTGGCCGCAATCAACAATCCGATGGCAGCCCATTGTTGAATCAAAATAAACCCGAATACAAAAAGCCGTTCCAGCATACCAATGTAAGTGCCTGCATTTTTGAGGGAACCTCCTTCCGTGGCTTCATCGTCCTTCGCTATTTCATCAATATACGGAGCCAACAACATACGCATGAAAATACCGCACACATAGGTAACGAATACCAAAAAGGTAATCAACAAAAGGTTTTTCTTCCCAAATACTATGCTGAAATCAATTTCAAATGGTGAAATCCAGTAAATCATGGCCGCTATGACCAAAAGATGTAGAATTTGGTCTACCACAAAAAGCCATCGGTAATTTTTTGGATTGGTGAAGGTGAGCTTGCCCACATCAATTATAAAATGGGAGACAACAATAATGGCCACTGCACCCAAATATTGAAACTGTAGAATGAGCAGTAGGGTCAACAAGTGGACCCCAATATGCCAATAGAGGTATTTGGATTTCCATTTGTTCTGGAGCTTGTTCTCCACCCAATGGCCAGGTTGCAGAACAAAATCGCCTATAAAATGGGCCAAGATAAGTTTTAGTGCCAGTATCATAGTTGTGGAAGTTGGGATTGATAGAATTGAATCATTTTCTGGACTTCGTCGAAGCCAGCACGGATAAGGGCTTCACTAATAGTGCTTTGTGACTTGCCCAAAATTGATGCAAGTTCTTTTTGACTTGCTTTGGGATGGTCCAAGGCAGTTTTTACGACTCTGGAGGTGGCCGGTAGCCAACTGTCCATGGAAAGGGATGCCAGTTGCAGCATTAAATTCATGGGCGTATCAAAATCTTCAGATGATGATTTTAGGGCTATGGTCTGTTTCTTGAGATTTTCAAAGCATTCCCCGGAAAGTACAAACACTGGTCCATTGGACTCCGTTATTTTTGGGGCATCATAGGTTTTTTCACCCAGTCCAATGGCGATGCGTACATCCATGTGGCGAATTTGCTTTATGCAGGTCTTGATGTACACTGCAGCTTCCAGTGCATTTTCTGGAAGGGTTTCCAACTGAAAACTATCGCCCCGGTAGATCTCCCATGCTTTGGGCTCTTGCCCATATTTACCCAAGGCTTCTTTTAATTGGGGTAACCATTTGGTGGTTTTATGTGCCGATGAGTTTTTGATGTCTCCGGTAAGTATGGCAACCATTTGTTCTTTTTAAGAATATCCGTTAATCAGCCGATATACACAAATATCTGTAAAAAAGCCGATATACACAAATATCTGTAAAAAAGCCGATAATATAATATATAGATAAAAAAGCCGATAGACATGGGTGGTTATCCTTTTTTGATTTAAACAAAAAAAGAAACCGCACCCATGGCAGGTGCGGCTTCTAAAAATCAACAAAAAACACTATCCTCTTCTTTCTCTCTCTCCTTCATTTTCTTTTTGCCGTGATACGCTCTCGCGAATCGTAGTTTTTTTCAAGTTTGGTATTGCTTCGTTCAATACTTTGCCTTTTGTTACTGAGCCTCGGTCAAATCTAGGGCCAAGATCATTTTATGCAGTCATGCCTATTTTTGGACTTTTGTGCATTTTATGACCATGCGGCTTTTGCGCTAGGGCACCCAAGGAAACCATAAGTGCCAATGTTGCTGCGAATCGTTTCTTGTATTTACATTTTAATGATATATAACCTGGACAAGGCAATTATCCATAGGTTTAATTATTAAGACAATATTTATGAAGCATTCAACAGTGAAGCGCGGAGGAACCTATTTTTGTTCCTCTTCAAAATTTGTTTGGGGTTTTTCCAATTCGTCGACATCTTGGAACTGTGTTTCGACAAAGGTTTCTGAACTGATTTGTTCTTGGAATTCATCCTGTTTTTCCACTTGGTAATAAACAAGGGCAGAAATCACAAAACAGGAAAAGAAGATGAGGCTTTTTACTTTGTGGGTCATGATTTTAAAGATTTGGGACTACTAAAGTAGTTAAACCTTTGGTCAATCTCCACGATATGTTGCGAAACGACCCTAATACGATGTGAATAGGATGAAATGCATGGTATAACCGATAAACTGCATGGTTTATCAATTAAAATCCATTTACTGTAATAAATTCCTACAAGTTTACAGGATTATTTTGGCTCTAAAATCAGGTCGATGCGCTCCAGGGCATCTTGAAGATGGTACCGGCTCATGGTATCAGAAACTCGAGCCAATCCATTTCTAATGTCCCTTTTTAGATTATTGAGTTCGGCCCTGGCCACTGAACGAATATCCGACTGGCTGGTGTTGATTGCTGTGGATTTTCGATACCCACCAAAATCGGGAAGTTTTCCAAGATTTTCAGCTGTCATCAAATATTCCAGACGATCTATATGGGCCTTTTGAAGGTTTCTTCGATACGTGTCAATGGCTTTTCCAGTTCGGGTTTCGGACCAAATACCATTTCGTAGATCCCGCATTATTTCCAACAGGCCATAGGCGTCTTCTCCGTTAATGGTTTCATTTTCAATGACACGGGCCAGTTTACCCAAGTGAAGCATAGTGTTCAAATAGCGAACCTGCATGGAACGGATGCGCTCTACAGAACCTGAATATTGGATTTTGTTGAAAATATTTTGATCAATGAGCCATTCTGGGGTTTCAAAAAGCTGTTCTTGAATAAAATTCATGCAGTTCTTCTGGTGTTCCTTTCCCACATGGGTGTATATGGCTCCTTCTTGATCAGCAGTTTTATGGTATTCGTAAACACCTCCAATATTATTGGATACATGTCCCATATACCTTTGAAACTGTGCTACTACCTGACCGTACATGGTTTCCAGATTATCATAATTTTCACCGTCTTCTGTGGTCCACTCCATTAAATTTGGCAAAATTCGTTTCAAATTTTCGATACCATATAAACTTGCCTTTATCGCATCATCTCCCAAATCTTCGGTCTGTGAACTTGGGTCATGGATATCACCCACTTGTTGGTGTCCAAATCGGTACATAGGATCATCTTCATGTTTGCGAACCCAACTATTCAAAATAGGTTTTTCATCTTTCGCAGACTTGTCCAAAATAGGTTTATAGCCCCAACGGATAGCATACTTATCATAAACCCCAATGTTAGGCATGAGCGCCACACCATCATCCCCGGGCTGGGCTACATAATTGAATCGTGCATAGTCCATAATAGAAGGAGCAGTGCCATATTTCTGGGTAAAGCTGGCAGAACGGAGCGAGTCCACCGGATAGGCTACACTACTCCCCATATTATGGGGCAATCCCAAGGTGTGTCCCACTTCGTGGGACGATACAAACCGAATCAAACGCCCCATGATATCTTTTTTGAACTGCACGTTGCGGGCATTGGGGTTAATGGCTGCTGTTTGTACAAAGAACCAATTGCGGAGCAAGCTCATTACATTGTGGTACCAGTTAATGTCTGACTCTAAAATCTCCCCGCTTCTAGGATCGCTCACATGGGGCCCGTTGGCATTGGGAATAGGGGAAGCCAAATACCGAACCACAGAATAGCGCACATCCTCCGGTGACCACTCGGGGTCTTCCTCAGTCGTAGGTGGGTCTTTGGCGATAATGGCATTTTTAAACCCTGCGGCCTCAAAGGCCACTTGCCAATCTTCGATACCTTGTTTAATAAAAGGCACCCATTCTTTCGGTGTGGCACGATCTATATAGTACACAATGGGTTTTTTGGGTTCTACCAATTCCCCTGCTTTATATTTTTCAAGATCCTCATCCTTGACCTCCAATCGCCAACGATCTAAATACGTAACCGTTTTGCTTTCTTGGGCATCCAATCCGTAATCTACCTGCCCTCTGGCAAACCATCCCACACGTCTATCAAAATAGCGGCGCTTCATAGGTTCTTTGGGCAATAGAATCATGGAATTGTTAATTTCAATGGATATGGAACCCATACTTTCGTTACTTGGCGGTTCGCTGGCCACGTAGGTTTTTACATGACGAGCCTCAATGTTCAGGGGATAGCTTTTAATAGACTCTATAAAACTTCGATCACCGTCCATGCGGCTCACCTTGTATTGCTTGCGATATCCATCGGGCATACCCAGGGCATTCACATCTTTGGTGAACATAGGGTCGACTTCAATGACCGTGGCAGGATTCAAGGAGTCTTTTTTATTGAACGCTTTTATATCGAAAGCAAAAAGCACCGGTTCAAAATTGGAATTGACCACAGCTTCATGGATGGGTAGGGAGTCTGCAGCCACATTTCCGTAGGAAACCACCCGTAATAAGACTTTTTTGGGCTTTTTCTCCCAACGTAACACTTGGGTGTTGATTTTTCCGCCGCCAAAGCCAATTCCTGTAGCGGTTTTAGAAATTCGGCTTACCATGAGCATTTCACGTGTAAATAGAGAATCTGGTATTTCGTAGTAGTGTTTGTCATCTACCTCATGGACACTGAAGAGACCGACATCGGTCTTGGCTTCCTTCGTAATGACTTTGTCATAGGGTTGAATATCCTCCGGTTTGGAATCCTTTTTTTGTTCGGTGGTTTTCTTTTTCTTTTTGAAAAGTTGGGCTTCAGCGGTTTGAAATGAGCCTAGGACAATAAATAATAGGAGTAGTTGAGAGAGTAGTTTTTTGATCATGATATATCAGTTTGATTGATGCAATGTCTCCAAAGAACCAAAAAATCATTAAAACAGACTGTTAAATAAATCCTAACGCAAACTTTTTTAGTGAAAAGGTCAAATCTTTCGCAGTCCTGCGTTTTACTGATGATTTGCATTGAAAGGCCATGTTTTAAAGGGTCTCAGGGAAATCCAATTTTCGTAAAAAAATCTAAAAGGGTGTAACATTTTAAATTGATATTAGTCTTATAAGCATATCATCAATCACAAAATTCAATCAAAAAATGAACAAGTTATTAGTAATTTATGGATGTGTACTTTTAGGTAGTTCCGCCATAGCAAGTGACCAACAAAGGACTGTGGTTACAGACACCAAATCTGAGACCGTCAGTGCCTTGGAAAATGAGTTTACAGCATTGCAGATCAATGCTGAATGGAGTGAAGCAAATTTGTCCGATGTGATGTATGAGCTGAATTTGGACGACATAGTGTTTATAGAGGAAGAACCCGATGTGGATCTTGGTTTTGATACCGCCGATTATCTTCCCAAGGATTTTGATCCGTATAAAACCTATTTTGATTTGAATTCCATCATATACCTCAAAAGCGAAGTTGAAGAAGAGCTTGGATTTAGCACCAAGTCGTATTTACCTGAAGGTTTTGATCCTTATACCCAGGTTGTGGATGTCCATGGCATCAACTATTTGGAAGATGAGGATATTGAATTGGGATTCAATACCCAGGATTACCTTCCAGAAGGATTTTCACCCTATGAAGTATATGTGGATTTAAACGCCATCACTTACATTGAGAATGAGGTGGAATTGACACTTGGCCTTGACAGTGCCTACGAATTGCCTGAAGGTTTTGATCCTTATACCGATGTTTTGGAAGTGACTTCCATCAACTATATGGAAGATGACGAAATAGATTTAGGGTTTGATACGTCAAAGTATCTCCCAAAAGGTTTTGACCCTTATGCAGGGACAAAGTAGTAGGATGTTTTAGTTTTCATTTTACAAATTTTTGAGTTAGTTAGTTATGAAAGGCCCTCCTTTGGAGGGCTTTTTATATGAAAGTCGATTTTTTAACGTTAGAGATAGTGTAAGGTGTTGGTTAACAAAAAAATAACATGGTTAATCGGCAAAGCACAAAAAGCAAAGAAATGTGTTCAACGCTATCAATCTTGCAAGTTTTGGGGGCTGACCTTACTACTTTTTTACTGAATCTGAAAAAGTACTGACAAAATTGTTACCGGATAATTTTAAGTGGTTCGTTAACAAAAATCTAATTGTGAAAATCTTCACTGTAAAGGACTATACCTTTGTGGTGTTAAAGCATATAAAAGTAGAGTTGAGTTAGTTTCTTACTATTTTTTTGAGTTAGTTAGTTTGTCAATGGCCCCTTCAACTGAAGGGGCCATTTGTTTTTAGAACAAAAAAGGAATCACAAACTTGAACACCAAAATCAATAGCCCTACCGCGATAAGGTTCAAAATTACCCCTACTCGGGCCATTTGGGAGATCTTCACATAACCACTGGCAAAGACAATGGCATTTGGTGGTGTGGCCATGGGCAACATAAAGGCACAACTGCTGGCAATGGTCACCGGAATGAGCAGATAAAGGATGGGAATGTCCAATCCAATTGCAATACCTGCTACAACAGGCGCTAAAACAGCCACCAAGGCCACGTTGCTCATCAACTCGGTCATAAAAAGCATCAAGAAAATCAGCAAAGTGGCGGTAAGCATAATACTGATTTCACTCTGTGCAATGGCATCGGCAACCATATCCACAATACCACTGGTAGACATTCCTTGGGCCAAAGCCAATCCACCGCCGAACAAAATCAATATGCCCCAAGCCAATTTTGAGGTATCCTCCCATTCAATGATAAAGTCACCTTTTTTAATATTATAGGGAATGGAAAATAGGGCAATGGCCGCAAAAATACTGATCATGGTATCCGTAAGTCCCAAAGACGGGAAAACGGCATTGATCAGGGTCCTGAAAATCCAAAGAAAAACGGTGACAACAAAAATTACCAGAACCATTTTTTCCTTTCCAGAAGTTGGCCCCAATTTTTTAAGTTCAGCATGAATAACTTCTTTGGACGCATTGAACTTTAAATCCCGATTAGGGAACATCCATTTCACCAAGACCAAGTAACATATGGAAATCATGATCACGGAAAAGGGTAATCCCAGTGTCATCCATTTAAGAAAGGAGATTTCAATATTGTATTCATTTTCCAAAAGTCCGATCAAGACAGAATTTGGTGGTGTGCCAATGACTGTGGCAATGCCCCCGGCATTGGCCGAAAAAGCAATCCCCAGCATAACGCTCAGCGCAAAATTTTGGTCGTTTTTAGTGAAGCCGTCTTCATCATCAATTAAAAGGTTGATTACTGATAATGCGATGGGCAACATGACCACGGTACTGGCCGTATTACTGATCCACATACTCAAGGAAGCAGTGGCTATCATGAATCCGAGTATCACCTTATTGGGTGTAGTTCCCGTCAATCGGATAATGTTCAGTGCTATGCGGCGATGGAGATTTACTTTTTCCAAGGCCAGGGCCATCACAAAACCGCCAAAGAATAGAAAGACAATGGGACTTCCATAATTGGCCCCAACTTCGGCAATGGGCAATATTTTAAGAATAGGTAGTAGTAAAAGAGGTAAAAGTGCGGTCACTGAGATGGAAACTGCTTCAGTGATCCACCAAATCAACATCCACACCGCAATAGAAATCACGGCATCCCCTTTTTCAGAAACCAGTTCTATGGGTAGGTTGGTAAGAATAAGGAAGGCCATGGGCCCCAGAATGAGCCCTATTTTTTTGCTTAGTTCCATTGGGGTTCTAAGCTAGGATTTTTTGTGAAATAACAAAAATAATGAAGCCCCATGCAGGGGCTTCACCATCAAATAATCAAGAAAAGGGTAGATTATTTTATTTTAAATGTTAATCTACCAAAAACATAACGACCGTTTTGACCAAATTGAACCGACCTTCTGGAATAGATGAATCGACCACTTGATCTAAAAGAAGGGTCGTTCTCATCTGGATAAATATCCAAAAGATTGTTGGCACCGATAGTAAAGGTCACATTCTCCGAGAAGCTGTATCCCACCGTAAAATCGGTAATTACTTTGGCACCAAATGTATAATCAATGGTTGGGTCATTTTCGTTGGTGGCCTCCCTTACTTCGCCAAAATAACCGTTTCGCACAAAGAAGTTCAAATGATCTCCAACTTTTAAGTTATGCGAAAGATTTCCCTTGGTAGTGGGTACGGCAGATTCCAAATAGATCCGGCTTGTGGGGTCAAAGTACGTATCACTTAATCCTGCGTTGGCAATAGCTTGAGGAACCTTAACCTTTTCTACGGTAGTTTCTGATAGCGTAAACGCCAAAGTATTGGTCAATGAGACGTTATCCGAGATATGGGCCTTGTGGTCCACTACAAAATCCAAACCTTTAGTTTGTGTGTCCACAGAGTTGGCAAAGAAAGCTGCTTGAGTGGCATTGGCTTGTTGGAACAAATTGGCCAACTCAGGATTCCCATTGTCGTCAAACTGACCAGTAAGAATCACTCGGTCATCTATGTTGATAAGATAGCCATCCAAGGTAAATTTAAGGTTGGCGTTGGGCACTCTTGCTGTAAACCCGGCTGTAGCGCCAATGGAAGTTTCCTCTTTAAGTGGCTCAATGCCCAATAATCTGGCCACTCTGGAAGTATTTGGGAAAATACCAACTTCATTGGGTATGCCATCCACAAAAAGTGTGGAAGTGGAACTGTAA
>JBNLBG010000091.1:0-10467 GCA_050303195.1 Allomuricauda sp. | reverse complement strand
TGGGGATACGTTTCTCCGAACCGGGCATAAGAGGACAGGCCTTATTGGCCGAATCACAGGTCATTATGGCCGCGAAATTCGATTTTGGGTTAAAGGCATCATCCATCTTTTTGGAAAATCCTATGACAGGATGTTCGTTATCCGAAAATTTAATGGCGTAAACAGGATTACCGTCTTCTGATAGTTTTTGAATTTGGAAACCTTGTTTTTTAAAGGTATTGACTACCATGGGGAACAATGCCGTAGCCTCGGTGCCCCCAGAATAGCAGCATACATTTTTTACATTGAAAAAATAAGCCATAGTTTGTGCCCAAACTTGGGATAGGTGACTCCGACGTGAATTATGGGTGCAAATGAAATTAAGACGTATTTCTTCTTTAATGTGGATTTTGGATTGGATAAACTCGGCAAGTGGATCCAAGATTTTCCTGCGCTCTCCTGAAATGCTCTCCAGATGCAGGCTATTTATGAAATTGTGTATGTTTGGGAACATACGGGTTTGGGTCTTTGTCATTGGTTGGTTCTATATCAATTGATTTATTGCGATAAAACGATTAAATAATTCAAAAAAATTCTAACAACACTCTTGGTCCAGCATAATTTCTTGGTCAAGAAAACTCTTAAATTTCTCCTTCATATGGTTCCAGTTTTCCACATTCACACAATAACAAACGCTGGTTCCTTCAACATCACCCTTTATCAATCCCATATTCCTTAATTCCTTGAGATGTTGGGATACGGTGGGTTGGGCAAGCCCAATTTCACCCACTAGGTCTCCGCAGATACAAGACTTAACCTTAAAGAGATGTTGTAAGATGGCCACTCTGGCAGGGTGGGCAAATACCTTACCTATAAGAGCAAGCTCATTTTGGTTGTCGGTGAATATTTCGGTTTTGGCCAACCCCATAATCATTAATTTATCGCAATATTACGATTAATATCTCAATGGTGAGGTAAAAAATTAAATGAAACAACTGATTTATTTACTTTGATGCCCTCTTTCCAAAGTTTCTTTACACGTAGCCAAGGCCCGATAATTATGGTAAGCACTTTTCCAAATATGACCTTTGTTGTCTTTTTTGGTCTCCGGTCTAGTGTCTTGCCCCCATGCATACCACCCCCCGTGTTCCTTGTCCATAAGATAGGTGTTGGTGTATTCCCAGAGCTTATCAAAATGGGCCCTGTAATCCAATGAATCATTTGGGAAATGGAAATCCATCAACAGCAAACTGTTCAGTCCCTCCGCCTGGGTCCACCAATTTTTGTGGTGATTTACAATACTGATGGTATCCACTCCCTTAAAATAATAGCCGCCATCATAGAACCCGCCCAATTCTTCGTCCCATCCTGTTTTTAAAGAATGGTCTACCATTTTTTTGCCTTTTACCAAGGTTTTGTCAAATTGCCAACCCCCAAGCACAAGGGAGGCTTCCAACATCAAAAATGCGGTTTCCACATCATGACCGAAGGTAACATGGTCCAAATGAAAATGCTTGAGTATGGCATCTTTTGGAGAATCTTTGAAGGACACGGGAGTCCAATCTCCTTCAAAATAGAGGTTTAGGTAGCCCTTTTCCGTGGTAAAGGTATCCCGAATCAGGGCCAACATTTCCTTGGCGCGTTCTTCCACAATAGCATCGGGCCATACCTCGTACAAGGTGGTCAAAGCCTCCAAAAGGTGTATGGAACTGTTATAGTCCTTATAGCCCACGTTGGAAGTAGAAGGAGTTTCTTCTGTTCGTTCAATAGGAGTGCCATCCATTTGCAAAATTTGATAATAACCCTTATGGATACTGTCATGACTGTGGTCTTCCAACCAGTTGAATGTTTTTTTGGCCAAATCCAAGGCCTCTTCGTTTTTAGAGGCATGGTAATAGGCCGCCAATCCATACATGGCAAAAGAATTTCCATACGCCGTTTTGGTACCTTCCTTGGGTTCACCTTGTTTGCTGACCAATGTATGGAACCCTCCATTGCTCTTGTCCCACATGTAATCCCTTAAAAACCGGAATCCATGCTCGGCATTGGCGAGGTATTCTTTTTTTCGTTCAGGTTTGTTTTCTGCAGCCATAGCATTCGTCCAAACGTGTCTGGCTTGGGTAACGATCATTTTATCCTGATTTTCACCTACCTTAAAATCATAAGTAAGTTCACTGTAATAGCCTCCGTCAACGGTATCCAAAGCCAAAGGATACCATTTATCCAAAAGTTGATCATTGGCAGCAGTTTCCAGAGCTGCGACTAGGTCATCGTTACCTGTATTTTTCTTCTCTTTTGTGGTACATCCAAAAAGTAGTGCAATTACGAAAAAAGAAAATGTCCAGCTGTTTTTCATCGTTATGATCAATATGTGCACACTAAAGATAGAATAATCTCAATGTTTTTAATGTTGGAGGGAGAATTCTCAAATCATTAAGTTAGAAAGTGAAAAAATTTGAATCCCTTTTGAAAGGAAGTAGCCTCCAATGGGACTAAAAACCGAAATTCCACGGGTTGTTCTGTGGGTAAGTTATATGTAATCTTCAATTATTACAGATGAAAAAGACGATATTGGGCCTGTTTTTGATCATAGGTAGCTTTGTTCAAGCACAGTCCATAGACTACAATACCAAAAGGGGTTACGCCGCTAATGGTTATGATGTAGTTGCCTATTTTGAGGGAAAACCCAAAGAAGGACTTAAGGAAATCTCTACAGAATATGATGGTGTCAACTATAAATTTTCCAATCAAGAGCATTTAGCCGCATTCAAAGCGGACCCTACCAAATATATTCCCCAATATGGAGGCTATTGCGCTTATGCCGTAGCTGTTTCGGGTAAAAAGGTGAACATCAACCCGGAAACGTATGAGATCAGGGACGGTAAATTGTATCTTTTTTACAATGCAGGAAAGACAAATACCTTGGAGCTATGGCTTAATGAATCTCCCGATGAGTTAAAATCCAAGGCCGATACGAATTGGGAAAAAATAAAAAACTAGTAACGTTTTTAGTGTTTTTATAGTCTAAAATATAGGAAGATGTTATGCCAACATATTTGATATTCCTATTTTAGAATCAGTTACACGACTTGTTTCTCAATGTATTTGGACTGTATTACGCCATAATTTGAATATGCAGAACTATATAAAAGTATGTTTTTGGGGTCTTCTGATTAGTTTTTTGGGCACTTTGCCCTTTGGGACTTTGAATTTGACTGCTTTTGATATTGCTGCTTCACAGGGATTGGTCTCGGCAATTTGGTTTTCATTGGCCGTGGTCATGGTAGAGTTGGTCATGGTGCGATTGACCTTATTCGGAAATGAACACTTGCATTTGAGTGAGAAGCTGATGACGTATCTTCTTCCGCTGGGGATACTATTGCTGTTGTATCTTTCGGTGAGCAGTTTTTTGGATGCGGCCAACGTCTCCAAAGTTACCTCCAAGCTTGATTTATTGCCCCAACTCCAGTCTACTTTTGTATTGGGGCTCTTGTTGAGTGCATTGAACCCTTTGCAAATTCCATTTTGGATGACCTGGAACAAGGTGTTGGAAAACAAGAACATTTTGACCTCTTCAAAAAGTTCGTACACCTTTTATTTAGTGGGAATCGGTTTGGGCACTATTTTGGGGTTGGCCATTTTTGTGCTTATTGGAAAATATTTTTTCACCAATTACGGCAACTATAATAAGATCACAAATCTATTGATGGGATTACTTTACCTAGGATTTTCTTTCTATCTTATGTCCATATTTATCAAAAAACGACTTAATTACAAAACACCTTAATCATCATGTTCAAATTTTCCATAGATACCCTTGAGCAGTTTATGCAAATCCTCTTGCAGCTTCCACAGGATTGCTATTCAAAGTCGTGCAAAGTGCTTTCCAATTCCAGTATTGGCCAGCACACAAGACATATCATCGAACTCTATCTTTGTTTGATTCGCGGGTACGACACCGCGGATGTCTCCTACGATCGTAGGGAGCGTAACCATAGAATTGAAAACGAACTTTCGTATGCCATTGAGCAGTTAAAATTGATACAGACCCAATTGGAACGCCCCAACAAACCTGTAAAGGTCACTTATGAACTGGGTGATTCGGAAACGTGTTTGGACTCTAATTACTTTCGGGAAGTGATGTACAATCTGGAACATGCCATACACCATCACGCCCTTATTAAAGTGGGCATTGAGCATTTTACAACGCTTCAACTTCCAGAATCATTTGGGGTGGCCCCTTCCACAATGCAACACCGACAGGCATGTGCACAGTAAGTTTTATTTCACGCAACGACCGTTATTTCATCACTTCCAATCGCGATGAGCATATTTCCCGTCCTTTGGCTTATAAACCCCAGGAGAAAATCATTAATGATGTAAAGGTATTGTTTCCCAAGGATCCAAAAGCAGGCGGTACCTGGTTTGCCCTCAATGAATATGGGATGGTCTCGGTTTTGTTGAACGGTGCTTACGTGCGACATCAATCCAAAGGAAATTATGCCAAGAGCAGGGGATTGGTTTTGTTGGATGTGATAAGCTCCCTCAATCCCGAAATGATCCTTCAACAGCTAAATCTGCGCAACATTGAACCCTTTACCCTCATATTACTCAATGGAAGTCTATTGGAGTTCAGGTGGGATGGCAATCAAAAGTATTTTACGCCTTTGGAAAAGACCCAAGATCACATTTGGTCTTCTGTAACCTTGTATAATGATGATGTTATAGCCAGGAGAGCATCCCTTTTCGATACATTTTTGAGAAAAACTGACCGTATTGAAGCTAACGATATTGTGGATTTTCATTCCAATAACCATGAAGATTTTGAAAATGGGTTTATCATTGACAGGGAAACGGGTCTGAAGACCTTTAGTGTGACCCAAGCGGTATTAGATCAAGAGGAGACCCTGATGAGGCATATCGATTTGCTCAATGATACCACGTATGAGGTACCTTTTTCACCCAATGACTCACTATCAGTATCCCTAAAATGAATGCTTGGAAATTAAAATGGCATAAACTTACCCATTGGGAATATTGGCCACTGTGGGCCATTTATTATCCTTTGTTTCCGGTGTGGTTGTACTATTCCATTAAGGCACGTTCCTTTTTCTTTTTTAATGCTGCAAACCCATCCATGAAAAATGGGGGCATGGCCATGGAATCTAAAATGGCCATATATAATATGATTCCTCAACAGTATATTCCCAAAACGGTGTTCATTGACAAGGATGAAGCTCCGGAAAATGCTTTGGAACGCATTTTAGCCTCGGATATTGGTTTTCCCTTCATTGCCAAGCCAGATATTGGGATGAAAGCATTTGGGGTAGACAAGATTCATAATAAAAATGAGTTTAGAAGTTATCTGTCAAGGTCGCCTTCCCATTTCTTGGTTCAGGAACTTATTCCCTTTACCAAGGAAGTGGGCATTTTTTATGTACGAAAGCCAGAGGAGGAAAAGGGCAGGATTACGGGTATTGTTTCCAAGGAGTTCCTTTCGGTAATAGGTGATGGAAAAAGCACTATTGTGGAATTGATCAAAAAAAATCCCCGAAGTCATTTGCAGTTAAAGGCCCTTGAGCAAAAGTTTGGGGACGAACTCAAACAAGTACTTGCCAATGGGAAAGAGTTCATTTTGGTGCCTTACGGAAGTCATACAAGGGGTGCCAAATTTGTGGACATCACCCATAAATTAAATGCCGATTTGGAACGTATTATAGACGGTATCTGTTCCCAGATGGAAGGATTTCACTATGGACGTTTGGATGTGCTCCACAATTCTTTTGAAGAACTGTGTGAGGGCAGAAGCTTCAGTATAATCGAAATCAATGGAGCTGGGGGCGAGGCCACCCATATTTATGACCCCAAACATTCCCTCTTTTTTGCGTGGCGCGAAATCACCAAACACTGGGGCTTTATGAACGAGGTGAGCATCCTCAACCATAAAATGGGATACTCCTACCTAAGTTTTAGGGACGGAAGGGCCATGCTTCGTGAACATGATGCACTGGAAGCCCAGATTCGAATGATTTAGGGAATATTAATTGGCTAATCCATCTAATTTTGTTGCAAGTTTGGCCATTTGTGGTGGCGTGCTTTCTTCCATGCCTTTAAAGATATCCTGATACCTTTCAATATTCGGCCCCTTGGCTTTAATGTGCTGTGTTAATTGCGTTCCCGTGCCTATATCTTCAAATTCCCAACGGAAGCTCAATTCCATATCTTGATGAGGAGTTTGCCCGGTGAGCACGAACTGTTCTTTTTCCACTACCTTGCTCAGCACCCATTCCTGGGTGTGGTCTTTGGTAATCGTTCGTCCTTTTGTGCCCGATATAAAAGAGCCATCAAGTTCAATACGTTCCACACCGGGTTCCATTTTCATTTGATTGGACATATCTGACAAAAAATCCCAGGCTATTTCTTTGCTGGCCTTTGTTGTAATTGAATGTTCAAAAATCCATTCCGTCATTGTACTATTTTTTATAAGCTTTTAACGCTTCCCTAAAAAACTGCAGCCCTATCTCCTCAGTGATGTCTGAAGCTGGCAATACAGCTCCTTTGAACCCATTGTTATGCCATTTTCCATAAGATAAGGGTGGAAAGGCCCAAGTACGTAAGGCAGTATTGCCGCGATAGCCACTGATATAAAAATAAAAATCATCCACCTTGCTATCTGGAATGGCTAAGCCCAAACCTATAGATTTTCCAGAACCGTCATGCAGATGGGCAAAGGCCCCGGTGTCAAAATGATGGGGCCACACCCGTACCTCCGATTTTAAATTTTCGGTCGCCAAAAAGCTGGTCAGTATATTTTGGGCCAAAGTCCGAATTCGAATTAGTTTTTGTACGTCATCATCGCTGGTCAGTTCAAATATGTCCTTTTCACCCATCTGGTAAGGGAGTGTATAATGCGGGTCGTATTTGTAGGGTCTTGTAAAATGGGAAGATTTTGCCATTGCTTTTAGCCATTCCACCACTTCCTTATGGGTTTTTCCCTTTAGGGAAAGGAATTGGGGTGATGATGACTTCCATTCCAGGCTAAAAGTATCATAGTTCAACCCCAATTGGGTTCCTGTGTCATCCAGGGGCCAGGTCAAAAGGCTTTTTTCAGCAATGGAAAACCCTATATTGGTATGGCTGTCATCCTCTTTATGCGCCAAGAAACTCTTTCCGGCCATGGCCAGATATTGTGAGGCTAAATGGAAGTGTTGAATCATTTTCATGGTGACCGAGTGTGTCCCCTGAAAATACAAAAATTAAGTGGTTTTTAGGAATCCTTCCCAACCAATTGTAACTTCTGTTTTATAGTTTTGATGATGATGGGAGCGTGGATTCGGGAGTTTTCAATGAACCACTTGTGGGTTTCCATCCCACCACAGATTACTCCGGCCAAAAACAGACCCGAAATGTTGGTTTCCATGGTTTCTGGGTCATACGAGGGTAGCCGCTTTTCATCCTCTGAAAGTTGGATGCCCAGTTTTTCCAGAAACTCAAAATTGGGCATATAACCCGTTAATGCCAGCACAAAATCGTTGGTAAGGGTCAGCTCACCTTCCGGGGTGTCCACAATAATTTCATGTGGTTTGATTTCTTTTATGGTGGAATTGTAATAGGCTTTAATGCTGCCTTCCTCAATACGGTTAATGATATCAGGGCGAACCCAATATTTGACCCGTTGGCCCACTTCCGGTCCTCGAATGATCAAAGTCACCTCCGCACCTTTCCGCCAGCATTCCAAAGCGGCATCAATAGCCGAATTGCTGGCGCCCACCACTGCCAATTTTTGACTGGCATAAAAATGAGGGTCTTTGTAATAGTGGGAAACTTTGGGCAAATCCTCCCCGGGCACATTAATTTTATTGGGCAAATCGTAAAATCCCGTGGCCACGATGACATTTTTGGCCTTGTATTGGTCTTTGTCCGTTTCCACGGTAAAGGTTTCGCCTTCTTTTTCCACTTCCAATACTTTTTCAAAAAGATGGATGTTCAAATCGTTGGAGGTGACAATACGGCGATAATATTCCAAAGCCTCATTGCGTTTGGGTTTGGCCTCCTTGCTGATAAAGGGAATCTCATCAATCTCCAACTTTTCTGAAGAGGAGAAAAACTGCATATTGATAGGGTAGTTGAACAAGGAATTTACAATGGGGCCTTTTTCAATGATCACATAGGAAATTCCTTGCTTTTTAGCCTCCAAACCGCAAGCAATCCCAATAGGTCCTCCTCCAATGATGACAACGTCAAACTCTTGCATTAGGCAATCTCTTCTTTTAAATCCTTAATGGTTTGGGTTGGATTCTCACTGGAAAAGACAAAATTGCCCGCCACCAAAACGTCTACACCTGTATCCACTAATTTTTTGGCATTGGTCGCGTTTACCCCACCATCAATTTCAATCAGGGCATTGGAATTTTTCCGTTCGATGAGATTTTTAAGGTCTTTTACCTTTTTGTAGGTATTCTCAATGAAGGACTGTCCTCCAAAACCTGGGTTGACGCTCATCAAATTCACAATATCCACGTCTTTAATAATATCTTCCAAGAGGTCAATTGAGGTATGAGGATTCAGTGCCACTCCAGCTTTCATCCCTTCCGCTTTAATCGCCTGAAGGGTTCTGTGCAAATGGGCACAGGCTTCATAATGCACCGTTAGGTTATGTATCCCAAGGTCAGCAAAGGTTTTGATGTACCGATCAGGATCAATGATCATCAGGTGCATGTCCAAAGTTTTCTTGGCATGCTTTGCAATAGCCTTCACTACAGGCATTCCAAAGGAAATGTTAGGCACAAAAACACCATCCATGATGTCCAAGTGGAACCAATCGGCATCACTTTGGTTCACCATTTCAATGTCGCGTTGTAAATTGGCAAAATCTGATGCCAGTAGGGAAGGTGCAATAATCTTTTTGCTCATGTAAGAATCAACTAATTCATTACAAAGGTAGTGAATTGTAGCGCTATACCCTACGGTTACAATCTATTCAGATGTGCTTTCTTCTAAGGTAACCGGCCCATAAACAGCATCCCTAAATCTTTTGTGCAAGCTGCCATCGAACGGAAACACCTGGACAAAGAAAACAGCGGTGAGTTCATTGACTGGATCAACCCAAAATAGGGTGCTCGCGGCCCCATCCCAAAAGAATTCACCTACAACACCATGGTTTTCTTCTGCGGATGCTGGCGGACGTAACCGCACGGCAAAATCAATACCAAAACCTACCTGTCCCTTACTGGGCAACCAAGACCGTTCTTCAATACTTTCATCCAAATGATTGGTGGCCATAAGTTTTACAGTGCTTGAATCCAAGACCTGTACTCCTTCCAAAGTACCTTTGTTCACCAACATTTGTGCAAAACGCATATAGTTGTCCAAAGTTGAGGTAAGTCCCCATCCGCCAGGGGTCAAGGGCCATTTTTTGTAGTTATAGGCATGAGCCTCTTCGTTAGGCAATTGGATTAGGGAATCACCTTCGTGCCTGTAGGACGAAGACATTCTGCTCCATTCCGATTCTGGGACGACATATCTGGTATCATTCAATTTTAAGGGACCCAAAACGTGTTCTTGCACATATTCAGCGTAAGGCTGACCTGAAAGAAGCTCCACCAAATATGCCTGTACATCAACGGAGATACCATATTCCCAGTGCTCCCCCGGTTGATATCCTAAAGGAACGCTACTCAATTTTTTGGCCATTTCGGATAGGGTGTTCTCTCGATTCAAAGCATCTGCTTCAGCTATGGCGTCACCTAATCCGGGAAGATCTCTTCGGCCCGAAAAACCAGCAGTGTGCCGCGTAATATCACGAATGGTAATGGGTCGTTTGGCAGGTTCCAAAATCATTTCGCCAGCAATGGAATCGTAGCCTGTGTAGACCTGCATATTGGCAAATTCCGGGGCATATTTTTCCAAAGGGTCATCCAGCTGGAACTTACCTTCTTCATACAAGCTCATCAAGGCTGTACCGGTAATGGGTTTGGTCATGGAATAAATTTGCACCAAGGTGTTGCGTTCCATGGGCTTTTTGTTCTCTAAATCGGCATAGCCAAAAGCATTGTAGTAGACTTCCTCACCTTTTTCGAAGATCAAGGCTGAGGCTCCCGCCACATCACCCAGATCAACAAAACTTTTAAGGGCGGAGTCAATTCTTGTTTTTACGGCTTCATCAACCAGATAATGAACTTCTGGTTCTTGTTTGTTGCAGGATGACAAGACCAAGCAGGACAGTGCGAAAATGTATGCAATCCGTTTCATTAAATTCTATAATTAGTTTTATAAAGATTTCAATAAAAATATGGAAGGTAGCTAAATAATTCTTAACAATTGAAATATAGATACTTAAAACTGAGTAAATCAAATATTTTCGACTCTTTTCTTACGATAATAACAATATGAATTGGTTTTGTTTTGGTGTCATTTCGGTTATTTTTATCTCAATCGATTGAGTATATTTAACTAATCTATTCGATTTATGAAGAAACAAAAGGAAGA
>JBNLBG010000090.1:0-10790 GCA_050303195.1 Allomuricauda sp. | reverse complement strand
ACCAACAGCTTTCCATCTCGACCGAGGTGAAACAGGAAGAAGAGAACAAGGAGGACAATTACACCCGTAGGGAGTTCGGCTATGCATCCTTCCGGCGGTCTTTCACGCTTCCCGATTCCATTGATGATGACAAGATCAAAGCGTCGTACAACGATGGTATCCTGAATATCCATCTTCCGAAGAAGGAAGAGGCAAGGCAAAAACCGGCAAGGACCATTAAGATCTCATAACATCACGGATATTTTGACAGTTAAAATGGACTGGGGCCAGCAGACCGGCCCCTTCCATTCAATCCTACAATTGTTGAACCTAAATTTTTGCAACATGAAAGTATTTGGCAAAGAGGTGGGTAAGGCAATCCAATTCCCACCTATCATAAAACGGATGAAGAAATGGACAAAGCGTGTGCCGGGCATCGGCAAACTTAGATTGTTGGCCATACCATCGACCAACAGTACTATTGGGGGGACCGATTTTGGCCTTTCCATTGCCATGCCCGGGTTCGATAAGAGCAACGTAAAGATGGAACTTCAGGGCAACACCCTTATCATCAGCGGTGAGGAGGAACAGTCACGTGAAATCAAGGAAGGCTATGGTGTGCACAGGGAGTTTGTACGTTCCACCTTCCGCAAGACCTTGGATCTCCCGCGGGATGTCGACCAAGGAAGCATACATGGGACTCTGGAGAATGGGTTGTTGCAGGTGCGTTTTTCCAAAAAGGAAACAACGTACAAACGGCTATTGAAGGCGGCCTGAGCCATTGTTGAACACTTTAAATTGTTGGCACGATATGGCACGGAAGTTCAAGTCAGGGGATTGGGTCAAGGCCAAGGGAGCGTCCAGCGGTCCCAAAATGGAGGTCTCCAAATATATCATTAAAAAGGAACCCATATTTGGATTCATGGACAATGACACCTATGTGGAATGTGTGTGGTACCGTGATGGTGAACGAAGATCCCGGGTATTCCATCAAAACCGTCTTTCCAAGGTGCGGGACACCAAAGGAATCTTCAAGACCTAGCGAACAGTAAATGATAATAGCAATGTTGAACCAAAAGGAAATGAAAGATGAAAACCCATATTCTATTTTTTCACAGGTTTATTGCTGACCCTGAACGGTTGTCAGGGCCAAGAGCATAAGGAAAGAGAAATGACCAAGGAAGGAGACAACAAAGAAGTTGTACAGCCCAAGGGCAGTTGGGAGGTCAACAAGGAATTCGACGAGAACGGAAACCTCATTCGCTATGACAGTATCTATACCTGGTCCTCCGATTCATTGGACAATCTGGCCGACCTTGACAAGGACAGCCTTCTGAACAATTTTGAATCCAAGTTCTATAGTCATTTTTCCCAATTCAAGAACCAAGGGTTCTGGGACCTTTTCGACCCAGACTCACTTTTCAGCAAAAGGTTCTTCAATGACGGCTTTTTTGAAAGTGATTTCGGGGAGGACTTTATGGAACTCGATCGCATAAGAAAGCGAATGATGGAAAGACAAAAAAGTTTTCTGGAAAAGTACCGCTCCGACTTGGGGGTCCAGGAAAGGGACAGCCTATAGACAACATGATGATACAGGTCGGTCTTTGGCCAAACCTTGCTTTTTTAAAACTAGCATTTGAAGAAAGGGGTGCTACACCTCCTTCACTATAAACTTTTGAAGATGAAACCGGAAACATTGATCGATAGCACACTTGGATTGGTTCTCTCGGGAGGAGGGGTAAAAGGGATGGCCCATATTGGGCTTTTGAAGGCTCTGGAACAACGCGGGATCTATCCAAGCCAGATATCGGGCGTAAGTGCCGGGGCACTCGTTGGCGGATTGTATGCGGATGGGGCTTCCATTGAGGAGATGCTCCTTTTCTTTAAGGAAACCCCCTTGCTCAAATACAACTTCGTAACACTGAACAGACCGGGGCTGTTCGATACTGACAAGTATCTTCCCTTCTTTGATGACTTTTTCACTGCACGTAGGTTCGAGGAACTCGATAAGCGGCTTGTAGTGGTGGCCACAAACCTGTTAAAGGGTGAACCGGTGTATTTCGAAAAAGGGGAACTGTTCGGGCCCTTATTGGCCTCGGCGGCTCTGCCCCCGGTGTTCAGTCCAGTGTCCATCGATGGCCAGCTCTTTGCAGATGGAGGCATCATGAACAATTTTCCGGTGGAGCCCTTGGCAGGTGCCTGCGATGTGATCATAGGGTGTTATGCCTCGTCCATGAAGCAAGTGGGAAAGGGCCAGATCAAGAGCAGCCTTCAAATTTCACAACGGGCCAATCTTTTGATGTTGCACGCTAACGCCATGGACAAGCTTCACATACCCGATCTGTTGATCGTACCAGAGGAACTGGGGAACATAGAGGTCCTGGACAAAAAGGGCATCGACAAGGCCTTTGTCCTTGGTTATGATCATGCCAACCGGAAGCTGGACGAATGGTTACGATGAGTATGGTACCAAAGTAAAATGAAATAAACTAAACGGAAAACCTTAAAATGTTTGGATATGGGAACTTTGGCGATAGGGATTTCTTTGATCATGGCAATCTATGCACTTTTCCTGCGCATTATTTTCCATTATTTCCTTGGGAACGGAAATTTCAAAGGCCTACACTTTGAAGATCTTTTCAAAAAGCTGAAAGAATCAATAAGGTCTTTGGGACTCATGGGTAGATTACAAAGACGGTGAGGAGTAGTCCCATTTCAGGTCATCCGTTTTAAACTAGGAACGCCCTTAAAAGGGTCGTGGGAACAAGTTTAAGGACAAGATCGACCGAGTTTCTTGCAGGAATGGTTTTAGGGCCAAATGGTTCATAATAATAAGCAAAGCCACCAATGTGGAGAAAAAAATTTGATCAAAACAAATTGAACATGACCAAGAAACGTTTACCATCATACTATAAACTTTTGGTTCTTGCACTGTTCATATGTGCTTCGTCTTCCACATGGGGACAGACCCTCTATGCCCTCAAAATAGACCGGAAAATCCGTTTTGAGGCCAGGGAAATCACCGCAGAGTACCAACCATATCTTGTGATGGGCCCGGAACAGGCGTTGGTGTTCCAAACCACTGTGGCCCGTTACTTGGTCAAAAAGCAGGCTGTCGAACAGGACGATGCCCTGTCACCCAGCGCAAGGTATCATTTGCTGAAGCGTATCTCGGGCCTTGAAACCTCGGAAATGGCCGATGTCTTGGAATCGTATCGCTGGAAGGAGTACATGAGGGTCAAGCCCTTCATCCAACCCATACAAAGACCGATCGATTCCGGGGAAAACCCTGTGGTGCGGAATTGAGACCAATGTGAATGGGACCGATAACGGGTGTAACCAAAAACGTATACGTTGCGCCGTCTTAATTTTAGCATTAACTATATGTATATCAATCCCTTATTTGTAATTTTACCATGTTCACCAATTTACGTTTCAAATGGCATGCCCATACCGTTTTTTCCACATGGACTTTGATGTTCTGAAGACCATTTTGGTTTATATGGCCATCATGGCGTTCTTCGGTTCGGGATGTTCCCACCTAAATTCAATCAAAATACCATAAAATAAATGTTCACAGGTTTTTTTCATTTACATTGATACCAAAAAGCACGAATTTTGCCCATCTTAAAGATGGGCAATTCGGAGTTGAAACGCCGTACATAGCATACCACCTTCGCCAGATAAAATTGCACTCTCCAACACGACACAAAAATCTGAATTTCAACTGACTACCACCAAATATTGGATGGCTCTTATTTTCCTTTTTGGTGGCCTCAACCATACGTCCCATCTATCCTGAGGCAAATAGAACAAAAAACCAGAAAACAATTGTTTTCTGGTTTTTTATCAATTATGTCAACATGGGTATGGTATATCAAACACACAAATGTCTAATACCCAAATATTTCTTCAAGTGTCAATTTCTCAACCTCACCAATTGTATCCAGGTCTCCCTCACTGATGCGCTCCTCAGATCCTATAATACAGTATGTGTACGGTCTCTCGGCTACTCTTTCCTTGTGAAACCGTTGGATATCATTTAAGCTTATAGCATCCATGGAGTCATACACTTTTTTACGCATATCATACTCCACCCCTTTCTCTTTGGCCTCCAAATAGTGATAGATGGGCTCTATTTCCACTACTCTTTGGGTGGCTATCGTTTGTTTGATGGCCGCTTTTTTGGCGCGTATTTCCTCGCGGTTCAATGGGAGTTCGTCCAACAATGCGTCCATGGCATCTACAGCCTGTAGCATTTTGTCGGACTGGCTACCAACATAGGCCAACATCCGGAACATTTGTTCTTCTTTGGATGGTATGGCATACTGGGCATATGTAGCGTAGGCCAAGGCCTTTGATTCCCGGATTGTCTGAAAAACAACAGACCCCATGCCTCCACCAAAATAGGTATTGAACAGGTTGATCATCGGTTCTTTTTTGGGATCATACTTCTCCGTGTTCCGTATCCATTGTATCTCGCTTTGGACCATATCATAATGGGCAAACAAAACTCGGTTCCTATCTTGTGATTTGTACGTGTATGTCGTTTGCTCTGGATAGGGTTTGAAAACATCCGGAAAGGAATGGATTGAGCTCAATGTTGATTTCAATTCCCCTTTGGGCTTGGGGCCATAATAGATGACATCATGTTCAAAATCAAATAGCCCATGGAGTATTTCAGTCAATTGCCCAGGGGTCATGGCCAATATCTCCTCGTTTGACAGTACATCGTTGAATGGGTTATTTGATCCATATGTGGCGTAATTGGTCAAGCCTTTTAAAATGGCACGCTTTTCCAATTTACTGTCCGAGCGTCCTTTCAAAATTCGCTCCTTCAATTTGGCCAAGGCATCATTATCGGGCTTACAATTTCGTATAATGTGCTCAATGAGACCAACAACTTCCCGAAAGTTCTCCTGAAGTCCCGTAATGGTGATACGGGTCGTTTCAGAAGATACGTTTGTTCTATAGTTACTGGCCAGGGCATATAGTTTTTTATTGATTTCCTCAGCAGTATAGCTGTCGGTTGCCAAATAATTTAGATAATTCAGGGCAATGGGCAAATACTTGCTATTGTACGACCCCATCCCAAACCGATATTCCATGGTAAACAGGTCATTTTCCATGTTCTGGATATAGAACAGGTCCGTCGGACCGACCCTATCGATATCCAGGTCCTTCTTGAAATCAATCCACTTCGGTGCTATTTGGGCCACCTCCATCTGTTTGATGGTTTGGACATACGGGGACTCTTTTCCTGCATTGGTCTCAATGGGAGTAATGGGTGGTTTGACCACTTTCACCATAGAATTGTCCTCACCCTGTCTTTTATAAAGGGTAAGGTAATTCTCCGATAAATAGGTATTGGCCACCTTTACAATGTCTTCCTTGGTGAGTTGCGACATGCTGTTGAGGTAGGCCACCTCTTTGTTCCATGCAGTATTATTGCTTTTTATAAAAACGTTCAGTAGGGCGTTCAATCGACTGCTATTCGATTTTAAGGCCTCTTGTTCATCCAGTTTATAATTAGCGACTATGGCCTTTAACAGGTCCAGGTCAAAATTTCCATTTTTGAGCTTTTCCATCTCTGCCAACAAAATGGTTTTTACCTGTTCCAAGCTTTGTCCTTGCTTGGGGCCGCCTCCGATCATAAAAGCACCATAGTCCTTATACTGCATCAACCAACAATAGGCCCCTTGGACTTTTTGTTTTTGGTTGATATTGATGTCAAAAAGTCCTGCTTTTCCATTGTTCAATATAGAAGTGATCAGGTTGAGCACCTCGGCATCTTTCGTATAGGCAGCAGGGATACGCCATACCAATCTGATATGTTCGGGACTAGGTCCATAGACTTCCCGTTCCAAAGGCGAATCCATGGGTTTCTCCGGAGCTGGGTTATAGGCATCAACAGGTTTCGGACGCATATGGGAAAAATGTTCGTCAACCTTTTTTATCATTTGGTCCGCATCAAAATCCCCGACCATGATGATGGCCATGTTATTGGGCACATAATACGTATCATAGTATTCCTTTATGGCCGTAATGGATGGGTTCTTCAGGTGCTCGATTGTACCTATGGTGGTTTGCTGCCCATAGTTATGTGTGGGGAACAGTGCATCGTTCATCACCTCGTTCATTTTACGCCCATCATTGTCCAATCCCCTGTTCTTCTCTTCATAGACCGCCTCCAATTCGGTATGGAACAAGCGTACAACAGGTTTTCTAAAACGTTCTGCCTGTATCTTCAGGAACTTATCGATGGCATTGGACGGAATATTCTCCTTATAAACGGTCTCCTCCATCCAAGTGTGCGCATTGGTACCCTCTGAACCGATCTCGGTCATTAATTTGTCGTATTCCCCTGCAATGGCATATTTTGCGGCTTCATTGGACACCCGGTCTATTTCCTGATAAATTTCCTTGCGCAATAGGGTGTCCTGCGTTGTGTTATATTTTTCATACAATGCCTCGATCTTATCCAACAAGGGTTTTTCCCTTTCCCAATCCAAAGAGCCAAATTTATCGGTCCCCTTAAATAGGATATGTTCCAGGTAATGGGCCAGCCCCGTGTGATCCCTTGGATCGGTATTACTGCCCGTTCTGACAGCTATGTTTACGGCTATCCGTGGTTTTCGGTGGTTTTCACTGAGCACGACCTTGAGCCCATTGTCCAATGTATAAAAACGGGTTTTCATGGGATCATGGGTCACATATTCATAGGAATACCCCTTGGAAGTGGCATTCTCCCATTTATAACCAAGGTTTTGGGAAAATACAAATCCCGTAACTAAAAAAAACATAAATGCCGTGGACATGCTCTTCAATCTAAATCTGTTTGATTTCATAAGACTTTTTTTCATTGATTATACTGTTTTGCACTTTCTTTTTGAAGGGGCCACCCAAAAAACGGGCACCCCCCAACTAACTCAAAAAGAAAAATGAAATGCTTTTTGCAGGGAAAGCGGGATTTGATGTACAACATCTCGAATACGCTTGCCCCCAAAGGCTCTAATCACCTTTTATAATTCACTTGTTGTTTTGTTTTTCATTTATATGCTATTTCTAAATTCCTTGGGAACGTAGGGCTACAGTTCAAAAAAAGAAGGGTGCCCGGAACTTGCATGTGTCCCGTGGATGTATTCAAATTCATTGGTCATGGGATTGTACTGGTAATCCTTTTCCCATTCGTCCTTGTTCTGTACGATGCTCCGAATGGCCTCTGTGATATAGGTCACCTCCAAGTCCTCCATAACGGGATGTAGGGAGACACGGACCCATCCTGGTTTGTTTTCGAGGTTTTTCCCATCAATGCCATCCATGATCCATGAAGACCTTGCCTGATCTATTCCAAAAAGATAATGGGCAAAGGTGCTTGCACACGACCACCCTCCCCTTACCTGGATCCCAAAGCGGTCATTGAGCAAGCGGACCATCAAATTATAATGGATGCCCTGTATGTTAAAGGATAGACAGCCGATACGCTGGGTATGTTCATTTCCCAAATAGTGGATTTCCCCAAGGTCCTTGAGTCCTTCCCGAAAAAGCCCCAGTAACGCTTGTTCTTTTGTCGCCATAAATTGGGTATCCATCTTTTCTTTCAATTGGATGGCAAGGGCGGCCTTAATGGTTTGGATGATACCGGGTGTACCCCCATCTTCCTTGGTCTCCAAACCCTCAAAAAACCTATGTTTTCCCCAGGGCGTGGTCCATTTCACGTTACCACCACCGGGTATCTCTGGCACTTCATTCCTATACAGATTTTTATTGAACACCAAAATTCCACAAGCTCCGGGACCTCCCAGAAATTTATGGGGCGAAAAGAAAATGGCATCCATCCGACACTCTGGTTCATTGGGGTGCATATCGATATCCACATAGGGGGCGGATGCTGCAAAGTCAAAGAAACAGACCCCTCCATGGGCGTGCATGGTCTTTGCCAAACCTTTGTGGTCGGTCACCTCGCCGGTCACATTGGAACAAGCGGTAAATGCTCCTATTTTATGGGTTCGGTCCTTGTATTTCTCCAAAAGATCGTCCAACATATCGGGAGAGGGCATCAAATCGTCCCCGGGAGGTACAATAACGATATCGGCCATGGTTTCGGACCAAGACACATGGTTGGAGTGGTGTTCCATGTGGGTAATGAACACCACGGGCACTTCTTTTGGGTCAGATGGCCGTACCCCTTTGAGGCCCATAATTCGCTGTAGTCGGGTCAAAGCCCCGGTCATGCCACTTCCCGTGGTCACCAAAACATCATCCGCATCGGCATTCACATGTTTTTTGATGAGATCCCGAGCCTCCATATAGAGGTTGGAGGTCACTTTCCCCGTCTCGCTCGAATAGGAATGTGTATTGGCAAAATAAGGCCCCAGAGTATCCGTGATCCTTTCTTCAATGGGACGGTACAACCTTCCGGTGGCGACCCAATCGGCATACAGTATTTTTTGCGTGCCAAAGGGGGTCTCAAAATATCCATTGTTGCCGATTACACCCTCCCTGATTTCCCTAAAGTGTGCTTCCAAATTCATGTTCGTTTGTAACATATTGTACATAAGGTCCCTTATAAATCCATTACTGTCCATAGTTGTCGATGCCCTGCTTCAACCAAGATCCATACGCTTCTACATCCGGGGTGTATCCCACGGGCTCATTGAGCCTGTTCCCCGAATGATCCACTATCACATAGTAAGGTTGTGCATTGGCCCTATATTCCGTAATCTGGAAATCGCTCCACTTATTCCCTATGGTCTTTATTTTTTTCCCCGTTGCCGTGGAAACATATTGCTGACCCTCCGGCAGCTCGCGTTTGTCATCCACATACAGGGAAATGAGTACCACCTTATTGTTCAACACATTCAATATGCGCGGTTCACTCCATACCCGTTCCTCCATTTTTCTACAGTTTACACAGGCGTGCCCTGTAAAGTCGATCAAAACAGGTTTATCCACTTTTTTGGCATAGGCCATACCTTTTTCATAATCCTTGAAAGAAACAATATCATGAGGACCATAGGTTGCACCTTCGGGAAGCATTCCCTGTGAGAATGACCCACCGCCCCTCTGTGCATATCCAACGCCGTTCGGGGATTCACTGTAGTGCATGGGCGGGGGGAAACCACTGATCAATTTCAAGGGAGCGCCCCAAAGTCCGGGTATAAGATATAGGGTAAAGGACAGTGCCAGCAGTCCCAATCCAAGTCTACCAATGGAAATATGTTGGACAGGGGAATCATGGGGCAATTTCAGCTTCCCGAACAGGTACAGGGCCAAAACACCAAAAATGGCAATCCAAATGGCCAGGAACACTTCCCTTTCCAATAAGTGCAACTGCAAAACCAAATCGGCATTGGACAGGAACTTAAACGCCAAGGCCAGCTCCAAAAAGCCCAAAAAGACCTTGACGGAATTCAGCCATCCCCCGGATTTCGGTAGAGAGTTCAACCACCCGGGAAAAAGGGCAAAAAACATAAAGGGAAGCGCAAGTGCCAAGGAGAATCCGAGCATACCTATAATGGGCGCCATTCCGCCTTTGCTTGCTGCCTCGACCAGCAGGGTCCCCACAATGGGACCCGTGCATGAAAAGGATACAATGGCCAAGGCCAGAGCCATGAAAAGGATACCGATGACACCGCCCTTGTCCGCTTGTTTGTCCACTTTGTTTGCCCATGTGTAGGGCAACACGATTTCGAACGCCCCAAGGAAAGACGCCGCAAAAACGACAAGAAGTATAAAAAAGATAAGGTTGAACCATACATTGGTCGAAAGGGCGTTCAAGGAATCCGCACCGAAAATGGCGGTCACCAGGGACCCTAGCACCACATAGATCAATACGATCGAAATACCATAAAAAATAGCGTTCTTGATCCCCTGTGCACGGGTCTTGCTCTGTTTGGTAAAGAAACTGACCGTCATGGGTATCATCGGGAACACACAGGGCGTCAGCAAGGCTGCAAAGCCAGAAATAAAGGCTATAAAAAAAATGGTCCACAACCCTTTCTGGTCTTCAGTCCCTTTATTGACCACCGTCTCGTCATCGGTTTCGGACAAAACGTTTTCCGGCAACTGATCACTGTCCGTGGATCCGCTGGCCTGCTGTACATTCAGAACAAATAACAGTTCTTCCTCGGCAGGGGGCAGGCAACGCGTATCATCGCATACCATATATTCAACAATGGCGCTGATAGTGGTCAGGTCCCCGTCAGTGGTCACCTGCTGCTTGAACACGCCCTTATCCTCGAAGAACTTGATTTCCATTTCAAATACAGGGTCGTAAACCGTATGACCCTCATCTTCGGTGGTATTTCCAATAGTTGTAAAAGACCCATCCTTGGAATCAAACCTAAAAGTTGTGGCAACAGGTCCATCCTTGGGTACGGTCTGGGAATATAAATGCCAGCCTGCATCAATGCTTGCCGTGGCGACCAGTTCATAGGTTGTCTCCGACTCTTTGTTCACGGTGGTTGTCCATTTGACCGGAGCAAGAATTTGTGCAGTCCCCATCCATACAGAAAGCAAGAGCACTACAAGGCCGATATATTTTTTCATTATTGCTGAGTGTTAATTGTAGGACAATGGCCCAAAAGGGATTGTTTGGGCAAACAACCCCTCACGCCATTTTCCAATTTTCCCTCATAGACACCGATCACTTCCGTTTGAAAGCTGTCGCAGTCTACCCGCGGCTGTGGTTTGGCCTGTTGTGTACCCGAACAGGTGGGAACCGCCTCTGTGACCATACCGCCTAATGCCTGTCCCAAGGGCAGCATTTCACCGGAGTTGGGCAATCTCACGGTCTTTAACTCACGAGG
>JBNLBG010000089.1:0-10801 GCA_050303195.1 Allomuricauda sp. | reverse complement strand
GTATCCTCCGAAGGATCCCATGGGAAGGCATCCAAAGTATCGGGAGTGCCATCATTGTCATCATCGGTATCTGCATTGTCGCCCTGACCATCACCATCGGTATCGGTATCCTCCGAAGGATCTGTTGGAAAGGCATCCGAAGTATCGGGAGTGCCATCATTGTCATCATCGGTATCTGCATTGTCGCCCTGACCATCACCATCAGTATCGGTATCCTCCGAAGAATCTGTTGGGAAGGCATCCAAAGTATCGGGAGTACCGTCGTTGTCATCGTCAGTATCGCAGACATCCCCTTGTCCGTCGGTATCCGTATCCAACTGACCTGCATTTGCGATAAGGGGACAGTTATCCGTGTCATCTGGAACTCCATCCAAGTCGGTATCGCCATCCACGGGCCCTTGCAAAGTGGACTCCACTTGGATTCCCGCCAAGGTTCCGTCGTTGGGGGTTACCTCCAAACTGCTATCCTTGCCGACATCTGCTGAGATGAGGCCATAGATTTGGACATTTGCCCCCACAATGGCTGTTTTGTTGGTTCCCGAAGCATCGTCGGAGCGGTACCATTGATAAGTTGTGCCATTTTCGGAATCCCCGTCCACATCATTGTACATATAACTACCTGTCAGTGTGTTCCCTTCCATCATGGTTCCGGAAAAGGTGACGGATGAAGCGGTCGGCATTTCGTTGACGTCGGTCACGGTGATCACGAAGGCCTTCTGGTAATCGTTGGCCCCATCGTTGACGTTCACGTAGATGTTGTAGCTGTCCTGCGCCTCGAAGTCGGGCACCTCGGCCATTTCCAGGTCAGTGTTGTTGATGGTGAACGAGGCGTTGTCGGCATCGTTGGAGCCATCGCCGACTGCCAAGGTATAGACAAAGGTGTTGCCAGTATCCGGGTCTGTAGCGCTGAGGGCGCCCACCATGGTCCCGATGGCGCTGTTCTCCGCCACGGAGGTGTTGTCTAGGATAATGTCTGTGGGCACGTCGTTGACATTGGTCACGGTTACGGTGATGTCCTGTATGGTTGTGGCATTTCCAGAATCTGTCACAGTCACCTGTATCTCGTAGGCATTGTCTGAGTTGTTGTCCTGAGGTGATTCATAGTCCGGTGTGGCCACAAATGTGATCATACCATTGTTTGCATCGATATTGAATAGGACGTTGTCCAAGCCTCCTCCGGAGTCCGTGCTGAAGGCGTAAGTGATTCCCGAGCCCTCAGTGTCCCCTTCGGGATCATTGGACTCTACATCGACCACAGTTCCTGTTGCATTCTCTGCAAAGTTTATAGTGTCAGAACTTGAGATTTCCGGTGCTTCGTTGATATCGGTCACGGATACTTTGATGTCCTGTTGGGTTGTCCCATCGGTATCCGTAGCCGTAATCGTAATCTCGTAAATATTATCGGCATTGGCATCGCCCGGGCTCTCATAATCCGGAGCCGATTGAAAGATAAGTACACCCGTGTTGGCATCAATGGTGAACAGATCATTGTCGCCCCCTGCGGTAAGTGCAAAGGTGATGCCCACATCGGCAGAGCCGCCGTCTCCGTCATTGGCATCAATGTCCAGAACAGTACCTGTTCCATTTTCCACAAAATTGGTGGTTGTGACACTGGTAAATACGGGGTAGGCTACTACAGGCCCATTCAAGGTACTTTCTATGGAAGTGCCTGAATCCGTACCATCACTTGGAGTCACTTCAAAACTGATATATTTTGTCAGATCATCGCTGGTGAGCTCATAGGTATCTGTAGTCGCCCCTGAAATGGCCACTCTATTGGTTCCCGAACCATCATCGGAGCGGTACCACTGGTAGATAGTGCCACTTTCAACATCACTGTCCTGATCGTTGTAGGTATAACTCCCGGAAAGTGTTTGGCCCACGGCCAGATTTCCTGAAAAGTTAACAGAGGAAGCTGTAGGTGCATCGTTTACATCATTCACCGTAATGGTAATGTTCTGACCTGTGCTCCCGTCACTGTCCGTGGCCGTCACCGTGATTTCATAATCGTTATCGGCATTGGCATCGCCCGGGCTCTCAAAATCGGGAGAAGCTTGGAAGGTCAGTGTCCCTGTAGAATCGTCAATGCTGAACAGGTCATTGTCCCCACCACTGGCTAGGGTATAGGTGATTCCTACATCGCTGGCACCGCCGTCGCCGTCATTGGCTTCGACATTGACTACAGTTGCTGTATCGTTTTCGGCATATTCAACCACAGTCAACATATTGTATTGATAGACAGTTTCTGCGGTTCCAACAACATAAAACTTTGAACCATCGGCACTAAAGGTAATACCGTAGGGGCCTGATTCTTGGGTATAGGTATCGAATCCGGCATTAACCCCTGCATAAGTGGCTGTTGACACATCAAAAGCCACAGAAAGATCATATGTGGAAATACTATTGTCCAAACCAAGAATAAACAGTAGGGAACCATCATCGTTGAATGCAATGTCTGTAGAATTTGTTTCTTCCGATGTAAATGAGGACGAACCAATATACGATGCGGTGCCAATGTCAAATGTTGAGCTTAAGCTATATTCCAATATTTCGGAGCCGGAGTATTTGAGCAAGTACATCTTGCTTCCATCGGAGTTAAAGTCCATTCCGTCATAATCGTTGCCCTCGGCTGGCGTAATTCTTTGGTTCAGTGTTGCTGTGGACAGGTCAAAAGGGGTGGATAGATCATATTCGCTTACTCCTGCACCTGAGTTGCCCGTATGATAAAACTTGGTGCCATCATTATTGAAGGCTATTCCCTGGGAGCGATAACCAACGCTGAGACTATTATTGAATGTAGCAGTGGAGGGGTCAAACGGAGTGCTAAGATCATAGCTGATAATTTCCCGATTATAGGTGCTCACAAACATTGTAGTGCCATCGTTGCTAAAGAGTATGCCGTAAGAAGCGGTTAACTCTGTGGTTACATCGAATGAAATCCCGGAGTATTCAGCAGTGGACACATTATATCTGGATGTGGGACTTGTGATAACAGGTAAATTATCCTGGGCATTGGTCACCGTAATCGTTATGTTCTGCTGGGTGGTACCATCTCCGTCCAGAGCATTGACAGTAATTTCATAGTTGTTATCGGTATTGGCGTCGTTGGGACTCTCGTAGTCTGGTGCTGACTGGAAAGTCAGCGCACCCGTATTGGCGTCAATGGAGAACAGATCATTATCGCCACCTGGGTCCAAACTATAGGTAATTCCTGAATCGCTGGAACCGCCGTCCCCGTCATTGGCATCGACATCCAAAATGGTGCCCGTACCGTTTTCTGCAAAACTTGTGGAGGAGGCACTGGTAAATACGGGAAGGTTCAATAGGGTATTGTTGGTCACTTGTATGGTCTCGCTCAAGTCATCCGTCGTAGTATTGCTATCGGTTTGGTCCTGGGTATGGCTGACCGTATTGATAATATTGGTGGAACTGCCATCGTTGCCTACAATATAATCTGCAGTCGCTTCAATGGTCAAGGTTTGTGCAACGCCACTGTTCAAGGTTCCAATAGTCCAATTTGGACTTGACCAGCTTCCTGCGCTGGGTGTTGCACTGACCAAGGTCAATCCGCTGGGAAGTGCATCTGTAACCACTAAATTGGTTACTGGATCATTACCCAAATTTTCTACCCTTATGGTAAAATTGACGGTATCACCATCATTGATACTATTGAGATCGGCCGTTTTTTGAACAAAAATATCCGGTAAGCAATAATATACCGATGTGGTTTGGGAATCATAATTGCAACCACTCTTGGATACTCTAACAAAGTAGTCTCCAGCTTCGGTTGGATTTAATGTGGATGAAGTTGCTCCAACTATGGCCTCTCCATTGAAATACCATTGAAAGGCTTGATAGTCCCCTGCATTGGTCACTGAAAGGTTGGCTCCGGGAAGGCATACATCCCCTGTTATGGAGACGTTTACATCGGAAACATTATCAAAACCGGAAAAATAGCCAGCTACGCTTCGGTCACCCACATATCCAAAAAAACCAACGGCGATTGAAGAAGTGGAAGTAATGGCCACTTCACCACTTAGGCCACTTAAATAAAATGTTTTCCAATCTGAGTTTCCGGTTACTGCCTGTGAAGCTGGCTTTGTCACTGTTCCGGTTCCATCGGTGACCACAATATCATTATCGGCAGTGGTGGTTGAGGCTATGATGGTGATTCCAGAGGTAAAACTCAAACCTGATATATCCGTTATATCACTAATGTTGTCCAAGGTATCGGGTAGCAAACAGCTCACGGGAGCGATGAAGTTCATGCCTACATTGGCTGGCGAGTTAGCACCAGCAACATTTTGATAGGCATATGCATTTTTTGAGGTCCTTACGAACATGTTGGAGCCCGCAGAGGTGCCAGAATAGTTGGAGCCATCAACCTTATAGTACTCGCCGGCATCAATAGTGGCAATGGGAGTACCGCTACTGCCCACATAAATATCTGTATTGTTTTCCGTGGCTAGAATGATGGCGAATTCCAAATCATTATCAACTCCATTACCACGAACAAAGATGTATTCCTTACCCAAAAGGTCTATTGGAACAGGTTGGTCTATTCCAGCATCCCTTAGATCGGATGTGGAACGTACCGAGTAATTGAGTCCACCATGGCTTATTACAATAGCTTTGTCAGACATCACAGAGGCACCCAGCCATCCTTCCAAATTGTAATCGGTCTGGTCTACTACGGCTTCCACCACATAACTTTCATTGGCATTAAGGGTGATGGTCATGGTATCATCTGTGATTCCTGCTGCATTGGCACCCAAACGAAAAACAGAGTTTGGGTCATAGTCCGAGATGGTTACTGTAGTCCCATCCTCTGTGGCCATGATACCCAAAGTGGTAGTGTTGTTCACGTTTCCAGATCGGTATTGTGGAATACCGCCCCATCTAAATTGGGTACCCATGGCGGACCGTCCCTTACTGGTCAGCGAAGTGGCCTGTGACCCACTGTATGCTCTATAATTTACATAAAATTGCTCCCCACCTTGGGACTCGAAACGAAGACCGCTGTTGGAAAGGACCACACCGGTGTTGGTATCGGAAACTAGGGTAATGTCATTATCTCCATTACCTAGGGCATATACCCCTGGGGATGAATTGGAAATGGAAATAGTGGTAACTGGTGTTGCGCTTGTCCCCACATATACATCCACATTAAAGGCCGTTGCAGAGGGTGTGGAGAGATACACGGATTGTGTTTCCAAAGCTGCTGTGGAAGTTCGTTGTTTCAAAGGGGGCAAATAGTGCAGATCACTGAGCTGCCCAAAACTTTTTCCTACAAATAAAAATAACAGGATGAAGAAGGTAATCGAGAATTTTTGGTTGTACATTGGTTTTCAGGTTTATTTAATAAATATTAGGTTTTTGGTTCATGTTCCATTCAGAACTGGCATAGCAAGGTCACGCCACCTATAGCGGCAATTCACAGTGTTGCCCCGAATTTCTCGGGACGTCTATAAAAAATGGAAACTTGTGGGTTGGGTCTAGTAAGGCTCTTTCATAAAATGGAAACTGTTTTTTAGCTTTTTTTACTTGGATGCATATACTGTTTTCTTACAGTCAAAACATCTAAATTTGTATTATTTTTCTTATTTACTACCTAAGAAACGGAGGGTAAACAGTCTTATTTTGAAAAATCGCACATAGAATTGATATATATCAATTTCATGTCATTTTCTTAGGGGAAGTGAGGGAAAATTGCTAAAAACCGCATTCATAAAAGGGATAGGAGGAGATTCTGTACTGCAGGAAATGGTGTCCTAAAAGAAGAATGCACAAAAAAATTATGCTACCTTACACCCCGGCTAAGTGTAAAAGGGGTATTCCCCATTCACAGAATTTCCTTCATGATCCGTGAAAGGGTTTCCGGTCTCATCGCCAAAAATGAGGCCAAATGTTTTTTTGGGATTCTGTTGACAATATCTGGTTTGCTGTTCTCCACAAAATATTTTACCCGATCTCTGGCATTCAGTATCCGTGCCAAATACACCCTGTGTTCGGCCATAATGTAATATTCCTCCATCAGGATTCTGTGCAGTTGCCGGATTTCGGGGAAATTCTTAAGGCAGTACTTATAATCCTCATACTCAAAATAATCGCAATGGGTATCTTCAAGACTTTGGATGTACTCTCTGCTCTTTTGATGTCTAAAAAAACCTGTTATGGATGTAAAAAGTTCATTTTCAGTATCAATCCATGTTGTAATTTCGGTGCCCTCATTTATAAAGTATCCTCTTACCATACCCTTTTTGATCAAGTACATCCTATCGCAAATTTCGCCTTCCCTGCTTATGATCTCGTTTTTACCGAAATAACAGCTTTTGATGGTTCCTGCCAGATAGGACTTAACACCCGGACTAAGCGGGAGAATGGAATTAAGATATACTAAAATGAAGAGGTTTTTTTCGATATTCTGTCGGGGATACATGAAAAATGTTGCTTTTTTATGAGAGTAAATAATAAATTACCAAAAATAACATTTTGAAGTTATTTAAACTTTCATAGAATTGAAAGTTGGGCCAAGGAGATTTGTTCCTCATGGTATAAATGCAACGACTGGCATACAATATACCTGATATTGAAACTATGAAAGAGCATCCAAATTGAAGGGAATTCTGATAAAAGATATTTTCGACCCTTTGGGTGGTGGTTGAATCACAAATGATGAAATTATTCGGTAACCCTTTGTATGGAAAGCGAGCGAAACTTTCGCGCTGCAAGTCCCCAAGTCTTACCAGGGACTAATACTACTGAGCGAGGAAAAATTCCTTTTCAAAACAAATTGGGTCAACATTTTACATTGTTTATGGGGCTTTCTAGAGGATTTGACCCAATTTTTTCAAAAAACACCTTACCATCGGTAGTATGTTTCATATAATTTGAATCAACCAAAGATTACTATCCTATAAATGCATCTTATGAGTTTTTTGCAACAAACTTTTTCAATGTTTTTAGGGATTCCCAGAGTTTTTGCAACAAAAAATATAATTCCATTTTGGTGACTGCAAACAAGTCAAAGCATTGATTTTACTGACCTTTTGGCCAGTAATTGGACAACGTAGCACCGCTTTAGCGTGCTACCCTCTCGCTATACCCCCCAACTCCCTTTCGGTCGTTGTTCGGTATACCTTCGGCCTGACAAAAACAGGTTGCGCCCTATAGCGTTTTTGCTTTACGCTTATCTTCCTGAATGCTGCAAAAACCCGACAGGATCCATGCGCAAAAGTAAGGGGTAAGGCTTTGGGGAAAATAGACAACTCAGAAATTGACCACGCTTTGAAGAGCTTCATCAGTCTTTTTGTTCATGAAGTTGGATTGGTACATCATAGTAGTGGTAATTGAAGAATGTCGGTAAAGTTGTTGGAGCAGCTGAACCGGAATTTGATCACCTGCAATATTTCCAAAACTGTGTCTAGCAATGTGCATGGTGACCTTTTTCTTTATACCGGCTTTTTCGGCTATTGAGTTTAATTGACAGTTGATTTTTCTAATTGCAAGTTTGGTTTTGTTCCAAAGTACTTTTTTGTCTTCCTTATTGGCCAACTTCAGGAGAGGAAAGATCAAGTCATGATTATCACCTTTAGTCTTTTTATAAAATTTAAGAAGTTCCATAGCCTTGTCAGGAATTACAAGTGAAAGTAATTTGGAATTTTTGTTCATTTTATAATGCAAGCGACCATCATGGATGTCGCTCCACTTCAATTGAAGAACATCTGCTGCTCTTATTCCTGCAAGATAAAAACTGAACAACCAGATGTTTCTGGCATGTTTTTCATCATCAGGTAAGGACTTTAAATTTTCAATTCTTTTTATTTCATCAGCACTTAAACCGATTTTTTCTGTTTCAGGAAATCTAATGACAATTTTTCCATGGCCAAAAGGATATAGTTTTCTATCCGTGAGTCCTGATTTGATTGCCCTATTGTATATGGTTCTGATTACCACAAGATTATTTACAATTGATCTTTCAGAAATGTTCCTTTCCAATTTTAGATATGTGATGAACCCTTTTAAAAAGGGAGCATTTATTTCCTTGAAAGGAAGAATAGTGGATTTGCAATATTTTTTTAAATGATTGATTCGGGGTTTGTCCGAAGAGAGTTGATTTAACTTATTATTGGTTTCAAGTTCATCAAGATATTCTTGGGCTATTTGAAAAAAGTCCTTCTTATTTATGGATGATTCCAACTCTTCTTTGATTTGACCAACCGAAATATCTTTATTCTCGGCCTGTAATTTTAAAATAACCCTACCGACTTCTGCAAGCTTTATTTCTAGATAATTATTTAGATGGGCATAATTGGGATGAGACTTTCTGAGTTGTCTTTTATTGGCATCCCAATGTCTTACGTCAACATAGTGGCCTAAATAAATATAGCTGGCTTTCCGATTTTTTGATATTCTGATCGCTAATGGGTATTCACCAAACTTATTTGGTTTTTTCCTTAAAACAATTCTTGTGTTACTGGCCATTTTTATGATGATGTTATCGTAAATATAACACAAAATTGGTACAACATAGGTACAACATTTTTTGAATTTAATCCGTTTTATATGAAATCATAAAAAATTAAAAAGTTGATAAACAATTGATTATGAATAGGTAAAATAAAATTTGACACAAAGTACGCTGGATTCAAAATCCAGTTCTTTCGGGAGTGTGGGTTCGATTCCCACCCAAGGTACTTTAAAACCCCAACAATCAATTGATTGTTGGGGTTTTGTCTTTTTGAAAGTGACGGTTTTGAGATGAAAAGTGATAAAATCACCACTCTAAAACTTCAGGACCCATCCAATTTCATTGATAAATTTAGACACGAATTTTCTAAAAGTCCTAACCCCATAACAAGTCAATTATCGGCAGTAAAGCGTAATTATAATCTCAGCATTAGAGGTGTAATACTGTGGCTGTTATATTTTATATCAATTAATAACTAATATTTTGACTGTTACCAAGATATGTGGTCAGAGAGAACAGTTTAATGCCTATCTTTATACGAAGATATTTTGTTCAAACCCTTTTCTAAAGTCTTACTAATATCTTATTTCCCGTAGCGAAAAGGTTTTTTACACATCTATTTACAAATACTTCACAATTCTTCAGGGTACAGGAATCAAAAATAAGTGATGTTTCCTTTATAAGCGTTGATGTTTTAACATAGAAGTGACATCTGTAGCTTGTTCGTAAACATAATGTTTTGAAATAATGTGTTGCGGAAATGAGCAGTTAAACTTAAAATTAACAGAATGGCAGACAAAGCAGATTTGGATTTTACGTATACCACCATAGACAAAATATTCCGTTTAAGCATGGGTGAAACCGCTGATTACAGTGGAGCCAAGTATGATGGTGATTTTTCAATGTCCTTGGAGGAGGCGCAAAGGGAAAAGAACAGGTTTATAGCGGATAGCCTGAATATAGATGGTAAAAGCAAGGTGCTGGATATGGCATGCGGCTGGGGGCCATTCTCCCATTTTATCACAAAGGAAAGGGAGGCGGTAAGTATTGGATTGACCTTATCAAAAGGGCAAGCGGAGGCTTGCCAAAAGAATGGACTGGATGTGCATGTCATGGATTGCCGGTATGTAAAACCAGAAGATTTTGGAACTTTTGATGCCATAGCTTGTATAGGAGGTTTGGAACATTTTTGTTCGGTTGAGGAGTGGAAAGAGGGGAATCAAGAAAAGGTATACAGTGATTTTTTTAAAACACTTAGTGATTTATTGCCAAAAGGAGGTAGGTTCTATATGCAGACCATGACGTTTAGTAAAAACATGATCGATTTTGAAGAACTGGACGTCAATGCCAAAAAAGGATCGGCGGCCCATGTTATGGCACTGATGGTTAAAGAATTTCCGGGTTCATGGCTGCCCTACGGCCCAGAAATGGTGATACGAAATGCCGAGCCAAATTTTAAATTGATCTCGCAAAGTAGTGGAAGACTGGATTATATTGAGACGATAAGCCAATGGCGAAAGAAATTCAGGAAGTTCAACCTGAAAAAATATTGGCTCTATTTGTCCCTAGTACCCAAATACGTAATGGACAAGGAATTTAGACATCAAGTGGCCGTCTTTAAGATCAGTCCAAACAAAATATGTTTTGAAAAGGAAATAATGGACCATTATCGGTTGGTGTTTGAGAAAATTTAGACAATCAGAGGTTTATTGATTAAATCCTTGCAATTGAGGAAGACCATTCAAAATGAATGAATGAAATTATATATAAAATACATGGTCAGTCTTCGCTGCAAAATGTTGGTAAAGGAAGAATTGATAAAGTTGGGACTGCATTATGTTACATTGAATCTGGGCATGGTTGAAACTATGGAGGAAATTACCCATGAAAAGCGAATCCAGCTCAAAAATAATCTGCTGAAGTCCGGATTGGAAGTATTGGATGATAAGAAGAGCATATTAATTGAAAGAATCAAGAATGTAATAATCGAAATGATTCATCATACTGATGAGATCCCAAAAACCAATTACTCTGGGTATTTGAGCGACAAATTGGGATATGACTACACGTATTTGTCCAACACGTTTTCTGAAGTGAAAGGAATCACTTTACAGCAGTATATCATTAGACATAAAATTGAAAGAGTAAAGGAGTTGCTTTTATATGACGAACTCAATCTTACCGAAATAGCATATAAACTTCATTATAGTAGCTCCGCACATCTCTCCAATCAATTTAAAAAAGTCACCGGCCTCACACCATCCTATTATAAAAAGTTAAAGGCAAAAAGGACGCAAAACTTGGAAAACCTGTGATATATGTAAAGTTTAA
>JBNLBG010000088.1:0-10898 GCA_050303195.1 Allomuricauda sp. | reverse complement strand
AATATTTCCCTTGGGTATAACCGAAGAATCAATAGGCCCAGAGGATGGTTTATCAACCCCTTCCCTTCCAGATCTAGTAGAACCAATGTTTTTCAGGGGAATCCAGACTTGGACCCTGCTTTTGCCAACGCATTTGATATTGGCTATCTAAAGCGATGGACCAAAATAACGTTCACATCATCCGTCTACTATCAACGGGAGACCAACTCCTTTGAGCGTGTACAGGAAGAAACAGGAGAGGTAACTTCTGACGGTATCCGTATTATCCGATCTATCCCCATAAACCTATCCACCAACGAACGTATTGGTGCAGAAGCTGGTATGTTGTACAATCCCACAAAATGGTTGCGATTGAACGGTAGTTTTAATTTCTTCCAGTTCAGCTCTGAAGGAAGCTTTAATGGCGTTGATTATGGTACGGACAACTCCAGCTGGTTTGCACGGCTTAGTTCAAAATTCTCGTTGCCGGCCAAAATAGACTTTCAAGCCAACTCTTTTTACATTGGCCCACGTCAAAATGCACAAACAAAGAGCAAGAGTATGTTCTCCCTAAACTTGGCCATGAGTAAGGACCTATTCAACGAAAAAGCCACTTTATCCTTGAACGTGAGCGATGTGTTCAATTCAAGGAAACGTAGATCTTTTACAGAAACTGAATTTTTTACTTCAGATAGTGAATTCCAGTGGAGACAAAGACAAATCAACCTTTCTTTTATCTATCGTTTCAATCAACCTAAAGATAGAAGACAAAGAGGCAGAGGAGACAGGCCTAATGAAAATCAAATGGATATGGAAGAGGAAGGTCAATTCCAAAATAAATAGAGAAGGAAAAAGGAAATAAGATAAAACAAAAAAGAAGCCAATTTGGCTTCTTTTTTTATTCTTCAAGCTCAGCTCGTTTGGCCTCGCGTCTTTCTTTGAACATTTCACGTAAGTTGCCGATCAACCAATAAGGCACTACAAAGGTCAACAAGAAAATCATCAACCAAAAGCCAATGGTCAAAATCGTTAAAAAAGCTAAAAAACCTAAATATTGGTCAAATTCGAACATTATACTATCCTTTTGCAGAACAAAGATACAATGAAAAAATATCAATAAACAACTCCCCAAACAATTTTTATGCTTTTTTAGAGCCAAAAATCTTCTTTCTGAAAGAACCAAAAATAGCAGCTACCCCTAGTACAATAATTTTCCAAAATTTTAAGATTCCCGCAAAAAATCCCACTTTGGCTAAGATTTTACCGGCTATTAAACCTCCAATTCCGTAGGCAGCTACCTCATCTAAATCTGGATTGAAATCTGAATATCTATTTCCTTCACTAAATTCTGCACTTGTAATAACCTTATCTATATTCTGTTGAACCAGGGATAATTTATTCATGTCACTGATTGCATTCAGGTTCAGATACCCCTTCCTACCGAGAATCCTAATGTTATAATTTAAGGTATTCCCTTCTTCTCCTTCAAATTTCAGCTCCTTTGCCCAATGCAATTTTTTAGCATCATGATCATAATATGGCCTTGACGCCCAGCCTACAATCTCTATTGCTGGATATCCTAAATCCTTTCTTTGTTTGTTTTCTTCAGTGGAGCTTTCTTGCATATCCTCCAACAATTCATCATAATCAATATCATCCGCATCCTCGTCATCAATATAGCCTTCTTCAGAATAGGTGATTTCTATAGCATAGGTGAAATCTTCCCCAATTACTGAGATATTTTCGGGGAATAGCATTCCCAAGGTTTCGGATGGAGGATTTCCCCACAGGTCGGTCAGTACTCTTTGGCTCTGTTCACTATCAAGGAATTTGAATCCTTCTGGAACGTTTAAAGTAGCTAAATCATCTCCAAGGGCAATCTTTCCAGTTTGATAGGTAAAGGAATTGTTTATACTGTCAAGGATTTTTTGGTACGCTTCTTCATCCAATTCCAAATCCGTTTCGGTTGAATCTGCTTGGGAAAACGAAATTAAAGAACATAAAAAGAGTGCTAAAAAAGTTAAGTTTTTCATGGTTGGTTATTTGTTATTGCGTTTCAATTAACTCATAAATTGTTAAAGAAAAAAGCTACATCTTGAATTTTAGTCGAAAAACAATATTATTTAGCTGATATTGATTCATAATATTTCCATAGCTTATCTTTGTCCTGTTATTTAAAATCAACATTTTTCAATGGATTTCAGAATAGAAAAAGACACCATGGGCGAGGTAAAAGTGCCTGCGGACAAATATTGGGGGGCACAAACGGAACGTTCCCGGAACAATTTTAAAATTGGCCCTTCGGCTTCCATGCCTTTGGATGTGGTCTATGGCTTTGCCTATCTAAAAAAGGCAGCTGCGTATGCCAATCATGAGCTTGGTGTGCTTTCTGTGGAAAAAAGAGATTTGATTGCCCAAGTTTGTGATGAAATCTTGGCAGGAAAACACAATGACCAATTTCCTTTGGTTATTTGGCAGACTGGTTCCGGAACTCAGAGCAATATGAATGTCAACGAGGTTGTTGCCAACCGAGCCCATGAAATTGCGGGAAAAAAAATTGGGGAAGGGGAAAAGACCATCCAGCCCAACGACGATGTCAACAAAAGTCAGTCTTCCAACGATACGTTCCCTACTGGAATGCACATTGCGGCCTATAAAAAAATAGTAGAAGTTACCATTCCTGGCGTGGAACAATTAAAAAACACCCTGGCCAAAAAATCCAAAGAATTTAAGGATGTAGTGAAAATTGGCCGTACCCACTTAATGGACGCCACTCCCCTAACCTTAGGCCAGGAATTTTCAGGATATGCGGCCCAATTGGAGCATGGTCTAAAGGCACTAAAAAATACTTTGGCACACTTGAGCGAACTTGCGCTGGGTGGAACAGCCGTGGGAACGGGTCTAAACACGCCAAAAGGATATGATGTACTTGTGGCCAAATATATTGCTGACTTTACTGGAATGCCTTTTGTTACGGCCCAAAACAAATTTGAAGCCCTGGCTGCCCACGATGCCATTGTGGAGAGTCATGGTGCTCTTAAACAATTGGCAGTTTCCCTGAATAAAATTGCGAATGATATTAGAATGATGGCCTCGGGGCCAAGATCTGGTATTGGTGAAATCATTATTCCTGCCAACGAGCCCGGAAGCTCCATTATGCCCGGAAAAGTGAACCCGACCCAATGCGAGGCCCTGACCATGGTTTGTGCGCAAGTTATGGGTAACGATGTGGCGGTAAGCGTTGGTGGCACTCAAGGTCATTATGAACTGAATGTCTTTAAGCCCATGATGGCCGCCAATATCTTACAATCGGCCCAACTGCTTGGAGATGCTTGTATAAGCTTTGATAAAAACTGTGCCGTAGGTATTGAGCCCAATCACGAAGTAATCAAAAGATTATTGAACAATTCGTTAATGTTGGTCACTGCCTTGAACACCAAGATTGGCTATTACAAAGCAGCGGAAATTGCCAATACCGCCCATAAAAATGGAACTACTCTACGTGAAGAGGCCATTAATTTGGGTTATGTTACCCCAGAGGAATATGATGAGTGGGTTAAACCTGAGGACATGGTGGGAAGTCTGAAGTAGATGAATCAAAACTTCAATCCATAAAAAAGCCCGTTCGTGATGAACGGGCTTTTTAAGTTATATGGATAGTGTGTGAATTATCTCAACTCGAATTTGGAAGTACCCAACAATTTCAATTGGCTGTCATACACATTTACCATGTAGTTTCCTTTTTGAAAATCATCGGCAGGTTTGTTTATATAGTCACATACATCCAAAGAACTGTTTTCATAGTAGAAATTGGTTCCCTTGCTGTAAGTGATGGAAGCACCTTCCTCGGTAGTTTTAGTGAAACTGTCACCCAAAACATTTCCTTGTGGTCCAAGAACTTCAATATAGAACTCTCTGTCACCAGCTTCAGCAATTACGTTGTCCGCTATGGTAAAGCAAACTTTGAATTTATCAGTTGCTCTGGCTCTGGAAGTAGAAACCAATTTTCCGCTGCTTCTTTCTCTAACAGCATCTACACTGATTGTAGAAAGATTAAGAGCAGAACCTCTTTCAACGGCATCGGCCAATTGTGTGTTCTGTACGATCAATGAATCGTTGAAAACTGTTTGTTTTTCCAACTCAACAAAAGTACTGTCTCTTTGCATGGCCAACAATGTGTTGGATTGTGTCAAAGAATCTACTTGCTTCATCAATTTCTCTCTTTCTTCTTTCAATACACTTACTTGTCTTCTGTATCTTGAAAGAGAAGCGATGTCAGCCTTCATACCTTCAACAGAGTCAATGTACTTAGCAATATTGTCACGAGCAGCAACCAATTCCTCATTGGTGGCATTGCTTTCCAAAATTGCTTTGTCGTACTCAGATTTCAAGTTGTTCAAATCCTCAACAACCAACTCTTTTTCTTGCGTTAGCGCCTGGGTTGTCTTTTTCTTATCTTGGTAAAGACTTACTGTATAGATAATAGTTCCCAAAAGAACTACACCCAACAAACCAGCAATTACCTTCAAACCATTGTTGTTTTTTGCTTCAGTCATAACTTTTTGTATTAATTGATTCTCGTTTAGGTTTAATAATCAATCGTGTTTGGTTTATATACGCTTTGGATTTCCATTTGGATCATATGGATTGAAATAATCTTGAAAAAAATCTTCTTTATCGTCCATATACCCTAATTTTAAAGGAACTCATAAGAAAACCATGAAAAGAAATTTTATTTTAATGATGGTCACCCTGGCACTCACCATCTCCTGTAAACAGAAAAAGACAGCGAAAGAAGAAACTGCGGAGGTAGCTACCCCAATTGAAACTGAAGTACCTTCTAACGTTGAGATAATACCTATTGAACACGCAACGGCCATCTTGGAATGGGGTGATACCACTATATATATTGACCCGGTTGGTGGGAAAGTTGTTTTTGAAGGACAAAACGAACCCGATTTTATATTGATCACCGATATTCATGGGGACCATTTCAATATTGAAACTTTGCAAGAACTCAATACAGAAAATGCCACTCTAGTTGTTCCCCAAGCCGTAGCTGACCAAATTCGGGAAGAATTCACATCAAAAATAACCCTGGAAATCATGGGAAATGGAGAAAGTAAAACATTTTCCGGAGTTACTATTGAAGCCATACCCATGTACAACTTAAGGGAGGAAGCCCTTGATTTTCATACCAAGGGAAGAGGAAATGGTTATGTTATCACCATCGGAAATGAACGCATTTATTTTTCAGGGGATACAGAGGATATCCCAGAAATGCGGGCATTGGAAAATATTGACAAAGCTTTTGTCTGTATGAACCTTCCTTACACCATGCCGGTAGAAAGTGCCGCAGCTGCCGTTTTGGAATTTCAACCCAAGGAGGTTTATCCCTATCATTATAGAGGAAGGCCAGATGTGAGTGATGTAGCAAAGTTCAAACAACTGGTCAATGAGAGAAATCCAGACATAAAAGTGGTTCAATTGGACTGGTACCCCAATGATGAGTTTTGATAAAGTAAAATAAAGGTACTATATTGGCGTTTAAGTAACAGAACTTAACCAAATCAAAAATACTTAACCATGGATCCCAAATCCCGTGTTTTAGTACTTGTGGCAGCTTTTTTTGCCATAAATGCTACTTTCTCCCAACAATGTGATAATTATTATTCCAAAGTGACTTATGCGCTCAATCATTGTAAAAAAGCAATGGAGGCCACTAACTTTGAACATCAAATGTATTATGCTGAAAGGGCATTGACCGCTCTTGAAAAAGCGGATGAATTCAAAGGTGATTGCGTTTGTAAAAAAGCGTATGACAAAGCTTATGATACAAAACAAACCCTGGGCAAGGCCATTGAACCCGTAGATTGGGAAGCAGGAAGGTTTTTTACAAAAAAAGCTTTAGGTCAAATCTATGAGCTCATTACTTTTCTTGATGAATGTACTATAGGTGCCTCTTCCACCGTAACCATCGCGGACAGTGATACGGTCACGTCGGAATATCAAGCCCATGCCGATGATAGTTCAGATGAAAGCGTGACCGTCGCTACAAGTGATAATTCCATGGAACTTGAAATGATAAAGATTTTTGAAAAACACTCCTCCGATAAACTTAGGGCTGCTGAGCAGGCTATTGCACAATTGGTGGAACTCTCCAAAACCATTGGAACAAATCCTACTGGAGGAGATGATCCCAACAGTTTGGCATCACACCAACAAGCATATCTGAAAAAGGCTAAAAAAATCCTTGAGGAAGGTATCAAAAATCTCGGCGGAGAAGAATAGTTCCTCAATTACCGAATCAATTTTTTGTATTTGATACGCTTGGGCATGATATCCGTTCCCAAGCGTTTCTTTTTGTTCTCCTCATAATCTGAGAACGAACCTTCAAAGAAATACACTTGAGAATCTCCTTCAAATGCCAAGATGTGGGTGCAAATTCTATCCAAGAACCACCGGTCGTGGGAAATAATCACCGCACAGCCCGCAAAGTTTTCCAATCCCTCTTCCAACGCACGAAGTGTATTCACGTCTAAATCGTTCGTGGGCTCATCGAGCAGCAATACATTTCCTTCTTCTTTTAAGGTCATGGCCAAATGAAGTCGGTTGCGCTCCCCACCGGAAAGCATATTTACTTTCTTGTTCTGCTCACTTCCAGAAAAGTTGAATCGACTTAGATAGGCCCGGGAATTTACTTGCTTCCCTCCCATCATTACCAATTCCTGTCCATCACTGAAGTTTTCCCAAATTGATTTTTCCGGGTCGATGTCAGAGTGACTTTGGTCCACATAGGCCAATTTTGCAGTATCTCCCACAATGAATTCCCCTTTATCCGGGGTTTCTTCTCCCATGATCATTCGGAAAATGGTGGTTTTACCCGCACCGTTGGGGCCAATAATGCCCACAATTCCTGCTTGTGGCAGATTGAAGTTTAGGTCTTCATATAATAATTTGTCGCCATACGCCTTGCTGACACCTTTTGCTTCGATGACATTGGTGCCCAACCTGGGGCCATTGGGAATGTATATCTCCAACTTCTCTTCCAATTGTTTCTGGTCTTGGCTGAGCAATTTATCGTAATTCTTTAAACGTGCTTTTTGTTTAGTCTGCCTTCCTTTTGCCCCTTGTCGAACCCATTCCAACTCGCGTTCCAAGGTTTTCTGGCGCTTGGAAGCTTGCTTGCTCTCTTGGGCCAAACGTTTGGCTTTTTGATCTAACCAACTGGAATAGTTTCCTTTCCATGGAATGCCCTCACCTCTATCCAGTTCCAATATCCAACCGGCAACATTATCCAAAAAGTAACGGTCGTGCGTCACGGCAATCACCGTTCCTTTGTATTGTGCCAAATGGTGCTCCAACCAATGTACGGATTCCGCATCCAAGTGGTTGGTAGGTTCATCCAACAATAGCACATCGGGTTCTTGCAATAACAGTCGACATAAAGCCACTCGTCTGCGCTCCCCTCCAGATAGTACTCCTATTTTTTTATCAGATTCTGGTGTCCGCAGGGCATCCATAGCGATTTCCAGTTTGGTATCCAGTTCCCATGCATTGGACGCGTCAATCTGGTCTTGCAAAGCGGCTTGTTTGTCCATCAACTTCTGCATCTTATCTGGGTCTTCGTAGACCTCAGGCAGACCAAACATATCGTTGATTTTATTGTATTCTTCCAGAATGGCTACCGTTTCCGCCACACCTTCCTTTACAACTTCGAGAACGGTCTTTTCTTCATCCAATTGGGGTTCCTGTTCCAAATAGCCCACACTATAACCAGGTGAAAAAACCACATCTCCTTGGTAGTTTTTATCCACCCCGGCTATAATCTTCAACAAGGTGGATTTACCGGAACCATTGAGACCCAAAATCCCAATCTTGGCTCCGTAAAAGAAACTCAAATAAATATTTTTGAGTACAGGGGTGTTGGCCGTTTTAAAGGTCTTGGTAACCCCAGACATTGAAAAAATAACTTTTTTATCGTCTGACATGTAGTTGTTCTTTAAATTGAAAAAAGGGGGAATTTAAACCCGACCCTTGAGCGCATTGAATACCCAAGCCACGGCAAAAAAACCGATTCCCACCGCACCAAAGCCGTAACCTGCAACCTCGTCATATTTGAAAGCCCCAAGGGCAATCATTCCTATTCCTACAAAAATCATGATCCATGTAGCCCAAGCGAGGACTGTGTTTTTGTTCATTCCCATATAAATCGTTCTGAAGAGCCTCAAATATCGTAAAAAATGGAATAATCCAAAGACTTGAACTTGGTTTATCCCTCAAAAGGAAAGGTAATTCCGCATTTTTCACGAATTGTATCCAACAATTCCGCCAAATCCAAGCTATTTTGATGTGACCAGAGGTCACTTTGAAGTTTATTGGCTTTTAGACATTGGTGTACTTCCTCAATTTCATACACAAACCCATTTCCTTGACGAGGAAAGTTAAACTGCTCCGTGTTCCCATCTTTAAGCAACGAACATCCATCTGCTTGATGCCACATGGGGTGGATAAAAATTTCTCCTTTGCTCCCCGAAATTTCCGCTTCCATTTTTGAGGCACTGGTCAAACCACTGTATAAAACTGCCTGTGCCGTATCATAATGGAACAGCATGGAAGTTTGCAATTCGGTTCCGTTATCAAGAAAATTTGATTTAGCCATAATCTCTTTGGGCATTCCCAAAATCAAATAAGCCAAGAAGACAGGATAGATTCCTATGTCCAACAAAGAGCCCGAAGCCAATTCCGGATTCAATAATCTGGAATCCAAACCGCGGTCCAACCCATAAAATGCAAAATCGGCATGGAGATAACCCACATCTCCAATGGTACCGTCATCCACCATTTGCTTCGCTTTTTGGATAGATGGATTGAATCTGGACCAAAGTCCTTCCATCATAAAAACTTGGTTTGCCTTGGAGGCTGCCACAATTTCCTCCACCTCAGCCCTATTTACTCCCAATGGTTTTTCACAGAGAACGTGCTTTCCTGATTTTATGGCCTGAATCGCCAAATCTTTATGAAAATTATGGGGTGTCGCCACGTAGACAATATCAACGGCTTCGGAATTGAAAAGCTCCTCATAGCTCCCAAAAGCATTGGGAATGTTGAATTTATCCGCGAATTGTTGTGCTCTTTCAAAACTTCTGGAGGCTACTGCTGCAATCTCCGCATCTTGTACCAGTTCTAAATCTTCGGCAAAGCTTGTGGCTATTTTTCCAGGACCCACAATACCCCATTTAATTTTTGTGTCCATATAACATCAAAAGTAATGATTATAACTCCTTATCTTTAACCGATAGCAAAAAATTGACAAAGCCTATGGATATCAACTTCAACAAAAATGAAGACCATAATAAGTTGATGCTCTCCGACCTTCGGAAAAGACTTGCCACAGTGAAGTTGGGTGGCGGTAAAAAACGCATTGAAAAGCACCATGAAAAAGGCAAAATGACCGCTAGGGAACGTATTGATTACCTGTTGGATGCCAAAGCACCCTCTATTGAAATTGGGGCATTTGCAGGTGATGGCATGTACGAAGAACATGGAGGATGCCCTTCTGGCGGCGTGGTGGTTAAGATAGGTTATGTAAAAGGAAAACAGTGTGTGGTGGTTGCCAATGACGCCACGGTAAAAGCTGGAGCATGGTTTCCCATTACCGGAAAAAAGAATTTGAGGGCACAGGAAATTTCCATTGAGAATAGACTCCCAATTATTTATTTAGTGGACAGTGCTGGGGTGTATCTGCCCATGCAGGATGAAATCTTTCCCGACAAGGAACACTTTGGCCGGATTTTTAGAAACAATGCCGTGATGAGCAGTATGGGCATCACCCAAATTGCCGCCGTAATGGGCAGCTGTGTGGCAGGTGGGGCCTATTTGCCTATTATGAGTGATGAAGCCTTGATTGTGGACAAAACCGGAAGCATATTTTTAGCTGGAAGCTATTTGGTCAAGGCTGCCATTGGGGAGAGCATTGACAATGAAACTTTGGGCGGAGCCACCACCCATTCGGAAATTAGCGGGGTGGTGGATTATAAAGCCAAGGATGACAAAGATGCACTGGATAAAATCAAGAACATCGTAGACAAAATTGGAGATTTTGAAAAGGCGGGGTTCAATCGAGCTGAACCTAAAACACCATCAGAAAACCCAGAAGATATTTATGGGATACTCCCGACCTCCAGAAGTGATCAATATGATATGTTGGAAATCATTAAACGACTGGTTGACAATTCCGAATTTGAACAATATAAGGAGGGCTATGGTAAAACTATTTTAACCGGCTATGCCCGCATTGATGGCTGGGCCGTAGGTATAGTGGCCAATCAAAGAAAGGTGGTCAAGACCAAAAAGGGGGAAATGCAGTTTGGCGGAGTCATTTATTCCGATTCTGCGGACAAAGCTACCCGATTTATTGCCAATTGCAATCAAAAGAAAATTCCATTGGTGTTCCTACAGGATGTGACCGGTTTTATGGTAGGAAGTAAAAGTGAACATGGAGGTATTATTAAAGATGGGGCCAAAATGGTAAATGCTGTGAGCAATTCCGTGGTACCCAAATTTACTGTGGTCATCGGGAACAGCTACGGAGCTGGGAATTATGCTATGTGCGGTAAGGCCTATGACCCAAGACTGATTGTAGCTTGGCCAAGTGCTGAACTCGCCGTAATGAGTGGGAATTCTGCGGCAAAGGTATTGCTACAGATTGAAAAAGCTTCTTTGGAAAAAAGCGGCAAACCGGTGGATGCAACAAAAGAAAAAGAGCTTTACGATAAAATTAAACAGCGGTATGATGACCAAATATCGCCCTACTACGCTGCAGCACGACTTTGGACCGATGCCATTATAGACCCATTGGATACAAGAAAATGGATATCCATGGGCATTGAGGCTGCCAATTATGCCCCCAGCGATAA
>JBNLBG010000087.1:0-10901 GCA_050303195.1 Allomuricauda sp. | reverse complement strand
CATCGGTAGTACGTATGACCAAGGTTTTATCCGTTTTGGACGCTTCTTTAAAGTGTACACCCAAGCTGCACCCGAATATCGAGGCTTGCCATCAGACCTTGAAAAACTATTCGTGAAAAATGAAGAGGGTGAAATGGTGCCCTATTCTGCCTTTATGACCATGGAGAAGAAACTCGGTCCTAACGAGATTACACGGTACAACCTTTACAATTCTGCAGCCATTCGAGGACTTCCCGCAGCTGGATTTACCAGTGGGGATGCCATTAAGGCCATTCAAGAGGTGGCCGAGCAGAGTCTGCCAAGAGGGTACGACATTGCTTGGGAAGGACTTTCCTATGATGAGGCGCAACGCGGTAACGAATCCATCTACATTTTTATCGTGGTATTGATATTCGTTTACTTGGTGTTGGCGGCCCAATATGAAAGTTTCTTATTGCCACTAGCGGTAATCCTATCATTGCCCGTTGGGGTATTTGGTTCATTCTTCCTTTTGAAGATGATGGGATTGTCCAATGACGTTTACGCACAGATCGGGATGATCATGCTGGTGGGACTGTTGGGTAAAAACGCGGTATTGATCGTGGAGTTTGCGGTGCAGAAGCATCGACAGGGCACTACCATTTTGGCTGCGGCCATTGAAGGTTCCAAACAACGTTTTAGACCTATTTTGATGACCTCCTTCGCCTTCATCGCCGGATTGATTCCATTGGTGGTTGCTACTGGAGCGGGAGCAATTGGAAATCGGACAATTGGTGGCTCTGCCCTTGGTGGGATGCTCATAGGTACTGTATTTGGGGTATTGGTGATTCCCGGACTCTATTTCATCTTCGCCAAAATGGCGGAAGGCAAGAGTCTTATCAGGGATGAGCACGATGAACCAATTTCCGAAGAGCTGTTTAAGACAAGTGACGACAGCAAGATTCGGGCTCGTTTGCGAGAAGTAAATCGACTTTTGAAAAAAATGACCACACGAAATGGAAACAATAAGAAAAAAGGGAAGAAAGATGAAGAATAGTAAATCGTATGTGATAGGCGTTCTCGCTGTCGTGGCCCTATATTCTTGTGTGCCCACGCGGGAAATTCGAGAGGAAAACACTGCAGTTCCCGAGCAGTATCAGAATCAATCTACAGACACCACAAATACGGGTCTAGTGCAATGGAAGGAGTTTTTTAAAGACCCTAATCTTGTAGCTTTGATAGACACTGCTTTGGTGAACAACCAAGAGTTGAACATTATGCTCCAACAAGTGGATATGGCCAAGAATATTATTCAGGCCAAAAAAGGAGAGTACCTTCCTTTTGTGAATATCCAAGCGGGTGCTGAAGTGGAAAAAGTGGGGGAATATACCCGAAATGGTGCCGTGGAAAAGAACCTGGAGGTAAAAGAAGGGGAGGAGTTTCCCGAACCCTTAACCGATTATATGGTGGGGGCTTTTGCCACCTGGGAACTTGATGTTTGGAAAAAGTTGCGCAATGAGAAAAAAGCAGCGGTTTTTGAATATTTGTCCAGCGTTGAAGGTAAAAACTTCATGGTGACCAACTTGGTATCGGAAATAGCGGACTCCTATTATGAACTGATGGCGTTGGATAACCAATTGTCAATCATTGACCAGAATTTGGAGATACAGCAGAATGCCCTTAAAATGGTAAAACTGCAGAAGCAGGCTGCCCGAGCAACGGAGTTGGCTGTGAAACGTTTTCAGGCTGAGGTGTTGAAAAACCGAAGCCATAAATACGAAATCCAACAGGAAATCGTAGAAACGGAGAACCGACTCAATTTCTTGATTGGGAGATTGCCTCAGCATATTCAACGGGCTTCGGATAATTTCATTGAAATGTCCATTGATACTATTTATGCTGGGATACCTTCGCAATTGCTGCAAAATCGTCCTGATGTGCGTCAAGCGGAATTTGAATTGGAAGCTGCCAAATTGGATACCAAAGCAGCCAAGGCCAGTTTTTATCCACAATTCACCATCAAGGCGGGAGCTGGATTGCAGGCATTCAATACGAAGTATTTGACTACCACCCCAGAATCCGTGTTGTATTCGGTGATGGGCGATATGGTCGCGCCATTGATTAACAGGAATGCCATCAAGGCCCAGTACAAGAATGCCACGGACCGACAATTGCAAGCGGTTTATGAATATGAAAAGGCCATTTTGAATGCGTATATCGAAGTGGCCAATCAGTTGTCCAACATCGACAATCTAAAAAAGAGCTATGAATTAAAAGATGGTCAAGTGCAGGCCCTAACAGAATCCATTGACCTGTCCACACGCCTTTTCCAATCTGCACGGGTGGAATATATTGAGGTGTTATTGGCACAGCGTGAAGCGTTGGAGTCCAAGATGGAACTGGTAGAGACCAAAAAAGACCAGATGCTGGCCCAGGTCACCATGTACCGGGCCCTGGGAGGCGGCTGGAATTAAATTGCCCCAAATCAATGGATAGTGTTGTTGTTGTGCCTACTTAACAGGCTATCGGTTATCTCAAAAGCGAACCCCCATTTACAATTGTAAATGGGGGTTCTGATTCTAAAACATTTTGTATTGATTGGTTATTCCTCCCACTCCGTATGAAAAATCCCTTCTTTGTCCACACGCTCATAGGTATGTGAACCAAAATAATCGCGCTGCGCCTGAATCAGGTTCAACGGTAGTCGACTGCTGGTATACGCATCAAAATACGTAAGGGCATTGGAGAGTCCGGGTAAGGGAATGCCATTGGTGGCGCCATAGGCGACCAATCCCCGAGCTGCGGCCACTGTTTCTTGAACTTTTTCCACAAAGAAGGGAGATAACAACAAGTTCTCCAAGTTTTCATTTGCGCGATAGGCTTCTGTAATGTCTGCCAACAAGGCAGCACGGATAATGCACCCAGCGCGCCAGATTTTGGCAATCTCGCCCAGTTCCAGTTCGTAACCGTATTCTTTGGAGGCATCGGCCAGTTGGTGCATGCCTTGCGCATAGGTTATGATAAAGGCAAAATAGAGGGCCTGCTCGGCTTTGCCAATAAAATCAGCTTTGTCCACATCCGCTGGGGTGGGACGACCATACAGTTCATCCGCTTTGATACGCTCGTCCTTCAAAGCAGAAATTTCGCGCATGCTTACTGCCACATCAATGGTGGGAACGGGAATACCGAGGTCCATCGCATTTTGGGAGGTCCATTTTCCGGTTCCTTTTTGTTTGGCTTTGTCCAATATTTTATCCACGAGATGGCCATCACCCAAATCATCCTTCTGTTCAAAGATTTCCGAGGTAATCTCTACCAAAAACGATTGCAATCGACCTTCATTCCAACTGGAAAAGGTGTCATGGAGTTCTTCGTTGGAAAGTCCGCCTGCTTTTTTAAGGAGGTCATAAATTTCGGAAGTAAGCTGCATCAACCCATATTCAATGCCGTTGTGCACCATTTTCACATAGTTTCCGGCTGATTTTGGACCTAAGTAGGCCACGCAGGGTTCTCCTTTGTATTTAGCCGACACTGCTTCGAAAATGGGTTTAACATGTTGATAGGCATCACGTGACCCTCCGGGCATAATGCTGGGTCCCAATCGAGCACCTTTGGCACCTCCGGAAACCCCTGCACCGAAGAAGTTGATACCTTTTTCCTTCAGATAGGCTTCGCGCCGGTCTGTATCGGTAAAAAAGGAATTTCCACCATCAATAATAATATCGCCTTGGTCCAGATGGGGCAGCAAACTTTCAATGACAATGTCCACTACCTTTCCGGCAGGAACCAAAAGCATAATTTTTCGAGGCGTTGCCAATGCATCCACAAAAGTTTTTACGTCTGTTGAGGCATTCACTTTGTCCGTATCCCCACCTTCAGAAATCAAGGCATTCACTTTTTCATCATCTAAGTCATTTCCGAACGCGGTAAAGCCATTATCGGCCACATTCAGAATAAAATTGCGTCCCATTACGCCAAGGCCCACAAGGCCAAAATCATATTTTTCTGTCATTTTGTGTTTTTTCAGCTTTTTATGTTAAGTCAACACTAAGTAAGCTATTTGTCGAAATCCGAACCTAAAATAAACCTTATATTCGTTATGCTCAAAAAATAAGGGGGCACAAAAATGGGTATTTTGTGAAATCACTGCCTTGCCCTCTTTTTTGAAAAACTTACACAGCAATAGTTGTATCCAAATATGAAAAAAACCGATAACCAGATGCTCGTAATTTTTGGGGCATCGGGCGACTTAACCGCGCGAAAATTGATTCCAGGCTTGTTCAATCTCTATTTGGCCGGACACCTTCCCAAGAATTTTGTGGTTTTGGGGGCCAGCCGGAGTAATTTAAGCGATAACGACTTCAGGGACAAAGTAATCCACAAAAGTCCATACCTGAAGGATAAAATCAAAAATGTTGGGGTCGAAAAAGCCAATAGTTTTGCCAATATGATCTATTATGAGGATTTGGGAAAGGATTATGATACGGATTATGGTGATTTGCGCAAACGGGTAGAGGCACTGAAGGACAAGCATGATACCTCTGGAAACATTATCTATTACCTTTCCACGCCTCCTACACTATATGAAACCGTGGCAGAAAATTTGGCCAAAGCGGGTATGAACACCCAAAACCATGGGTGGAAACGTTTGATTGTGGAAAAACCCTTTGGGTATAGTCTGGAGACGGCCCAAAAACTGAACAAGGGGTTGCATCGCTTTTTTGAAGAGCACCAGATATACCGAATTGACCATTATTTAGGTAAGGAAACCGTACAGAATTTGTTGGTAACACGGTTTTCCAACAGTATTTTTGAGCCGCTTTGGAACAGAAACTATATCCACCATGTAGAAATTACCAATGCCGAAAGTGTAGGGGTTGAAAAACGAGGGGGATATTATGACAAATCCGGGGCGCTACGCGATATGTTCCAAAACCATTTGTTACAACTGGTTTCCCTAGTGGTGATGGAACCTCCCATTGGTGACCATCCTGAAGAAATACGGAATGAAAAGGTGAAAGCCCTCAAATCCCTTCGAGTGATGAAGGACGAAAAAACCTTGTTCGATAACACCATTCGTGCACAGTATGTGGCCTCAGAAATTAGCGGTAAGAAGGTAAAAGGCTATCGCGAAGAGGATGGGGTTGACCCCAATTCCACTACAGAAACCTATGCGGCCATAAAATTCTATGTAGATAATTGGCGTTGGCACGGGACACCCTTTTATGTACGTACCGCCAAACGAATGCCTACCAAGGTTACAGAAATTGTGATTCACTTTAAGGAACCCCATCACCAAATTTTTCAGGAATCGGGAATGCACCGGGATAATAAACTGGTCATCCGTATTCAGCCCGATGAGGGTATTTTGATCAAATTTGGTGTAAAAGTACCGGGCCAGGGCTTTAAAGTGGAGCGAGCCAATATGGATTTTTACTATTCAAGTTTGGCCGAAACCTACGTTATGGAGGCCTATGAACGACTGTTGTTGGATGCTATGCAAGGCGATGCTACCTTATATGCCCGAGCTGATGAGGTGGAGGCAGCCTGGGAATTCGTGGACCCAATCCTAAACTATTGGAAAAGTGGAAAAGACATTCGGATGTACGGGTATGCCGCTGGGGTTTGGGGTCCCGAAAATGCAGATGACTTGATTGATGACAAGGGAATATGGCGCAATCCCGGAGAGAACTTGGCCGATGATCCAGGTTATTGTGTTATTTGTTAGGAGTTAGGAGTTAGGAGTTAGGAGTTAGGAGTTAGGAGTTAGGACGATGTATGTCAGTTCGAGCGCAGTCGAGAATAAAATGAAGTAAGATTTATATGGATATAAAAATATATAGAGACAAACAAGAAGTAGCGGAACAATTTTCAGCCTATTTTGTGGAGAAAGCGGGGACTGGTGAAACATTTCACGTAGCTCTTTCGGGCGGAAGCACCCCAAAAATTGTATTTGATGTGTTGGCCGAGCGCTTTTCGGATAAAGTAGATTGGAATAAAGTCCATTTTTATTGGGGCGATGAGCGTTGTGTGCCTCCCACGGATGATGAGAGCAATTATAAAATGACCGTTGAACACCTCTTCTCCAAAATTGAGGTGCCCAAGGAAAACATCCACCGAATTTTGGGCGAAAAAGACCCGGAAACCGAAGCTATGCGTTATGCCAATCTGTTGGAAATCAATTTGGAGAGGGTGGAGGGCACGCCTCAATTTGATTTGGTCATTTTGGGTATGGGTGATGATGGGCATACTGCCTCCATTTTTCCGCACCAAATTGATTTATGGAATGCAGAGGACCATTGCGTTGTGGCCACACATCCAGATTCTGGACAAAAGCGGGTATCCCTCAACGGAAAGGTCATCAATACCGCCAAAGAAGTGGCATTTCTGGTCACTGGTGCCTCAAAAGCTGATAAAGTCAAGGCTGTTGTGGAAAAAACCAATGGTTCAGAAGTGTATCCAGCTTCTTTGGTCCATCCAAAATCTGGAAATTTGGTTTGGTTTTTGGATATGGACGCAACAGCTGAACTTATTTAATCCAAATCCATCTTAGCATTTTCGCCGCTCAAAAACTCCAAAAACTCGTTTACCTTAAAATTGGTGGATTCATATTTGCTATCGCGATGGAAAGCAGATTGTTTACGTTCCTTGCTTCGGGCAAATCGGCGAATATCTTGTTTGCTTTTTAGAATCAAGCCAGGTACCGTTTTGTTTTTGCCATCTTTACCTTTCGACACCATGGTAAAATAAGAGGAGTTACAATGTTTCACTTCTCCGGTGGTCACATTTTCAGATTCCACCCTGACCCCGACGACCATGGAGGTTTTTCCCGTATAATTGATGGAAGCTTTAAGCGTGACCAGTTCCCCAACTTCAATGGGATTTAAAAAATCAACACGGTTCACCGATGCAGTAACGCAGTAACTCTGCGAGTGTTTGGAAGCACATGCAAAGGCAATTTGGTCCATAAGATTAAGAATGTGCCCACCATGCACCTTGCCTCCAAAATTGGAATGGGAGGGGAGCATGAGTTCAGTAATGGCAACCCTGCTTTCCCGGGACGACTTAAATTTTTTCATTGGTTTCTAAATAGGGGTGACGGCTCCATTTGTACCTCGGTAATGAAGTATTTGGTATCGCCCAACCAGAAAAAGGTGGCATACCGTTCTTTGTACGTCACTTTTATATAATTTCCTTGATATTCCTTCATTTTTTCAATGATGTCTTCCTCTTTGTCCTCCACAGAAAAGGAAAATACATTGGTCCCGGATAGCCCTTGGCTGATTTGTCCTTCCCAAGTCTTGACCAAAACTCCTTTTCGGCTGAATTTGATTAGCTCCCCAGAGCGATATCCCTCACTGTAGGGCACGTAGTAGATAAAGGAAAAATAGCCCACCACCCCAAGCACAATGACTGAAATGGTGATGAATAGAATCTTTTTCACTTTTTATTGCTTTAGTTTAGGGTCTTCCTCAAAATCTTCCTCTTCGGCCCTTTTAAGTAATTTTTCATCAATGCTCTTGCTTGCTTTTGCCCCAAGTACCTTTAGGTTTTCAACTTTTTTAATCAAATTGCCCCGACCTGTGAGCTTTTTCATAGCACTTTGATAGGTGTTTTGTACGGTGCCGATTTGATTGCCAACTTTCAAGAGATCATCTGTTAAATTGGTGAAGGAATCGTAAAGTTTGCCTGCTTCAGTGGCAATTTCTATAGCAAACCTTTTTTGTTTGTCATTCTTCCAAAGGTTGTCTACCAATTTTAATGCCGCCAAAAGTGTGGAAGGGGTAACAATAATAATGTCCTTTACAAACGCATCTTCGTATAAATTGGGTTCAAAGGCCGAAGCAATGGCAAAAGCGGGTTCTGTGGGTATGAACATAAAAACGGTATCGGGGCTTTCGTCTATCAAAAGCTGATAGTTTTTTTTGTTAAGTTCCTCCACATGTCTTTTAATGGAATCTATATGCTGCTTTAGATATAGCTCTTTTTGTTTTTCATCTTCTTCTGAAACATATCGTTCAAAATGAACAATGGAAACTTTACTGTCCACAATCATTTTCTTACCATCAGGCAAATGAATAAGAACATCAGTTTGATATCTTTTCCCTTCCTCATCTTTAAAACTGTCCTGAAGAGTATATTCCCGGTCTTTTGTCAACCCAGATTTCTCTAAAATCCTTGTTAGGATCACCTCCCCCCAATTCCCTTGCATTTTACTATCGCCCTTTAAAGCTTTGGTGAGGTTTTCAGCCTCTTGGGTAATTTTCAGGTTTTGACTGCGCAAGTCCAGCAGTTGCTGCTTTAAAGACGAGTGCAATCCAAAGTTTTCTTTTTGGGATTTCTCAACCTTCTCTTCAAACTCCTTTATCTTTTTGTTGAGCGGGGTAAGAATGTTTTCGATGTTTTCTTTATTGCTCTTGGTGAATTTTTCACTCTTTTCCTCAAGAATCTTGTTGGCCAGGTTCTCAAATTCTTTGGTGAATTTTTCTTGAAGTTTTTCTACTTCCTGTTTTTGCTCGATAAGTTTTTCACCCAAATTTTCTGATTTGGACTCTTCCCTAACCAATGCAATTTCAAGCTCAGATTTACGCTCTTGTATTTCTTTGAGCTCCGTTTTCAGTGAAGATATAAGTTCATTGGCTTGTTCCTCACGATCGTTCCAAACACTTTCATTGGATTTGGTCTTTAATTTTTGAATGTACATGCCCGCAAACAGCCCATTGACTAAGGCCAAAACTCCAACAATAAGATAAATCAATTCTGTACTCATAACGATTTCTACAGGATAAAGATAACGGATTCCAATCGATGCAGGGAAGGGAAAATGAACTTACTTATTCACTTTAAACGAACCGGTCTTGGCATCAAATTGCACCATTTCCGAAGGAAACAATCGCTCAAAATACTTTTGTTCAATCAGTTCACAGGGATTGCCAAAAGGATTGGTGCTACCATCCAGAATCAGGATTTTATCGCACAGTTGAATGGCCAAATCAATTTCATGAGTAGTGAAGATGATGGTTTTTTGATTTTGATGCGCCAATTGTTGGAGCAGTTTTAGAATTTGAACCTTATGATAAAGGTCAAGGTGTGTGGTAGGCTCATCCAACAAGATTAAGGGTGTGTCTTGGGCCATGGCTCGGGCAATCAGCACACGTTGTAACTGCCCATCACTCAATTCATGGCATTTAGAGAAACGAAGCTCTTCCAACAAAAAGGCATCCATGCTTTTTTGGATATGTTCCTTGTCTTTAGAAGTCAAAGTGCCAATCCAATTGGTATAGGGTTGCCGTCCCAAGGCAATCAATTCCTGAACGGTCAGATTTTTGGAAGTAGGTTGTTCTGTCAACACCACACTCAATTTTTGAGCTAATTCCGTTGGAGCATATTTTTCCAAATTCTTGTTTTGGATTTCAATACTTCCGCTCAATTTAGGTTGAAAGTTGGCCAAGGTCCGTAATAAAGTGGATTTTCCTATTCCGTTTACCCCCACAATGCCACAGAGTACCCCTGGTTCTAAGGTGAAATTGATGTTGCTGGCCACCGTTTTGGAACTGTAACCAACAGCCAATTCTTTTATTGTGATAATGGGATTTTCTTGTTGAACCATTAGAACATCATTTTTCGTTTTCGTACCAACAGCCATATCACCACGGGAGCACCAACCAACGAAGTTATGGCATTGATGGGCAATACATTGGCTGTATTGGGCAATTGAGCCAGAGTGTCGCAAAGCAACATTAAAATGGCACCATACAAAAACACCGATGGAATCAAGATTCGATGTTCCATCGTATCAAAAATCTGTCGGGTGAGATGGGGTACGGCCAATCCTACAAAGGCTATAGGACCGGCAAAAGCAGTGACGCCACCCGCCAATAATCCTGTGGCAACGATGATAAGTAATCTTGACCTTTTAAGGGAAACCCCAAGACTCATTGCATAATTTTCGCCCAATAAAAAGGCATTCAACGCCTTGATGGACAAAATACAAAGTAAGGTTCCCAAAGCCACAATACCGCCTAAAAGGAGTACCTGTTCAGAAGAAAGGTCGCCCACACTTCCAAAAGACCAAAAAATAAAACGTTGAAGACTTTCCGCACTCGAAAAATAAGCCAATACGCTAACCAAGGCAGAAGTGATGCTACCAAACATCAATCCAATGATCAATAAGGCCATGGTATCCTTGATACGCTGGGCCACCAACATCACAACAAGCAGCACCAAAAAACTACCCACACTGGCGGCAATGGCCAATGAAATGTCACTTAAAAAGGCGATGGAACCCAATCCTGTAAGTAATGATGCACCCATGAGCAATAATGCCGCACCCAAACTAGCTCCTGAACTTATCCCCAATACGAAGGGACCCGCAAGAGGATTTCGAAAGAGGGTCTGCATCAGCAACCCACTTAAGGATAGCCCGCCACCTACCAAAATAGCGGTAAACGCCTTGGGGATACGATACTCCCAAATAATGTACTGCCATGAAGCCACATCCATCGGGTTACCAAGCAAAGAGGATAGGGTAGCGCCAAACGGGATGGCAACTGACCCCGAGCTTATGTTCAACAGCCATGCGAGCAATAAGGCCAGAATAATCAGCACAAAAGAAAATCGATATGATTTTGGCGTGTGCATTTAACGCAGGGGTTTAAAGAAATACGGTTCGCAATCTGGCAGTAAATTAGGGTGTAAAATGCGGATAAAATCTTTCAAGACCAAATCAGGTCGCTGAGGGGCCAATTCGTAGAAAATCAACCCTCCTGTGGCGCCTTTTTCAATAGCGTTGGAATAGATATTTTTCTCACTAAAAGCCTTAAATTGTTGATAGTGGGCATTGGCCTGCTTCACCTCTTCATATGTAGTATGAGAGGAAGGGTTGAACCAAAAATCGGCCTGCTGGCCCTTTTCAAGAACGGCTTCTAAACTAAGTCCTATAC
>JBNLBG010000086.1:0-11143 GCA_050303195.1 Allomuricauda sp. | reverse complement strand
TTTCTCCTGAACGAGAGTCCATTTCGGTCATTGCAAAAGGAAGTCCACTGATTTATTTGGGAAACCAACGCATCAGTATTGACGAATTCGCAGCGTTGTCCATGGACACCATTGAAAGTATTGAGCTCATTAACAACCCTTCGCCAAAGTATGAGGCTGAAGGACGGGTGGTCATTTTAATTCAACTTAAGAAAAATAACAACAAGGGTACCACATTAACGCTGGGAGAAACGCTATCATTCCGACAGAACACCAATAACCATATCAGTACCAACGGGAATCATTCCAACGGAAAATGGAACCTTCGGGGGAATCTCAATTACAATACCATTGGGCAATGGGAGAGCAACACCTTTGCGTTTGCCATTCCTGAGGAGAATATTTATTCTGAGTATTTGGTGCTTATTCCAAACAATAAGCGGATGCAGATTAATAGCGGATTGGGGTTCTATTATCCCATAAGCGACAATGATTATCTTTCCTTTAATACCATTTTTCGCCGCCAAACGGATGATGCAGGTTTTGATACTGAAACTTTTATTCAAAATGGGAGTGAGACAGATGAAATCATATCCGAGTCTGAAAACGACAACCGTAGGGATTATTTTAGTGGAAACTTCAATTTCAACAAAAAACTCGGTGAGAAATTGAACCTTTTTATGGGAATCCAGTATTCCTCATTCAATCAAAAGTTGCATACGGATATTTCCAATAAGTATAATGACGAAGGATTTATGCTGGATCAAACCAGAGACCAAGATTATAAAATTGAATCATTAGCTGCTCGTGTGGATTTCGAGCAGACGATTTCCGATCATGTAAAAACGGATTTTGGCGCAAGTTGGAACGAGGCCCGGGCCGATGCTTTCAACGAGGTGATACAACCTGAAACATCCAATGAAGATATCACCAGCTACGATTATAAGGAAAGCTTGTATGCTCTTTATACTAATACGGTCTTGGACCTTGAAGAAAAAATCAACTTTAACTTGGGCGCCAGGGTTGAATATAATCGTGTGGAAGGTCAGCTTGAAAATGACCCGCAACCTTTGGTTGGACGAGAGAATATCAGAATTTTTCCTAAAGTTGGTTTGAATTATAGCATAGACAGTACCAAAACCATTTCGGTAAACTATGCCCGGAATATCAATCGGCCCAATTTCTCGCGGACGAGTTCTGTGCGGGTATTCATAAACCCTTTTTTGGAGGCTGGGAACAATGTGGATTTGGTACCTACCATTACTGATGAAATTTCCACGAACTTGCAAGTAGGGAATACATCCATTTTTGGTGGGATCTACACCAAGCAAAACCCCAGATATTTTATGATTGGGTATACTGGAAACGATACGGTTGCCCTGCTGGCTGAGAACAATCTGGATAAAGAATCTGGTTTTTATGCTGGGCTGACGGTGCCTTATTCCAACAAAATTTGGACTTCTACCAATTCTGTGAGTATGACCTACAACAAAATCAGCGATTCATCTGCGGTATTCACCAAGGCCAAACCGTATCTGTACATCTATACCAACCAACAACTTAAGGTTGCAAAAGACACTATTGTCTCGGTCGGTGGATATGCGCTGACCCAGCGAAAAGAAGGCATCATCGAAAGGAATGGGTTGGTGGTGCTGAATGCTTCCGTGACTACCACTTTTTTTAAAAAACTACAATGTGCGCTTCGGTTCAATGACATCACCAAAGCCATGAACTATGATGAGAGTTATTCTATCAATGGGGTTGAGGCGGACGGCACCTATTTTGCCGATGGACGGGAAATGGCGTTATCTGTAAAATATAGCTTTGGGGGGAATTCATCCAATAAATTCAAAAATAAAGATGTTGATGAGAATTTAAACCGAATCAACTAATCTTCTGTAGTTGTTGCTCCTTTTCCGTTGCAAAGTGCTCGCACAGTTGAAAAGTTTCTTGGATATCCTCTAGTGTTGTTCTAGGATTGATGAGACACATTCTGAGCACCACCTGTCCGTGTAACAAGGTTGTGACCAACAAAGCTTTCCGTGAGGCCACTACTTTTTCTGAAATATATTGGTTGATGGCATCCAATTCTTTTTCGTTATACTTCTTTTCAATGGGATGGTACCTGAAATTGATGACCGCCAATGTGGCCGGAAAAACAACCTCCCAGTATTTACTATTCCGTAATTTGGATTCCACCTCTTCGGCCAAGTCAATATTATAGGTGATGGCATCTCGAAACTCTTTTAGACCAAAGGTTTTGAGCGACATATAGAATTTTAATGCTCGGAATCTTCGGGTCAGCTGAATCCCATGATCGTAAAAATTGATTTCAGAAGTATTTCCCTCAATATCCCGTAAATATTCCGGTTTTTCAGTAAAGGTATGGCTCAGGTTTTTGTGATTCCGAACCAACAAACAGCCCATTTCATAGGGTTGGTAAAACCATTTATGGGGATCAACGGTCAGCGAATCGGCCTTTTCAATGCCCTTCATGAGTTGTTTTCCCTTTTTGGAAAGAATGGCGGCCGCACCGTAGGCACCATCAATATGAAACCAGATGTCTTCTTTTTTACAAATGGCAGCCAGTTCTAAAAGAGGATCCACCGTTCCGGTATTCGTAGTTCCGGAGGTGGCAATCAAACAGAAGGGGTGCAATCCTTCCAATTTATCCTTGGCAATGCAATTTTTGAGTTTGTTGACCGCAAATTTCAATTCAATATCCGTGGGAATGATACGAATCTGTTCCTTTTTAAACCCCAACACCCGAATGGCCTTAATATTGGAGGAATGCGCTTGATCGGAAAGATAAATCACGGCCTTGGAAAAATCATCCCCGCACTTGATACGTCGTGCTGTTGTTATCGCCGTTAGGTTCGCCATGGAACCGCCACTGGTGAAAATACCACCACCCTTTTTCTTCGGAAATCCAAAAATCTTCAACAACCATTGAATGGTGACAATCTCCAATTCGGCAGCAGCTGGGGATGCCGCCCATCCTCCTGAAAAAATGTTATAGCCCGTAGCCAAAGCATCGGCCATGGCACTGATGTAATTGCTTGGGCCGGGAACAAAAGAGTACGATTTAGGGTGCGACAGCAAAGTACTGGTGGTCATTACCTTTTCCAAGACAAAGTTCAGCACTTGGATTGGGTCAGAGCCATCTTCGGGTGCTTCCTCTAAAAATAGGGAGTCCATTTCTTCGCGGGAACCCAAGGCTACAGGTAGCTTTTTATTTTGGGTGTCATGGTGTTCCACTATGGCATCCACAATTTGATAGCCGTACGTGGTCATAGCTTCTTTGGACAATTCGAGTCTGGCGCTGTTCTTCTTCATGGAACCGTTTTACGTCTTCACCGCAAAAATACCATATTTGAAACGGTTGAAACTGATTTTGGACACCTATGAAGTAAGTTCCGAAAATAGACTCTCCAGATTCTTGTTTTTCCGGCTCAATTGAAGGGTTTTTAATGTATTGTCGTGGGCAAAGTCAAAAACGGCAGGACGCATATCTTTGGAAGTGGCAAAGGTGATTTCATACACAAAACCTCCGGTATTCTTCACATTGGAAACGTTGGGCAGTTGGTTGAGCAATTGTTCTTCCACCCGATAATCGAACTCCACTTCTATGATTTGTTCTTCGGATTCGCGGAGTTCCTCCAGTTTTTTGTCAGCCACCAGTTTTCCCTTGTTGATGATGATGACCCGGTCACAGACGGCTTCCACTTCTTTCATGATGTGGGTGGAAAGCAAAATGGTCTTCTCTTTCCCAATTTCCCGAATGAGTTTCCGGATTTCCACCAATTGATTGGGATCTAAACCCGTTGTAGGTTCGTCTAAAATCAATACTTCAGGGTTGTGCAGCAAGGCTGCAGCCAATCCCACCCTTTGGCGGTACCCCTTGGACAGCTGTCCTATTTTCTTGTGAGCTTCGGGGGTAAGCCCGGTTTGTTCAATGACTTCACTGATTTTGGATTTAGGCACTTGGTATACATCGGCATTGAAGGCCAAATATTCCTTTACGTACATATCCAAGTATAGCGGATTGTGTTCCGGCAGGTAGCCAATGCTTTTTTGAACACTTGTTTCATCGGTCAGTACATCAAACCCGTTTACATCAGCATTACCGGCATCGGCTTTGTAATAGGTGGTCAAAATCCGCATCATGGTGGACTTTCCGGCACCATTGGGCCCTAAAAAGCCAACAATTTCCCCTTTGTTGATGGAAAAGGAGACATTGTCCAATGCTTTTTGTTGGCCAAAGGTTTTGGTAATGTTGGTTACGGTAATGGACATTCGATTGAAATTAAATCCAAAAATACGGTTTTAGAAGTTTTGATTCACATGGGATGATTGAATTATAGCATGCATGGAATTCGTAAAAAAAGCATGCTTCCTTAAAATAATATGCAGTGAATTCGGATTTTTTGGAAAAAATCAAAAAAAAATTAGCAAGCGCTGTTAGTTTTGGATTGAATGGCTATCTTAGCCGCAGATTTTATTGAAATGACAAGAACGTATTTCTGGAACGGTTTTTATTTTTACTTCTTTTTTCAAAGAGGTACGGGACTGTTTTGAATGCGATTAAAGTATATAAACATGTAAAGTCCCGGTAAAAATCGGGGCTTTTTTTTTGCCATGGGTTTAAAAATAGCCATACAGGGAATTGAAGGATCCAACCACCACCAAGTGGCCAAGGATTTTTTTGGAGAAGAAATTGAATTGCTCGAATGCCTCTCCTTTGATGCCATTATTGACCATTTGCTGGACGGAACGGCAGATAAAGGCATCATGGCCATTGAGAATTCAATTGCAGGGTCCATAATTCCAAATTATAATCTCGTGTATCACAATAAGATACATATCATTGGGGAACATTATCTGAGCATCCATCACAACCTCATGGTGTTGAAGGGCACCTCCATTGAAGATATCAAAGAGGTACATTCGCATCCCATGGCGCTGTTGCAGTGTAAGGAGTTTTTAAAGGAGCACCCCCAGATTAAATTGGTGGAAAGTGCAGATACGGCAGAAACGGCAAAACGAATTAAGGATGAAGAATTGACCCATATTGCCGCGATTGCCCCAAAAATGGCTGCGGAGCTTTATGATTTGGACATCATCGCCCCTGAAATCCAAACGATAAAAAATAACGCCACCCGTTTTATCATCTTAAAAAAGCAGAATAAGGTTTTACCCAAAGAAGAAATTAATAAAGCATCGCTTCGGTTTATTACAGATCATAAAAGGGGAAGTTTAGCCACGGTTTTGAACGTGATGAGCGATTGTAACCTTAACCTGACCAAAATTCAGTCACTTCCCGTGATTGAAACACCTTGGAAATATGCCTTTTTTGTGGATGTCACCTTTGAGGATTACGAACATTTTTCAAAGGCAAAAGCACTGCTTCAGATTATGTCGGAGGATTTTACGGTTTTGGGTGAATATAAAAATGCATTGTTGTCATGACCATAGCTGATAGGTTACATAGCGTACAGGAATACTACTTCTCCAAAAAATTGAGGGAGGTAAGAGGGCTGATCAATCAAGGAAGACCCATCATCAATATGGGGATTGGGAGTCCAGATTTGGCACCTTCACCCCAAGTTTTGGAAACACTACGCGATTCCATTACAGATACCGGAGCGCATCAGTATCAAAGTTATCAAGGTCTTCCTCAATTGCGAGAGGCCATCGCCGAATTCTACCTTCAGAAGTTTGGAGTTTCGGTGGACCCCAATTCAGAAATTTTGCCTTTAATGGGATCCAAGGAAGGCATTATGCACATCAGCATGGCTTTTTTAAATGAAGGAGATAAAGTATTGTTGCCCAATCCCGGGTATCCCACCTATGGCTCAGTGACCAATTTGGTCGGAGGCGTACCAATGACGTATGATCTCACGTTGGAAAATGGATGGTTCCCAGATTTAGAGGAACTTTCCAAGAAAGATTTGTCCAAGGTAAAATTAATGTGGGTCAGTTACCCCCACATGCCAACGGGAGCCACAGCTACCAAAGAGCAATTAAAAGCCTTGGTGGAGTTTGCCCAAAAACATAAAATATTATTGGTCAACGATAACCCATACAGTTTTGTGCTGTCCAATAATCCCACCAGTATTTTGTCCATTGAAGGCGCCAAGGATTGCACCTTGGAATTGAACAGTCTGAGCAAGACTTTTAACATGGCCGGTTGGCGAGTAGGGATGGTTTTGGGGAACGAAGAACACATCAATGCTGTGCTGAAGGTGAAAAGCAATATGGATTCAGGGATGTTCTATGGAATTCAAAAAGGTGCAGTTGCTGCCTTGCAGAGTGGACCGGAATGGTTTGAGGAATTGGATAAAGTCTACACCAAAAGAAGAGAGCTGATGTTCCAATTGGTGGAGAAGTTAGGGTGTACTTATGATAAAAATGCGGTTGGTATGTTCGTGTGGTGTAAACTTCCCGAAGGAGCTGCTCCATCCGAAGAGTTCATAGATAAAGTACTGTACGATAAAGATATTTTCATTGCACCCGGAACTATTTTCGGAAGCAATGGAGAAGGCTATATCCGTTTTTCACTCTGTGTGAAAGAAGAAAAAATAAAAGAGGCCATAGAAAGATTTAATTAAAATGTCTCCTTGAGGGGACCTAGGGGTGTTATGAACATTGTTGTTATAGGTATTGGATTGATTGGAGGTTCTTTTGCGAAGGATGTGAAGAAATTATATCCCGATGCGGAGATTACGGGGGTCGATAAAAATGATTTACATCTTGATGAAGCCTTGGAATTGGGACTCATCGATTGGAAAGGCGATTATAGTTCCTTGTCCAAAGCCGATTTGGTTTTTGTGAGCATTCCAGTGAATGCCTTGGTTCAGGAGCTACCCAAGATTTTGGATGCCGCTGGGGATGAAACCGTGGTTGTTGATGCAGGATCCACCAAAAGTTTAATTTGTCAATCTGTGGACGACCATCCCAAGCGACGAAATTTTATGGCCTGCCACCCTATTGCAGGTACTGAGTTTTCAGGACCATCCGCTGCCATTGAAGGTTTATACGACGGCAAGACCAACATCATCTGTGAGGTGGAGAAGACCGCTTTTAAACTTCAGGAGCGAGTATTGGCCATTTTTCAGGATATGAACATGCGTATTCGCTATATGAACCCTGAAGCGCACGATAAACACATCGCCTATGTATCGCATTTATCACACATAAGCTCATTTATGTTGGGAAAAACGGTAATTGAGAAAGAAAAAAATGAGCGTGATATTTTTGACATGGCGGGCAGTGGTTTTGAAAGTACCGTACGCTTGGCAAAAAGTTCACCAGATATGTGGGCGCCCATTTTTGAACAGAACAAGGAAAATGTGGTGGAGACCTTGGAGGAGTATATCCAAAACCTGATGAAATTCAAAAAGCTGATTGAGGACAATGATTTTGATAGCGTGCACCAAGAAATGAACAATACCAATAAGATAAAACAAATTTTAAAAGGAATACCACTTACAAAAAAATAGAGAGTATTATGGAAAATAGGAAGGAAATGAGAAAATGGCTGGATGATATGAACTTGGGTCATCCATTGGTTATAGCGGGACCTTGCAGCGCGGAAACCGAAGAGCAGGTGCTAAAAGTAGCCCATGAATTAAAGGATACCGATGTGAGCTACTACCGCGCCGGAATCTGGAAACCCAGAACCCGTCCCGGCAATTTTGAGGGTGTTGGTGCCATCGGATTAAAGTGGTTACAAAAGGTTAAGGAGGAGACTGGACTTAAAACAGCAACGGAGGTAGCCAATAGAGCCCACGTGGATCTTGCTTTGGAGCATGATGTGGACCTGTTGTGGGTTGGCGCCCGATCTACGGTGAGTCCGTTTATTGTCCAAGAAATCGCAGATGCCTTGGAAGGAACGGACAAAATTGTATTGGTCAAGAACCCGGTCAATCCAGATTTGTCCTTGTGGTTAGGTGCTGTGGAACGGTTGTACTCCGCAAACATTGAAAAATTGGGAGTGATTCATAGAGGATTTTCAACCTATGAAAAAACCAAATACCGAAACATTCCAGAATGGCAATTGGCCATTGAATTGCAGACGAAGTTTCCTGATCTGCCCATCATTAATGACCCCAGCCACATTTCAGGTAAGCGTGATTTGATATTTGATGTATCCCAAACCGCTTTGGATTTGAATTTTGATGGTTTGATGATCGAGACCCACTGCGACCCTGACAACGCATGGAGTGATGCTGCACAGCAAGTAACCCCAGAAAGATTGGTACAGATCATGAAAGACCTTCGCATTAGAAAAGAAACCGATGAGGAAGCCGAATACAACAACAAAATAAGCAACTTAAGGGCTCAAATTGATGTATTGGACAATCAGTTGATTGACCTTTTGGGAAAACGCATGAAAGTTTCTGATGGCATCGGTGAGTTGAAAAAGCAAAAGAACGTGGCTGTTTTACAAAGCAACCGTTGGAATGCCATCTTGGGCAATATGATTTTGGAAGGTGAGCAACGCGGATTGAGCGAGGAATTTGTCTTGAGAATGTTCAAGGCCATTCACCAAGAATCCATCAACCACCAAGAGAAAATCATTAACGCTTAGTATAATCCTAGGCCATATTTATAAGGCTGTTTGGAAGCGGGAACATAAGATTCCTGTTTTCCAAACAGTTTTTTTGTGTCCAAACTGTAACAATGGTTCAAGAAGGTACTCTTTACAGACGTAAATAACACTATCATGAGAAAATTGTATACTATTTGTTTGCTGTTGTTGCCCTTTACCTTCTTTGCTCAACGTATGATTGATACCGAGGTCGGTGATTTTAATAAAATCAAGGTTTTTGATTTGATCGAGGTGAATCTTATTCAATCTGATGAGAATCGAATAACCATTAAGGGTTGGAATGTAGATGACATTAAATGGACCAATAAAAATGGCACCTTGAAACTTCGGATGCAATTGGACAAAAAGTTTCAAGGAGAGGACACCTTTATTGAGGTATACTATACCGATTTGGAAGTGATTGATGGCAACGAAGGTGCTCAAATTACCTGCAACGAATTGGTAAAGAAAAGCAAGATAGAATTGAAAGCCCAAGAAGGAGCACGCATACGAATTGGAATGGATGTGGACTATGCGGATGTTCGTGCGGTTACCGGAGGTATTGTTGAAGCATCGGGTTTGGCCAAAAATCAATCCATTGTAATCAACACTGGTGGAATTTTCGACGGGAGAAACCTGAGAACCTCCAGTACGGACGTAAAAATATCAGCGGGAGGTGAGGCCGATGTTTTTGCATCAGAACAAGTGGACATCAATTTAAGGGCAGGTGGGGATGTAACGGTCTATGGAAATCCAAAAAGCGTTCACAAAAAGACTTTTGCTGGAGGCAGGGTATATATCAGAGACTGATTTAGAAAACAAAAAAGCCCTTTGATCATTCAAAGGGCTTTTTTGCTTCAAGTTGCTAATTACATTATTTCCTGAAAATATACCGGGTAATGAAAATACCTTGTCCGTCACCTTTACCACCTTCACTTTCCACACCGCTCACCACAAACGCCAATTCCCAACCGTTGGTGATCATATCATTGATCATGGAAGTAATCAGAGCATCGTTGGCCGCAATGTTTTGGAAACGGATACCGCCCAGATTGTAAAAGTTCAATAATTTGGTTTCTTCAAAGTTCTTTACACGAATTTCCCCCCTTTTGGATTTGTTGCGGGTGTTGTCTTCCTCAGTCTGTACGCTGGTGTATTCCTTGTAATCTTTGTCTTCAAGGGCATTTACTATCCTTGATCTACCCAGACCGTTGGGCACTATGGATTCCACGCTGGTGATGACCTTGTACTGTTGAGCGTTCATACTGAACGTGGCAGCTAAGGTTATCACTGCGATAAAAATGATTTTTTTCATGATAAATAAGTTGTTGATTGTTAAAACTATAAACAAAGATATACGCACTAAAGGCAGGATTATTGTTTCTTTGTACTGAAAATATGAACAAATAGTGAACGGAACTGTTTATAAATCAACGGGAAGCTGGTATACCGTAAAATCTGAAGACGGGAAATTTTACGAATGCCGCATTAAAGGAAAGTTCCGTACCAAGGGGATTAAAAGTACAAATCCTGTAGCCGTGGGAGACCATGTGGTGTTTAAATTAGAAACCATTGGGGATGAAACGGTTGGTGTGATTTCAGAAATCAAGGAACGAAAGAATTACATCATCCGAAAATCAGTAAAGCTCTCCAAACAGACCCATATTATTGCGGCAAACCTAGATCAGGTTTTCCTGTTGATTACACTAAACAATCCTACCACCTTTACCAGTTTTATAGACCGATTTTTAGTGACGGCAGAAGCCTATGATATTCCTGTGGTCCTCTTGTTCAACAAGATAGACGTGTATGATGAAGAAGAAATGGTGGAAGTAAATTATTTGGTCCAGTTGTATTCTAAAATTGGATACCATTGCATCGAGATTGCGGCCAAAGAAGGAAAAAATGTGGATAAGGTAAAGGAATTGATGATCAATAAGACAAGTATGTTTGCAGGGCATTCCGGAGTGGGGAAATCTACCTTGGTCAATGCCTTGGAACCAGGGCTTCGATTAAAGACAACTGAGATTTCCGAACAGCACTTGCAAGGACAGCATACCACTACCTTCGCCGAAATGTACGATCTTTCCTTTGGCGCACGCATTGTAGATACACCTGGAATAAAGGGATTTGGGATTGTGGACATGGATGAAGATGAAATCGGGGATTATTTCCCTGAATTCTTCAAATTAAAATCTGAATGTAAGTTCAATAATTGTTTGCATTTGGATGAGCCAAAATGTGCTATTAAGGAAGCTTTGGAGAATGACGATATAGCTTGGAGCCGATATAGGAGCTATGTGCAAATGGTGACTGGCGAAGAAGAAAACCCATATCGAGAAAGATAATGAGAGCCGTTATACAAAGAGTTTCAAAAGCCAGTGTTACTGTGGATGGGAAGGTGGTTTCGGCCATGGGTGAGGGATTGTTGGTATTGTTGGGCATTGAAGATGCCGATGGGAAGGAAGATATGGAGTGGTTGTCTAAAAAAATCGCTAATCTGCGTATTTTTAATGATGATGAAGGGGTGATGAACCGTTCCGTACTTGATGTTGCTGGGGATGTTATCGT
>JBNLBG010000085.1:0-11246 GCA_050303195.1 Allomuricauda sp. | reverse complement strand
AAAATGAAAGCCTGCAATACCAAAAAAAAGCACAATTAGTAAGGTGGTGGCCAGAAAAATGGGGTCGGAGAATAATTTTTTCATAGAGGGCTTGGTATGGCATTTACAGCGTGAATGGTCTTGAATTTAAACATTTTTTTACCCTTCCACCCTCTTGGGGACATATTTTATGTCAACCCTAATTCAAAGCAGATTCGATTAATGGAATACTTTCCATGACTGTCCAAATTTAATTTATCCATTATCGATGACCTCCAGCTTGGCAAAACGGAGCAGCAGTTTTTTCATACCGCCTTGCTCAAATTGGATTTCAGCTTTCTTGTCGTTCCCCAGACCCTCAATCTTGAGCACCTTGCCCCTGCCAAAACGGGTATGGTTCACTAAAACACCTTCGGTTAAGTTGGAATCGATGGTGTTGTTGTTTGTGGTTGACGAAGAGAGTTCCGGTTTTAGCTTCCTGAGTTTTCGCAACTGCTGCTCATTGGGTTTATGGGTACTGGGCGGAGTACCACTTTTAGGTTTTATCTGTCGGAGTTTACTCTTGTCCACTTCCCCAAAAATATCCGCATTGATCATGGATTTGTAACGATATCCATCGTTTAGGGGTGTAAGATTTTCTACGTATTGTTCATCGATTTCCTCCAAAAACCGACTAGGTTCAGCATCAATCAGTTTTCCCCAGCGATATCGATTTTGGGTATAGGTAAGCGTGGCCTGCTTTTCCGCCCTGGTCAAGGCCACGTAGAACAAACGGCGTTCTTCTTCCAATTCACTTCGGGTATTCATGCTCATGGCAGATGGAAAAAGATCTTCCTCCATACCTACCACATACACATATGGAAACTCCAAACCTTTGGCCAAGTGGATGGTCATCAAGGCCACCCGGTCATCATCCCCTACTTCTTTGTCCATATCCGTTGCAAGGGCCACATCCTCCAAGAACTCGGTCAAACTGCCCGTAGCATCGGCCAACTCTTTTTGCCCTTCCACAAAATCCTTGATTCCGTTCAAGAGCTCCTCAATATTCTCCATTCGGGCAATCCCCTCTGGTGTTCCATCTTTTTTGAACTCCAACAACAATCCCGTTTTCTTGGCCACATGCTCTGCCAACGTGAACGCATCGGAGCCTTCATTCATGATTTGGAAACTCTTTATCATGGTTACAAAATCACCCAACTTGCGTTTTGTTCCCACATTGATATTTAGGTTGAGTTTGTCTAAATGCTCCATGACCTCAAAAATGGACCTACCATAATGATTTGCTGCCACAACAAGTCGGTCTATGGTGGTCTGACCGATGCCCCTAGCCGGAAAATTGATGACCCGTTTCAAGGCCTCTTCATCCTTGGGGTTGACAATCAATCGCAAATAGGCCAATACATCCTTGATCTCTTTACGCTGATAAAAAGAAAGTCCCCCATAAATACGATAAGGAATATCCCGTTTCCGAAGCGCATCTTCAATGGACCGCGATTGTGAGTTGGTACGGTACAACACCGCAAAATCGCCATTTTGAAGTTGTTCCTGCATTTTCATTTCAAAAATGGAACCTGCAACATACCTTCCTTCCTCTGCATCGGTGGGACTTCTGTGTATTTTTATTTTATGTCCTTCATCATTGGAAGTCCAGACCACTTTTTCCAATTGGTCACGGTTCTTGGCAATGATGGAGTTGGCCGCTTTGACGATATTTTGGGTGGACCGATAATTCTGTTCCAATCGGTATACGGCCACATCGTCATAATCCCGTTGAAAATTGAGAATGTTGCTGATGTTTGCCCCACGGAACGAATATATACTTTGCGCATCGTCCCCCACCACACAAATGTTCTGGTACCTATCCGACAATGCTTTTACGATCAAATATTGGGAATGATTGGTATCTTGGTACTCATCCACCAAAATATACCGGAATCTATCCTGGTATTTCATCAAAACCTCTGGAAACCGGGTCAACAGCTCATTGGTGCGCAGCAGAAGATCATCAAAATCCATGGCACCAGCCTTAAAGCAACGATCCACATAATTTTTATAAATCTCTCCCAGTCGGGGTCTTTTGGCCATGGCATCAGCTTCTACCAATTCAGGATTCTGGAAATACGCCTTAACCGTAATCAAACTATTCTTGTAGGATGAAATTCGGTTCTGAATCTGCTTGTATTTGTAAATATCCTTGTCCAACCCCATCTCCTTGATGATAGCAGCAATCAAACGTTGGGAGTCTTGGGTATCGTAAATGGTAAAATTGCTGGGATACCCTAACTTATCGCCATCATACCGTAACAATTTGGCAAATACGGAGTGAAAAGTTCCCATCCAAAGATTCTTGGCTTCCGAATCCCCAACAATGGAAGCAATCCGCTTTTTCATCTCACGGGCCGCTTTGTTGGTAAAGGTCAAGGCCAAGATATTGAACGAATCCACTCCTTGGTTCATCAAATGGGCAATACGATACGTTAAAACCCTGGTCTTCCCAGAACCTGCACCAGCAATTACCATCAAAGGGCCATCCTTATGCAAGACAGGGGCCCGTTGCGCATCATTCAATTCATCCAAAAAAGTACTCAAAGGCTCGGAATTTTAAAAAGTAACTGTGAAATTAGCCAATAATAGCGTTATGCTAAAATCTAGCTTTCAATATTTATAAACACGGAGGTGTTTTGATATGAATTGAATATATTTAACACGATAACCTTTTTTATTGATGAAATATAACCGTTTCCCCATTTTGTTTTGTGTTTTGTTCAGTCTTGTTGGGCTATCTCAAGAGAAAAAGGCAGGCCCCATTATAGAGAACTATGGTGATTTCTTCTCGGTTAAAGATTCAGATTTCAAAACCAACATCAACGAGGAATTCAAGGTTGTTTTTGACGTGTCCATCGGTCCGGATTCCCATGAAGAACTCAACAAAAGGATAGAAACCGCTGCCCGTTTTTTGAACATGCATTCCCAAAATGGCTTTTCGGCTTCCCAATTGAAAGCCGCTTTGGTAATACATGGAACAGCTACCACCAATATTATCACGAATGAGGCGCATCAAAAACGGTTTGGGGTGGACAATCCTAATGTTGAACTATTGCAAAACCTTATGGATGCCGGGGTTGAGGTCATCCTTTGTGGCCAGTCCTCAAAATCCAGAAATGTTCCGAAAGAAGATCTTATTCCCGGAGAAAAAATTGCCCTTTCGGCTATGACCGCACTGATACAATTACAAAATGACGGATACCGTCTTATTAAATTCTAACTAACTCAGTATTATGAAGAAAATTTTAGCTCTAGCACTGCTCACAACAGGTGTATCCATCCACGCCCAAGATTTAGCGAAGGACATCGCAGCCGTTGAATCCAAAGTGATTGAATGGAGACGCGACATCCATGAGCATCCTGAACTCAGTAACCGCGAATTCAAAACCGCCGAAAAAATCGCAAACCACCTAAAATCTTTGGGTATTGAAGTCCAAACGGGTGTGGCCCACACAGGGGTAATCGGAATTTTAAAAGGTAATAGGCCTGGTAAGGTGGTGGGGCTAAGGGCGGACATCGATGCGCTTCCGGTGACCGAACGCAATGACCTTCCTTTCAAATCTAACGTAACCTCTGAGTTTTTAGGAAAAGAAGTTGGGGTAATGCACGCCTGTGGACATGATACCCATACCGCCATTTTAATGGGTGTGGCCGAAGTACTTGCCAAGAACAAGGATAAAATCAAAGGAACGGTAAAATTCATTTTCCAACCCGCTGAGGAAGGCGCACCTCCGGGAGAAGAAGGTGGTGCCAAATTAATGGTAAAGGAAGGGGTACTTACCAACCCAGACGTGGATGCAATTTTTGGATTGCACATCAACTCGCAGACCCCTATCAATACCATCAAATACAAACCCGGCGGTGCTTTGGCTTCTGCCCAACGTTTTGTAATCAATGTAAAAGGAAAGCAAACCCACGGTTCCCAGCCATGGGCCGGTATTGACCCTATTCTCATCAGTGCGAAAATTATTGACGGGCTTCAGACCATCATAAGCCGGGAAACCGAGCTTACCAATGAGGCTGCCGTTATTTCCGTAGGAAAGATTACGAGTGGGGTTCGTTTTAACATCATTCCTGAGAGTGCCGAACTAATTGGTACTATCCGAACTTTGGATTACGACATGCAGAAAAAACTGAATGACCGTATGATGGAAATGGTTCCTGCCATTGCCAAAGCCTATGGTGGCGATGCTGATATTGAAATCACCACCTCCACTGCCATTACCTTCAATGATTTGGATTTGACAGCCCAAATGGTGCCCAGTTTGGAAAAAGCTGCTGGTAAGGAAAATATTTCCATTCATAAAGCGGTTACCGGCGCCGAGGATTTTAGCTATTTCCAAGAAAAAGTGCCCGGTCTCTTCTTTATTTTGGGAGGAATGGCGCCAGGTACCACGGAGTCGTTTCCACACCACACCCCAGATTTTAAAATTGATGATAGCGGGTTATTGTTGGGTGTAAAGGCCATGACGCAACTTACTTTGGATTATTTGAATATGTAAGAATGGATTCCATTTTGGATTTTTTGAGTGATATTCCTTGGTGGGCATGGATATTTATTTTCCTGCTATTAGTTGCCATTCGAGATATCTTTTTTCAAAAGGCGCATACCATAAGCCATAATTTCCCCATCGTGGGGCATTTACGGTATTGGTTGGAAAGCATAGGCCCTGAGATGCGCCAATACTTTGTGGCCAACAATCGCGAGGAGCTGCCCTTCAACCGCATAGAACGCAGTTGGATTTATGCCTCGGCAAAAAGGGAAAACAACCACGAAGGTTTTGGAACAGAACGTGACATTTATAAGCATCAGCACATTTTTGTGAAGAATGCCATGATTGCGTATCAAATGCCCGAAGGACATCCGAATAGAAAGGACCCTTATTTTATTCCTTGCGCAAAGGTGATTGGAGCCTACAACAAGCGTAAAAAACCATATCGCCCGGCCTCCATCATCAATGTGTCGGCCATGAGCTTTGGTTCCTTGTCCGCCGCCGCCGTAGAAGCGTTAAATAGTGGTGTGAAAAAATGCGGAGCCTACCAAAATACCGGCGAAGGTGGACTTTCACCCTATCATAAACAGGGCGGTGATATTATTTTTCATTTTGGTACCGGATATTTTGGCGTACGGTCACGCGATGAAAATTTCTCCATGGAGAAAATGAAAATTTTAGTGGATGAAAACCCCTGCATTAAAGCGATAGAAATAAAGCTTTCGCAAGGGGCCAAACCGGGAAAAGGTGGGGTTTTACCGGGGGCCAAAATCACCCACGAACTGGCAGAAATTAGGGGGGTGGAGGTTGGAAAAGATGTCATCTCCCCTCCTACCCATAAAGCTTTTAGCACTATTCCTGAGCTTTTGGAGTTGATTGAGTCCATTGCGGACGAAACCGGACTTCCTGTAGGCATTAAAGGAGCCATTGGAAAGTTAGAGCAATGGGAAGAATTGGCCAACCTTATGAAAAAAACAGGAAAAGGCCCGGATTTTATCACCATCGATGGCGGTGAAGGTGGAACCGGGGCTGCACCGCCCAGTTTTGCCGATCATGTATCCTTACCTTGGACCTACGGCTTTACATCCGTCTACAAAATCTTTAAGGACATGGGGCTCACCGAACGCATCGTTTTCATTGGGAGCGGGAAATTGGGATTCCCGGCCAAAGCTGCCATGGCCTTTGCCATGGGTGCCGACTGCATCAATGTGGCCAGAGAGGCCATGATGAGCATTGGATGCATTCAGGCACAGGTATGCCATACCAACCGATGCCCTTCGGGCGTGGCTACGCAAAATAAATGGTTGCAGCAAGGCATTAATGTTCCGTTAAAATCTGACCGATTGGCCCAATATTTCAAAACCTTTCGGAAGGAATTTTTGGAAATTACCCATGCGGCGGGGTATGAACATCCCTGCCAATTCAAAATGAACGACATTCAAGTAAATGTGGACGATGATTATCTTAGCAGTGACCTTGAGGCGGTTTACGGTTACAAAAAAGCTGATGTGGCTTTTTCGTCCATGCAGGAACTTTATGAGTGTTCCCATCTTGGCGGTAAGTCCAATTGAAAAAAACATTATACTTTAGCTCCAAAATTGAACATCCAAATAATACTACTTATGAAAAAAATGTTACTCCCCATAGTTTTGTTTTTCGTTGCTACTTCGGCTTTCGCCCAAAGAAAGAGCGACCTCATTGCTGAAATAGATGACCTAAAGACAAAAATTTCCGAGGTTGAACAAGAATTGGCCAAAGCCAAACGTGAAATTTCTTCGAGCAATGCCAAGGCGGAGACCTTGGAAGTTGAAAATGCAGGGTTACGGGATGCGAATGCTACTTTGTTGGGAAATCTGAGTAATTTCTCAGAGCTCTCAAAGCAAAATTCTGAGAATGTGAACAAGGCCATGGCCGCCTTGTCCCGTAAGGAAAAACAATTGAATGGTATCAATGATATGATTTCTGCAAATGATTCCACAGCCATTGTTTCCTTGACCCGTATAAAGCAAACTTTGGGTGAAAATGCAAATGTTAGTGTAGCGGAAGGAACTATAGTAATTTCCAGTAGCCTTAGCAACCTTTTTGGTTCGGATACTTCTGCAGAACTAACCGAAGAAGGCAAAACTTGGCTAACCAATGTATCCAAAGTTATATTGGCTAATCCCAATTTTAAGACCGAAGTGGAAGGATTGAACATTACGGGGGAGTTTGGCCCCACCTTTGATCAGGTTTCTTCCGTGTCCAAGGAATTGGTGGGCACTTTGGGCGTTCCCAGTGAAAGTATTGTTATCTCTGCCAAAGACGGAAACTTTAAGGAAGGTGTAAACATAAAATTGCAGCCGGACTATAAAGGGTTTTATGCCAAGGCTAAGGAAAGTGCCAAAGTAGCCCGATAAGATTGTAGGTCAAAAATACTTTTTAAAGTTTTGGTTCGTTCTTGTTGTGTAAAATCAACAAAAACCAAACTATCCTATGAGTGGAGATGACATCCTTCAACTTTTTGCCTATTTGTTACCTGCCGTAGTAACCGGGGCCATTGCTTTTTATTTTTTTAGACTGCATACGCGCAATGAAGATGGGCGTAGACGGTTCCTTTTGCACAAGGATTCCCAAAAAGAAACGATTCCTGTTCGACTTCAAGCATATGAGCGTATGGCTCTTTTCTTAGAGCGCATTGCCATCAACAGTCTTGTTGTTCGAGTGGCTCCCAAGGGAAAAAGCAAAAGGGATTACGAAAATCTACTGATCAATCAAGTTGAAACAGAGTTTGAACATAATCTTTCCCAACAGATTTACATGTCGGAAGAGTGTTGGAATATCATCAAAGCAGCTAAAAATGCCACCATTCAGATTATTCGTTCCGCTGGAATGAGTGAAACGGATTCCCCTGATAAATTACGGGAGGACATTCTTAATCAAACCATGGAGAGACAATCTCCTTCCAGTACGGCTTTGGCCTTTGTAAAAAAAGAAGTGAGTGAACTCTGGAGTTAGTATCTATTCCTGATGTTCTGGGTCAATAGGGCTGGTTTCTTCGTTCTTGTTCTTGGCATAGAGATACCCTCTTTTCCACCATAGGGTCATTCGTTCCTTGTTGAATATCAACGAATTTGTGGTCAATACGGTTGGTGTATAATAAAAATTGATAATGGCATCTTTTTGATTGGCCACCAGTTTACCAATTCGGACATTTTGGTTCTCAATCCGATCTAACATGAAACTGAAAATGGTGGTGATCAAATCAAAAGGGTTTTTGGCAGACATCCGGTTTAGATGGTTTACCTCAGTGTGCAGCACCACAACATCTACCTCTGTTGCTCCTCGGCTAAGAGCTTCTTCTATAGGCACAAGCGTACCCAACCCCCCATCAGCATATTCACATCCATTCTTTTTTACCAAGCTCATAAATGGAGTATAATTGGAAGAAATCCAAATCCAATCACAGAACTCATCATAGGTACAGTCGTTGATGGATTTATATTCCACTTGGTTCAAAGACAGATTGGATACCGTGACCACGACATCCATGTTACTCTTCTTTAATTCATTGAATTCCTCAATGGTTATGGATTCGCGGATAAGTTTACGCAGATTTTCACTCTCGCCAAAGGTCTTTTTGCCTCGGATAAAATTCTTTACAACGTTCCAGTGGTTGATGGCAATAATCTCCACCCCGTGTTTTTTCTTGATTAAAAAAGGGCAATTGTTAAAAATACTGTCTTGGTTTACCGAGGAGTAGATTTCCTTGATTTTGTCCAGCTTATGGAGTGCTAAATGGGAAATCAAAAGACTTCCTGTGGAGGTGCCCACAAAAATATCGTATTTATGCCGGGCTTCCTGAATCAAAAACTGGGCAACACCGCCTGCAAAAGCGCCCTTGCTTCCACCGCCCGAAATGACCAATGCCCTCATTTACCCAAAGTTTTGTCCAAATATTGCTGTTCTTCTTGATTTAGCAATGGATAAAGGGCCTTTAATCTTGCCATACTGCCCTCGTTTTTTAAAAATTCCTTTAAAATTTGTCTGGATGATTTCTTAAAATGCCAAACATGATGGCTGCAGGCTTCCACCAAGTTCCGCAAAGAAGTATCATTGAATCCTCCAATACTTTCAAGGTATTGAAATGCCAACAATCGTACCTCAAAATGAAATCCTGAGCTTGTATAATTGCTCAGTTCCTCAAAATAGTTGGCTTTTAAATCAACATTGTACTCTGGTGTCACCAAGGCCAAGGTCAACCAGAGCAGCCTGATATTTTTATTGGAAAACCCTATAATTCCATCCGTTTTGTCCAAATACTGTTCCCGACTTTCCGGGAAATCCGTCCACAGTTTGTACAATGCAGATTCTAAGGTAATATAACTTTTGTCCTCCAGAAGCGTCTCAAAGTCCACCTGGATTTCTTGCGGGATTTTTTCTGTGGCCAATGCCAAGGCTTGCCGTACTTTCAAGTTTTCGGTGTTCAGCATTTTGGAAACAGTGGGAATGGAAAACTTGCTTCCATAATCCAAAATCAAATGATGTTTTAATTGCTCCGATTCAAGCGCATGCCATTTTTCCGTTATTACCATTTCCGCTTTTTCCAAATCCTCTCCAATTCTGTCCTTAAATTCAAAATAAGTTTTAATGGAAAGGCTCTTGTCCATCAAAAAGGTCTTTACTGTCTCAAAAGGGAACTCCGATTCTTGAAGCCACATCTCTTCAAAATCCGAAAGTTTCATCCCCGAAGCTTTTTCCATCTCCCACATGAACTCGGGAATGGTGACATTTTTATAGGCATATCTGTTCAGGTAATTTTTAATGCCCTGCTTAAAATTAGCTTCGCCCACTCTTTCTTTCAACATCACCAAGGCCCAAGCCCCTTTCTCATAAAAGGTAAGACTGCCTGCACTGGAATTGGTCAATGCCTCACCATTGCCCTCCCCGGAAAAATTGGTCAGCGCCTCTGCTGTTTCCAACAAATGCCAGTAATAATACTCGTCCCCAAAAATGTCCTTTTCGGCTAAATAGGCATAGAAAGTGGCAAAGCCTTCGTGCAACCAATGGTGCTCTCCGCTCTGTTCGGTGACCAAATCCCCAAACCACTGGTGGGCCAGCTCATGGGCATTGACATTCACATAGTTTTTATCCTTAAACGCTACGGAATCCACCACAAGGGTGTTAGAAAAAATCGTGGCACCCGTATTTTCCATTCCGGCATATAAAAAGTCCTGAACGGGAACCTGCTTGTAGTTCTGCCACGGGTAAGACATTCCTATTTCCTTTTCCAAAAAATCAAAAATGTGTTGGGTATAGCGATAGGTCGGTTCCACTTTTAAGCTATCTTTGGGCTGATAATACAATTCGATTGGCACTCTTGAATTAGATTGAATCACTTTCTTATCGAAATTGCCAATGGCAAATGCCACCAAATAACTACTCATGGGCTTTTCCATGTCGAACTGCCAAGTGGTCATTTCTGAATCACCATACTTTTCCTTTAAGGCCCCATTCGCAAATACCTCATACCCTTTCTTAAATGTAATGGACAAGTCAAACTCCACCTTTTCATTCATATCATCAAAACTGGGCAACCAATGACTTGTATACTTTCCCTGTCCTTGGGTCCATATCTGCTCATCTCCTTTAACGTCATCATCCCAGCCTAAAAAATAGACCGTCTGTTTAGGGTAGGCTGTGTATCGTAATTCAATGGAATGGGTGTCCCCTTTTTTGAATCTGTCCTTGAAGGACACCATTTCTCCGGTGGTTGTGAATACCGCCTTCTTGTTATCCAAAAGCACCGAGGAAAAATCAATGGTATGAGCATCCAAAAAAATGGAATCCACATCTTTGAGCACATCAAACGTATATGTGACGAACCCATTTATTTTCTTTTCCTGAGGAATAGGTTCAATATACACTTGGGCATGGGTAAAATTCACCTTGTCCTGAATCTGGGCGGAAAGCAGCTGCGTGAGAAGTAAAAAAACAAGAAAGGGACTTCGCTTCATACCGTCATACTATCAAAAGTCCTTCCAAATTACATATTTTAGTTTGATGAATCCTAATTTTTTGCAAACTCCTATCCCCTATTTAAAAGGTGTCGGTCCCAACAGAGCAGATATCCTCAAGGCTGAACTAGGGATTGAGACCTACCGGGACTTGCTTCATCTATTTCCGAATCGGTATTTGGACCGGACCAGTTATTACAAAATCAACCAACTGCAGCCCAGCGGCGCCGATATTCAGGTAGTGGGGAAAATTATCCACTTAAAAACGGTGGAACAAAAACGAGGAAAGCGGCTCGTGGCCACTTTTGTGGATGAAACCGGACAAATGGAATTGGTGTGGTTCCGTGGGCACAAATGGATTCGGGAGAATCTCAAAATCAATGAGCCCTACGTGGTCTTTGGGCGAATTTCAAAATATGGCATTACTTTTTCCATGCCCCACCCGGAGATGGAACTGCTTTCTGAACATCAAAAAGGATTGAAAGCGGCCATGCAACCCATTTATCCCTCTACCGAAAAATTGAGTTCCAAGGGTATCACCAATCGGGTGGTTGGAAAGATAATGCAGCAATTGTTTGTGGAGTCCAAAGGGCAGTTTCCCGAATCGTTACCTAAAACTATATTGGAAGAATTGCGGTTGATTTCCAAAAGTGAAGCGCTATTCAATATCCATTTCCCAAAAAATCAGGAATTACTGGCCAAAGCCCAGTTTCGATTAAAATTTGAGGAGTTGTTC
>JBNLBG010000084.1:0-11841 GCA_050303195.1 Allomuricauda sp. | reverse complement strand
AGTCTACGATGAACACAATGATCAAATAGAACAATTACTCGGTTTGGAGTATTCCTACGGGGCTTACCGGAGGCATATAAGAACTAGAAACCATTTGGCCGACTTTGTTCAGAAGGAGTATAAGATGAAAGATATTTTCATTAAAGAAGTGGATTTAAAGTTCATCAATCGTTTCCACCACTTTTTAAAAACCCAAAATATTGGTAATCAAAACACCATCACCAAATATGTGGTAAACTTCAAAAAAATAATGCGGATTGCCGCTGCAAATAATTGGGTGAACAGAGACCCTTTTTATCACTGGAAGGCGAAATGGAAAAAGGTGGAACGAGATATTTTAACGGAACTCGAGCTTCACTCTCTTATAAAGCAGGAATTTGATATTCCCAGACTGGAACAAATCCGTGACATATTTGTTTTTTCTTGTTTCACGGGGTTGGCATATGTTGATGTCAAAAAGTTATCGGCAAACCATATTGTTCTAGGACTGGACGGAAAACGATGGATTAAAATAAATCGTTCGAAAACAGATTCAAGAAGCGTTGTACCCCTCCTACCCACATCAGAAGCAATTTTGAGTAAATACAAAGACCATTCTTTGACGAAGGAGCATGATTTGTTACTACCCGTAATCAGCAACCAAAAAACCAATGCATTTTTAAAGGAAATAGCAAATATATGTAAAATTCAAAAAAACCTAACATTTCATCTAGCGAGACATACATTCGCAACTACTGTGACCTTGGCCAATGGCGTACCAATTGAATCCGTTAGTAAAATGCTGGGGCACCAATCATTGAAAACAACACAAATCTATGCTAAGGTGATTGATAAAAAATTGATGGAAGATATGGAAGTTGTTAAAGCCAAATTCAAATTGGGTTCTTGATTTAAGTACAATGTGAGCGAGCGAAACAGGGTTTCGCGCTGCAAGCCCCAAACCTTACCAGGGACTAATACTACTGAGCGCGGCAGGAATCTCAATATTGTTCGGGAACCACCTATAGGTTTTGAAGGGTACGCCTATAGTTTTCCAACTCCCCCTCTGTAATTTCCAACTTTAAATAAGGTTTCCCAAAAGAAGGCTTTATTAAAGTAACATGGTCAATTACATATTGGCTTTCCTTTTTGAGCATACCCATTTTATCCATGAGCCTTTCATATCGGATTTTGGGAACGGTTATCTCGATCTCAGGTTGTTTCTTGGTTGTTTTCTGTTCAACCTTTACCGGTTTTTCATGTTTGACCTTTTGCTCAAGCAGAGCATGGAGAATGGCATTTGTGGGTTTGGTCTGTGTAATCTCAATGTCACGGATGATGGCAATGGAGGCCTCGATGCGTTTCCGGTTCTTGAGGATTTCATCTTGGATGCTTTTTGCAAACCTATCATTGGGAGTGAAGCCATGCCACTCAAAAAAGTCCATGATGCACGTCAAGGTTTCGGTATGTGATCTTGCAATCCTTTTTGAGAAACGGCGAAACCTGTTGGCGACACTTGCCTTGATGCTTATGGCGGAAAACCCATATTCTTTTGGTCTCGGGACCATTTTACAGTAATTTTTCTCAGTGTTTTAAGGTTCTTCGGGAGGGTTTACAGTAAATGTCCAATTCCACATGAATCTTCATCTTTCCATTGAGCCCTTTGTCCTTGGGAACTTGTGGAGCAAAATGTTATCGTAGCACCGCCTTGGCGTGCTACCCTCTCGCTTCTCCGAATTTTTGACAAAGTCAAATTCGAAGAACCTTTCCCTTAAGGTAAAGGCACTTTAAAAGAATCGACTTAATTCAATTGGTTTTAAGGAACTGAATTGAGGGATTTTGCAATTAGTTCATGAGGGACTTACCATTCATGAAAATTTATCAATCAAGGTTTGGCATCAATGATTTGATTTAGATCTAGGCAATGATATATCTAAACTTCTAACTTATCGTTTATATGAACTATAATTTATAGCCTTTATAATGTTTGTCAATATTTTCTAAATAATTTTATGAACTTCCATACCTATAAGACTTCACACATCGTCCATTTTCTAATTTTTGGGGACAATTCCCATACCTATATAGTCGGTGAGCTCAACTGGGTATAATCTGGCTATTGCAAAGGCACCATGAGTCCCATGATGGGTTAAGCTTATATTGAAATGCTCTTTTCCGTTGCTCAATGTAGGGATGTCCATATTGTTCTTTATAAGCTGATATTCACTGCCAACATAATTTAGAAGTCTTGTTTTCAGTTCTTCACTTTGCTGCTTTTGATGAGTGGTCTTAAATTTTACAATTTTGGAACTCAACTTTTTTTTATTTAGTCTTGCTTCAGAGATTATATATTTTGAGGTCTCCTTCGTTTCAACATAACACTGAAAACCTTTAAATTTTACCGTTCCGGAATTATTTTCAACGGTACATTCGAATCCCTTGGGATTATAAAACCGGTTGGGATAAATTTGAGTGAATAGTTTATAAGAAGCTTCTTTCATACTCCATAATCGCCAAACCATAAGAAATGGGTTTTTAGCATCCTTGATATACTTTTGTTCCAATTCGGTAAAAAGTTTATGTAAAAATCGTGGCCGTTGCCAATTTGAAGCATGCCTTGCCTCAGCAAGATCAACAATGTCATTGCCGACCATTAGTGGTTAAGTTTTGAAGTAACAATGCTCATGGCGGACTTTACATCTAGCATTTGCTCCATATCCTCATTTTCCAAACGAATATCAAATTCGTCCTCAATATCTAAAATGATATCCACAAGATTCGCTGAGTTTATCTTGAGGTCCCTTACAAAATCTGTTTCTTCGGATAAGTTTTTGAAAGCTTCCTCATCTTGAACATAGGGTTCAATTATGGGTTTTAGTTTGGCAATCAATTGCTCCTTCTTCATGTTTTTTGAAACGTAAGTTACGGTATAAATCGCTTAAATAAAACACAGGCATTCACATCACCAAAACCAAAACTGGCTTTGGCGATTACTTGAATCTTAGCATCTCTTGATTGCGTTGGTACTCTGGAAACATCCACTAATTCTTTTAAGTCACCGTGTAGATCTTCACAATTGATGTTTGGTGCTATAAATTGCTCTTTGAGTTGAATGACACTTGCAACACATTCAATTGATCCTGCTGCGGCCAAACAATGACCGACCAAAGATTTAGTGGAATTTATAAGGGGAAATTCCTTGTGCTTCCTTCCTAATGCCTTTGTCCAATTTTCAATTTCCAGAAAATCCTTGGAAGTAGCTGTAAGATGGCCATTAATGACATCTATTTTACTTGGATTTATTTCTGAATTCTTCAAGGCGTTTTTTATACATTGTTTCACTGCAGCTGGATTCGGCGCAGTTAAGGTGCCCCCTTGTCGCTGACCTCCAGAATTAATTTCACCTCCCAAAACCTCTGCATAGATGTTTGCACCCCGTTCCAATGCAGACTCTAAAGATTCCAAAACCAAAGCGCCTGCGCCACTTCCAGGAACGAAACCTGATGCTGAGGCACTCATTGGTCTTGAACCTTTTTCTGGCTCATCATTATGTTTGTAGGTCATAACCCGCAGGGCATCAAACCCTCCCCAAACATAAGGCCCATGGTCACTACAACTACCTACCAACATACGTTTGGCTTTTCCGAACTTAATCCGATCATAGCCCATTAAAACAGCTTCAGTGCCCGTTGTACATGCAGATGAATTTGTGGTAACCTGATTGCCCAATCCAAGCATACCACTTAAATAGGCGCTAATGCCACTTGCCATGGTTTGTATAACAACCGTGCTGCCCAAACGTCTTACCTGTCCATCATCGAGCTGGTAAATCGCCTCCCTAAATTTTTCAACACCTGATGTTCCTGTTCCAAAAATGAGTCCTGTATCATAATCCAATTCGCTATTTGGATTCGTAGAAAATCCTGCGTCTTTCCAGGCATCCATACCGGCAATACAACCGTATAGTATTCCAGAGCTATTAAATCCCCGTAATTGTAACTCTGTAAAATACTCTGATTGTAATTCATCAGTAACATTTGGAACACCACCTATTTGACATGAAAAATTAAGGTCTTTTAATTGTTGATGAAATGTGATTCCCGAGGTTCCATTTTTTAAAGATTCTGTGAATTGGGAAACACCAACACCGTTTGGTGCAACCACGCCCATTCCTGTTATGACAACACGTTGATTCATACGTTCAACATTCCTGAAATTAATCCTCTTGCTATTAGGTCTCCGTCCTCGGTGAGCATTTTTACGTTACATTTTAATTTATTGAATCGGAAAACTTCTTTTTCTGAATGCACATGGACTTTTTGGCCAGGTAAAACCGGCACATAAAAATCCATTTGATGTGAGGTCAAGGCAATTTTCGGTTTTTGCGACTTCGTAATTCCGTCTTTCATCAGGTAAATCCCTAAACAAACCAAACCAATTTGTGCCATGCATTCTGCAAGAATAACACCTGGGGTTACTGGATTGTTTTTAAAATGCCCTTCATAAAAGAACTCATCCTCCCTAAATGTATAGTGCCCAATAATCTTGTTTTCGGTAATGGTATCAATATCATCAACAAACAAAAATGGTCTTTGATAAGGCAATAGCGCTATGATTTCCGATACTTTCATATTAAATCAAGTGCTCACCTCCATCAACCGGAATTACAGTTCCCGTTATCCAAGAAGCTTCGTCCTTTGTTAGTAAATAAACAACGTTAGCCACGTCCTCTGGAGTGGTCAAACGTTTATTGGGATTTCGTTTTAAGGTATATTTGATAATCCGTTCACTGCCGGGAATCATTCGCAATGACGTGGTATCTGTAACGCCTGCTTGTATACAATTGGCCTTAATTCCATAGGGAGCAAACTCGAATGCTATATTCCTAGTAATTGCTTCCAGTGTTGCTTTGGCCGCTGAAACGGCCGCATAACTCTGCCAAGCTTTGGTATTGCCCTCGCTCGTAAAGCTTAATACTCGTGCGTCCTCTGCAAATAATTTTGCTTCAAAAATAGATTTGGTCCAGTCATATAAACTAATTCCCATTGCCTGTATGGTCAATGCGAAATCGTCATGCTTTAGTTCAGTTTTTCCGTCTGAAACCATTGGTTTTAGATTGCCCTTAGCAACGCTATGAATCATCGTTCTTATCTTTTGACCATCACCTAAAATTGGTTTCAATTCTTGTATAATGACCTCTCTATTTTGATCTTTGAAAGCATCACTATTAAACGCCTTAAACTGTATACCTTCTTGCTGTATAATTTTAAATTCCTTTAAAATACCATCTTCTTGCATTCTAGAATTGCGATATACAATACAAATATTCATACCATGCTTTGCCAATTTTTTTGCTGTGGCCAAACCTAAACCACTACTGCCTCCAAGTATCAAGGCCCAATAATTTTTATCTCTAAATTCTTTCATGTTACCATTCCAATAATATTCTCTGTGCAGAAAATCCTGGTCCAAAACTTAGCATTATACCTTTATCTCCTTTAGGTAATTTCCGGTCCATAAACCGTTCTAAAACATATAGAACAGTGGCACTGCTCATATTGCCATATAGCCTTAAAACTTCTTTTGTATCGTTTATATTCTTGCCCAAAGCACCGAATAAATCTTCAACCGTTTGGACAATTTTCTTACCTCCTGGATGAAACACTAAGTGCTCAACATCTTCAATGGTTAGGCCATTTTTCTCTAAAAAAGGATGGATAATATCAGGAAAGTGATATGCAATGGTCTCTGGAACGGTTTGGTCCAAGACCATTTGCAACCCCGTATTCCTTAGTTTAAATCCCATCATATGCTCTGCATCATAGAAATGATACATGGCTTCATCCTTGATTTCCGGGCCAACCTCATCTTCACAAGATGATAGAATAACACTGGCACAACCATCCCCGAATATCGCAGCACTCACTATATTGACCATTGAATAATCATCAAGCTGAAACGTTGCTGTTGGCGACTCAACAGCAATAACAGCAGCCCGTTTGTTAGGATTGGCCTTTAAAAAATTCTTAGCATACATAATACCTGAAACTCCTGCGGCACATCCCATTTCGGTCACAGGCAAACGAACAATATCCTGTTTCAGTTTAACGCGATTGATCAAATAAGCATCCAAAGAAGGTATCATGATACCTGTGCAACTTACCGTGATAATGTAGTCTAAATCCGTTGGCGTCAAATTGGCTTTATCCAAAGCTTTCAACAAACTCTTTTCTGCCAGTTTAATGGATTCTCTGACGTAAATGTCATTTTTTTCTTCAAACGAAGTTTTTAAAAATACTTCCTCTGGGCTCATTATAGAATAACGCTTGTCAACAGCCGCATTCTCGAAAATCCTGAGGACTTTGCGTTTAAAACGTTCTTCTTTTCCTTCGAGCCAAAGTGCTACATACGGCAAAATGTCTTTGGTCTCTCTGGTATATTTTGGAAGTTGCTTTGCGACCGATGTTATTCTTACTGCCATTTAGGATTTAATTAGCCATTGGTAGCGGAATGCCCATTTCCAACAAATTTGTGATTTAAGGTTGAGTTGCTTTGAAATGTTTTCTAATTCCCGACGTTTAAATGCCCTTAAAATAGAGGTTAATCCATCTTGTACTATCATATGGTTGGAAATTACCAAGCCCAATAATTTAAATAATCCATAAGCCATTCTATTCCGATGTAAATCATTAATGACAATGCCCAACTTTGCCTTTGAATTTATCATTTTTAATAATATTTGGATTTCATCTTGATTCAAATGATGTAAAAACAGGGTTGAAAGCACAATATCATACTCTAAGGTTTGGAATTCCTCAGAAAAAACATCCAAATTATGAAACGATAGTTCATCATAATCTTCAGATAATTCAACCGCATAGTCAATAGCGTCTTGGTTCGCGTCAATACCAATTAGGTTAAACGAATAGTTGTTTTTTCTCCCATAATCCGCAATCAACCTTAGTATATCGCCATGCCCACAACCTAAATCAATAATGGTGTAGGTTTTATCTTTGGGTTGTTCCTTCAGCAACTTACGTAGGCCATCCAAGGTAATGTGATTCCCGCCTAACCACCTATTGATTTTGCCCAGTTTATCCAACGAGTCTCGAAGCAATTCTCCCTTCATGGAGAAATCATCCATAAGTTCTGTGGCATTGCTCCTGTATGTGGTGTTTACAAATAAACTCATTAAACTTTCATGGGTTTGCCATGTGTCATTCTAATAATTAATGGAATCAAAAAAGGTACGCTTCTTAAAACTACCAGTAATTTTGGTGCCAACCAATCTTGCCGGAATAAATAGGCAATGACATGTCCCACTTTTAATCTCAAGCTGAAGGTTTTGTTCCAAGCTTTGGCATACTTTCGCTCCAATGCTGTTCGCGTATGTATTTTATTTTGAAGATAGTCAATAATAAGGCTCGATGCTAATTGCGCACTCCGTATCGCCATAGCCATCCCGTTTCCACATAACGGATGAATCATACCTGCCGAATCACCACACATAATCATGTGATTTTCAATGGGGTTTTTGGTCGCAAAGGAAATTTGACTTATGGTCAATGGTTCATCGAATTCAACACTTGAATTCTGAAACAACTTCTTTAAAGCAAGGTTTTTAAATACAACCTCATTTTGAAAAGTATCTATATCCTTATAGCGCTTAAATTCCTTATAATTGGTGATATAACATAAATTAATGTGGTCACTCTCAACCTTGGACACCCCACAATAACCACCTTTGAAATTGTGAAGTGCTACTTTATTTTCAGGAAAATTACCTGACACATGAACTTTTACACCCAAGTAAGGTGACTTCTTGGTGATAAACGAACGTTGGAACTTATGGTCTAAATTGGAACGTTTCCCAAAAGCACCAATAGTGATTTTTGAAATAAAGCTTTGATTTGATTTAGTTTGAATGTGAAAAATGTCATTCTCGAATACCACATCAACCACAGTATCTTGTAATACCGAAACCCCTAGCCTTAATGCAAGTTCATATAGCCGAAAATCCATTTCATGTCGGCTCATTCCGAATCCACCAAGCGGTAAGTCAGCCTTGATGGTTTTGTTATTATGTGTGGTAAGTTCGAAGTTTGAGATGCGTTTGGCTCCAAACTTAAAAGGGTCGAACCCTAAATATTTTAGATATGGTAAAACTTCATTTGATATATATTCACCACAGACTTTATGCTTGGGAAAACTGTTTTTTTCTATGAGAAGAACCTTGAAATTATTTTGCGATAGATGAAGGGCGCATGTTAATCCGGCTAAACCCCCTCCGATAATTATCACATCAAATTGTTGACTTATCATTTATAATTCTTGATAATAGACCACACCGATCTTAGCCGTTTTGCTCATAACAACATTACCCACGGCAAAATGCGATCGAATTGATTTTTTAAACTTGTTTTGAATCGTTTATTTGAACTTTACTGTTTTCTTATCCATCTATGTCCACTGTATTTTTCACTAAAAAGTAAGCTTTCTTGACTGTGAAAAAATACTCGAAAAAAGTAAACCAAGATTAGCAAAATAAACCTATCTGGAATTATCAATAAGGCATATTTCATAAAAGCTTTGTCCAATAGACTATTTCTTCTATTTGCTAAAGGGACTTTAAATAGTTTCATACCCAAGGTGCAATTAAAAAGAAATTCCATCATAGTGAAAAACACAAAATATACCAATAACCTGAAAACCCATGCAAAATGCAAGGTTTCTTAATAGATCAGTGCGCCGTCATCTGGCGATTTATAGCTGACACTTGCCCTTTTAATCGTAACATGTTGTTGATACCGAACAAAAGAAGGAACATGACAATCACCATTAGCGGGGTCTTTTCAATGGGCAATGTATACTCCATGATATTAAAATTTGGCAAGGGCAGTAGATAAAAGATAATCAATAGGGCTATGGCGGCTGCCACCAAGCTCCAAATCATGGGGTTAAGGGCCAAGATTATCAAAGTAGGACGTTCTGCCTTTCGGGTGGCCAACTTTTTCATGAGGTCTTCCGTGAATCCCTCAGAAGTGGCCATCTTACTTCGCATCATTACTTTTTTGAACGCTTTGTCTTTCATTTTCATTTATTTTGCTGGGTTACAAAAGATCCTCCACTTGGTCCCCCAATAGTTCATAAAGTATTTTTTCCATATTGGCCCTACCTCGGTGCAGGTCCACTTTGACCTTGGAAATACCAAACCCGGTAATTTCCTGTATGTCAACCACCGAGTGCCCACAAAGGTAATGCAGCCTAAGCACCAGGGCTTCATCAGGTCTTAGCCGTTCCAATGCCTTGACAATGTACTTTTTCTGATCACGCTCTTGGAACCGGTCCGCATCCAGATTTTGAACACTGCTCGACACTTCGGTCAAATTCTCCATACCGCGATACTTGTTTTCCTTTTTCAGTGCGTTATAAGCAGTGTTCACCACTATGCGGTACAACCAGCTGGAAAAGGCCGACCGATATTTAAATGTAGCTACTTTTTCATACACCTTGATGAAGGCATCCTGTACCACATCTTCAGCCTTATCACGGTCCTTCACAATGGAGTGGGCCAAGGATAGGGAAAGATCTTTGTACTTGTCCACAAGCTGAACAAATGTACCGTCATCCCCTTCCTTTACCCGAGCAATTAACTTTGCATCTATATCCTTATCAGTGGTCGCCAAATTTTCTTCTTAAGATATGTGCCAGGACCATGCCCAAGGCTCCGAATATCAAAATGGTGCCCCACACTAAAAGATCGGTGGTATTTTCATCTAGGCCCATGGCACTAAAAATAGATGAAAATAAAAGTCCAAAGCCCAATCCACCGACAATACAACCCAAATCGATGTATACCATTTTTTTAGTTTGATGGGATGGAACATGACCGCTTTCGATCATGGCCTTTTTGACCAAATAGGTATAGCGTGCGATGATATATATTACCACTACCAAACCGGCCATCAATACAATAGCTCCAATAGCATCTTGAAAATCTTCCATACTAATAAATTTATTGTGTTTATATGTACCCTTGGGAAGGTACCTAATTTTACCTTCCCAATAATTTTTTTAAAATTGTGGACCTAAAATTTGTGATAGGCCTGAGATTACCTGGATCATTTTGCCACTGTTGGTAAAGAGCACCAATCCATACTTCTTCTCCGGTACGAACATCACATACGCTTGAAAATCGTGATTGTTTCCCGTATGCATGTGCATGGTCATGTCCGGTGTTCTTTTTTGGGCAAAACCGAGTCCCCATCCGGTTTGGCCAATCTGTTTGCGAAGCGGGTTGTCCTTTTTAAAATGGGTCTGCTCCTTAAGCATCTCATTAAAAGTTTCTTTCGATAATCCTTCCTCTTTTAACATGGCCTTAACGAATTGGGCATATTCCTTTGCCTCGGTGTGCAAACTGGAATAAGCATTGAACACATTGTCGTCCCAATACCCGTTTGAAGGAACCCTGTTTTTGGGCCTGCCATCATTTTCGTCATGGCCATCAACCTTATGCGCTTCGATATAATTGTCCCACACAAAAGTAGCGTTGGGCATTCCCAAGGGCAAGGTCACTTCTTTTTGGAACAGGTCATTCAAGCAGGTCTTCCACCCTGCACCGGTTAGATGGCCTATAACAGCTGCCAAATACTGATAGGCTTCTCCTGAATATGCAAAATCGGAACCCGGTTCAAATGCGAGCTTCATGGGCTCATTTCCCCCATGGTTCGGCATTCCGGTCTGGTGCGCCAATACCATGCGGGGGGTGATCAATTTGGCCTGATCTACAAACTCAGGGTCAATATTGGGATGCGGCAAATAATCATAGAGCGGTCGATCAAGGTCGATTTTGCCCTGCTCCATCATTTTTAGGGCAAAATATGCGAATATGGGTTTGGAGAGCGAGGCTGCCTCAAAGATACTTTGTTCATCTAGGGGCGTTTTTGTTTCGATATTTTCTAGGCCCAAGGCATTGTGGTAAACCAATTCGTTATCGTTAATAATGGCGATAGAGACACCAGGAACCCCATGGGTCTGCATTATACCTTTTAATCCTTCATTAAGCTCGGATGGGGATACCTGTTCACCATACATCGTGTGAATTGTTTGTTCTTGAGCATTTCCAATGACCCCTAACATCAATGTAAAGGAGCATAGACAAAAATAAAATCGTTTTAATGTAACTGTAATCATTTCTAAAAGTTTTGATTGATAAATCGTCTTGTATTTTGAATTCACATCCATAGGACAAGACAAGTTTTGAAATGGTTACAAATACCTTAAAAAAATTATGCCGATAATTACATGATAAAAGTGGGCCCTCTTCATGTTCGGTATTTTATACAAACCGGAATCTTAAATCATACAAGAAACTTAGCAGTAGAAGTCTGTATTTCAATAATTGGATTTATACGTTACCCAAACGATGGGACAGCTGCAATCGAGTGAAGTGAAGTCATGTTTCTACCACTGGCTCATCTGTAGCCTTCCCTAAAAATAGCCATAAAATCCATTAATTTTTTTCGGCGGGTATTTTAATAGAATGACCCCAGCTATGAAAAAAATTAGTCCTGCTGTAAAAGGGATAAAAAATAAGGGATTGTATATTGACATTTTACTTTGTCACTCAATAGTTGTCTAACTTACTGATTAAATCTCGGTGAATCGTTTATCTAAACTTTTTTATTCATATGCCTGATGCTGATTATCATTGCTACTATCAACAAAATATTGGAAACGAGACCTGTAAAAGGACCTGCCTTAAGATCTCCAAAATCCAAATTAGCTATATTTAGAATCATGAGAATCAAACCTGCAATCATCACAATGTAAGCTCCAGTCTTTTTTGTCATTTTACTTTTC
>JBNLBG010000083.1:0-12520 GCA_050303195.1 Allomuricauda sp. | reverse complement strand
GTTTATCGGCTTCTTCACGAGCCTTGGATTCCTCTTCTTTTAATTTGGAACCGGTTTGGGCCATTTTATTCCGCTCTTTCTGCAATTTGGCAATAGTGGCATCAAACCGGACCTTGCCGCGCTCTATCTTTTTCTTGGCCTTATTGATCAAAGAGTAAGGAATGCCATTTTTTTGGGCCACCTCAAAGGTGAAAGAACTTCCCGCTTCGCCCAAAACCAATTGAAAGGTAGGTTCCAAGGTTTGGGAGTTAAAGCGCATATTGGCGTTGGTAGCGTGTGGCAATTCATTGGCCAACGCCTTAAGATTGGCGTAGTGGGTAGTGATGACTCCGTAGGCTTCCCGTTCGTAGAAGACTTCCAGAAACGCTTCCGCCAACGCACCACCCAGTTCGGGGTCGCTTCCCGTTCCAAATTCATCAATCAGGAACAATGTTTTGTTATTGCACCGTTTTAAGAAATAGTTCATGTTCTTTAAACGATAGCTATAGGTGCTGAGATGATTTTCAATGGATTGGTTATCACCAATATCCGTCAATATTTTATCAAAAAGGCAAACGGTGCTACGTTCATGCACCGGAATCAGCAGACCGCTTTGGAGCATCACCTGCAGCAGTCCGATGGTCTTCAGTGTAATACTTTTTCCTCCTGCATTGGGTCCAGAAATGACAATGATTCGATTTTCTTTGTGCAGTTGGATGGTCTGCGGCCAAGTTTTTTCGTTCTTGCGTTTATTGGTCAAATAGAGCAGGGGGTGGTAGGCATCCCGAAGGGATAATTCCCGCTCCTCACTGATTTCCGGCAATAACGCATTCATTTCCGAAGCATATTTGGCCTTGGATGCCGTGATATCGACATCGGTCAGATACCATTGGTATTCTTTGAGCAAAGAGGCGAAAGGGCGGATGGTATTGGTAAGCTGGTTGAGGATGCGTTGAATTTCCTCTTTTTCATCGAACTCCAAATTGTTGAGTTCCCGGGTATGGCCCACTGTAGCATCAGGAATAATGTACACGATACTGCCCGTCTTGGAACTGCCCATCACCGTACCTTTTACTTTACGACGATGCATGGCTTTTACCGCTAAAACCCTGCGGTTTTCAACAACAGACTCCCGGATATCATCCAAAAAATCAGAGGATTGATAACGGGTTAAAGCAGCGGCGAAGCTCTGGTTGATTTTACCACGTATCTCATTGATTTGGGTGCGAATGTATTTTAAATCATCTGATGCAGAATCTTTGATTTCCCCAAATTTATCAATGACATGGTCAATAGCCTCCGGGATTTCGGCATGGGCTTCCAGCGCATTCGCTTTTTTAAACAGTAATGGATAGTATTCCTTGAATTCTTTCAAGAATTTCTGGTGGATGGCCACAGTTTTGCAAATCCCACCAATCTTTCTGAACCCAGAAATCTCCAAAGTACTGTTTTCAATCTTGAGGAGGGATAATTCCGAATTGATGTTATCGAATCCGTGATTGGGAATGCGATTGTCGTTGGAGAAGGATGCCAAATATTCTGAAGTCTGCCCTAAAACCTCCAACAAATCTTCTTTGTTGGCGATGGGGGTTAGGGTCAAAGCCATTTCCTTTCCCAATTCGGTGTTGCAACGGGTTGAAACCTGCTGCAGTACCGTGGGAAATTCTAAATCCTGAAGGGTTTTTGGGTGAATCTTTTGCATTTGCTTTATCTGGCAGCGCAAAGATATAATTTTGGAACGGGAAGAAAAGCCGCTTTTTAAAGCGAGTTATGCTTCTAAAACCCATTCAATTCCTAAATTTGGAATCTGACCTCATTTTTGTTTTCAAGATGCAAAATGACCACACTTTGGTATATGTTATTGCAGGAGTCATCTTGCTTCATTTTGTTGTGGGGATTGGGTATCTAATTTATAAATTGACCAAAAAGAAATAAGCTACATATGGATGTTTCCATAGAACCAAGCTGGAAAGCGCATTTACAACCGGAATTTGAGAAACCGTATTTTGAGCAATTGACCCAATTTGTAAAGGAAGAATATCAGCAATATACCTGCTTCCCGAAGGGCAAGGATATTTTTGCTGCTTTTGACCATTGCCCGTTTCAGGAAACCAAAGTGGTAATTATTGGTCAAGATCCCTACCATGGACCCAATCAGGCCAATGGATTGTGTTTTTCGGTAAAGGACGGGATTCCGCACCCTCCGTCTTTGGTGAATATTTTTAAGGAAATTAAAGTGGATGTTGAAAAGCCCTATCCCCAAAGCGGTAATTTGGAACGATGGGCAGACCAAGGGGTCTTGTTGCTCAACGCCACCTTAACGGTTAGGGCCCATAATGCTGGTAGCCATCAAAACAAAGGATGGGAGCAGTTTACCGATGCTGTCATCAAAACGGTTTCCGCACAATTGGAAGGCGTCGTTTTCTTGCTTTGGGGTGGTTTTGCTAAAAAGAAATCAGCCTTGATCGATAAAACCAAGCATCATATTCTTACTTCGGGTCATCCTTCTCCCTTAAGTGCCAATAGGGGATTGTGGTTTGGCAACCAACATTTTACCAAAGCGAATACGTTATTGGCCCAAATGGGCAAAGAGGCCATTGATTGGTAAATTCATTAGGGTACCGTCTGTCTAGGTCCAAAGAAATTTTGAAGCCTCGTTGATTTGCTCGACGAGTTTAAGGTCGAACAATCTTGATTGTACCTCGTGGAGGGTGGCTTTAGAAAGTTGCTCTTGTCCCCAAGTGGTTTTGGAGAGCCATTCCTGAATGTCCTCTAATTTTTGCTCGTACCTGTTGGATAGTGTCCTATCAATACTTGGAATTTGCTTGAATTCTTCCGTGTAGGTGTTAATGACTTCCAAGATGTGTTTCAACACGCCAGGATGGGCTTCCAAAAAGGAATCCGTGGCGGCAACAACAAAACAAGGCCATGGAGTGGGGCAGTCCCCTAACCATTTAAACGTACCATTATCCACCAAAGGCTTCGTTGTGAAGTGTTCCCACATAAAATAAGCATGGGAGCCTTCGGTTAAACTTTTAACAGCGCCATCCAGATTATTGATGATTTCAAACTGCAGGTTTTCAGGATCCCATCCTTGATTTTGGGCGTTTATGTAGGCCATCAAATGGCTGCCACTTCCGAGTCGGCTTATGGCCACTTTATCGTTTTTCAATTCTTGAATTGACTCTCTGGAACTGTTGGCCGCAACATGGATGCCCCAAAGCAAAGGAGAGGCAATGTATTCTTGGACAATTTTACTTGGGTTTCCCTGCGAAATGCTCTTAATGATGCCTTCTGTGAGAATTATGGCCAAATCCGTCTCATTGCTTTCCAACATTTGGCACATTTTACCTGTTCCTTCTGGAACATCGGTCCATTTAAGGCTGATACCCCGATCCTCAAAAGCGTTGTCTTCTATGGCTAGATGCCAAGGGAGGTTAAAATGCTCCGGAACTCCGATTATGTTAACGGTCTTCACACGTATTTTTTAAAAGGTTGAATAAAAATACAGATTCCATTTGGTATCTTTTTTTTAAAACTAAAAAATAAGAAGAAAAGACTACAGCAAATTACCCGAAGTTATTTTTTCCAAGGTGTATTGAATGAGTTGATCAATGGTCTTTTTGCCGTTTTTTGAAAACTCACCGGTGGCTCTATTGGCAAGAATGGCATTTAATGAAATGGCTCGGTGTCCATGCAATTTAGCTAATCCATAGATGGCTGCTGTCTCCATTTCCAAGTTGGTGATTTGATTGTTCTGGTACGAAAATGCAGCAAGTCGCTCATTAAAGTCAGGAATCCTAAGTGTCAATCGTAGACTTCTTCCTTGCGGTCCATAAAAACCTGAATTAGTTGCAGTTATACCCAATCGTATACGATTTCCTGTAAATTGATGAGCCAAGTTTTCATCAAAATCCACTGCATATGGTCTAATATTTAGAGGGTGCCAACCGAGGTGGTCATTGAGATTTGCTTCTAAGTCCTTATTTCTTACCTGTCCACTGTCATAAAAATACAACAGTCCATCAAATCCCGCTCCTGATGAACTTAACACAAAAGAATCAGTAGGGACGTTGGGCTGAATACTCCCTGATGTACCAATCCGTATAAAACTGAGCTGTCTTTTTTTTGCCTTAATGGTTCTGGAAGTAAAATCAATGTTGGCCAAAGCATCCAATTCGTTCAAAACAATGTCGATATTGTCCGTGCCAATACCTGTGGAAATAACGGTGATTCGTTTTCCCGATAAAATTCCGGTATGGGTGATGAATTCCCGCTTACCTTTCTTTACTTCAACGGAATCAAAGTGTTTGGATACTTGCGAAACACGCCCCGGGTCACCTACGGTGATTATGGTATCCGCGATATCATCAGGAAGAAGATTGAGATGGTAGATGCTGCCATCAGGGTTCAGAATCAATTCTGAGCTGCCTAAGGACATTACCTTCTAGAGTTTTAAGATGCGGTTGGTTTCCGTATTGTAAAGGAAGTTATACTTTAAAGAACCACCTAGATATAATTGATTATCACGTATTTGTGAATAATAATTATTTCTGTTTTCCAAGACCTCCATCCCTTTTTTGGTCAACTTTACCGGGTTGAAAGAACTGAACAACGGTTTCAAAGAAGTAATGATTCGTTCATATTGTGAATCCCCAAAGCCGTAAAACCCTTGATTGGTCAATAAATTGCCCATGAGTTCTTTTTTTGATTTTGGTTTTTGGGTGATGACAACATCTAAAATATGGTTTTCCAATTCGTTCAAACCATTTTTAATGGTTGGGAAACGTTTTAGATGGGTTTTAAGGGCATCTGAAAGGTATTCAAATTGAAAATCATCGTTGTTGATGAGATTTTCAAGTCGAATGGGATTGTCGCTACAGTACAATTGCCATACGTAATCAGCATATTCTATGTCGTCTTGAGTGAGCATGGTTCTATTTTCATAGAGCTCCATGAGTTTTTCATCACTCAATTCGCTAAGGCCATAATATCTATCACTATCATCTTCCTTGCCGCTGCACACCAATGAGATTTCGGCATGCCTTCTATGGGTCTTCAACCAACTGAGAACGGCCAACATGTTTATTTGGCAGAATAAGTCATATTCAAACCAAAGAACAATATGGTCTTGTTGTTTGTGATTACAGAGCGAACGGTACTCTTTCAGTGTTTTTTCAACAAACCAAGATTTTGAGATCTTGTAATTCTTGTTCAAAAATTCAAATCGTGTTTTCCAGAAAGATTCACTACCAACTGTACATAAAGTTTTGCCCTCGCAGAGCATCTCTCTCCATGTGATAATGTCCCCCTGTAATTGTAGCGATTGTAATTTAGACGTGAAACTGTCCCCGTTGGTTATGTGCAACAGTGATTTCATTTTCAGTTCAGTTTTCGTTGGTTAGGAAGAATAAAAGTAAGACACTCTGTCAAGAACACAAAAATTTTTTCGTAAAACATTGGTTTTCAATATTCAAATTTAACACCGAGTAAGGATTTTAACCATTAACCCCCAACTCTTTTTACGGAAAACCCGTGGTCTTTTAAGAATTCCATGATTTTATCCCGATAATCCCCTTGGATGATGATGAAGTCATTCTTGTAACTTCCGCCTACACCCAAAAAGGTCTTGAGGTCCTTTGTAAGTTTTTTGAAATCCGAATCAGCTCCATTATAGCCTTCCAAAATGGTTATGGGCTTGCCTTTTCGTTTTTCGTATTTGCAGATAATAGGGTCGTCCTGAAGCCAATAGTCCGGTTTTTCAGGTTCCTTTTCTGTGTTTTCCTCCGAAACATGGTCTGGAAACAGGTTCTTGAGTTGGTCCTTAAGGTCCATAGCTTATTTTTTGATTAAACCCAGCTCTATCAGCCGTTCATGAAGGTATTCCCCGGCCGTTATGTCATCAAAAGCCTTAGGGTGCTCTTTATCCACGCAATCTTCCAAGCAGTTCAATGGCATTTCACTGATGGGGTGCATAAAAAATGGTATGGAGTAGCGAGATGTGCCCCACAATTCTTTCGGGGGATTCACAACTTGGTGTATTGTGGATTTCAATTTGTTATTGGTCAAACGCGAAAGCATGTCCCCAACATTAATCATCAATTGGTCTGGTTGGGCGATGGCATCTACCCATTCCCCTTTGTGATTTTGCACCTGCAACCCTTTCCCATGCGCTCCCATGAGCAAGGTAATCAGGTTGATGTCTCCATGAGCTGCAGCTCTTACTGCATTTTTAGGTTCTTCGGTAATGGGCGGATAGTGAATGGGCCGTAAGATCGAGTTTCCATTTTTAATGTACTCATCAAAATAGGTTTCTTTCAATCCTAAATGGAGTGCCAGGGCACGTAACACATATTGTGCTGTTTTTTCCAACATTTTATAGGTTTCTTTGCCTACGGTATTGAATTCTGGAAGTTCGGTTACGATAACATTATCCGGGTATTCGGCTTCCAATTTTGGATTGTCCTCCACATATTGGCCAAAATGCCAAAATTCCTTCAAATCGCCTTCTTTTTTTCCTTTGGCATGTTCTTTTCCAAAGGAAGTGTACCCTCGCTGTCCACCTATACCCTCAATTTCATAGTTGTCCTTGACTTCTTGTGGCAGTTGAAAGAACTTTTTTATTTCCGAATAAAGGTCATCCACCAGCTTGTCGGATAAGAAATGGCCACTCAGGGCTACGAATCCGATATCCTCAAAGGCGGCTCCTATTTCTTCGACAAACTTTTCTTTTCTAGCGGGATCTCCAGAGACAAAATCTTCTAGATTTACACTTGGAATTGCACTCATGCCATCATTTTTTGATTACGGTCAAAAGTAATGAATATTGCCGAACGTTCCGAAATTTGAGGTGGGATGGATGGCTTTTTTACTACATTTATCCCGTTGAATTTATAGCGTATGCGATATCACATTGGGGATTTGGACCGCCAAAAATTAAAGGAGCTCTACACCGGTATGCTAAAGCCTAGAATGATCGAGGAAAAAATGTTGATTCTGTTGAGACAGGGCAAGATTTCCAAATGGTTCAGTGGAATAGGGCAGGAGGCCATCTCGGTAGGTGTGACGCAGGCGTTAAGGGAGGAAGAGTACATTCTTCCAATGCATCGCAATTTAGGGGTTTTCACATCTCGAAATATTCCTTTGCACCGGTTGTTTGCCCAATGGCAGGGAAAACAAAGTGGCTTTACCCAAGGGCGTGACCGGAGTTTTCACTTTGGCACCCAAGAATATAAGATTGTGGGGATGATTTCCCATTTAGGACCACAATTGGGGGTGGCCGATGGCATTGCGTTGGCGGATTTGTTGGGAAGGAAAAAGCGGGTAACAGCAGTCTTTACGGGAGAAGGTGCGACAAGTGAGGGCGATTTTCACGAAGCCCTGAACATCGCCTCGGTTTGGAATCTTCCTGTTTTATTCTGTATTGAAAACAATGGGTATGGTTTATCCACCCCAACCAATGAACAATATAATTGTGAGAACTTGGCGGATAGGGCCCGGGGATATGGCATGGAATCTCGAATTATTGATGGCAATAACATTTTGGAGGTCTATTCTAAGGTAGATGAACTTTGCAAAGCCATGCGAAAGCGCCCCCGCCCCATGCTACTGGAGTTCAAAACCTTCCGGATGCGAGGTCATGAAGAGGCCAGTGGCACCAAATATGTTCCAGAAAAGCTTATGAACAAGTGGGCCAAAAAAGACCCCATCTCCAATTATGAGTCATTCCTGTTGGAGGAAAACATCATAAGCCAAGAGGAGATTGATAAACTTAAGGAGGGGATTTCGGCGGAAATCAATGAAAATTTAAAGATGGCCTTTGATGAACCTCCAGTTTCTTTTATTGAAACCAAAGAATTAGAAGAGGTTTATCAAAAATTTGAATATCAACACTTTGAACCTAAAAATGAAATAGAAAACATTCGTTTTGTGGATGCCATTTCTCAAGGATTGGAGCAATCCATGTACCACCACAACGAATTAATCATTATGGGACAAGACATTGCTGATTATGGCGGGGTTTTTAAGATTACGGAAGACTTTACCTCCAAGTTTGGCAAGAGCAGGGTTCGGAATACACCCATTTGTGAATCGGCCATTGTTTCCACTGCAATGGGGTTGTCCATCAATGGGATGAAAGCCGTGGTTGAAATGCAATTTGCCGATTTTGTTAGTTCGGGATTCAATCCTATCGTCAATTATTTGGCAAAAGTGCATTACCGTTGGAACGAAAAAGCAGATGTGGTCATCCGCATGCCCTGTGGTGGAGGCGTGGGAGCAGGACCCTTTCATTCACAGACCAATGAAGCTTGGTTTACCAAAACCCCAGGGCTTAAAGTGGTGTATCCCGCTTTTCCTGCAGATGCCAAAGGACTTTTGAATACGGCCATCAACGACCCCAATCCTGTTCTCTTTTTTGAACATAAAGGATTGTACCGGAGTGTTTATGGCGATGTCCCTAAAGACTATTACACCCTACCGTTTGGAAAGGCCAACCTTTTGCAAAAAGGAGACTCCATTACCGTGGTCAGTTATGGTGCTGGGATACATTGGGCGATGGAAGTATTGGAAAAACATTCGAATATTGACGCAGATCTCGTAGATTTACGAACACTTCAACCTCTTGACATGGATACTGTCTACACCTCAGTGAAAAAGACAGGGAAGCTCATTATTTTACATGAAGATACGTTGTTTGGCGGTATAGCCAGCGATATTTCGGCAATGGTCATGGAGGAATGTTTTCAGTATTTGGATGCTCCCGTTAAAAGAATAGGTAGCTTGGAAACGCCTGTTCCCTTTGCCAAAGCGCTGGAGGAAAATTACCTGCCCAAACAACGGTTTGAATCAGCATTATTGAACCTCTACGCTTACTAAAACAATTCGTTAACAATTTTTTAACAAGACAAAACACCAAATCTGGTGTCTCACTCGTATATATGTAAACTAAAACTCCAAATTCTTATGGTAAAACAATTCTTTTTTGTTGCACTGGCGGGAATCTTACTCGCATCGTGCTCGGTTTCCAAAAGTGCAAGGACGCAACGAAACCTTTTCAGTGGTTCTTGGTCCCTGGACAACATTTCTTACGAAAACAATTCAGGTAATTTTAAATCCGTCATCTTTAATGATGCAGAGGATATTTGTTTTGAGGGCAGTGATTGGTTCTTTCGGGACAATAACAGCACGGGTAGATATACCATTGCCCAGAGCACCCTTTGCCAAGGGGGTGACCGTTTTTTCAGATGGTCCGTGGTTGAGCCTTCACAGAACTACAGCAGTCAATTGCAGTTCAAGTTCATCGATGAAAACCGAAAGGACATATCCGGAGGATATGGCTATCGCTTAAACATTGTCAGTCTAACCGAACAAGCCATGACCCTAAAATCCAACGTATCGGTTGACGGACAGCCGGTAACCATAGTTTATGAATTCTCAAAAAAATAATTACATGAAAAATATCCTATTAAAAAGTACAACCGCTTTCTTGGCTCTAACACTGATTCTAAGCTGTGATGCCGTAAAAAATGCCAATAACACCCAAAAAGGAGCCGCAATTGGTGCCGGAGGTGGAGCTGTTATAGGTGGAATCATTGGAAACAATGTTGGAAAAGGTAACACGGCCCTAGGTGCCATTATTGGCGCTGTTGTGGGCGGAGCTGCCGGTGGATACATTGGTAACCGTATGGATCGCCAAGCTGAACGTATTGAAGAAGAGATTCCAGGAGCAGAGGTGAAACGCGTGGGAGAGGGAATCAATGTGACCTTCAGCGGTGAAAATGGTGTTTATTTTGATACCAACAAGGCAGATATCAAAGGAACTTCTGCCACTACTTTGGATAAATTGGCCGGAATCTTCCAAGAATATCCTAAATCAAATATTTTAGTGGAAGGCCATACAGATAGTGATGGCAGTGAGGAATATAACATGAGTCTTTCCCAACGAAGAGCTCAAGCCGTTACAGATTATTTGGTCAGCAAGGGAATTTCCAGTGGAAGGTTCACCACTAAATGGTACGGAGAAGTCCAGCCCGTTGAAAGCAATGACACAGCTGCCGGAAAAGCGGCAAACCGTCGTGTGGAATTGGCTATTGTTGCCAGTGAAGAACTGAAAGAGGAAGCCTACGAACAGACAAAAGGCTAATAACCAATTTCAAGATAACCAGAAGGCCCGATGTTTTGCATCGGGCTTTTTTTTGCAATCTGCCGTGTTAATTAACAATAATTTGAACTGGACCCACTTCTTCAAATGTAAGAAAATCACTATCTTAAAGGAAAATTAATAAACTTCCAAGACAACGTATACCTTATGATTCCCGTTGCCGAACAAAGTACTTATGAAGTTCAGGAGCTATTGGTCCGATTGGAGCGGAACAATAAGGTCATTCAACGTCTTTCCAAAAAATTGTGTTCGTATACCTGCGAGCCCAATAACCCCTCCTGCTTTGAAAAACTGTATGAGATAAGGAATAGTTTTAGGACCTTTGCAAAACATCAGGAACACATTATGGAACGCCTAAAGGCCAAAAAGGACAATATCCCTGAATTGGACCGAAAAATTGAGCGTCATCTAGAGCACTTCAAAAAATTGGAGAAAGATATTGCTGAATACCTTGTAGACACCAGACAACATTATTAAACCTCCCGTTCTTTAGACACTGAAGCTTGGCTCCAATTTATAGAAAAAGTTAGTGGGAAATCTGTTTTTTACTCTTTCAAACATCCGTAATATTGCAGGATAATTTCCGACTGTCTTACCATGGGAAAATCCTCGAATTCCGCTTTGGTCATTTTAGCGTTCTTTGCCATTTATGTGATTTGGGGCTCCACCTATCTCATGAACAAGATTGCCGTAACCGAATTGCCACCCTTCATGCTGGCTTCCTATCGGTTTACCACGGCGGGGCTTCTGATTTTTGCATTGGCCAAAATCATGCGGATACCTTTGGCCATTACCAAGAGACAACTAAAAAATACGATAATAGCCGGAATCTTATTCCTCAGCTTTGGTAATGGGGTGGTGGTTTGGGCACTGCGGTACGTGGATAGCGGATTTGCCGCTCTCGAAATATCTGCACAACCTCTGATTATATTATTGCTGATGCGGATGCTGCAGGGCAAAAAAATCCAACCCATGTCAGTAGTGGGGGTCATATTTGGAATCGTTGGAATCTACCTTTTGGTAAGCCAAAAGCAAATCATCACCCGTGAGGATTCCATAACCGGCATGATTATGATTTTTGTATGTATGATGAGTTGGGCTTATGGTAGCCTTTTTGTGGCCAAGGCCGATTTACCGACCAACTATTTTGTGAATACGGGATACCAAATGTTCACAGCGGGCATTATCCTGGCCTTGATGAGTTTGGGCTTTGGTGAAGAGTGGAGCGCACCATTGAACTGGAGCGTAAAAGTCCAATGGTCTATGGTGCTTTTGGTCATTTTTGGAAGCATTTTGGCGTTTACCTCCTTTAATTATTTGCTAAAGGCAGTATCCCCGGAAAAAGTGGCCACATCTACCTATGTCAATCCCATTGTAGCCTTGTTGTTGGGATGGTATTTTTTGGACGAGCAAATTACGGTTCAATCTGTGATAGCGGCTGTGGTTTTGCTCACCGGAGTATATTTCATCAATACCAAAAAGACCTTGGCCATTTTTGAGCGATTTAAACAATGATCCCTGAAAAGTCATTTTCTAGTTCAAAACATCAAACCGGTGGGTGTATTTTATGGTAAAGGTTTGATTGTCCAATGCATCGACCAAGTCATCATCCTTCACCAAATTGAATACTACAAAAAGTCCCGTGTTGGCATTTTGCAGCCAACCAAAACGGGCATTGACCGAAGTAATGTTGGAGACATTGTTCCGTTGAATCAAACTTTGCAGGAAAATCCGAGGTGTAAAGGAATAAGATAGCCGGAGTCCGCCCACCAGAGCCGTTAAATCTCCTGTGTCCAACTGAATATCACTATGGCTCATGGTCAATGAACTATTAAACTTATCGCCAATCCTGTATTTTGCCGTACCACTATTGGTAATCTGATGACCATTAAAATATCCCCCAATAATGGTCCGGGTATCAAAGGATAGGGCGTTGTTGGGATTGGTGGTGATGACCAACTGCAATTCCTCATTATTATAATAGCCCACGGGGACCGGTACATCCGAAATGGTAAATTCTTGAAATACTTGTTCTGCGGTAAAATTGATTCCTGTATGAATTTCCAGACCGCTTTTAAAGACCCAATGGTTATCTATATGCAAAAAGCTTGTGATCAGTTCATCATCAAAGTTCCAATACCCCCGATAGGAAACATGTGGGCGTATTTCCAACATTTTTCCGGCATCTTTAAACCGATGTGCCTTGAAAATTAAAAATTCAGGCTTTCTAAAAGCGGTTCGTTGTAAAAAGCCCACTTCGGGATTAAAGCCTTCGCCCACTTCGGTATACCCCGCATTTAAACGCCAACCGTTCCAATCGTAATTTCCCAAAATTTTAAAGGCGTGGTCATTTTCTTCTATTCCCGGAGTAACACTTTT
>JBNLBG010000082.1:0-12542 GCA_050303195.1 Allomuricauda sp. | reverse complement strand
CTGATGACCAAGGTACCATCCTTCACTTCAAATTTTAGGATGTCGATAAGATTGTCGTCTGCCACAATTTCATAACCTGGGCCAAAGGATTTCTTGAGTACAATATCCAGATTATCATTGAGTATTATCGCATTGAAAGAAGGCAGTTCCTCATTTACCTCGGTTACAATCCGACTCCCTTTTATTCGAGGTTTCCGTTGTCCCAATACGATTATGGGAACGATAAGCAGTAGTGCGACAAGTATTTTTTTCACGGTTCTCTTTTTGGGGTATAGTGCACTAAAGATATTACAAATATGTATAATCCATTATGTTCCAGTCAAATCGAGTATAATAAAATTATTTTGCCAACCTTTCGACTGCGCTCAAGGTGACAAAATCATGAATATTGGTTAGTTGAAATGTCCGCAAAAAAAAAGCCCATCCTAAGGGATGGGCCGTATAGTTGTAAAAGATACTCCTTAATGATTGAGTTCTTCTTCGTTTTCCTGTAAGGGCACGTTCTGCGGCACAAAATCTTGACCCGCTATGATGTACTCCCCATTTTCATAGGTCTTACTGTAATCATAGGCCCATCGGTATACGTGTGGAATCTCACCGGGCCAGTTCCCATGCATGTGCTCCTGTGGCGCTGTCCATTCCAAGGTATTGGAACTCCAAGGGTTCTGAGGCCCTCTTTTTCCATAGAAAATGCTGGAGATAAAGTTGTACACAAACACCAACTGCGCCAATCCAGCGATGATGGCAAAAACAGTCATCAAGACCTGAACATTGGTCAGTTCATCAAACATGGGGAAAGCCGTGTTTTGGTAGTAACGTCTTGGTACACCTGCCATTCCCACAAAGTGCATCGGGAAAAATACGCCATAGGCACAGATGGCGGTAATCCAGAAGTGGACGTACCCCAAGTTTTTGTTCATCATTCTACCTTGGAACATTTTAGGGAACCAGTGGTATACCCCAGCAAAAAGTCCATACAAGGCCGAAATACCCATTACCAAGTGGAAGTGAGCTACTACAAAATAGGTATCGTGCACATTGATATCCAAGGTACTGTCACCCAAGATAATCCCGGTTAAACCTCCTGAAATAAAGGTAGAAACCAAACCAATGGAAAACAACATACCCGGGTTCAATTGAAGGTTACCCTTCCACAACGTGGTGATATAGTTGAATGCTTTCACCGCAGATGGGATAGCAATCAATAGTGTGGTAAATGTAAATACGGAGCCCAAGAACGGGTTCATACCGGAGATGAACATGTGGTGACCCCATACAATGGTTGAAAGGAAAGCAATCGCCAAAATAGAGGCTACCATCGCCCTATAACCAAAGATGGGTTTCCGTGCATTGGTAGACATTACTTCGGAAGTAATACCCAATGCCGGTAATAGTACGATATATACTTCGGGGTGACCCAAAAACCAGAACAAGTGCTCATACAAAACGGGCGAACCGCCTTGATAATGCAATACTTCTCCTTGGATAAAGATATCGGAAAGGAAGAAAGATGTTCCAAAACTTCTATCCATGATCAACAACAAGGCTGCTGAAAGTAGTACAGGGAATGAAATCACACCGATAACTGCAGTTACAAAAAAGGCCCAAATGGTCAATGGCAAACGCGTCATTGACATTCCTTTTGTCCTTAGATTGATTACGGTTACGATATAATTCAATGAACCCAACAAAGAAGATGCAATGAATATGGCCATAGATACCAACCAAAGGGTCATACCGGCTCCAGAACCTGATTGTGCCATGGGCAATGCACTCAATGGTGGATAGATGGTCCATCCAGCGGCTGCAGGCCCAGCTTCAACGAACAACGATGTCACCATAATCACAGAAGACAGGAAGAACAACCAGTAGGATACCATGTTCAAAAAGCCTGATGCCATATCCCTTGCTCCAATCTGCAATGGAATCAACAAGTTACTAAAAGTACCACTTAGACCCGCTGTCAATACAAAGAACACCATTATAGTTCCGTGGATGGTTACCAATGCCAAATAGATATCGGCATCCATAACGCCATCGGGGGCCCACCTTCCAAGCAATGCTTCAAAAATTGGGAAGGATTCCCCTGGCCAGGCCAATTGCATTCTAAAGAGCAATGACATTGCAATACCAATGAATCCCATAATGAGACCCGTAATAAGGTACTGCTTGGATATCATCTTGTGATCCTGACTAAAGATGTACTTGGTAATAAAGGTCTCCTTATGATGATGCCCGTGATCGTCGTGTCCGTGTTCGTGTCCAGTAGCTGACATAATCTCTTCTAAATTTTGTTTTGGTTCTTTTTCCTAGCCTAATATTATTCTGCGGGTGTCATGCTCGCCTTAAAGGTCTTTTGCTCTGCCATCCAAGTATTGAATTCTTCCTCAGTCTCCACTACTATTCGCATTTGCATGTTATAGTGTGACTTTCCACAAATTTTGTTACAAAGAAGCACATAATCAAACTCCCAAGGGTCGGAGTTAGGTCTGCCTTCCGCGGCCCATTCAGCCCTAAGGGCATTGGTTCTTTTAACTTTTTCCACTACATCTGGGTTCAATCGCATATCCTGGGTAGTAACCGTTGGCGTAAACGAAAATTGCGTAATCATTCCAGGAACACAGTTCATCTGTGCTCTAAAGTGTGGCATATATGCTGAATGCAATACATCTTGTGATCGCATTTTAAAATTGACTTTTCGACCAACGGGAAGGTGAAGTTCCTTTACGATGACATCGTCTTCTCCATTAGGGTCAGATTCGTCCAAGCCCAATACATTGGCTCTATCAATATCAATTAAGCGTACATTGGCATCTCCTAAAACATTATCATCTCCCGCATAACGCGCTGTCCAGTTAAACTGTTGGGCATAGAGCTCCACAACCAACGGGTCATCCTCATCATTAACATCCATGATATTGGTCCAAGTATACAGTCCCCAAAGAATCAATCCAGCCAAAACAATTACAGGAATAATGGTCCAGATAAATTCCAATCGATCATTATCTGCAAAGAAGAGTGCTTTTCTTCCTTTTTCGCCTCTGTACTTATAGGCAAAGTAGTGCAACAAGGCCTGCGTAATGGTCTGAACAAAAAAGATGATGCCAAAAGAGACCCATAACAATTGGTCGTAATCCCCACCATGGGCAGATGAAGCTTCCGGAAGCAACACCTTGGAATATTTTGCAAAACTAAATATGGTGATTCCGTAGATAAAAATCAGGAAACCAAACATAAGATAGCCATTGTTCCTATTGTCATTGTCATTTGCTATCTCAGCGTGCTCTGTTTTGAGTTGGGACAATTCAAAAATCTTGGTCATTTGCCAAATTGCAATCGCCACCAGTACTAAAACAGTCAAAGTTAATAATGCAGTCATCGTGTATCTATCTAAGACTTAAATCGTATTAATAATGAAAATGTCTACTTTCTTCAATAAATGGGTTGCGTTTTGGCAACAACGGAGCCTTGGTCAAGGTATTGAACACCCAGAACACGAAGAGTCCTCCAAAGAACAAAATTCCACCTATTTCCGGTAATCCTATATACCATTGGTCTCCTACAGTAGCAGGCATTACCATATTGAAAACATCTAAATAATGGCCCAACAACACCACTATACCGGCCATAATCACAAACCAGTTCACCCTTTTGTAATCACTGTTCATCAACACCAACAATGGGAAAACAAAGTTCATGACCAACATACCAAAAAATGGCAGTTGATAGTCTTGGAAACGGGCTATATAGTACGTTACCTCCTCAGGAATATCAGCATACCAAATTAGCATGAACTGTGAGAACCACAAATAGGTCCAGAAAATACTGATACCGAACATGAACTTAGCCAAATCGTGGATGTGGCTATCGTTAACCACCTCCAAATAACCTCTTGATTTTAGGTAGATGCTCACCATCGCAATAACAGTAATTCCAGAAACGAACATGCTGGCAAATACATACCAACCAAAAAGTGTACTGAACCAGTGAGGATCTAAACTCATGATCCAATCCCAAGACATCATGGACTCGGTTACCAAATAGAATACCAAGAAAGCGGCAGACCATCTAAAATTCTTTACAAAGTTTGAGTTGTCATCGGACTCATCTTGAGCCAAGGACAATTTTCTAGAATATTCGCGATAGAAAATCCAACCGCCCAAGAAAATAGCAGCACGAATCAAAAAGAAGGTTGGGTTTAAAAAACTTGATTTTCCTTGCAGCAATTCATCATGTGCTACCACTTCGGAATCCATCCAAACAAACATGTGGTTCATGTGCAATACGGAAAGTACCAATATCACAAAAACAATAATCCCTCCAGGAACCAAATACGCCGTAATCCCTTCCATGACCCTAAACAAAAGCGGCGACCAACCGGCTTGGGCAGCCCGCTGAATGGCATAAAAGGCCAAAACTCCCAAGGCTATCATGAAGAAGAAAAATGCGGCTACATACAATGCGGCCCATGGTCTGTTCTGCAGTTGGTGCAACAAATGTTCGTCATGCGAAGTATCATGTCCTTCATCATGGGAAGCTTCTTCACCGTGAGCTGCAACTTCTCCGTGGCCTTGTGATCCTCCATGTTCTTCAACGGCTTCGGCGTGGCCTCCGCCATGACCATCTCCGTGGGCGGATGCAACAATAGCTTTTGCCTCTTCCACGGTTGAGGGTGCGGATACAAAACCAATTGCCAAGAAAATAAGTCCAAGACCCATGGCAATGAAAGATCCTATTTTTAGTCTGTTTGAAAAGGTATACATAATCAACTCTTATCCAATTATTTTGTTAGGTCTTCCTTTAATTTCATCACGTATTCGGACACCTGCCACATCTCTTTTTCGTTGGCAAACTGAGAAGCGTAAGAGCCCATGGAATTCAATCCGTAATAGATGGTATGGTATGTGGTACCCACAGTTATGTTTCGAGCCACATCATCATAACTGGGAACACCCAATATTTTTTCGCGTTTTACCAAGTTGCCTTGTCCATCTCCTTTCGGTCCGTGACAAATGGCACAGTAAATGGCATACAGTTCTGCACCTTTGGCCAAATTTTCCTCCATATCCAAGGAATCCAAAGGACTTGTATTCAAACGTGCCAATTCTTTACCTTCTGGCGTATTTTCAAACTCATAGGGCATATACCCTCTGGAGATAGTTCCCTCAACAGGAAGCATGGCTTCTGTTCCATCAGGGAACAACCCATTGTCCACACCTTGGTAGGTTTCATATCCTACCGGTTCGTACATGTTTGGCATATATTGGTAGTTGGGGCTATTTTTATCGGCGCAAGCTGCAACCAACAGTACCAAGACCAAGACAACACTTATTTTACCTAAATGCTTCATAGTTTTAAGACTCCTTTTCTGTAACATTTATTTCCACCGCACCTGTTTCCCACAACAAATCGGTCAGTTCCTTTTCATTATCGTGTACGCCAATTTCCATTAAAAAGTGGTCATCAGTTGTACGCTTATCTGGATTCTCCGCCTTTTTAAAGGGCCACATCTTACTTCTTAGGTAAAAGGTAATCACCATTAAGTGGGCTGCGAAGAAAACCGTCATCTCGAACATGATCGGCACAAAGGCGGGCATGTTCTCCAAATAGCTAAAGCTTGGCTTACCACCGATGTCCTGAGGCCAGTCTTCAATCATGATGTAATTCATCATCACTATGGCAACGGTCAATCCCAAACATCCATACATAAAAGAGGTAATGGCGATACGAGTATCTGCCAATCCCATGGCCTTGTCCAAACCATGAACAGGGAATGGAGTGTACACTTCTTCAATATGATGGTGCTCTGCCCTCACTTTCTTTACGGCATGCATCAACACATCGTCATCGTTGTAAAGCGCATGAATAACTTTTGATGCCATAACTATTTCTTATCGTTTAATTTTTTTGCCTGACCTGCCCAATCATCACGTTGTGCCCTTCCAGGGAAGGAACCGGTGATGGAATCCAACAAGTCGTATTCTTTTTGGGTCATTTTACTTACCTGAGCGAACGTAAAGATGCCTATCTGGTTCAAGGTCTGCTCCATTTGTGGGCCGATGCCTTTTACTTTTTTCAAATCGTCCGGAGTTTCTTTGTCTGCGTCAAAAGTTCCGATGGAATCCAAAAGTGTTGCCACTTGTTTTTCATCCATTTTTTCTGCCTTTGGGGCTTCTGCCACTTTTTTGGCGCCTCCTTTTGCAGGCATTTCATAAAGCGGTTTTCCAGCTTCGCGAAGCTTTTTGTAACGCTCTCCTGATGCCTTCAAGATGGATTTTACTTCCGCCTGAGCAATCACTGGGAAGGTTCTTGCATACAATAGGAACAATACAAAGAAGAATCCAATGGTCCCGATGAAAATCCCAATGTCCACAAAGGTTGGGGAGAACATGGTCCATGAAGAAGGCAGGTAATCCCTGTGCAATGAGGTAACAATAATTACAAAACGCTCAAACCACATTCCTATGTTTACCACAATAGAGATGAAGAAAGAGAACATGATGCTGGTCCGCAATTTTTTGAACCACATGAACTGAGGTGAGAACACGTTACAGGTCATCATGGACCAGTACGCCCACCAGTAAGGACCGGTTGCCCTATTCAAGAAGGCATACTGTTCGTATTCCACACCGGAATACCAAGCAATGAACAACTCCGTGATATAGGCACATCCCACTATGGAACCTGTAATCATGATAACGATGTTCATCAACTCAATATGCTGAACTGTGATATACGCTTCAAGGTTACACACTTTACGCATAATGATCAAAAGCGTGTTCACCATAGCAAATCCTGAGAAAATCGCACCTGCAATAAAATACGGTGGGAAAATGGTAGTGTGCCATCCCGGAATCACCGAGGTAGCAAAGTCAAAGGATACGATGGTGTGTACCGAAAGTACCAAAGGTGTTGCCAAACCGGCCAATACCAAGGAAACCTCCTCAAAACGTTGCCAGTCTTTGGCTCTACCTGTCCAACCGAAGCTCAACAGGCTGTATATTTTCTTTTGGAATGGTTTTACCGCTCTATCGCGAATCATGGCGAAGTCAGGCAAAAGCCCTGTCCACCAGAATACCAACGATACAGAAAGGTAAGTTGAAATCGCAAATACGTCCCAAAGCAACGGCGAGTTAAAGTTCACCCACAAGGAACCGAATTGGTTTGGGATGGGAAGTACCCAATACCCCAACCATGGACGACCCATGTGGATAACAGGGAACAAACCTGCCTGGATAACGGAAAAGATGGTCATCGCCTCAGCGGAACGGTTGATTGCCATTCTCCATTTCTGTCTGAAGAGCAACAATACCGCCGAAATCAGGGTTCCTGCGTGACCAATACCTACCCACCAAACAAAGTTTGTAATATCCCAGGCCCAGTTAACGGTTCGGTTTAGACCCCAAACCCCAATACCTGTGGAAATGGTATAAATAATACATCCTAAACCCCAAAGGAATGCTATCAAAGCAATGGAGAAAACAATCCACCATTGTTTGTTGGCTTTTCCCTCTACCGGAGCTGCAATATCCACGGATACATCGTGGTATCCTTTATCTCCGATTACTAAGGGCTTTCGAATAGGTGCTTCGTAATGCGACGCCATAATTTATCTTCTAGTTACTTCTTATTATTGATTAAGCCTCGTCTGTGTTTCTTACCTTAACATGATAGAACACATTGGGTTTGGTGCCTACGTGCTCCAACAAGTGGTACATTCTATCATCTTCCTTCAATTGGGCCACCTTGCTTTCCTTATCGTTGATGTCCCCAAATACCATTGCTCCACTGCTACATGCAGCTGAACAAGCGGTTTGGAACTCACCATCTTTAATGACCCTTCCGTCTCTCTTGGCATCCAAGATGGTCTTTTGGGTCATTTGGATACACATGGAGCATTTTTCCATAACCCCTCTGGATCGTACATTGACATCTGGGTTGATGACCATCTTGCCCAAATCATTGTTCATATTGAAATTGAACTCATCATTGTCACTGTACAAGAACCAGTTGAATCGACGTACTTTATATGGACAGTTGTTGGCGCAATATCTAGTACCTACACAACGGTTGTAAGCCATGTGGTTTTGACCTTGTCTACTGTGCGATGTTGCCGCAACCGGACAAACGGTTTCACAAGGTGCGTGGTTACAGTGCTGACACATTACAGGTTGGAAAGCCACCTGAGGGTTGGTTGATGCGTCTTCCATTTCCCGGAATCCTCCCAAGGAACCTTTATCGCCCCAAAGACCCTCCATTTCCTCTTTCTTCTCATTGTCCTGCTCAAAGGTCTCTTCGGAAGAGTAGTACCTATCTATACGTAACCAATGCATATCTCTTGAGCGACGGATTTCCTCTTTTCCAACCACAGGAACATTGTTCTCGGCATGACATGCAATCACACATGCTCCACAACCCGTACAAGCGTTCAAATCGATGGATAGATTAAAGTGATGTCCAATGGAACGGTCAAAACTGTCCCAAAGGTCAGCATCGGGAGAGGTTACAGGAATTTCATTATGGTTCAATGAAACATGTGGCATTGGATTCCACTCTGCATGGTCTTTGGTATTGAAGATTTCCAAGGTAGTTTCCTTGATGATATCCCCACGACCCATTAATGTTTTTTGCTGTTGCACACAGGCAAACTCGTGTTCTCCATCAGCCTTTTCAACGGTTACGGATTGAACATCGGAGAAATCCTTGTACAATGTATATGCGTTAACTCCTGTGGCCATTTCAGTCTGCATTCCGGCCTTCTTTCCATATCCGAAAGAAAGTCCAACAGAACCAACGGCCTGTCCAGGTTGAACGATTACAGGAACATTTTCCAATACTTTTCCATCAACAGTAAGCTTCACATAGCTACCATTTACTCCTCCATCGGCCTCAATCGTATTTTCAAGTCCCCAAGATTCAGCATCCGCCTTAGAAACGGTAACATAGTTATCCCAAGAAACCCTTGAAATAGGATCAGGGAATTCTTGCAACCATGGGTTGTTGGCCTGACGACCATCACCCATACCTACTTTGGAATACAACACCATTTCCGTTCCAGCACTGGTTGAATTCACCAAGGAACGAATGGCTGAAGCTATCGGAACTATGCTTGGCTCTACTTCTTCCTCAGCGGGCTCAGTTGCCACAACTGTAGGTTGTTCTTCTTCCTCGGAAGGAGCAGGTGCCATAAAAACACCGTCTTGAAGTGCTTGGTTCCAAGAACCTCCCTGAAGGATATCTGCACTCCAGGTTTCTTTTAGGTAATCGTAGTATGTTTTCTCGCTGCCCATCCAAGTCAATAGGGCTGTTTGAAACTGTTTGGTATCGAACAACTCGCGAATGGCGGGCTGCATTAAACTGTATTGTCCTTTTTTGAATTGTGCATCACCCCAAGATTCCAAATAATGGGAGGCTGCAGCCACATATTGTGAGGTCTGTGCCGTTTCATCATGGTTGAAGGCAAAAGCAACAGAAAGGTCTACTTGTTCTAGCCCCGATACAAATTCATCTGAATTCGGAAGCGTATAGACAGGGTTCACACCCGCCATGATCAAAGCACCAACACGACCTGCATTCATATCAGCAACCAACTTGGTCACTTTTGCGATATCTCCTTGGCGTACATATTTTGGATGTTCAGCATCAAATGCTTCACTGGCCAATAATTTATTGATGGCCAACACCACGGTTTGCGCATGAATATCATTCAATCCAGTTACCACAACCGCTTTGCTTCCCGCTTTTTTGATTTGGGCCGCAAGATAATCCACTGCTTCATCCACATCAGAAGTACCTCCACCCACATTGCTTCCGTTCAACTTGCCGTACAATTTGGCCAAAGCAATCTTTTGTTGGGTTGGAGTCATAGGATAACGCTTGTCCGCATTGGCCCCGGTCAAAGACATATTGGATTCCAATTGGACGTGCTTGGACATTTTTCCATGTTTCGGCACACGACCTTTGGCATAACCACTATCGTAGCCTCCACCTTGCCAATCTCCCAAGAAATCAGCACCGAAAGAGACAATCAAATCCGCTTTTTTAAAATCGTAATCCGCCAATGCTCGCTCACCGTAAGCCGCATTGTACGCGTTTAAGGCAGCATCCTCAGAAATGGCATCGTATACCACGTGGTTTACATTTTCACCATATTCCGCTTTAAACTCAGCAATCAATTTATCGGTTGATGGACTGGCAAAAGTTTGGGTCAACAACACCACTTGTTTGTTACCTCCTTTTAAACTACCCAATTTGGCTTTTACTGTAGCATCCAACACCTTCCATTCAATGGGTTCACCATTGGCCATTGGGCCTTGGACCCTCTTGCTATCATACAAGGTCAACACAGATGCTTGAACACGGGCATTGGCCCCTCCGTTCACCTTAGCATCGGTATTGTTTTCTATTTTGATGGGTCTACCCTCACGGGTTTTTACCAAAATACTGGCAAAATCAAATCCATCGGCTATGGTTGTTGCATAGTAATTGGCAACACCGGGAACGATGCGGTCCGGTTGAACCACATACGGAATGGATTTACGAACTGGACCCTCACAAGCTGCAATAGTGGCTGCAGCGGTGCTGAATCCAACATATTTCAAGAAATCCCTTCTATTGGTGCTTGAGGCCGACAAATTTTCCTTGTCGCCCAAGAACTCATCCACAGGAATCTCTTCGGTAAATTCGTTATTTCTTAGCGCCTCAACAATGGAATCGTTCGGATTTAACTCCGCTTCGCTCTTCCAGTATTTTTTGTTTGATGCCATACGATATATCTGAGATTATCTTCTTTTAATTCTTAATAGTGACACTTACCGCATTCTATTCCACCCATCATGGCAGCGGTCAATTCCCCTACCCCATACTTTTTGGACAGTTCTTCGTGAATAGCCTCATAGTACGCGTTGCCAGCAACCTGAATATTGGTCTCTCTGTGGCAATTTACGCACCAACCCATGGTCAATGGTGCAAACTGCTCCACAACTTCCATTTCCTCAATGGGCCCGTGACAGGTTTGGCATTCAATGCCTGCGACAGAAACGTGTTGCGAGTGGTTGAAATAGGCAAAATCGGGCAGGTTGTGGATCCGGATCCATTCCACCGGCTGGGATTCGCCCGTATAGCTTTGGGTCTCTTCGTCCCAGCCCACCGCAGCGTAGAGTTTCTTGATCTCCCCGGTATAGAATTCATTGGTGTAGCCGTTGGCCAGGTCCTCTGCGGAGGGGCCTTCTGGATTGCCCTTATACTCATAGATGGACTTGTGGCAATTCATACATACGTTCAGCGAAGGGATGCCGGAATGCTTGGAAGTCCTGGCCGAAGAGTGGCAGTATTTACAGTCGATGCCGTTGTCACCGGCATGGACCTTATGCGAATAGTGGATGGGTTGGATAGGCGCATAGCCCTGGTCCACTCCCACTTGCATGAACCAACCGTAGGCAAAATAAGCGGCGGCCAGCAACAGAATGATGGAGGTGACCAGCACCAGGAACTGGTTCTGGGCAAAAGCCTTCCAGATGGGGGTGCGCTTTTCGGCCTTCTCGCGTTCCAGCACAATCCCGTTTGCCTCGGCAATCCGGCGCAAGGTCCGGTTTACCAGGATCAGCATCATCACCAGCAGGGCAAAGACCAGCATCAGCGCCCCCAGGATCAGTTCGTTGGAAATGCCGGAATCCCCCTGCGCTGCGGCACCGGCACCTGCTCCGGCGGCAACGGCCGCAACCGGTGCGGGAGGCGGCGCTTCCGTATAGGCAAGGATGTCGTTGATGTCCTGATCGCTCAGGGTGGGGAACGGCGTCATGGCCGCCTGATTGTACTCCGAATAGATCCGGTTGGCATAGGAGTCGCCGTCGGCGATCATCCCCGGGCTGTTCTTGATCCAGCTGTAGATCCAGTCGCAATCCAGGCCCTCGTCCTCGGTGAGGCGGGTGGCCACATTGGCCAGGGCCGGACCGGTCATCCTGCGATCCAGGGCGTGACAGGCAGCACAGTTCTGATTGAACAATTGTTTCCCCTTATCCGGATCGCCGGGTCCGCACGGACTACCGGCGCCCCCGGCATCGGCGGCTTCGGTCTGAGCGGCGGCCGTAGCGTCGGCGGCAGCTTCATCCTGTGCAGTAAGTGAAACGGAAATGAGAAGGGAAACTACTAGACAAAAACCAAAAAACGCAGAGTGCGGATGGCGGTTGGAAACCTTTTTCATGTGTCGCTGTTCAGTATTATTTGACGCCCCGACAACGGATTTGCCAAGCTTGGCACATTTTTAGTGCTGTTGCTCTGGATAGCTGTCTTTACAGGCTTTTCTGTTTGGTTTGGTTGTCCTTAAAACAGGAAAAAACTGGCACTTCCGGGCCGATTTCAATGCGTACAAATTGTCGTCAAAAATACGAACTAGACTTTATTTTGAAAATCTTAACGGTTTTATAATTTCTAATTTATAAGCGTTCTAAATAATGAAAAATTCTGCATCCAAAAGCCTCAAAAAACCTACCTTTAGCGGGATTTTAACCCTGGTAGAATTTCACATGGGCAGACCCCTGAAA
>JBNLBG010000081.1:0-12725 GCA_050303195.1 Allomuricauda sp. | reverse complement strand
GATATTCGAAGGGAATTGGGCTATACCCAAACCGAGTTCGCCCAATTGTTGGGGGTGAAGAATACGACCGCCGATATTGAACGGGGCCGAACCAAATTATCGGGAAAAGTGGTGGAAGAATTGTTGAGGCAGTTCAAAATAAATCCACTTTGGCTCTTTGGGGATAGTGACCAACAGCATTTGGATACCTCTAAAACAAGTGTGATTCCAAAAGTGGTCACGGTTGATAGTGCTGATCAGGACAATATGGTTTTGGTCAATGCCAAAGCCGCCGCCGGTTATCCCCAAAACATTGCCGATACAAGTTGGTACCAACAACTTCCGGCTTTTGATATGCCCATCCCAGAGTTGCGCAATGCCACTTACCGCGGTTTTCAGGTTGAGGGCGATAGCATGTTGCCCAATCTAAGGCCTAACGATTGGGTGTTGGCACGCGCCATTGAACACATTGATCATGTGAGTTCCAATAAGATGTATGTGGTAGTGCTCCAAGATTCCGTAATGGTAAAGAAAATTGAAAGAAAACCCAATTCAAATAACATTACACTGGTTTCACTGAACGAAACATACCCTCCTTATGACATTAAGCCGTTTCAAATCCAAGAAATTTGGGAGGTAAGTAGCAAACTGACCTTTAATGTGGATGCCACTACTGAAACTGGTCTTTTAAAACAGTTGCAGCAATCCATGGAAGAGTTGAAAAAGCAAATGGGTCAAATAACATAGTTAGTTAGAACCCATCACCGACCGTTTTGGTCTGAATTCGCATCAAAAAATTATTTGCGGTCATATAGAGTACAGAACCATCATTACCCCAAGCACAGTTCGCCGTGGGTTGACCAGTTTCTATTCTTCCCAAGTACTTACCTTCTGGAGTTATGACTAAAATTCCGCCAGGACCTGTTGAGAAAATCGTTCCGTCCTTGGCTACCTTTAAGCCATCGGGCAACCCCATTATTCCCGGTTTCATCATGGTTTTGGCATCAAAAAAAATCGTTCCCTCATCCAAGGAACCGTCATCCTTTATATTGTAGGCCATAATATGGGGAGCTTTTGGATCCGATTGGGCGACATATAGAATTTTTTCGTCAGGGGACAGAGCCACACCGTTGGGACGGCTAAGATTGCTGATCACCATTTCCACACTTCCGTCCGTTCCTATTTTGTAAACTCCAAAAGCATCAATTTCCCGCGTTTCCGAATCCTGCTGTTTGGGCAGTCCGTAGGGGGGATCCGTAAAATAATAAGTGCCGTTGGAAGCTTGTACCACATCATTAGGGCTATTGAAACGTTTGCCTTCCCAAGTATCGGCCAACGTGAATTTGCCGCCTACGACCAAAGGCATCCGGGTAACTCGTCGGTCACCGTGTTCGCAGGCCACCAGTTCTCCTTCATTGTTTATGATTAGCCCGTTACTGCCGGGTTCTCTGCTGTAAGGAAGGATTCCCGTATATCCGGAAGGTTTTAAAAATTCAGTAATTCCTTCACCTTCCTTCCATTTAAAAATGGTGTTTTGCGGTACATCAGAAAAAAGGAGAAATCCACCTTCCTTGATCCAAACCGGGCCTTCGGACCAAGTAAAGCCTTCGGCCAAGACTTCTATTTCAGCATTTTTATCTATGTAATCATAAAACGTTTCATTCTCAACCACGAGTTTTCTTGGCTTTTCTTGCGCTGAGCATCCCAAAGTGATTCCCATAATAAGGAGTGCTATTTTTTTCATTTTGATTATTTATAGCTTTAAATATAATCATAACTGCGGGCAGAAATATTAAGTAGGCAGCGAAAAATACGTTTTCATTATAGATTGTGCCAAAATATCCGCCGCTTTGGGATAAAGTCTAAACCAGAGCTCGGGTTCAAAGATTTCCAGTTCGGCCAAGGCCCAATTGTTATCATTGTCTTTAAAAATATCTACTCTGGCATAAAGGGGAAGCTCAGGAGCGGCTTGTACGACATGGGTAGCAAATTCAATTTGTTCTTGGGTGGGTTCAATCGGGTGGACTGTTCCTCCAAAATCATCCTGTACCCGAAAGTCACCTGGTTTTGCGATTTTCAATACGGCATGGGTAAACTGTCCATTGAAGACCATCATGGACAGTTCTCCCTCTTTTACAATATTTTCCTGGAATTCTTGAAGCATCATGGCTTCTTCAACAATCAATTTCTGAAACACGCCCTCATGTTCTTCTATGGATTCCTTTTGGATTTTATAGGTGTGTCGGGCCGCACCGGACACGCAAGGTTTCAGAATAAACGCTGAAGGCCGAAATCCCATTTCACTAATAGCATGTTGAAAAGCTTCTTCCAGGGTGATTTGAGTGCCCGGTTCAACAAAATAGGTCTTTGGGATGGTCACCCCAGCCATGGAAAGGTCATGTAAATAATGCTTGTCAATGTTCCAATGGATGAGTTTTTTAGAATTGATGAATTGGGTCTTTTGAGAAGTGGCGTCCAACCATTTGGCAAACTCGGGAAAACGATCAAAATAATCCCAAGTCGTTCGGAAAAGGGCATACTTGGTAGTGGACCAATCAAATTCTGGGTCGTCCCACGATTTCCGAACAACATTCAACCCCTGTTTTTGCAAGGCCCCTACAACCAATCGGTCTTCCAGAAGCACATTATCAATATAGATACTTTGTTTTTTTGGATTGATGTACCTGGAGTCGGTGAGCACTACAACATCATAACTCATACATGTGCCATTTAGAAGCCAACTGCTGCATCATCGCCACGTTTGTCGGCGCCACCTTCCAACTTGCCATCGGGTAATACGCGAATGGCATCCACTTTTCCAATAATGGGCGTACGTTCCTCATTGATAATGTATCCTTTGGATTTCAACTCAGATTTAAGCTCTTCGGAAAAACCTTCAGGTTCAAAAATGACCATATCAGGCAGCCATTGATGATGGAGCCGAGGTGCATTTACGGCCTCTTGCATGCTTAGATTGAACTCGTACACATTGAGAATGGTCTGTGCCACGGCCGTAATGATGGTGGAGCCACCGGGCGTACCCACAACCATGTATAACTTCCCGTCTTTTTCTACAATGGTCGGCGTCATGCTGCTCAACATTCGTTTTTCAGGAGCAATACTGTTGGCTTCAGCGCCCACAAGGCCAAACATATTGGGAACTCCAGGTTTGGCGCTGAAATCATCCATTTCATTGTTTAAAAAGAACCCTAGTTCAGCGCAGTATAATTTGGAACCATACCCTCCATTAAGTGTGGAAGTGGCCGAAATGGCATTGCCTTCACTATCCACAATAGAGTAGTGGGTGGTTTGGGAGCTTTCCACTATTTCTACCTCACCATGGCTTACTTCGGAAGAAAGTGTGGCTTGATCAAAAGAAAAATCCGCCATTCTTTCTTGCAGGTACTCATCGTTCAATAGCAGATCATACGGGATATCCACAAAATCGGGATCCCCTAAAAAAAAGTTTCTATCGGCATAAGCACGCCGGGAAGCTTCGGTGAACACTTGGATGGTTTGGGTTGAATTATGACCAAATTTGGAAACGTCATAAGGTTCCATCATCTTAAAAATCTGATTGATGGTTACCCCTCCGCTACTGGGGGGACTCATGGAAATAACCTTGATATCTTTGTAATCAAAAACTACAGGGTCTCGCCATACGGCTTCATATTTGGCTAAATCTTCTTCGGTGATATAGCCTCCATTTTTCTGTACAAAAGCGGCCAATTTTTGGGCCACTTCACCTTTGTAAAAACCATCTCTGCCTTCTTCCATGATTTTCTGAAGCGTATTGGCATATTCAGGGTTTTTTAGCGTATCACCAGCTATAAAATGGGTTGCATACTTGGTGCTATCCCCATTGGCTTCAATGAATTGTTCTCTGTAGCTTTCCAAGCGTTTGGCCTGCTTTTCGGTGACCACAACACCCTTTTTTGCAAGTGCAATAATGGGTTCAATGATTTCTTTTAATGGAAGTTTCCCGAATTTTTCATGCACTTTTAAAACACCAGCTACAGTTCCAGGAACCCCGGATGCTGTTCCCCCCGAGGTGCTCATTCCAGGGATTACATTGCCCAAAGAGTCCAAATACATATCCTTATGCGCTGCCAAAGGCGCTTTTTCCCGATAATCAATACCTCCGACTTGACCATCATTTTTTCTATACACCATAAAACCGCCACCGCCAACGCTGCCCGCAAAGGGGTAGGAGATGACCAAGGATAGCTCCGTGGCCACCATGGCATCGAACGCATTACCGCCTTTTCGCATAATCTCCACACCAATCTGGGAGGATTCTTCCCGTGCTGAAACTACCATGGCCTTTTCCGTGACCAGACCGGTGGGTTGTGCAGGTTGTTGTTTACAGTGTACAAATAAGATAAGGGGGAGTAGGAGTATTAGTCTTCGCATAGGGAAATAAATTTTTGCCGGGAAAAGGTAATCAATTCTTCAAAAAAAGTGGTGAACTCATTTTCAAAATCAGTGTAGTGTTCTTCAAGGTCCATAATGGCAAAGTTCATCTTGGATTTGTTCTTCGTCCTTCGGTTCATTCCGTTGAGAACCCGGTCAATTCCAGTGAGATTGGCATAGTTGAGCAACCAATTATCGGCAATCATATAAGGCATCAAACGTTTGGTACCCAATGGTAGTATTTCATAATTATCTTCCAACAGGTCATAAAAATTCTCCACATACTCTGAAAGGGGTACGGGAGAGTAATCGCTCCAATTTTTGGCTAAAAAATGGTCGTAGAAAATGTCTACAATCACCCTGCTGTAATGGCTGTAATTTTTATGGAGTCGCTTGCTACTTTGTTTGGCAATGGGATGTGAGTCTGTGAAGGTGTCAATTTCGCGGTGCAGCAGAATCCCTTTTTGGATTCTTTCCGGGTAGTGTTTGTACTTATTCCCCCGAATATGATCGGCAAAAAAATTTCCTAAAGTGATTTCTTTATCATCAAAGGACAAATAAATATGTGCCAAGAAGTTCATCGGGACTTTTCCTTTTCTGTTGAAATTTACAAATTCAAAACATGGATTAGGGAATGCCCCATTATATTTGCAAAAACTTTTTTAACAATTTATGACACTCATCAAATCAATTTCCGGAATACGAGGCACCATAGGAGGCAAAACCAATGATAATCTCACCCCATTGGATGCGGTTAAGTTTGCTGCTGCTTACGGTATCTGGCTGAAATCATATGCCAACAAGGATAAACTCACCGTTGTTATTGGAAGGGATGCCCGACTTTCGGGCGAAATGATTCAAAATTTGGTGGTTTCCACTTTGGTAGGGCTCGGCATTGATGTGATTGATTTAGGCTTGTCCACCACACCTACGGTAGAAATCGCAGTGCCGCTTGAAAAGGCCGATGGTGGGATTATTTTAACCGCCAGCCATAATCCCAAGCAGTGGAATGCCCTTAAATTGTTGAATGAAAAGGGAGAATTCCTAGATGCAGAGCAAGGTGCTAAGATTTTGGCTTTGGCCGAAAAAGAGGATTTTGAGTTTGCCGAAGTGGATGATCTGGGAGAAATCACCAAGAACGATTCCTACATGGACATCCATGTGGATGAAGTTCTGGAACTGTCCTTGGTGGATGCAGAAGTCATCAAAAAGGCAGGATTTAGGGTAGTTGTGGATGGGGTGAATTCTTCTGGGGGTATCGCCATCCCGAAATTGTTGGAAGAGTTGGGAGTTGAAGTCATCAAATTGTATTGCGACCCTACGGGTCATTTCCCCCATAATCCGGAACCGTTAAAGGAGCATTTAGGAGATATCTGCAAGAAAGTTGTTGAGGAGCAAGCTGATTTTGGCATTGTGGTCGATCCCGATGTGGACCGTTTGGCCTTTATCAGCAATGATGGGGAAATGTTTGGGGAAGAGTATACTTTGGTCGCCTGTGCCGATTATGTATTAAGCAAGACCAAAGGGAACACGGTCTCCAATTTGTCCTCATCACGAGCATTGCGGGATATTACTGAAAAACATGGCGGTATTTACGAAGCTGCTGCCGTTGGCGAAGTGAATGTCGTGGCGAAAATGAAAGCCAACAATGCCATTATTGGTGGCGAAGGAAATGGCGGTATCATTTATCCTGAAAGCCATTATGGTCGTGACGCCTTGGTGGGTACGGCTTTGTTTTTAATGCTGATGGCCGAGCGTGGTGGAACCGTGTCCGAACTTAGGGCCAGTTACCCAAGTTATTTCATGAGCAAAAAGAAAATTGAATTGACTCCAGAATTGGATGTGGATGCTCTTTTGGAGGCCATGCACACCAAATATAAGGATGAGCAAGTTTCGACCATTGATGGGGTAAAGATTGATTTTCCTGAGAATTGGGTGCATTTACGAAAATCCAATACAGAGCCCATTATCCGGATTTACACCGAAGCTAAATCACAAGCAGCGGCGGACAACCTTGCAGACCGAATAATAGGTGAAATCAAGGAAGTGGCGGGGATATAGACTGTGTTATTCCGATGCCCAACCCAAAATGGCCTCCGTAATCAATTTTCCCTGGGTCCAAACCATAAAATGATTTTCGTTTTCGATGGTGATCACCTTTAGGCTGTCCACATTGGAAAACTCCTTTTTCATATAAGAAACGTTCGCGTAGGGTACCAACTCATCTTGGTTGCCATGGATGATCAGGGTTCGTTGGGTGAGTTCATTTAACCTTGGTTTCAATTGCTTTAAATCCTCCTTGAGCATCCAAAGCTCGTCATTGGAGGGTTTCAACGACCCTGGAATGAGGAAGTTTATGGGAAACCAAGTCAAGGGTTTGCGCCAATTTTCAGGTTCTTCCACCTCCGGGTCCAAAGAACCAGCCAAAATCACCAAGTTTTTATATAAATCCGGGTCATCCAGTGCCATTTCCACAATTAACGGACCACCGTAGGAATGCCCAATTAAGGTTGTGGGTTTTCCATTTTCCAATTTGGACAGCAGACCATTGAGCAGTTTTGCCTGGGGCTGTAAGGCTAAGCTTTTCCGAAAACCGCTGGTACCAAAACCGGGACGGTCAGGCGCAATGATCCTGTAGTTTTCCAAAAGTATGGAGTCTATCAAATAGCTTTTATAGGCATCCCAACTACCCGGTGAGCCATGCATGAAGACCAACGTAGGAGCATCTGTTTTTCCTGTTTGGATGTAATGGATTTTCCGTTCATTGACCTCAACCGTTCTATCCACATAATCAATCTTGTTTTCTTTGAAAAAAGCAGCTGTTTCACTTGGGGAACTGCGCATGGTCATGCACGAACGGCAAAAAAGAATATATCCCACTAGCAATACATAGAGGGCATATCTTTTCTTGAAGCGTCTTTTAGCCGACATTGGACACGCTTCTTTTTTGAAAGGCTTTAGGTACTTTATTTCGGTGTTTCCACCGTTTGTGGGTCCAGAAATAATATTCTGGGGCCTCACGAATGGACTTTTCAGTTTCCCTTAAAAAAGCATCCGTAATCTTGTAGTCTTCAACTTGAGTAGGGGCTTCAGAAAGTATTTTAAAAGTCCCTTCATAATATCCTCTACTCTTTTTGCGAACTTTTAAATAAACCGGGATGATGTCGTTTACTTTGCAGATTTCTTCACCACCCACATGAACGGGGACCACAATGCCCATAAAGTCGGTCCAATACTTTGCCCGGCCCACCATGGGCGATTGGTCACTGATGATACCTACCATTAATAATTCCTTACTTTCCTTTGCGGCCTTGAGAATTTTGCGGGATTCCTTTGTTGAAATCAAAGTAGTGTTGAATTTACTCCTGATTTGTCGAACCAACTGATCAAAATACTTGTTCTGTATTTTTTGATAAATGCCGTAGCCTTTTGATTTTATTTGAAGGTTCAGAGAAAGAACCCACTCCCAACTGGCATAATGGGGAAGCATGAGCATGGTATTGATTCCCTTCTCTTCAAGATCGTTCAACAACTCCATGTTAGTGACCGTAAACCGCTCTTGAATTTCTTTTTTGCTGATGCCCATGGTTTTGATCATTTCCATGAACATATCGCACATGTGGCGAAAAAAATTTTTCTCGATTTGAAGTCGTTCCTTTTCCGATTTTTCTGGAAAGACCAAGGCCAGATTTTCACGTACCACCTTTTTGCGATAGCCTATAACATAGTACAATAGCCCATAAATTCCATCCGAAAGAAGGTATATAAGTTTAAAAGGGAGTCTGGAAACCAACCAGAGCAATGGGTAAGCAAGGATAAATACGGTCAGCTGCATAACGATTCTTGTGTGCAAATATAGCTATATTTGAATCCAAACCTGTACAACCATGTTCAATTTGCATATAGCAACCATTGGCATCATGGCCGCCAACGTAATTGTGTCCTTACGAGGCTTTAGTGATGCCACTTTTTTTGACCGATACAAGTTCAGTATCGGTGGAATACGAGCCGGACAACGAGAAAGAACAGTTACTTCGGGATTCTTGCATGTTGATATTTCCCATTTGTTTTTCAACATGTTCACCCTGTATTTTTTTGCCAATGTGGTCATCAATTGGTTTGGTCCGGGAAAGTTTTTGATCATTTATTTTATCAGCCTTCTTGCGGGAAGCTTGCTAGCGATGTTTTTCCATAAGGATGAACCCTATTATAGTGCGGTTGGAGCGAGTGGGGCGGTTACCGGAATATTGTATGCCGCCATCCTGTTGAACCCGGATATGCGACTGGGGATAATGTTCATTCCCATTCCCTTACCAGCCTATGTGTTGGGTATTGCCTATTTGCTCTATTCCATTTACGGGATGAAAAGTAGATTGGGGAATATTGGCCATACAGCCCATTTTGGCGGAGCCATTGGTGGTTATGCCACCACTTTGTTGTTCAAACCAGAATTGATTGTAACCGATACTTTTATTGTGATTTTGTTGGCCATTCCGATTGTGATTCTGTTCGTTTTGGAGAAGATGGGCAAAATATGACCGATAAAAAAAGGTTCAAGAAAAATCCTGAACCTTAGACGATATCGAATTTATTTTTTCTAATTCAGCAGTTCGGCCACTTTTTCTTCCAAAGCCGGACCCCGGAGGTTACGAGCAACGATAACCCCATTTTCATCCAACAAAAAAGCGGCTGGAATGGCATCCACATTGTAAAGTTCCGCAATAGGGTCTTGAAAACGCTTTAGGTTGGAGATATGGTTCCAAGCCAATCCATCAGCTTCAATGGCACCTTTCCAATCTTCTTCACGGGTATCCAAAGAAACCCCAATAATGTTGAATCCTTTGTCCTTATATTTGTTGTACACCGAAACGATATTGGGATTTTCTGCACGGCAGGGTCTGCACCAGGCAGCCCAAAAGTCGACCAAGGTGAGTTTGCCTTTATGGGTTACATCGCTCAAGGCCAATGTTTCACCACTTGGAGTAGGTGCAGAAAAATCCGGGGCCACGGCACCAATTTCAGTGGATTTCATGTTGTCCAAGCGTTTCTTTAATTCCGTGGCGGGCTTGGTTGCCTTCATTTCAGGGGAAAGCCCTTCAAACAACGACTTGATCTCATCTTGCGGAATCGCTTTGCTCATCATAAGATTGCCAATGATCAATACTGAAATCATGGCATCGGGATGGTTCTTGGCAAAATCAACATTGAAGTTTTTGGCTTCCTCTTGAAACTCAATAAATTCTTCCCGCAATGCGTTCACCGTTGCTGTGTCTCTTTTTTGCGCGGCGGTTCGCATATCATTTTGCATGGACATGGCTCGCTCAGAAAACGTCCTTGATTCATCCAAAAAGTCCATGAAAAGCTCATTTTGCGGGGTTCCTTTAAGTTTGGCGTAGTTCATACTGTCTTTTTGGAACTGGATATTGATTTCTCCATTTTCAAGAAAGAAAGGAACATTGCCTCTATTGGACTCCATGAAAATGTAATGGAGCTTGGGTTCAGTTTGTACGCCTTTAAAACTAAAGGCACCATTTTCTATGGTTGTAGTATCAATATCAACCAGCTGATTGATAGAATCTGTAGTTTTTAGGAATATTTGGGTTCCATTGTCCAATTCACCTTCAACCGTACCATTCAAGGTATACCCTTCGGATTTTGAATTACATGATGCCAAGAACACAACGCCCAGCACAATTGCAAATACTTTTTTCATCTTCTATTGTTTAAGCTGCTAAGGTATTCAATACTTATTGTATAAAAAAACCCTTGACCTAATGAAAAGCCAAGGGTGTTTTCTAAAAAAATGTATTTTCTAGAATTGATATCGAATACCGAGCGCGATATCAAAGTCAAAATCATTGTCAAATCCATCGTAGCCCACCAATCCTATTTCGGGTCTAAAGTCCAAGGACAGGAGCAAGGGAATATCAAAATTGTACTCCACGCCAATATCACCGGCCGCAAATACAAAAAGACCGTCATTGTCATCCCCAAAATCGGGGTTTGGCTCAAAATCAACGCTTCCCAATCCGCCACCTACACCATAGAACCAATTAAAATCTCCATCCAATTGGTGAACCCATTGGTAAACCCCGGTGAGTTTAAAGGCATCAAAATACCTACTATCGCGCCAGCCCAAATCAAATTCAGCTCGGTTGTACCTCCCTATTGATTTTTGATATGAAATTTCCGCACCAAACCCATCACTGTCACCCAAACGGAGACCAAGGGCATGTTCAGAAATTTCCTGCGCGCTAACAGAGGCTGTTACAAACAAAAAAAGCGCGGCAAATAATGTGGTAATCTTCATAAGTTTATTCGTTAAGTTAAAAATTAGAGATAGTTTTGTAGTAACATTTACGTTTGTAAAACCATTTTGGTTCCCAAAAAGTATTCCAAATTGAATAAAAATTTGTTAAAAGCCCTTTCTGAAGAACTACAGGGAGCTTTATTGGTTGATGAGCTCAGCAGGGCGCTATATGCCACCGATGCTTCGGTATATCGCAAAAGACCGTTGGCGGTTGTGTATCCCAAAAACACGGAAGATCTTAAGAAATTAATACGTTTTGCCGAATCCAATAGTATTGGACTTATTCCCAGAACTGCCGGAACTTCGTTGGCGGGACAATGTGTGGGGGATGGTATTGTGGTGGATGTTTCCAAACATTTCACACAAATATTGGAACTGGACAAGGAGAAGAAGCAGATAAAAGTGCAACCTGGGGTTGTTCGGGACGAATTGAACCTGTATTTAAAACCCTTCGGTTTGTTTTTTGGTCCCAATACCTCAACTTCCAACCGCTGTATGATAGGGGGAATGGTGGGCAACAACTCCTCCGGAACTACCTCCATTCAGTATGGGGTAACCCGGGATAAAGTCCTAGCCATGCATTGTGTGCTTTCTGACGGAAGTGAAGCAACATTTGCAGATATCACAGCAAAGGATTTCGATACAAAAAAACAAGATAAAACGTTGGAAGGTGCCATTTATGCTGCTTTGGAGAAGGAGCTTTCCAACGAAGAAAATAAAAGGAACATTCTTGCCGAATTTCCGAAACCCAGCATACACCGGAGAAATACCGGTTATGCCGTTGACGAACTTTTGAAGAACAACCGCTTCGGAAGTGAGAAAGAGGACTTTAATCTCTGCAAACTGTTGGCCGGAAGTGAGGGGACCTTGGCATTTACCACCGAAATCACCCTTCAATTGGATGATTTGCCACCGCCAATGGCTGCTATGGTCGCCACGCATTATCGAACCCTAGAAGATTGTTTGAGCGATGTGGCCCCGGTGATGCAGCACAATCTGCATACCTGCGAAATGATGGACAAAGTCATTTTGGATTGTACCAAAAACAATAGGGCTCAGTTGGCCAACCGTTTTTTTGTGGATGGTGATCCAGCAGCTATTCTTATGTTGGAAGTAAAAGCCCATACAGAAGAAGACCTTCAAGAACAATTAAAATCTTTGCTGAAAACGGTTGAGAAATCAGGCTTGAGTTATGCCAGTCCTGTTTTAATGGGAGATGACATCAATAAGGCCATTGAACTACGCAAGGCCGGATTGGGCTTGTTGGGTAATATGGTCGGGGACCGAAAGGCAGTGGCCTGTATTGAAGATACGGCCGTAGCGTTGGAAGATCTTAAGGATTTTATTGGGGAGTTTTCCCAAATCATGAAGGGATATGATCAACAAGCGGTGTATTATGCCCACGCCGGGGCAGGAGAGTTGCATTTGCGCCCTATCCTCAATCTTAAAAAGTCCGAAGACGTGGTTTTGTTCCGTTCCATCACCACCGATGTGGCCAAGCTCACCAAAAAATACAAAGGAAGTTTTAGTGGGGAGCACGGGGATGGGATTGTCCGTGCAGAATTTATTCCACTGATGATCGGTGAAGCCAATTACGAGCTCTTAAAACGGGTGAAGAAGGCTTTCGACGCCAATAACATATTCAATCCTGGAAAGATAGTGGACGCCTTTCCCATGGATGAATCCCTGCGCTACGAAGTAGATCGGGAAGAACCTGAGGTAAAAACCCTGATGGATTTTTCGGACAGTGAGGGTATTTTAAAGGCCGCCGAAAAATGCAATGGTAGTGGTGATTGTAGAAAGAGCCATACCATGTCCGGTGGGATGTGTCCCAGTTACCACGCCACCAAAAATGAGAAAGATACCACCCGTGGTAGAGCCAATGCACTTCGGGAATTTTTGACCCAGTCCGAAAAACCGAACCGTTTTGACCAAAAAGAACTAAAAGAAGTCTTCGATTTATGCTTGAGTTGCAAGGCTTGTGCCAGTGAATGCCCCAGTAATGTGGACGTGGCCACTTTAA
>JBNLBG010000080.1:0-12785 GCA_050303195.1 Allomuricauda sp. | reverse complement strand
TGGCAGCATTTGTTGGTGGGAGGTCTCATCTTCGGTATTGTGTTCATGGCCACAGATCCCGTAACTGGTTCCCAGACCAATAAAGGAAAATGGATTTACGGTTTCTTGATTGGATTTATGTCCGTTATGATCCGTGTTTTCAACCCAGGATACCCAGAAGGGGTATTCTTGGCGATACTGTTGATGAACGTGTTTGCGCCTACCATTGATCACTACGTGGTAAAGGGCAACATCAAAAAGAGATTGAAACGATTGAAGACGGCAACCATTTATCCCAAAACGTCGGATGAAGGAGTTGATGCATTAAAAACAGAAACAGCTTAATTATTATGGCAATTAATACGGAAAAAAATAGCTACACTGTAGTTTTTGCGGTCTTGATGGTAATGGTTGTAGGTTCCCTGCTTGCCTTTGTGGCGTCGGGACTAAAGCCAAAGGTCGATGAAAACCAGCGTTTTGAAAAGCAACAGAACATCCTCTATGCCATGGGGGTCAATGAAAATGAAGGAGAAGGTAGTGTAAATTTTATTCCTACTTCCGAAGTGGAAAATGAGTTTGCAAAATATATCAAAGAACAGTTGGTCATTGTAGGGTCGGAAGCCAAGGAAAAGGATAATGCCTATTTGATTGATATGAAAAAACAGCTCAGTACCATTAAAAGTGGTGGTGAAGCAGAATTACCACTGCTTATTGGCGAAAAAGATGGCAAAGATTACTACATTATTCCGCTTTACGGAAAAGGATTGTGGGATGCCATTTGGGGCTTTATGTCCTTGGATGCCAATATGGTGGTACAAGGGGTCTACTTTGATCACAAAGGGGAAACGCCTGGACTTGGAGCCAACATTAAGCAACGCTTTTTCATGGATGATTTTGTAGGGGAATCCATTATGGATGGAAACAGCTTTGCTGGAATTACTGTGGCAAAGGGCAATGGAGACCCATTAAATGAAGACAAGGAGGACAATCAAGTGGACGCCTTGGCAGGTGCCACCATTACAGGAAATGGGGTCACTGCGATGATCAAAGACGCCCTGAAGCTTTACAAACCTTATTTACAAACCATTAGAAAAAAATAATATGGCGCTACTATCAAAAAAAGATGCAAATCTGATATTAGACCCCTTGGCGGACAACAACCCTATTACCATTCAGGTGCTGGGTATCTGTTCGGCTTTGGCAATTACCGCCGAGCTGAAGGCTTCTGTGGTAATGGCCATTTCGGTAATGTTTGTTTTGGGCGCGGGTAACGTGGCCATTTCACTGTTGCGTAACATCATCCCAGCAAAAATCAGGATTATTGTTCAGCTGGTCGTTGTGGCCGCTTTGGTGATTATTGTGGACCAAGTGTTGAAGGCCTTCGCCTATGAATTGAGCAAAACACTGTCTGTGTTTGTGGGATTGATCATTACCAACTGTATCATTATGGGACGTTTTGAGGCCTTTGCCTTGGGTAACGGACCTTGGAAATCTTTCTTGGACGGAATAGGAAATGCTATGGGTTATGGAATTATTTTGGTGATTGTTGGATTTTTCAGGGAGCTTTTGGGTTCAGGTACCTTATTTGGATTCAAAGTCTTGGGAGACCCTGTGGCCAAAACCGGATTGTATGCCATAGGTTACGAAAACAACGGCTTTATGATCATTCCTCCAGCAGCATTGATTGTAGTGGGAATCATTATCTGGATACAACGTTCCAGAAATAGAGCATTGATAGAAGAAGTATAAACTAGGAAAGCATGTTAGAGCATTTAGAACTTTTTTTTAAGTCGATTTTCATAGATAATATGGTTTTTTCGGTCTTTTTGGGAATGTGTTCCTATTTGGCCGTATCCAAGAAAGTATCCACAGCTGTTGGTCTGGGAGCTGCAGTAATCTTCGTTTTGGGGGTTACCGTTCCTTTGAACTGGCTACTTGATCAATATTTATTGAAAGATGGAGCTTTGGCTTGGTTGGGACCTGAATATGCCGATTATGATTTGGGATTCCTTTCCTTCATCTTGTTTATTGCAACGATTGCCACTATGGTGCAATTGGTAGAGATTGTTGTTGAGAAATTTTCTCCAGCGCTGTATAATTCCTTGGGTATCTTTTTACCACTGATTGCGGTAAACTGTGCCATCTTGGGAGGATCCTTGTTTATGCAGACCCGTGAGATTCCTAATATTGCGCTGGCCTTCAATTATGGCATAAGTTCTGGGATAGGTTGGTTCTTGGCCATTTTGGCAATTGCAGCCATTCGTGAAAAGATTAGATATTCCAACGTTCCGGCACCATTGCGTGGGTTGGGAATTACCTTTATCATTACTGGTTTGATGGGAATAGGTTTCCAAAGCTTTGGTGGAATGCTGACAGGTGACAATGAACCACCAGAAGGAACAGAGACCACCACGGTCAAAGCTGAGAACAAAGAGGAAAAAGAAATCAAAAAAGAGATTGAGGATAAAGAAAAAGCAGTCTCTTATAACGAAGTTATAAACAAATAAAGATGATATTAGCCGCAAGTACTGGAGGTACTATTCTAATCACTGTAGTAGCTTTTCTTATTTTGTTGTTATTGTTGGTGGCCTTATTGCTGTTCACCAAGGAAAAATTGTCCCCCTCTGGTCCGGTGACCATCACCATTAACGGTGAAAAAGAGTTGGAAGTGGGATCAGGAGGATCATTATTGTCCACCTTGGGGAACCAAAAAATATTCTTACCATCCGCTTGTGGTGGTGGAGGAACCTGCATCCAGTGCGAATGCCATGTGCTCTCCGGTGGCGGTGAGGCATTGCCAACTGAAACACCACACTTTTCCAAAAAGGAATTGCGTGAAGGTGCTCGTTTAGCTTGCCAGGTCAAGGTAAAGCAAGACATGGAAATTACCATTCCAGAAGAGGTTTTCGGTATCAAAAAGTGGGATGCCAAGGTAGTACGTAACTACAATGTGGCTTCGTTCATCAAGGAATTTGTGGTTGAAATTCCAGAGGAAATGAATTATAAAGCTGGGGGATATATCCAAATTGAGATCCCACCTTGCGAGGTAAAATATTCAGATATTGACATCACAGCCCACCCAGAGGAACATGAAACGCCAGATAAGTTTCAAGCTGAGTGGGACAAGTTCAACCTGTGGCCTTTGGTCATGAAGAACCCCGAAACCGAGGAAAGAGCCTATTCCATGGCTTCGTATCCAGCAGAAGGACGTGAAATTATGTTGAACGTACGTATTGCAACCCCGCCATGGGATCGTTCCAAAAATGGTTGGATGAGTGTAAATCCTGGGATTGCTTCGTCCTATATCTTTAGTTTGAAAAAAGGTGACCCAGTAACCATTTCTGGACCCTTCGGTGAATTTTTCATCAACGAATCTGATGCAGAAATGCTTTATGTTGGTGGTGGAGCCGGAATGGCGCCCATGCGTTCACACTTATACCACCTGTTTAAAACCTTGAAAACGAACAGAAAAGTGACTTATTGGTACGGAGGACGTTCCAAGCGAGAGTTGTTCTATATTGAGCACTTTAAGGAATTGGAACGCAATTTCCCCAACTTTAAGTTCTACTTGGCCCTTTCGGAGCCGTTGGAAGAAGACAACTGGAAGGTCAAAAAAGATATCAATGATGAGGAAGGTGATGGTTTTGTTGGATTTATCCACAATTGCGTTATCGATAATTATTTGAACCACCATGAGGCTCCGGAGGATATTGAACTGTATTTCTGTGGTCCGCCATTGATGAACAAAGCGGTTCAGAAAATGGGAGAGGACTTTGGTATTCCAGATGAGAATATCAGGTTCGATGACTTTGGAGGATAAATCAAGGTAATAAGCCACCTCAAATTGTCATCCTGAGCGCAATCGAAGGAGACATCGAGGGTAATTAGTAATAAAAAATACCAACCGATGCCACCAACGCATCGGTTTTTTTATTCATATGGGAAGAGAATTAACAGAACAGGAGCTTCATAATTTGGCCATGAACATTGTGGGTCACGAGCTCGAAGCTGATGGGTTTGAGTTTATGGCGATTAACAGTAAGCTCAAAAAGAACCCACAGTATGTTTGCCTTAAGGAGAAGATCCTGCACTTTATTGTGGTTCGAAATGTGGAATTTCCTCTGAATCCAAGGGAATATGATGAGGAATTGATGGAAACGGTCAAGGACCATGCAGTAAAGTTTGAGGCAAAAACCTATTTTGCTGGCGTTGGGCTTTCCAATGCTGCTGACCAAGAACTTCCGTTGTGTTTGGATGAAGAATATATTGTGGATTATCAAGGATTGATTGAGATATAAATGGTAAAAAAAATACTTCTTTTCACTGCTGTACTCTTGTTTTTTGGATGCAGTTCTCGCCAATGGGTGAAAAACCAAAATAGAGGTGGAGCATTGGGCACTTCCTATTCCATTATTTACATTTCTGACGAGCAGTTGGATTACCAGAGAGAGATTGACTCTGTTTTTCAAGTGATGAACCAATCCATGTCCACCTATATTCCTACTTCGGACATTTCAAAGATCAATGAAGGGGATTCCACAGTGGTTGTGGATGACATGTTCAAGGAAGTTTTTGATATTTCCTCGGAAGTACACCATGCCTCAAATGGCTATTTTGACCCTACCATTGGTGTTTTGGCCAATGCATGGGGCTTTGGCCCAGGAGAGCAGCTACAGCTCGATAGCCTTAAGGTAGATAGCTTATTGCGCTATGTAGGATGGGACAAAGTCCAGTTGAACAATGATAATACCATTGCCAAAGCCCATCCAGCCATTCGTTTTGACTTCAATGCGGTGGCAAAGGGATATGCTATTGACCGATTGGGAGCTTTATTGGATTCAAAAGGAATTAAAAATTATTTGGTGGAAGTTGGTGGAGAGGTGCTTGCCAAGGGAACAAATCTTGTTTCTGGAAAGCAATGGACTGTTGGTATTGACGATCCCCAGGTGGAAACCGGTCGCCAATTAAAATTGATTGTGGCCTTGGAAGATAAGGCCATGGCCTCGTCAGGCAACTACCGCAAGTTTCGAATCGACCCACAAACGGGCGAAAAGTATGTCCATACCATCAATCCAAAGACAGGGTACACCAAAAATGCCTACGTTTTGGCTACCAGTGTTGCAGCGAACAGCTGCGCGGTGGCTGATGCCTATGCCACAACTTTTATGGCGATGGATTTGGACGCATCCAAGGAGCTTTTGGAAGACCATAATGAATTGGAGGCCTACATCATCTATTTGGATGAGAATGGGGAAACCAAAGAGTTTATGACCGCTGGTTTCGAGGAGTTTGTGAAGCAATAGTTACCTTTTTACCAAGGGAATGATCTCACCTTTGGCCAATCGGTATTTTTCCACTTCTTCCTTTGGAAGGACATTTGTATAATCCACTTCTTCCACGGTAAAACCTATGCTGCGGAGCTTATCAAAATAATCCCTTCCGTAGATACGCACATGATCATACTGACCAAAGATTTTAGCACGTTCTTTTTTGTCTGTAATGGAGTCATCCTCAAAGGTTTTTTCCCGTTTTAAATCTTGCGGAATTTGAAAAATGCCCCAGCCTCCCGGTTTCATTACACGATACAGCTCTTGCATGGCCTTGGTGTCATCAGGAATATGTTCCAACACATGGTTGCAGAGAATCACATCAAAGCTATTATCCTCAAAGGGGAGATTGCAGATATCCGCTTTTACTTCTGCCAAGGGAGAATTCAAATCTGTTGTGGTATACTCGATGTTGTCCAACGTTTTAAATCGCTTATGAAAGGCTTGTTCTGGTGCAAAGTGGAGTACTTTATGGGACTTGGTAAAGAAATCCGTTTCGTTCACCAAATAGAGCCACAGCAATCGGTGTCTTTCCAGGGAAAGGGTGGAAGGGGAGAGCACATTTTCCCGGGGATTCTCATACCCATAGGGAAGGAATTTTTTAAAACTTTTACCATCAATGGGATCGGTGAACTTGCTTCCCTTTAGGGAAAAAGCAATTAGCGGCCGTACCCAATAACTTAATCGTATGAGTAAAGGTCTTGGAATTAGATTAAGGAAAAACTTAAATATATCTGACACGATTCACACAAATTTTCACTAATGGCTTAAAGTAATATTCTCTTATAAGTAAGTTGGTCCTCGCCAAAATTTATAATTATTCCCAGTTTTAATTTGGATGCAGCCAAATAGTTCAATGTTTGTTTTATGTGACTAGAGGTTATTTTTTCCACTGCTTTTAATTCCAGGACTATTTTGTTGTCCATTACAAAATCTGCAAAATATTGATGCTTTAAAATTTCTCCTTTGTAATCAATATTAAACTTGACTTCCCTTTGGTAGGGTACTCCATTTGATTTTAATTCAATTTCAAGAGCATCTCCATAAACAGCTTCATTGAATCCTTTGCCAAGTTCATTGTGTACATCCATGCATAGACCTACAACAAAGTAGGACTCATGTATATAAATGATTTGGGACATTTATTCGAGTTATTGGTGAAATTAGTGTCAAACTTTTGCACTAAAGTACCAATTTCTTACTTCTGAACTCATCCTCCTCATCATTGGTGATGCCCAAAGCATCATAAATGTATTGAAAAGTGGAGAGCAGTTCTGGTTTACCATCCACCAAGGCCACATCATGTTCAAAATGTGCGCTAGGCTTGCCGTCTGCAGTTAGAATGGTCCAACCATCATTGAGCTGTTTAATTCGTCGGGTTCCCATATTGATCATGGGCTCTATGGCCACAACCATTCCGTTGACAAATTTTTTCCCGCGACCGCGCTTTCCGTAATTGGGCATTTGGGGGTCTTCATGCAACTCATGGCCTAAACCATGCCCCACCAGCTCCCGGACCACACCATACCCGTGGTCTTCGGTGTATTTTTGGATGGCGTAGCCTACATCGCCAACACGGTTTCCATCCTTAAACTCCCTGATTCCAATATAAAGGGATTCCTTGGTGACCTTAAGCAGTTTTTTGGTTTCTTCAGCAACTTCGCCAACTTCGAAAGTATAGGCATGATCTCCGTAAAACCCATTTTTCAGTGCCCCACAATCCACAGAAATAATATCGCCATCTTTTAATGGTTCATTGTTGGGAATACCATGGACCACCTGTGCATTTGGACTCCAGTTAAGGGTGTTGGGAAAGTCGTACATCCCCAGAAAACCGGGCTCTGCACCTTGTTCGCGAATGAATTCCTCGGCCATTTTATCCAATTTCAAAGGAATGGCCCCAGGCTTGATTTCCTTGGCCAACATGCCCAAAGTTCTGGAAACGACCAAGGCGCTTTCGCGCATCAATTCAATTTCCTCTGCTGTCTTTATGTGAATCATAGCTGCAAAGATAAATTGAATCTATGGATTTGACGAATCTTGCCTTAAACCAATGATTTTTGGGTCATGAGTTCGGGTTGGGGAATACCCATCATTTTTAGAATGGTAGGGGCTATATCACCCAAAACGCCATCTTTTATCTCCTTGATATCCTTGTCCACAAGAATCAGTGGAACTGGATTTGTGGTATGGGCTGTATTGGGGCTTCCATCTGGATTGATCATGGTATCGCAATTGCCGTGGTCTGCAATAACGATGGTGGAATAGCCGTTTTCCAATCCCGCTGTGATGACATCTCTGGCGCATTCATCCACCGTTTCACAAGCCTTAATAGCGGCTTCCATAACACCGGTGTGCCCCACCATATCAGGATTGGCAAAGTTGAGGCATATAAAATCAGCCTCTCCTTTTTTGAGTTCTGGAATAATGGCATCCCGAATGTCGTAAGCGCTCATTTCGGGCTGTAGGTCATAAGTGGCCACCTTTGGTGAGGGGCAAAGTATGCGTTGCTCACCTTCAAAAGGTTCTTCCCGACCTCCGTTGAAGAAAAAAGTAACGTGCGGATATTTTTCGGTCTCTGCAATACGAATCTGTTTTTTTCCATTCTTGGCCAACACTTCGCCCAAGGTATCCTTGATGTTCTCCTTATCATAGACCACTTTTATACCTTTGAACGAATCGTCATAATTGGTCATAGTAACGTAGTACAGGTCCATTTTGTGCATGTTCTGCTCATGAAAATCCTGTTGGCTCAGGGCCAGGGTCAGTTCACGGCCTCTATCGGTCCTAAAATTGAAGAAGATGATCACATCACCCTCTATTATTTTTGTAAGCGGTTGGTTATTGGAATCTGTCAAAACCAAAGGTTTTACAAATTCATCGGTAACCCCTTCATCATAACTTTTTTGCATGGCATCGCCAATGTTTTGGGTTTTCTCCCCTTCGGCATTTACCATGACATCATAGGCCAATTTTACACGCTCCCATCTTTTATCGCGGTCCATGGCGTAGTATCTTCCAACCACAGTGGCCAGTTTGGTACTCTTGTCCGAACAGAAATGGGTAAGATCAACAAGAAAACCTTTTCCGCTTTTAGGGTCTACATCACGTCCATCGGTAAAAGCATGGATAAAGGAATTTTTCACGCCACTGTCATCCGCAGCCTTTATCAGGGCCTTCAAATGATCTATATGGCTGTGCACGCCGCCATCACTGACCAAGCCCAAAAAGTGTATGGCTTTGTTATTGATCTTGGCATAGTTAAAAGCATCTTGTAAGACTTTTTCTTGCTTTAGGGTATCTTCTTTGACCGCTTTGTTGATTTTGGCCAAGTCTTGATATACAATCCTACCGGCACCCAGATTCATGTGTCCCACCTCACTGTTTCCCATTTGGCCTTCCGGAAGACCAACGTTCATTCCATCGGTAAGAAGGTTGGCATTGGGATATTGGGTGTATAGTGAATCAACAAAGGGCGTATTGGCTTGTGCAATGGCCGAAACTTTTGGATCTGGAGATTTTCCCCAGCCATCCAAAATCATTAGGATTGTCTTCTTTTTCATGGTGTAAAATTGTACTTCAAAAATAAAGTGATCTGGTTGGATGCCCTAGCTTTTCGCAAGTTTTTATGGTTATGGATTTGATAATTATTAGCTGTTTTGAATGAAGCATTGTTAAAATTTAGTTATTTAACTGTTAATGCTGTAACATTTACCTTTTGGGGAAGTCTACTTTTGTAACAGTTTAATCTATAAACAAAAACAATTCATCATGAAAAAAACAATCCTAACTGTAGCTGCTTTTTGCATGCTGGTAGCAACTGGCGTATCGGCCAATGAACCTTCATCAGACATAGCTCTGAATGTATCGGCTTTACCTTTAGAACCTAGTGCCTTTTGTAAGGCCATAATGCAAGGCGATGTGGACACAGTTAAAAAACTTATTGAATTGGGCGAGGATGTGAATGAAAAATCCCTAGGGATGGCTCCCGTGCATTTTGCGGCCCGTTACAACCAAGCTGAAATCTTGAAAGTGCTTATTGAAAACGGGGCAAATTTTAGAAGACGTTCCGATCAAGGATATACTGCAAAAAAATATGCCGAAATGTCCAATGCCACAGAAGCATTGGCTGTCTTGGAAGATGCTATGAAAAAATAGAAGGAGTTTATTCATTCAAAGCAAAAAGCCCATCCGTCGGATGGGCTTTTTTTTCTCTCATTTACGTATAGTGTCCTGTAAAAGAGTATATTTTGGCTTAGAATTCAAAGCCCGTAAAAGCTCTATATAAAAACGCATATAACGCCATCATCAACATGATGCCACAAAATACGGAATACCCTTTTAAAAAAAGTACAATAAAGCTTGGTTTACAATCATCAAATGCTTCCTCATAGAGGTTTTTAAAGTGTACAAGTGTTCCCATATGTTCTCGTTTTTGGATAGCACAAATGGGGTAAGGAAATAATTGTAGGATTTGGGGGTAGCTCAAAGATACGCAAATCTTGGCAAAGCTCTTTTTTTCTCGATAAACGTGTCGAAACTATCGACCTGAATATTTTTTAATGGCTTCTTTTATCTTTTCTATTCGATTTTCAGGGTCTGGATGGGTACTTTGAAATTCGGGTACCCGGTTTGGACCTGCTGCGGCTTTTAGTATTTCCATGACCTTGATCATCTCATAAGGGTCATACCCAGATTGAATCATAAACAGGACACCCAGTTCATCACTTTCCAACTCATCACCCCTCCCATTTTTCAATAAGGTGTTCTGACCAATGCCGGCCACCACACTTCCCATATCGCCACCTACGGAGGCACCTGTGGCCAAAGTCTGCCAAAAATTACTTTCCGCGATTCGTTCCGCAGAGTGCCGGCCAATGACATGGCCTATTTCATGACCCAAAACCCCGGCCAGTTGGGCCTCACTGAGTTGTGAGAACAAGGCATAGGTAATAAAACATTGCCCTCCGGGCAAGGCAAAGGCATTAATGGTTTGGTCATCGGCCAGTAAATGAAAGTCATATTGATATGGCGTCTCGCGTGCAATACTACTGTTGACCAATTTTTTGCCTACAGCATCCACCAAGGCCTGCATGCGTTCATCAGGATAGAGGCCGCCATGTTGTTGTGCCATTTCCGGGGCACTTTGTAGCCCAATGGCTATCTCCTGCTCTGCGGTCATATTTATGTTCTGAACCCTTCCGGTATACGGGTTTTCTTCTTGGTTGTTGCAGCGACGGACAAAAGCAAAAGCCACAATGGCCAGTCCGATCAGGATACGGATTCTCCAACTCCCTCTTCTCATAATGGTAGTGTTCTAGACAACTGAAGATACGAAAAAAAATACTACAACAAGGCTGGATTTATGTCCAGGATATTGTCTTGAATATAAGTTTTAATAAAGCCTGTGGTAAAGTGTTCCGAGCCGTAAAAGTCCTCTTTTTGGAGCAATCGTAAAATGTTGATTCTCCTATAGGCCGTTAACATGGGAATAGAAATTGGAGCGTAGCTATAGTGCCAAGGTTCATATTTGAATCCCCTTCGTTTGGGTTCGTTGGTGTAGACGAGATGGTACCCAAACTTTTCCGAGTTTTCATCCAGCCACAGTTTAAAATTTTCAAAAGGACCACCTTTTTCAAATTTTTCGGAGAGCAGCACATCCCCTGAAACTTTCGGGTAACCATCAATAATGTCAATATCGGTGCCCCAATGGTGCCTACTGGTGCCGGGAATGGTGGAATATTCAATGATCTTGTCTATGGCCTGAAGGGGTTCCATACCCTCATCTTCCGTAAACGCTAAATATTTTCGCTCCCAAATGCTTGCTTGGTGATAAAAATCCCTGTAACTGGAGACCATTTTAATGTCAAAACCATCCGTGTATGCGGCTTTTTTCATTTCCACAAAGGACTCATACGCTTCTTTTCTAAGGTTGATGCCCTCGCCATAAAGATCTATAACGGCCTTGCCCATTAATTCGTCAGTAGAATAATCAGTGGGAATAAAATGGGGAAAGACTGGAGGGATGGCACAGGCCAAACTTGAAACAGATGCTGTTTTAACAAAAGTCCTTCGTTTCATGAAATTGATTTTTGCGCCAAGTTAAGAAGTATTTTTTTGTCAAAGAAGCCACAATTTAGGCTTGTGATTTGGGACGATTATCGGTCCAAAAAGAGAAAACCGGTGTATTCCAGCCCTAAGTCATCCAAAGTCACCAGATAAAAGTAAACACCTTCGGGCAGACCCATCTCTTGATTAATGTAAAGACTGCCAGCATTGGCCACCCCATTAAATTCATTGACATAATTGACTTTTTCAAAGACTTTTTGCCCAAGCCTGTTATAGATGATCAAAGTGTTGTTTGGGGATTCTTCCAAGCCATCAATCACCAAAAAATCGTTGGTTCCATCGCCATTGGGACTCAAAAAATAGTTACCCAGGGTAGGGTTGTCAACAGCAAATGTATCGGTAGGTAGGGGAATAGTGCCAAAAGTAATGGCAGCAAAGTCATTGGGAATAAATGTGTTGGATGTTAAAAAGCCCTCCGTAATATCACCGCTAATGGCCACATTGCCAATAATTACCCATTGATTGGCGGCTTTGCTCCACCCGACCATTCTCAAGGACTCAATGGTGGCGTTGGGGATAAGGCCCAGCCCACTTCGAGCATTCCAACTGATGGTCACCCGTGCGGGCACCTCGCTCTGTACAATCCAGAATTCCGTATCGCTTACCGTGCCAATATCGCGTACCTTTTCATTGACGTCAAAGCTTTGGGCAATGGATGTGGGTGCAGTGGGATTTTCAAAAAAATAAGCACAGGTGGTCAAAGGCGTAGCTCCTTGTGAATCCAAGGTCAAGGACCGGAGTTGGTTTTCGTCCCCTACGGGGAAATGGAAAAAATCCCGGTTGGTAATGGCAGCAAACCCGGTTATTTTTCTCAGGTTGGCCTCGGCGGTATAGGTGCCTTGGTCCATAAAATTAAGATAGACCGATGGATCATTGAGGGTGGTTAGGATGTTGCCCTCAATAAAATTGAGGTTGTTCCGCACATTTACCGAATTCCGCAAAAAGATATTGTTGGGTACCATCACCTCCATATCCCAAAGGGTAGGGGGGATATTGCCCGATACCTGAATAACGTTGCTCTCGTAAAAGCCTACCAAACCTTGATCCTGATCAAAGGCGGAATCATTGATAAAACTGGTATGAAAGCCCAAATTACCATGCACCTGCATATTGCCGGCATGGTATAGCCCAGTTTGGGCGTGTAGCACACAGCCCAACAGGAACATGGATATGTGGAGGAGGGATTTCACGGGTTAAAATGCTATTACGGTATAATTCCAGTCAGAATCAACTGTATTTCCAGCGTCATCAAAAATTTGAACATCAAAAGTATTGGATGTTTGGTTAGTTACTTGAATTGTTCTTACGCCGACAGCATTGATAGTGGTTAATTGAACTACGAAGTTTGAT